>DCFX01000057.1 GCA_002314445.1 Treponema sp. UBA1793
TGACATCTATCCTGACACATAGCGATGGTATTACGTCAAACTGGGTACAGGTGGAAGTAATGGATGGAGCGAAAGACAGGAATGGAAAATCAATAACCGCCGGAACTACCGGCTGGTGTTTTGGCGGTTATCTGGAATAAATAATAATAGTAAATAAAACAGTCTGCCATTCTTCTGCGGAGAATGCCGGAGCAAGAATCTTTGACAACGAGTCAGGACACCGCAGGTAAGTCCTGCCAATAGAGAAGGATTGAAGAACATACGTTATACACGAATAGTATGTTTGTGTATAACACGAAATAAAAAGCTGTCATATACTGTGTGTTTTTAATACATTGCACATGACAGATGGCAACGGAACTTTGAACACGCGGCAGCCGGGATTTCCATACTGCCGTGTGTTCAATGTATTTTTTCCTGATTTTTTTATTCTGCTAAATAATAGAGAAATGAAGAAAAAAACATACGCCGGATTGCAGCACCGCGGAGCGTTCACGCCGCATGCGGGAATAGGTGGTGACCATTGCATGACGGCAGTATTTACCCGATGAAAATTCTTGGGTATCAGTGAAATATTATGCGTATAAAAAATAGTAATAATAAAAAAGGAGATGAATCAGCGGAATGAAAATACATTCGATACTTGACTGTTCTTGTTCCAACGGCCCTGGCAGCAGGTTTGTTGTCTGGGTCCAGGGGTGCAGCCGGCATTGTGAAGGTTGCTTTAATCCTGGTACTCAGCCGTTTACAGGCGGAACGGAAATGAGCTGCAGCCGGATTCTTGCAGGTGTTGATAAAAAGAAAGTGACTGGTTTGACCGTCTCCGGCGGCGAACCTTTTGAGCAGGATGAAGAACTTGCAGTACTTCTGTGTTCTGCAAAAGAAATGGGACTTTCGACGCTTGCCTATACGGGATTTACCTGGGAAGAGCTTACTAAAAAGAAATCAGAGGCTTTAAAATTCTGTGATTATCTTATCGACGGAGCCTTCGAAAAAGACAACCCGTCCCTGTGCAGATGGGCCGGCTCCGGTAATCAGCGTTTTCTCATGCTTCATGACGGTCGCATTGCGGCGGATATGACCTGTAGCGATACGTTCTGCGAAACGGGAGAAATAATAATAGAAGAAAACGGAACCGTCGTTACGACGGGTTTTCTGAATATATGACAAAAGAGGGACATTATGGAAAATGAATCGGGAAATACTATTGAAACACTTATACGAGCACGTTATCCGCTGCTGTATGTTGTATCGTTTGAAGAAGAGCGTGTAAAGACAGAGCTTACGCGTATTGCTCATGGAAGAAAAAAACAGCTTTTCTGCTGGTCTGTAACGGAAGGGCTTGAAACTCCTGACGGTTCATTTATTTCCGAATTAAAGGATCCTCTGAAAGTTCTTGAGTATATCCTTCAGAGCGATGTGAACGGCATTTTCGTGCTTTCGGATTATCATCCCTATCTGAACGATCCTGTCGTTATCCGCAAATTACGCGATCTTTCACATCAGCTGAAGACATCAATGAAAAATGTTGTTTTCCTGTCTCCCCTGCTCAAAATTCCAGCCGAACTTGAGAAGGAACTTGCGGTTATAGATTATAAACTTCCGGGAAAAGACGAACTTGGAAAAATAATAAAACAGATAGCTGAAAGTGTCGGTGACAGCAGCCGGCTGGAGGCTTTAAAATCTCCGGAATTGTTCAACAAGGTAGTTGAAGCTGCATTAGGTCTTACGGCCGAGGAAGCTGAAAATGTGTTTGCCAAGTCTCTTGTACAGAGCGGTGATTTTGATTTGAGAATCATCCTTTCGGAAAAGGAGCAGATAATCAGAAAATCCGGAGTTCTTGAGTATTACCATGCAAGCGAAAATATGAAGGAAGTCGGCGGTCTTGATGAGCTGAAGAAATGGCTTACCAAGAGGGGAAAGGCTTTTACTCCGGCCGCACGAAATTTCGGCCTGCCTGAACCGCGCGGTATCCTGCTGCTCGGTATTCCTGGCTGCGGCAAGAGTCTTACGGCAAAAGCAATAAGCAGTATGTGGCAGCTGCCTCTTCTGAAACTGGATGTGGGCAAGGTATTTTCAAGTCTTGTAGGAAGCAGCGAAGAGAATGTCCGCCGTGCAATACAGACTGCTGAGAGTATCGCTCCTTCCATTCTCTGGCTTGATGAAATGGAAAAGGGGTTTTCCGGACTGGGGTCGTCTGGACAGACAGACGGAGGAACAACAGCGCGTGTGTTCGGTACATTCCTTACCTGGCTGCAGGAAAAAAAGACTCCTGTCTTTGTCGTTGCAACGTGTAATAATGTGCGTGAGCTTCCTCCTGAACTGCTGCGTAAAGGCCGGTTCGATGAAATATTTTTTGTCGACCTTCCATCAAAAGAAGAGCGTGAAGATATTTTCAGGATACACCTTGAAAAACGTCACCGGGATCCGGATGGTTTTGACCTCGAAAAACTTGCGGATACGACCCGTGGTTTTTCAGGTTCTGAGATAGAAGAAATTATTGTTTCATCACTATATGATGCGTTTGATGCTGGTAAAGAGCTTACCCAGTCTTATATAGAGGCTTCGGCAGGGGGTATGATTCCACTCTCACACACGATGGAAGACCAGATAAAGGGAATCAGAGAATGGGCAAAACTTCGTGCACGTAAGGCAAGCTGCATTGAATGGGAAGAAGAAATGCCTGAGAACAAGAGACAACTGGAAATATAAAAAAAAGAGAGGAGACAGATTTATGAAAAAAATTGTAACAGCGGTTGCAGCGCTGCTGCTCGCACTGCTTATCATAGGGTGCCAGGATATAAATGATATTACCCGGCAGAGGCAGCTTGAATCAATTTCTCTGGATGCGTCATCAGCCCAGACAGAATTTGTTATTAATAAAACTTTTTCGTCGTCAGGACTCATAATTTACGGACGCTATTCCGACAACACTGTAGACAAGGAGCCTGTTGCGCTGGCGACGTTCAAAGGGTTTGACAGTTCTGCGCTTACGGAAAGCCAGTTGATTACAGTTTCATATAAAGGTTTTTCTGCGTCCTATACAATTTCTATTGTTACTTCAGAGTTAAAATCAGTTGAGGTAACTACAAAACCAAAACTTATTTACAATCTCGGGGATACGTTTGACAGTACAGGTATGGTTGTCACCGGATATTATTCTGACGGTTCCACTTCAGATGTGACTGCAGACTGCACGGTTGTTAATTTTGAAAGCAAGGTTTCCGGGCATAAACTGGTAAGCGTTGTTTATTCCCGCAACCTTGAAAAACAAATTTCTGCGGTACTTGATGTATATGTTTCTGACAAAGCGTTGAAAGGAATTTCGCTGGCAGTAAATAAAACGGCATATGCACTTGGGGAACAGCTTGCATCCGATGATTTGACCGTATACGGTATCTATAATGATGAAGGAACTGACACCGACGTTCTGACAACATATGAAGTACTCGGATTCGATTCAAGCACCGTAACAAGCAGCCTCACTGTGACAATCAAGGTGAATGATTTTACTGAGTCATATGCTGTATCCGTGCAGGAATCACTCATGACCGGCATTCAGGTAGAATCTCTTCCCTCAAAGACTATATACGGACACGGAGAAACACTTGACCTTACGGGTCTTGTCGTTACCGGCATATATGCAGACGGTGTTAAACATGACAGCGGTCTTTCAGGTTATACCGTGTCAACGCTTGACACGACAACGGACGATGAAGGCGTCAGGGTTCTGACTGTTACATATCAATGGAAAAATAATAAAAAATTTGAAACGACATTTCAGGTTGCCGTTACCGCCGCTAAAATGACAAGCATAAGCGTATTGGATCCTCCTGCATCAATATATCAGGGGGAGACTCTTAGTCTTGCCGGGAAAGTACTGGGGGTTTACACAAATAACACGACGTGCCAGCTGAGCGGATACACAATCAGCGGTTATGATCCTGATGACGACAACGCGGTTGGAACACATCACATTGTCGTAACGTATAACAACACCTTAAAATTTAAATTTGATGTCGAAGTAAAAACTGCAAAGCTGACCGGAATTGAGATATATGTAAAACCTTCAACTCTTGTCTATTTTCAGGGCGAAAGCTTTACATCAACTGGTCTTCAGCTCAAATGGACGTATACAAACGGGACATTTATGTATCCGCAGCAGAATGAAACGCTTACCTATACTGATATATCAGCTTTCACTCCAGGTGTACAGGAAGTCGTTATTGCTGTTGAAGGAAATACTGACATACATACATCCGTTTATATCGTAGTTAAGAAAATTCTTTCTTCTATAACACTTGATTATTCATCTATTGCTGCTGCTGTGCAGAGTGACGGCACCTGCAAGGGAGTTGCACGCGGTGCAGCCCTTGATCTGAGTAATTTGAAAGTGACGGCACATTATACAGACGACTCGACTTGTGTTGTTTCAGGGTATACGTGCAGTACTGACTATGTATCTTCCGGAAGCGAGTCAACGGCAGTGGGGAAGGAATGCACCGTAACAGTATCGTATACGGAAGGTACCGTGACAGCTAAAGACTGTACATTCAAAATAAAGGTTACCTATCCGGTTCTGGAAAAAATCACCGTCAGTACGCTGCCTGCTAAAACGAAATATATTCACGGAGATTTGCTCGACGTTACCGGAATGAAGCTTACCCTTTCATATACGGACGGTTCATATACTGTGTCGTATACCGATAATACCGCTAAAGTCGGTAAAAATGGCGAAGCAATTACTGTTGCAGCTGACAGCATGGCATCAGGTACCCATATATGTACAATTTCTGCCGCAGGTGTCAGTACGACGATGAATATACAAATCATTCCGAAACTTACGGGAATACGACTAGATGCCTCTCTCGTAACAAAATCTTATCCACTCGGTACCGATCTTGATCTAAGTAAACTTGTTGTGTATGGTAAATATGACGATTCGACCGAAGCAAAAATTACTGATTACACATATACGACAGATTTTGATAATACAAAAGAATCATCCGATTATAAAGTTACTGTAACAATAAAGCAGAATGACTACAAAAATGACCTGGCAAATTCTGAAACTGATTCCTTTGGTGTCGGTGTGTCAAATGCAACATTGCTCAGCATAAAGGTGACAACTCTTCCCTCAAAACTTGTGTATGCGCATGGGAGTACGGATGAAGAGATCGAAGAATTCAAATCTGATGGTATAGGACTAATATGGAAATACAGCGATAATAAAAGTTATACGAGTCCGCAATATGGAGAAAAAATAACTTATCCATCTATTCTCTCAATGGCCTGCGGATACCAATTATATACGTTTAGTGTTTCCACCAATTCGGCAATAACGGCATCCATTACAATACATATTGTTCCCGTGCTTGAATCTATTACACTTGATTACTCAAGTGTTCCGAGAGAGTATTTTTTGGGAAAATCCCTTGATTTGAGCAGTCTGAAAGTTACCGCAAAATATTCAGACAGTTCTACAGCAGTTGTTACCGGTTACACCATCGGACAATATGATCTTACAACGACGGGAGAAAAAACAATAACGGTCAGCTATACGGAAACTGATGGTGGTATAACAAAGACGAGATCGAATTCCTTTACTGTAAATGTGATTGCGCCGGAACTTTTGAGTGTAAATGTAACAACATATCCCACAAAGCTTGATTATTACAGCACAGATACATTTGCTCCAGACGGCATGGTTATAACATACCGGTATACCAACGGAAATTTTACTGCAAGGCAGAATGGCGAAACAATAACTTATCCTGGTTTTGAGGACTATACAGGTTCCGGTTCCGTTGTTTATACTTTCTATGTTAAGAAAACAGATGCTGATACGGGAACGGCTCTTACTGTTCCCATTCATCTGTATCAGCTGCAGTACATTTCACTTAATACAAATGCTGTTAAATTATCATATCCGTTGGGGATAGACCCCGGTCTGTCCAATCTGGTCGTCACTGCAAAATACAGCAATGATGATACAGTAAATGTGCCTGTGGGGAAGTATACAGTTGGAGGAGATAGTCTCGATACAGAAGGAAATAAAAATGTAACAGTTACCTATGAGGGAAAAAGCGCAACATTTTCTGTCAATGTGAAGCCTGCTGCAATAAGTTCGCTTGTTGTTGTAAGTAATCCTTTGAGAGTTAATTATTATCAGTACGACGACTTCGACAGCACCGGGATGGTCATAAAGGCTGTGTATACTAACGGTGATGAAGTTAATTCGTATACGAATTATACTTGTTCCTGGAATGTTGGAGATTTTGACACGACAGGTAATAAGACGATAATTATAAAACCTTCTGATACCGACTATCCGGAAGGCGAAGTAACAGCATCTGTACCTGTAACTGTTTCGAATGATACATCTCTTAAGCCGACTGGTTTCGTTTTGTATGATAAGAGTACCGGAGCGAGCGTATCGGCACCTGTTTTTGATGTAAAAGATGAGGATACTTTCAGAAGCAAGTATACAGTGCATGCAAAATACAGCTCAGGTGCAGAGAACAGTACTGCGACGGAGAGGTATAGCTATTCATATACCTCACAGAAAGTGAGCGTGTTTATATTAAACCTTTACAACCATATAACAACTATCAGTTATGATAAATGGGGGCTTTCCCCGACATTTACCGTAGAAGGAACAGAATGATCAGACAATAGATTAATTTTTTTTTCACAAAAATGTCAGGATGATGCGGAGAAATATAATGATAATACTAAATACAAAATTGAGAAAAGTAAGTATCAGTGCTGCGGCACTCTGCTTTCTGCTGCTTTATCCCTCTCATGTATACGGAGTAGGGCTTGACCTGAACGTGAGCGGAACGTTCGGCGTAACAATGGGAATTGGAGGGGCGCAGGTGGAAGAACATGAGTTCTTCTGGAAAAGTCCCGATGCGCTGTTGAAATCTTTTTCAGGCGGCGGCCTTGTTACGACAGATATTGTTTTTACACCTGCATTTGCCATTGAAACTGGTGCCGGCTTTATGCATTCAGAACGTGAATTCACGGCGGTTGACGGCGAAAAATACGGGAACGGTATTGTTTCCATCCAGTATAACCGCATACAGATTCCGTTCGGTCTGCAGTACCGGTACAGATTCAAAGACTCTCCTGATGAAAAGAAGATACTTATAACTGGCGGTGTTCTGTTGTCATTCTTTACAGGTGAACAGGTATACAAAGATGACCTTACAACGGCTTCAAGCAATTATTTAACTCCGTCATTTTCGCAGCAGTTCTTTTTATCCGTCAGATATTCGTTCAATCTCGGAAGCGGCAGACTTATAACAGGTATCCGTGCCGATATTGATATCCAGCCGCTTGCATATACGATAAACGGATATGATGTGGATATTGGAAGGAGTCTGCCTGTCGTGTTTGAACTTGGGTATTCATTTCCCATAGTAATCAATTCCGCTGTAGAAAAAGAAAATATACGAAAAAGAAGGGTAGATGTCTATGAACGTGATAACTGACATGTCATTCTGAAAAAAAACTCCGGCAGAAAGCCGGAGTTTTTTTAACGTGCACCGTAGAAAATCTCATGGCAAAGTACTTCTGCAATGATTTTCCCGCATAAAAAAATTTTATTGCTGTAATTTTTTTAACATATCGGAGAGGATGTCGTGAGCCTGGTCCTCGGTCACGGCTGTCTGGGGCTGATGGTATTCGACGAGATTCGCCGGTATTTCATCAAGGAAACGCGACGGCTCGCTTTCTACGACAGCCTGCTGCCTTCTCCGTTTGCGGCAGGAGGAAATAAGCAGCTTGTTGCGTGCTCTTGTTATGGCCACGTAAAAAAGACGGCGCTCCTCTTCCACATCTCCGCCATTTTCTTCGACTGAACGGGCGTGGGGGATAAGGCCTTCTTCGGCTCCTGCAATGAATACGACGGGGAATTCGAGTCCTTTCGACGCGTGAATCGTCATGAGATTCACTTTGCCTTTATCGTTGCCGTCGTCCATATCATCGCGGCTTAAAAGCGTAATCCTGTTCAGATAATTAAAAAGGTTGGGGTCGTAGTTGTCGGGGTTGTTTTCCCATGTTTCTATCGACATGATGAGCGTTTCTATGTTTTTGAGTTTGAAACGCACGGCCTTTTCGTTTTTCTGGAATTCGCCGATGAGGTAATCCTTATAATTGATGTCTTCGACGAACTGTCGGACTTTATTTGCAAGTCCGCGTCCGCCGAGCAGTTTTGAACGGTTGTTTTCAATGATTCCGGAGAAATCTTCCAACGCTTCCTTTGATGACGCTGCAATTATTCCTGAAGGATCCTTAATAAGATACTGTATTGATTCCCAGAGCGTACAGACGTTCTGTTTTGCAATTTCGTTCATCACTTCAATCGTGCTGCGTCCTATGCCGCGCCGCGGTGTGTTTATGATGCGCAGAAGATTTACGTCGTCGTCGTGGTTTGCGATGACCCGCAGATAGCTGATGATGTCTTTTATTTCCATGCGTTCATAAAAGCTTGTACCGCCGCTCATCGTATAGGGGATGTTCGATTCAAGCAGAGCTTCTTCTATGGTGCGGCTCTGGGAATTTGCCCGTATAAGTACACCGAAGTCGTCATATTTAAGTTTTTCTTCCATTGATATGCCCTGAATGCTTTCCGCAATAAAGCTTGCTTCATCCGTTTCGTTTTCGGGCATGAA
Source organism: Treponema sp. UBA1793 (assembly GCA_002314445.1). GTDB lineage: Bacteria > Spirochaetota > Spirochaetia > Treponematales > Treponemataceae > Treponema_D. Next base: position 8,679 of record DCFX01000057.1, read on the forward strand.
TATTTCAATCGGCTTGCCGTTTCCGTTTCCGCTCCACAGTTTTTTATCTTTTCGGTTCGTGTTGTGTGCAATGACGCCGTTTGCAGCTTCCAGAATTGTTTCTGTCGAACGGTAATTCTGTTCAAGCCTGATTTCCTGTACGTTCGGAAAATCTTTTTCGAACTGTACGATATTCTGATAGTCGGCGCCTCTCCAGCTGTAGATTGACTGATCATCGTCTCCGACGACAGCTACGTTGTCCTGTGCAAGCAGGTGCATCATTTCGTACTGCTGATGGCTCGTATCCTGAAATTCATCGACCATGATGTATTTATAGCGTTCTTTGTATTTTTCGAGTACATCTGGGCGTTCGTGAAAAAGTTTTATAGGCAGCACTATGAGGTCGTCGAAATCTACCGAATTGTACAGTTTGAGACCTTCCTGATATGCTTCGTATAAATTACGGTACATATCGTTTGCACTTTCCCAGTTCTTCCGTCCCGTTTTTATATTCGAGAACAAATTTCCGATTTTGTACACGTCAAGCGCGTCTGCAGTGAATTTCAATTCTCTGCCGCTCTCCTTTATGAGTGCATTCCTGTCGGTTTCGTCGTAAATTGAAAAATTTTCGCGGTAATCAAGTTTGTCTATGTCGGCACGCAGTACGCGTACTCCGAATGCGTGAAAAGTCGAAACGGTAAGATTCTGCAGCTTTTTGTTCGTAAGCTGCCTGACCCGCGTTTCCATTTCCTTTGCCGCTTTGTTTGTAAACGTGAGGGCTAATATCTGGCTCTGGGGAATACCAATGTCGAGCATATGGGCAATGCGGTACGTAATGACGCGCGTTTTGCCGCTTCCTGCTCCTGCGATGATGAGAATGGGTCCGTCTACAGTTGCAACAGCGCGGAATTGTTCGGGATTCAGTTCGTTTTTCAGCGTATTCAAATCTAAAGAAGACATCGGAGGGTAACTGTATCATTCTATTGCAATTTGTACAATATTTGCTAAAATAGAAACATCCGTTTTCTATTATATTTAACATAAAGGGGTATTTTTATGAATCAGGCTGTCAGTGCGTTTCTTTCAAAACATAACTTTGTAAGGCATGTAGATATTGATACCGTTGCCGATGCAATTCTCCACGATATGAACCGCGGGCTCAGGGGAGAAACGGCTGACGAGGATATGATACGTACATGGTCCAATCCTCCGGAAGCTCCTGCTGCCGGAAAAAGCGTCATCGTTATAGATGCCGGTGGAACTAATTTCCGTTCCTGCCTTGTCACTTTTGATGCACAGGGAAAGGCCGACATCAGTTTTATGGAAAAGACAAAAATGCCGGGAGTTGATAAAGAACTGCCGCGCAAGGAATTCTTTGATCAGATTGCGGAAAATCTTGAACATCTGAAAGACAAATCGGATTCTATCGGTTTCTGTTTTTCCTATCCCATGGAAATAACAGATGATGGAGACGGCATACTTATTGGTTTTTCAAAAGAAGTAAAGGCTCCTGAAGTTGTGGGCAGCCGCATCGGAAAATGCCTTAAAGACGCGCTTATAGAACACGGATGGAAAAAGCCGCGCCGCATAACGCTCATGAACGACACCGTCGCAGCCCTTCTTGCAGGTGCTGCATGTCCCGATCCCGGAATGAAGTATTCATCATATATAGGACTCATTCTTGGCACCGGCCTTAACGCCGCCTACATCCAGCCTGCAATTCCGGGACTTAAAGATTTCCCGAAGCAGATTGTCGTATGCGAGTCGGGAAAATTCCGCAGTGTGAACCGTTCTGATTTTGACGTTGCCGTGGACAGCAGGACGGTAAAACCCGGTACATTCTATATGGAAAAACTCTGCTCGGGGGCCTATCTCGGCCCGCAGTCGCTTGAAGTGCTTAAAACAGCCGCTGCAGACGGCCTTTTCAGCGAAAAATGCTGCACAAGGATTGCAAAACTTGAATCAATGACACTCATTGAAGCTGATGCATTCCTGCACGGTCCCTACAACACCAGTTCCGTTCTTGGGGCTCTTATGGCGGACGTGGGAACGGAAAACGATTATGACTGCATGTACCAGCTGCTTGATGCCGTTATGGAACGTTCTGCGCGTTATGCTGCATCCATTCTTACCTCTGCCGTGATTCAGTCCGGAGAAGGGCATAACGCTTCAAAACCGGTGTGTATTCTTTGCAACGGCAGCACCTATTATAAGACCCACGGCGTGAACGAGCGCGTGCACGGTTACCTAGAAGCTGTGCTGACAAAGGAGCGCGGCCTTTACTGGGAAATTATTTCGCGCGAAAACGATATTACGCTTGGAGCCGCAATAGGCGGCCTGATTGAACGCAGGTAACATATCGGCGGCAGTACCGTTAATATCGGCAGACTTTCTGCCGATAGTTAAAAGACTGATTCTGTTATACGGGTGGTAAAGATATGGCCAGGGGAAAAAATGCCGGAAAATCGATTGTCCTCTTGTTTCTCATCATAATTCTCGCTTTGGGCGGCCTGTTGTGGTTCGACTATCTTGGAATTATCCATGCAAAGTCAGTCTTTGCTCCGCTGTATAAGGTGCTTGGAATGAAACCCCAGACCTCGTCCACAGCAGTAACGGTAAAACCGCTTAACAGCGATATTGACCAGGACCGCATAGACAAACAGCGTGAAGCGCTCCAGTTGTATAAAGAAGAACTTGACAAACGCGACACAGATCTTTCTGCTTCCGAAAAACGGAACGAGCAGATTGCGACAGAACTTGCAGAACGTGAAAAAACTCAGGAAGATCGAGAAAAAACATTCAACAATACGGTAAAAAAGTACGATGATAAAGAGGTAAACATTGAACAGATCGCAGCAAATCTGAACGGTATGCAACCGAAAGCAGCTGTCAACATTCTGCTTGCAATGGACGACCAGATGGTAATAGATGTCCTGCGCAAAGTAGAGGAAATAGCGGCAGCAAATGGTACTTCCTCCCTGGGATCGTACTGGCTTTCGCTTATGCCTGCAGAGCGGGCTGCAGAAATTCAGCGTAAGATGGTGAATAAACCGGAAACGCTTCAATAATTCTGCTGCCGGACGGTCTTCCTGTTTACAAAAATTGGAGGAACGTTTATGCAGGCAATAACTGTAGCAGTACCGCAGCAAGTAGAACCTCTTGGAAAAATCAATGCAATTGCGCCTCGAAAAATCTCAGGTTCTCAAGGTGATGAGACAAAACAGACTTCGTTTGCAGAGCGTGTTGACCAGGCTAAAAAAGAACAGACAGATGGCAGCATTGCGGATGATGCCGGCAGAATAAGTAAGGCAAAGACAGCTGTTCCTGCCGCAAAAGATGCAAAAAAAAGCAGCGTGCCGGATGAAGCAAATGCAGCCGAAAAGGCAGTAGTCAGAAAAAATCCTGTAGAAAAAAACGACAAATCTGCAAAGTCTCTGCGTACGGAACCCGCAGAAGAAAAGAATACCGGGACAAAAAAGGAAACTGTAAAGCAGAAAAAATCAACCGTAAAGGATGTCAGCAGAGAGCAGAAAGATGATTACTCGAAGGAACTTGCATATCTGCAGGGAACGCCGCAAAAAAATACGGATCAGTTTGACGCAATTATTGAGCAGGCCGAAGAATATAAAAATACTGATACTGAAAAAACTAAAATAGGACTGGCTAAAGCCCAGCGTTTGTCTGTAGAATCTCCTGCACAGTTTCTTACTGAACAGACTGCTGCCAGTCAGAAAAATAAAACCAAAGTTCCGGAAGAGACGTCAGCTTCGTTAAAAGGTAAGGAAGAGAAACTTTCCCAGAAGAAAAAGTTTGCACTCGATAAAGACGGAAAAATTATCGTCACAGATCTTAGAACCGATACGATTGACAATGAAACAGCAAAAAGCAGCAAAGATACTCACGGAAAAACCGTTCAGGCTGTAAAAACAGACGGAAACAGCAGTGTTCAAATGACGATGAATTTCAGCGATCAGGTGCAGCAGAATATCCTTTCTTCAAGCAACCAGAGCGCATCTGCTGCAAGTTCCAATTTTCAGGCAATGCTGACGAATCAGATTCAGCAGAATGCGCAGGAATTTGTAAAAGCAGGTTCACTAGTCCTTAAAGACAATAATATCGGGACTATAAAACTTGTTCTTCATCCGGAATCACTCGGAAATGTAAAGATAAGTCTCCAGCTTTCCGATAAAGTAATAAGCGGGCAGATTACAGTTGCTTCTCAGGATGCATACAACGCGTTCAAAGACAGCGCAGACAGTCTGAAGCAGGCGTTTATCCAGAACGGATTTGAAACATCGGGATTTACAGTGTCGTATTCCGGAGCAAACGCGGGCGGCGGCAGTTATACCGACAGCCAGAACCAGGAAAACAATTATACGCCGGCCCATGCATCGGACAGTTATGACAATGCACAGTTTGCCGATGCAATTCCTGCGGTGGGAGGCTCGTATATTACGGCCAGCCATTCGCTTAATATTGTGGCATAAAGAGTCGAAAAAAATAGAGGTAGACGATGGACGGAATTAACACCACCATGAGTACAGCCGATAAGTTCACAGTTGACAATGAAGTTAACGGCTTTAACAAAAAACTTGCAGTAAACGGACGTACGACAAGTCAGGCATTGGGCAAGGATGATTTTCTCAAGCTATTGCTGACGCAGCTGTCGAATCAGGATCCGACAAGCCCGATGGAGAACACTGAATTCATTGCACAGATGGCTCAGTTTTCATCACTCGAGCAGATGACGAACATGAACAGCGAGTTTACGAAAATGGCGACAATGTTCAAGACATCCGAAGCTTCTTCAGTAATAGGTAAGACTGTCGAACTCAGTATCGGCGATACGACAACGAAAGGTGTCGTTGATGCTGCAACACGGGAAGATAATCCCCGCGTGCTTGTGGGCGGCAGATATTACTCGATGGATCAGATCAGTTCAATTTACGGTAACTAAATGAGGGTAGCTATATGATGAGATCACTTTATTCCGGCGTTTCCGGATTACAGAATCACCAGACACGCATGGACGTAATAGGCAATAACATTTCCAATGTTAACACAGTCGGATTTAAACGCGGACGTGTCAATTTTCAGGATATGATTTCACAGCAGCTTTCCGGCGCGGCACGTCCGACTGAGGAAATCGGCGGTGTAAACCCGAAGGAAGTGGGACTTGGCATGACAGTCGCCTCCATCGACAATATCTTTACGCAGGGAAACCTCCAGACAACAGGAGTTTCGACTGATGTCGCAATTCAGGGAAACGGTTTCTTTATTTTGAAAGACGGAGACCAGACATATTACACCCGGAACGGTGATTTCAGCCTTGACAGAAACGGTACGTTTGTTAATCCTGCAAACGGTATGCGCGTTCAGGGCTGGATGGCTCAGAATGTAAACGGCGAGCAGATTGTTACGACGGCCGCGACACCTGGCGATATAACAATTCCTGTAGGCTCTAAAGATCCTGCAAAAGCAACGCAGAACGTAAAGTTCCGCTGCAACCTGAACAAAAATACGCCGGAAATAGGAGCAAATCCGAACGCCGACGAAGTTGTGAAGGGAACCTGGGAAACGGAACAGGAGATATACGACAGCTTCGGCAATAAACATATGCTCAATGTTTCTTTCCGCCGCGTCGCGGGAACGCCCAATGAATGGCAGGCTACGGTACAGGTCGATCCTGAAAATACGGCCTATACGCAGACCAGAGTCGGACTGAACACAACTGACGGCACGCAAAATACATTTCTTGTTACATTCGACAATATGGGGACGCTTCGTTCTGTTACCGATACTGCCGGCATAGTAAAAAACGACAACGGTCATATAATTCTGCAGACTTCCTATACGGTTCCCGAAGCAAACAACGATGCAAACGGAAATCCGTACCGACAGGCGTTTAATATTGATCTTGGTACTATAGGAAGCATGAATGATACTGTAACACAGGATGCGTCAAAAAGCACGACAAAAGCATTCGATCAGGATGGATATGCTCTCGGATATCTTGATAATTTCAAAATTGATTCAAGCGGAATGATTACAGGCGTATACAGCAACGGATCGGTTCGTACTATAGGGCAGATAGCTCTGGCTTCTTTTACAAACGACCGCGGCCTTGAAAAAGCCGGCGAAAATACATACGTTGAATCGAATAACAGCGGACAGGCGAACGTCGGTGAAAGCGGTATTGCGGGAAAGGGAAAGATTCTTGCCGGCGCACTCGAAATGTCGAACGTCGATCTTTCAGAGCAGCTTACCGACATGATTGTTACGCAGCGCGGTTTCCAGTCGAACGCTAAGACAATACAGACGGCGGATACGCTGCTTGAAACTGTTCTCAGCTTGAAGCGGTAATTAGACACTGAGGTCTCTTTGAAGTCTCAGTAAAAAAAGGCGTGCTTTTCAATAATGAAAGCACGCCTTTTTTATGCATTAAAAAAATAATTACATTCTGAAACAGGAATTGAGCGAAGCTGACCAGAGATTGTTTCTCGGATTCCAGCACGCATTGAGCGTGAACTGGGAGAATGGTGCATTGAATCCGAGTCCTGCATAAATCTGCGGCTGCAGATTTGCAAAATCAAACCCGTTCGTAGCGTACGACTTTGAACTGCTGCCTTGAGCAATCGGCGTTGAATCACCTTCAATTTCGGATATATATGAAAAGCTGTATCCGCTTGTTGAAGAAGTAAGGACTGCCCGGACTCCGGCATAGGGAACCAGGAAAAGGAATTTCTTTGATACCTGCAGCTGTGCATATAGTGTATTTGTAGTGACATAAACTGATGTTGCTGATGAACCTGTGATGGTACCGGTATACGAATTATAAGATCCTTCATAACTCTTTGAAAGATTGAATCCCAGTGACTGCCGTGAAAAAATGTAACCTGCGCCGAGGGAAATTTTCGGAAGAAGGACGTTGCCTTCATACAGCGCGTAGCGCACATCAGTACCGAAAGACAGATAATCGATGCTTCCTGTAAAATCCGAATAGATAAGTTTATCCAGATATGCATATGAGCCGAATATACCGATGTCGAAGGGAAGTATAAACCCTCCAATGCGCGCATTGACGGAATACACAGGCATGACGAATCTGTCCGGAATGGAAAATAATGTCGGCAGTGTAATGTTGAAAGCATCTGATGCTGCGGTAACTCCCGACTGCATTGTTGAAGTGATGTCGTTGATAGCTCCTGAAAGCTGGCTCGTGTCCATAAGCGTTCCGGAAAGTGAAAGGCCAAGTCCGAAGTGAGGGGGAACAGACGGTATGAATTTCCCTATGTATGCATCGGGCCATACAGAAAGCTGCGTTGTGTTTTCAGGAATAACTTCCGTCAGATTTGTCGTAAAATCATCAAGATATGATGAAATTGTTGCATCGTCTGAAAAGGCCGGTATTACTGCTGCAAATGCAAGGGAAAGTGCACATATTAGTCGTGTTTTATTCATTATCTACCTCCACTGAATTCCACGTAGTATCCGATAATAATTGTACCGTATTGAGAATGTAAAAACAAGAAAATTGCCATAAAATCGTATCGGGCATATTGACACAAAATAACCAAGAGTATATAGTAATCATCACACGCCGCTATAGCTCAGATGGTAGAGCAATGGACTGAAAATCCATGTGTCGTTGGTCCGATTCCAACTGGTGGCATGCAGACGGCCTGAATTATTTCAGCCGTCTTTTTTTTATTATCTGATGTTTTTTTCTCTTGTTAGTAACGTCTTTTTACCCTATAATAGAACAATGAATTGGCTGATTGTTGCAGACGATATACATAAAACAAAAGATTTGAAGGTGATATTATCCGGCTGTGATCCGGAAGCCGAAACCAATATTATTGACAGGAAGACAGATACGATAGATTCCGTGTCAGAAAGGATCGGCAGGGCAACTCACTGCATAATCCTGCTTTCTGAAAGGCAGCAGTGTACGCCTGAAATTTCGTTTCTGGCCGGTTATTTTTCCGGAAAAAAAATCCCTGTATATACGACACTTGAATATCTTTCTGCAGGAAACAAAATCGGTGCGGAAATAACATACTTTAAGACGCCGGAACTCCTTGAAAAATACATTATCGTGAATTACCGGAAAATTGTCCGCATGCAGATAAAAAAACAGTCCCACGAATATCTGTTCAATAACGGCATTCCGTTTACGTCTGCATCGTTTGCGTCTTTCATTGCAAAAGGAAAACTTGACATATGTAAAAAATATTTTGAAGCGGGAATGGATTTGAATATCCGTGACGGGGAAGGAACACCGGTGCTGAATATCGCGACACGCAGTGAACAGACTGACTGCATTATCTGGCTTCTGAAAAACGGGGCAGATATAAATGCTGTTTCAGAGGACCGCGGATATACAGCTCTGATGGATGCAGTCTGGCGCGGTAATGAAGAAATAGCGCAGCTGCTTATAAACAAGGGCTCAAAGATGAACACTGTCAATAAAGAAGGGCAGACAATGCTTATCCTTGCAGTCGGAGCTGGAAGAGAAAAAATATGCAGAATGCTTGTTGAGCACGGTGAAAATCCTGACGTAAAGGATTCTATGGGAATGTCTGCATATGAATATGCAAAACTGTTCAAAAAGAACGGCATAGTAGAACTGCTTGAAAAGTACCGTAAGAAATAAAAAGAAGATAAGTAAAATGAAGAAGGAAGATACTGCTATACTGACTGTTGTCTTTGCCGGTGGCGGCACAGGCGGCCATATTTATCCGGGACTGGCCGTTGCTGATGAGCTTAGGGCGGTGGCGGAACGTGACGGAAAAAAAATCCGTATCTGCTGGCTCGGATGTTTGTCCGGCATGGATCGTACAATAGTTGAAAAAAATGTTAATAAAGACGGTGTAAGAAGTGCCGATGAATTCTATGGAATACCGGCGGGAAAACTCCGCCGGTATATTTCGTTTAACAATATCGTTGATATTTTTAAAATCATCGCAGGGTTTGCTGCATCGTTTGCAGTTCTTGCAAAACTGAAGCCTGCTGTGCTTTTTTCAAAAGGCGGATTTGTGAGTGTGCCTCCGTGCGCTGCCGCAGTCATACTGCACATTCCCGTATATACGCACGAATGTGATTTTACACCGGGACTTGCAACTAAACTGAACAGCCGCAGCGCAAAGCATATTCTTTTATCGTATAAGGAGACTGAGCTGTATTTGAAGAGTGCCTGCCGCAGTAAAGTTATTGTGACAGGTAATCCTGTACGCCCCGTTTTTTATTCCGCCGATTCCGGGAGGGGAATGAAATTTCTGGGAATTGCTGAAAAACAGAAGCCCGTTCTGCTTGTACTCGGCGGCAGTTCAGGTGCACGTCAGATAAACGATCTCGTCAGGGAAAATGCCGGCTGGCTGTGTGAGCGGTTTATTGTCGTTCATCAGACGGGAATGAGAAATTCAGCAGCCGCAGAAGAAAACGGGTGTCCAGAAAAAGACGGCTATAAACCGTATCCTTTCATTTACACTGAAATGCCGGATGTTATTGCTGCCGCAGATGTCGTTTTATCGCGTGCCGGCGCGAATTCCATATGGGAATGCGCTGTGCTTGCAAAACCTCTTGTGCTCATTCCCTTGTGCGGTTCGGGAACGCGCGGAGATCAGGAAGATAACGCCCGGTACTTTGAAAATCACGGTGCGGCTGTTGTACTGGCGCGCGAAAACGCGACGCCTGAAAGACTCCGGCAGTCTCTGTCCCTCCTTTTGTCGGAAGATGTTCGTGCTTCATTAAGCAGTGCATGTGGTAAACTTGCAGGAGAAAGCAGGCCTGCGGAAAAAATTGCTGAACTGCTGTACAATGAAATAAGGTGATAAACGTATGACGTATGCGGCAATAGACATTGTATTTATTATTATTATTCTGGCTTTCATGATAAGCGCTGCCGTAAAGGGGCTGATAAAAGAATTTTTCGGCAAAGCTGCCTTTATAGGCGGCATTATCGTTGCCGTAATTTTTACGCCGAAACTGGAATTGTACGTTCAAAGCGGTATAAAAAACACAACCATTGCGAAGGTTATATCGTTTCTGCTTATTTTTGTGATTGTTTTTCTTATTGTAAAAATCGTTCAGGAAATTATAAGCAGGATTTTTTCAGGAGAGATACTCCGCGGGCTTGACCGTTCGCTCGGGCTTGTATTCGGGATTCTTGAGGGAGTTGCGGTCGTAGCTTTTATTCTTGTACTTATGGAATCCCAGCCGTGGTTCAACGTTGAACCGCTGTTGAGAGGGAGTTTCTTTGGATCGATTCTTAACAGCATCATAAAAGGGTCTGCGGAAAAAATTCAGGGGATGGCAGCATAATGTACGAGAATCTTCTTCATCAGGAAACGTGTAACCTGCTCAAAAAAGATATAATGAATGACTGTCTGCCGGGAGCAGTCCTTTTCTCAGGTCCTGCCGGAACGGGAAAACTTTCCTGTGCACTTGAAACAGCCCGTATCCTTTCCTGTACCGGAACCGAAAAGGGATTCTGGATGTGTACGTGTCAGTCGTGTCTGCAGCATAAATCTTTGGCCAGCCAGAATGTCGTGCTGGCAGGTCCCCGTGATTGTACACTGGAAATAGCGGCAGCTTCGTCGGTGCTTAAAAATGCGTGTGACAGCCATGCTGCGTATCTGAAATCTGCCAGGTACCTCTTTCTCAGAAGCGTGAGGAAACTGACCATGCGGTTCAGCCCGATTTTGTGGGAAGACGATGACAAAATATCAAAGATTGCAGCTGTAACTTCAGAGATAGACGAGCTTATGGAGACAATTGATTTTCCCCATGAACTCCCGGATTCCGTGCATGTTGCAAAAACGTGCGACCAGATTCAGAAACTCTGCGAAAAGCTGGAATCGACTTTTTTGTATGATTCAATACCTGTAAAGCAGATACGGAATATTTCATCGTGGGTCCGCATAAAATCGGGGGAAGGTAAAAAGACTGTCATTATAGAAAACGCCGACCGTATGCTCGAAAGCGTGCGCAATGCTCTGCTCAAAATACTTGAAGAACCGCCGGAAGATGTGATTTTCATCCTTACGACTGCAAGAAGGAATGCCGTTATGCCGACCATTCTTTCCCGGGTGCGTACATATCAGTTCAGGGAACGTACTCAGGAAGAACAGCTTGAAGTTGTACGGCGTATTTTTCACAATGACACCTATACCGGCTCGCTGCAAAGTTATATCGAAACCTTTCTGCCTGTTTCTCCCGACGAAATCCGGAAAAGCGCTGGTGATTTTTTTAAATGCATATCGGCTAACGGTATTCCCGACACTGCTCAGATTGTAAAAGACTGCGGCGGGTTTGATCCCCGCCTTCTGCTTCGTCTCTTTCTGGATGGAACGGCTTCGGCTCAAAAAAAACTCATCCATACGGCAGCAGGAGCAGAGAGTTCTGCACAATGCATGGACGCACTGCGGTACTGCTGGAACAATGTGAGCGTGTTCAATCAGTCGCCTGCCGCTGCGCTGGAAGACTTGGTGCGGACGTTGTCAAAGATAAACAGAACGCATGGAAATATTTTCAGGGCTGCGTATGAGTGAGTATTTCAGACGGGTGAGTGAGAAAGTTTCAAAACTTTCCGAAGAGCAGGTAAAGGATTTTCTGGATACTGTCGCCGGAGAGAACGATATGCTCGATTCAATATTTGAATCGCTTTCAACCGGTCTTATTATCATAGACAATGAATGGAAACTTATTTTTACCAATAAAGCTGCGGAACGGTACCTTCCGTTTTCGATCCGTCCGGAAGATTCACATGCGGAAAATATTCCTCTGTGGCAGCTCATCGATGATAAGGAAATTGCAAAATTTCTCAAAGAGTGCGACGTAAACAACCGATTGAACGTTTCAAATGAATTTACGACTTCCACTCCCGGAGGTTCCGTCCGTTTTATTACGATTGCCGTGCTGCCTCTCGTCAAACAGCAGCAGATGGCGGGATTAATAGTTACCGTAGGCGACGTAACAGAAAAACGCAATCAGGAAATTCTGCTCCATCGTATGGAAAACCTTGCAGGACTTACAAACCTTGCAGCTGGAATGGCTCATGAAATAAAAAATCCGCTCGGTGCCATCAGCATACATGCCCAGCTTATTCAGAAGGCGGTGAAGAAGGCCCGTGAAGGGAACGGAATGCTTCCCGAAGAAAAATTCCTTGAAAAGCATCTGGATGTCGTCACGGAAGAAATTGACAACCTTAATAAAAAGGTCATGGATTTTCTGATGGCTGTGCGCCCCATAAACGCGAGACTCGAACTTATCGATATTGGAAAGCAGATACAGGATGCCGTATCGTTTATTACCCCCGAGTTTCACAATTATCACATCATGGTTCACGTCCGGATATGCAAAGATTCCGTGCGCCTGCTTATAGATCAGAAACTTTTTAAGGAAGTCATTATCAATATAGCACAGAATGCGCTTGCCGCAATTCAGGAACGCTATCCTGACTGCGGGAAAGACAGTGCCAGTGAAAAATGCCAGGGAATGTTTGAAATACTGACTTTTTTGAAAGATGATAAATATATAATAACGATTTCGGACAATGGAACCGGCATGAGCGAAGAGACTGTATCTCACATATTCGAACCGTATTTTACGACGAAGGCAAACGGAACGGGTCTTGGTATGACGATGGTATATAAAATCATAAAAGAGTTCAAAGGCGACATACAGGTCAGGTCTGTTCAGGGGGAAAGCTCTCTCTTTACGATTATTCTTCCTGTTCCGCAGACCGACAAAAAGCTGCTGACTGAGAATATAAAAAGAAAAACAGATGAGGATTCGTATAAACTAACGGAAAAAATGGCAAGAAAATGAAATTTACAATACTGGTAATCGATGATGAAAAGAATATTCGCGAAGGTCTGGGCGCTTCATTTGAAATGGAAGGATATGAAGTGCGTCTCGCCGCAAACGGACAGGAAGGACTCTCCTGTGTTGCAAAAGGTGATATAGATCTTGTCATTACGGATCTGCGCATGGACGGCATTTCAGGAGAAGAAGTGCTTCGCCGGGTCACAACCGAAACGCCTGGAATTCCCGTCATCGTCCTGACCGGACATGGCAGCATAGATGCAGCCGTCGATGCGATGCGTGCGGGTGCGTATGACTTTCTCACGAAACCGCTCAATCTTGACCAGCTTTCTATGATTGTTAAACGTGCACTGCAGGGCAGGGAGTTGTCGCTCCAGCATCAGCAGTTGCAGGCCGAAGTCGAAGGTGCGCACAAGTTCGACAAGATGATAGGCAAAAGTGCAGAGATGCAGAAGGTGTTTGAACTTGTTAAGCGAGTCGCTCCGACAAAGGCGTCTGTGCTGATTACAGGTGAGAGCGGAGTCGGAAAGGAACTGGTAGCAGATGCCGTCCATAATCTGTCACCGCGCAGCAGCCACGAAATGATAAAAGTGCACTGTGCCGCACTCAGCGAAACGCTGCTCGAAAGCGAACTGTTCGGTCACGAGAAAGGTGCGTATACAGGTGCGGATAAAATGCAGAAGGGGCGTTTTGAGCTGGCTCACGAGAGTACGATTTTTCTTGATGAAATCGGCGAAATAAACCAGAGCATTCAGATAAAACTGCTCCGCGTTCTGGCAGATCATAAATTCGAGCGGGTCGGCGGCGAACAGACTATCGACGTCGACGTGCGTGTTATAGCCGCAACCAATAAAAATATGGAAGAGGAAGTAAAAGCCGGACGCTTTCGAGAAGACCTTTACTACCGTCTCAATGTTGTGCATATAGAAGTCCCGCCGCTGCGCGAACGGAGGGACGACATTCCCCTTCTGCTCAATTCCTTTCTCAGGGAGTTTGCCGACGAAAACAGGAAAAAAATTACAGGCATAGACACCCGTGCACGCGCCGCATTATACAAATACGACTGGCCGGGAAATATCCGCCAGCTTCGCAACTGTATGGAAAGCGCTGTTGTCATGTGCACAAAAAATGAAATAACCCAGGAAGATCTGCCGCCGTCAATCAGCGGAATTAAGGATGCCGCCGACATTGCCATCCCCGTCGGCATTACGCTCGATGAAGCCGAAAAAACGATTATCCGCGAAAATCTTGCCGCCAATAAAGGAAACAAGAGTAAAACTGCGGACATTCTGGGCATCGGTCGAAAGACCCTTCACCGGAAACTTCAGGAATACGGAATGGAAGACGAGTCTTCGCAGGATGACGGGACAGACTAATTTTTTTTGAGCCAGTTCGTTATTAATTTATATGAGTCAATAATCTCCGCCGTCTTTTGCCGGGCTATTTTTTGAATAGTTTCGTTGCCGCTGTTACTGTCGGGATGGAACATTTTCAATTTAGCCCTGTATGCACTTCGGATATCATCTTCCGCCGCATCCGGCGCAATTCCAAGAATTCCGTATGCACAGGAGACCGAGTCGGGGAGTAAATGCACGTTCTGTGTAAGGTTTTCGGCATGTATTATTTCACCTTTTCGGCGGCTTTTTTTTACATTGAGAAAGTGTGCGGCTTTTATCCTTGCAGCCTCTTGCGGAATAGTATTCGTCTTCGAGACAGCATCATTCCGCTCCGCTTCAGCCGGGATGCCGGAATCTTTCTGCTCAGGTATTTTTCCGGATTCCAGTGCGCTGCTGAGTAAGTCGCCTAGCCTGTCGTACATGGAATCCATATCAATTCTCAGATGACAGTTCCGGCGGGAACAACCGCACCTTTGCGGATGACGATAATTCCGTCGGCACAGTAGAATATACCGTGATCGCCGTCTTCATATTTTTTGCCGCTAATGTTAATAGAACAGTTGTCGCCGACATGTGCGTTTTTGTCTATAATCGTGCGGGCAATGTGACAGTTTTTACCGATTCCGATGTTTGGCTTTCCTTCTGTTCTGTTCTTCTTTTTTGCAGCGTCGTTTTCATAAAAATCAGCTCCCATGAGAATAACGCCGTCAAGGTTGCAGCCTGTTTCAATAATGGAGCGGACACCGATGACGCAGCGGGTGAGTTTACAATCGGTAATCACGCATCCTTCCGCAGTCAGCGTTGCATTTATATCAGCCTTGTTTATCTTTGAAGGCGGAAGATTCCGCATGTGTGTGTATATAGGCTCATCTTCATCGTAAAAATTGAACGCCGGATTAATCTGCGTAAGGTCGATGTTCGCTTCATAGAAGCTACGTATAGTTCCGATGTCCTCCCAGTAGCCGTCGAAAATGTATGAATTGATTTTCTTCGCCTTGATGGCCATGGGGATGATTTCTTTTCCGAAATCAGTCATGTTGTTGTTAAGCATTTCTTCAAGGACGGGGGCATCGAAAATGTAGATGCCCATGGATGCAAGGTATTCCTTTTGCGGAGGCAGAGTACCGCGTGCCTGTTCAGGTATTTTCCAGTCGTCGATGTTCAGGTCGTTTGCAGGCTTTTCCATAAATTCGGAAATGCGGTTGTCCGCGTCAATTTTCATAATGCCGAACCCCGAGGCATCACGCCTGTTCACTGCTGTTGTCGCAATGGTAACATCTGCACCCGATTTTACGTGCGCTTCCATAAAGGCGTGGAGATCCATCCTGTAGAGCTGGTCACCCGAAAGAATAATGTAATGTGTCGGATTCTGGGATTTAAAGTGGATGAAGTTTTTTCTGACGGCGTCTGCCGTGCCTTCGTACCATCCGGAATGTTCCAGAGTCTGCTCCGCTGCAAGAATTTCAACGAAGCCCTGTGAAAACCTGTCGAAATTATAGGAATTAGTGATATGCAGATGAAGTGAGGCAGAATTAAACTGCGTTAAGAGGTAAATCTTACGATAGCCTGAATTAATGCAGTTTGAAATAGGTATATCTACGATGCGGTATTTTCCGCCAAAAGAAACAGCCGGCTTCGAGCGTTCCTTTGTAAGCGGATAAAGGCGTGTACCTTTTCCTCCTCCCAGAATAATTGCGAGCACCCGCTGATCTTTTTCTTCACTATACATGTATTGTATCTCCTTTAGAAAATTTTTTAACTATCTTCTTAATAATTTATTATAATTCCAGAATATGTATTTTGCAACAAGTTTCGGTACTTTTGTACGATTTTACTGTGCTGCAAAATTATTTTGCTTAACCGGCCTGAAATGACTGCCGATAATAAAGTAACAGGACCGCAGCATATGCGGAAGGAAACGACAGAATGATACGTGGCTGGTATACAGGCGCGAGCGGAATGAACGCGCAGCAGAACAGACTTGATGCTATTTCCAATAATCTTGCAAATGTCGATACGACTGGATATAAGCGTGATATATCTGTAAGTAAATCTTTTTCGGAACTTCTGCTCCGCCGTACGAATGCGGACGGTGTTTATGAAACGCCATTCGGTTCCGCTGATGCAGCTCCCGTTATCGGAAAACTGGGGCTTGGTGTGGAAACAAATGAAAACTATACTGATTTTGAACAAGGCTCGTTTAAAGCCACCGATACAAAAACTGATTTTGCAATGGGCGGGCAGGGATTTTTTGCTGTTCAGACCCCTGACGGAGAACGTTACACACGGAACGGAAATTTTTTCCTCGGAAAAGAAGGAATTCTTGAAACAAAAGACGGATATCCGGTACTTGGGGAAAACGGAGTCATCCGGCTTGCCAATGACAAATTTCTTGTACGGGAAGACGGAAAAATTTATTCGCAGGACGGGCAGGAAGTGGACAGACTTAAAGTTGTCCGCTTTGACAACGAACGGTATCTGAAGAAGATGGGAGAAAGTTTCTATACAACGAACGATATTTCAGGTCCCGCACATATTGCTGAAGGTGACGAAAGGCCGCGTATTCTGCAGGGGTATACGGAAACCTCGAATGTAAATGTTGTGAATGAGATGGTTCAGATGATTGAAGTGAACAGAGCGTATGAAGCGAACCAGAAGACAATTACGAGCGAAGACTCAATGATGAACACATTGTGGTCCCGTGTTGCAATGTATAAATAAAGGAGCAGTGAGAAATGGTAAGAAGTTTGTGGACAGCAGCTACCGGGATGAACGGACAACAGTCCAATATTGATGCAATTTCAAATAATCTCTCCAATGTAAATACAACCGGATTTAAACAGCAGCGTGTCGAATTCGAAGATTTGATTTATCAGAATGAAAAACTTGCCGGAACTCCGGCAACAGAAGATACTGTTACTCCAGTCGGAATACAGCAGGGGCATGGTGTAAAAGTCGGTGCGACACAGCGCATTATGAGTCAGGGGTCGCTGCAGAATACGGGAGTATGTACCGATGTCGCAATCGTAGGCGACGGATTTTTCCGCATACAAAAATACGACGGAAGTTATGCTTATTCGCGCGACGGTTCTTTTAAAGTTGATTCGACAGGGCAGCTTGTTACATCAAACGGAATGCGTGTCATGCCTGAAATCATACTTCCGCAGGGATATGATGTTCAGACGCTGACAGTCAGTCAGGACGGACGCGTCGGTGTAAAAGTGAACGGAGGAACTGAACCTGTTCAGGTAGGACAGATAGAGCTGTACCGTTTTCCGAACGAAGTCGGACTCAAAGCCGACGGCGACAATCTGTATCAGGTGACTAACGCCAGCGGCGATCCGATTGCGAATCGTCCGGGGTTTGACGGGATGGGCAAGCTTGAACATAAATTTCTTGAGATGAGCAACGTGTCTGTCGTAAACGAAATGGTTCAGATGATTGTCGCCCAGCGTGCATATGAGTTCAACAGCAAGGCCATTCAGACAACTGACAGCATGCTTAATACAGCCGTAAATCTTAAACGGTAAGGAATAAAAAATGACAATCGGCGGTGTAAACGGTTCGCTGTTAAACGGCAATGAGGCAGTTCAGTCTGCACAGTATAAAGGCGAGATGTCGCGGTTTGACGACCTTGTAAAAAGCATGAAAACCGATACGAAAACTTCCGGTGACGGGCTTGTTTCGTCGAGTCAGGTAAGCGACGGTAAACTTAACGGTGATTTTTCCTCTGATTTTTCAAAAACCTATACAGCGGAGGCTGATAAACATGCACGGCCTTCCGGCGCGGCGGTAAATCAGGCCGGCGCACACGGTGAATCCCGTACAATCGACAAAACAAGCAAGTTATATGAAAAATCGCTTGAACTTGAGACATTTATGGTAAAAATCATGCTGTCTTCAATGCGGAAAACTGTGAACAAAACGGACCTTATGGGCGGCAACAGTTTTGCGTCGAATATGTACGAAGACATGATGTATGACGAATATGCAACGGAGCTTACAAAAAAGGCAGGGTTCGGACTTGCCGACCAGATGTACCTCCAGCTCAGTAAACAGGCATAAATCTTCAAATTGAACAATATGCCGTTATGTACTATTATGTATATATGGCAAAAATTTTACTTCCGAAGAACCTTAAAGGACTTCACATACATTTTGTCGGAATCAAGGGAACGGGTATGGCCGCTCTCGTTGAGATACTCCATTCAAGGGGCGCTGTCATTACGGGCAGCGATGTTTCCGAACGTTTTTATACGGACGAAATCCTTGAAAAACTAGGTTTGAAAGCACTCCCTTTCAGTGAAAGCAATATCACAAAAGACATACAGTACGTTATTTATTCATCGGCATATAATCCGGAGAAAAATCCTGATTTAATTGCTGCATACAGGCTCGGTGTCCCCTGTATGCTTTACACCCAAGCGCTTGGTGCTGTATCGGAACAGGCATACAGCTGCGGAATATGCGGTGTGCACGGTAAAACGAGTACAACAGGGCTTGCGGGGACTATTCTTGAACAGCTTGATCTTCCTGCCCAGGTTCTTGCCGGTTCTATGATTTCATCGTTCGGAGACAGCTGTACGATGACGACGAAATCATTCGCGCAGAAAGAACATGCCTATTTCGTCGCGGAAACGTGCGAGTATCAGCGGCATTTTATGTCGTTCTGTCCGCAGAAAATCGTGCTTACAAGCGTCGAAAGCGATCATCAGGATTACTATCCGACATATAACGATATACGGGATGCTTTCGTCGACTACATCTGCAAACTGCCCGAATACGGTCAGCTTGTGTACTGTGCCGACGACGAAGGAGCTGTAGAGACTGCAGGACTTGCAAAGCAGCGGCGCAGCGACATCGAACTGGTTCCCTATGGCGAGAAAGCGGACGGTGCATATCATCTGACTTTCGGAAAGACGGCGGATGAGACGCAGCATTTTACAATGAACTTGCTCGGGGCTCTGGAAATCCACGTGCCCGGCAGACACGACGTGCGCGATGCATGTGCAGCTGCGGCTCTTGTCTGTGAACTTATAAAGACCGATGGACATAATCCTCTTGATTATGCTAAAAACATAAAACAGGGGCTTGTAAACTACAGAGGGGGCAGGCGCCGCAGTGAAGTGATTGGAAAAGCTGTTGCAAATGGTAATTCAGTCGTATTCATCGACGACTACGGGCACCATCCGACGGCAATAAAAACGACTTTGTCCGGTTACCGTGAATTTTATTCCGGGCGCAAAATAATAATAGATTTTATGTCCCATACATATACACGTACGGCGGCTCTTCTGGAAGACTTTGCGCAGGCGTTTGATTCTGCCGATGAAGTCATTCTTCACAAAATATATGCTTCGGCTCGCGAGAATCCGTCGGCAGCTTCCGTAACAGGCGAAACACTATATGAACATGCAAAAAAATATCACTCGAATGTTCATTATTATAACGAAATACTCGACTCAAAGGAATTTGCACTTTCGGAGTTAAAGACGAATCCCGGCAGAGAGTATCCGAACGGCTATCTTTTCGTAACGATGGGGGCAGGGGACAACTGGAAAATCGGTAGAGCGCTTTACGACGAACTTAAAAATAATTAATAAAGGATTGCGATTATGACCAGCATGACAGGATATGCATACAAAGAAATTTCACTCAAAGATGCGACCGTATCGGTAGAGATAAAGTCGGTAAACTCACGTTTTCTTGACCTTTCGATAAATCTGCCTCCGTACCTTAATCAGCTTGAATCGCGGTTCCGCGCTCTTGTCACCGAAAAAATTATCCGCGGCAAAGTAGACATATACATCCGTGTTAAGGAAATGAACGTGGATGAAACTGTTACGGCGGATGTAACGGCTGCAAAAGCATATGCCGATGCAATCGGACGGATTGCAGATGCTCTGGGCAGAACGGTGGATGACGTGCCTCTATCCCTCATAATTTCGCAGCCTGGAGTGCTTTGCAGCGACCGCGAGTATGACATAGAAAAATACTGGAATATGATAGCCCCTGTATTTACGGAAACACTTACATCATTCTGCACTGACCGCGCGAGAGAAGGTGCGAATCTCAGCAGGGATCTGCTTGTAAAACTTGGAAAACTTGAAGAATGCGCAGCTTTTTTTAAAGAATGGCAGCCCAAGATGGAGACGATGTTCAAAGATCAGATTACGCAGAAATTCAACGAACTGCTCGGGGAGCATGTAGACGAACAGCGTATCATGACGGAAACAGCCGCCATGCTTGTGAAATATACGATAAACGAGGAAATAATCAGGCTGCACAGTCATCTTTCTGCCCTGCGTTCGGAACTGAAAGATAATCCTGCTCCCGGAAAGAAAATAGATTTTCTTTGCCAGGAAATAAACCGTGAGATAAATACTATCGGCAGCAAGAATCAGTTTACGGAAGTCGGAGCAATGGTTGTTACTGCAAAAGATTCGCTTGAAAACATACGCGAACAGGCGAGGAATGTGGAATAGTCGCTGGAATTACATCCATGTAATTCCAGCTCTGCGGGAAAATGTTGGGGCGGAGTACTTGTGCGGTAATTTTCCCGCCTGGCTTTGTGCGCGCATCCTTGCGCGCGGATAGTCGCTGGAATTACATCCATGTAATTCCAGCTCTGCGGGAAAATCTTGGGGTAGAGTACTTGTGCAATGATTTTCCCGCCTGGCTGTGGACGCGCATCCCTGCGCGGCGTGGAGAGCTGGATTATGAGGAAAAATATCGGATTCTTATAGGAGGTGTAAATGGCTGGATACAAATTAATTCCCGGGAAGGAACTTCGGATTGCAATATCGGGAAAGTCAGGATGCGGAAACACGACGGTAAGCACGCTGCTTGCTGAAAAACTTGGAATCAAACTCATTAACTATACATTCCGCCAGCTGGCTGCGGAAAAAGGACTGACGCTTGCACAGGTCATAGAGAATGCAAAAACCGACGACAGTTACGACAAATATGTTGATACTCATCAGGTTGAACTTGCACGCCGTGAATCATGTGTGCTCGGCTCACGCCTTGCCATATGGATGCTCAGAGAGGCTGATGTAAAAATCTATCTCCTTGCAAGCGATGAACTCCGCGCAAAACGCATACTCGGACGTGAAGGCGGCAGTTTACAGGAAATAAAGGAATTTACTTCGATGCGCGACAGTGAGGATACAAGGCGGTATAAGAAATTGTACGGTATAGACAATAATTCCTATGATACAGTCGCCGACATGAAGGTTGACACAAGCTGCAACGTCCCGGAAGAGATCGTGCATTCAATTCTCGAAGAACTTGTTCAGCGGGGATTTGTAGAGCGGACGGAATAACAGTCTGATTAACTTAACACGAAAACTATGCAGCTGACAGAAAATCTGATTTCTGATTTCCAAAGGACTATTCTCGACAACTATAAAGCCCATGGCAGAATGTTCCCCTGGCGTGAAACAGATGATCCTTATGCAATCCTTGTCTCGGAAATGATGCTTCAGCAGACGCAGACACTCCGTGTCGTTCCCAAATACGACGCATGGCTTAAATTATTTCCCGATGCTGCATCGCTTGCCGCAGCTCCTCTTGCTGACATACTTGCCGCATGGAGCGGTCTTGGCTATAACCGCAGGGCGAAGTATCTGCAGAGCGCATGCCTTGAAGTGTGCACAAAATACAGCGGAGTTTTTCCTGATACGAAAGCCGGTCTTGAGCTGCTTTCCGGCGTGGGGCCGTATACGGCAGGGGCTGTTTCTGCATTTGCATACAATAAACCTGAAGTATTCATAGAAACAAACATACGGTCAGTGTTTATTTTTTTCTTTTTTAATGGTACTGAGGAAAAAGTTCCTGATGCGGAGCTTCTCCCGTTAGTCGGACAGACTCTTGACAGAAAGAATCCCCGTGAATGGTATTATGCTCTCATGGATTACGGTGCGGAACTAAAAAAACGTGTGAAAAATCCGTCCAGAAAAAGTACACACTATGTGAAGCAGTCTAAGTTTGAAGGTTCTCTGCGGCAGGCCAGGGGTGCTATACTGCGTCAGCTTACGGAAAAAGGCTGCGTGACTCTTGGTAAAATTGCTGAAGAAGAGCATCTTGATTTGTTCCGGCTTGAAAAGGCTGCCGAAAAACTTGCTTCGGAAAAGTTTGTGTGCGAAAAGAACGGTATATACAGAATCGTAAAATAACCGGATTTCCATCGGTCAATTGACAATATACTCTTTTTGTGTCTGCGTTTCTGCGGCGGTGCATACCGGTTCACGACGAGGAAACAGGCATACACACGCTCAGGGTTCAGGGTGAATCATACTCGTGTTTGAGTGTTGACCACCGCAGGGATGCAGGCTGAATCCGCGCGGGAACGCAGGGTGAACCTGCCCACGGATTCAGGGTGAACCCGTGTATGGAAACAGGGTAAAAACAAAGGATACTCTGAGTAAAATCCGCTGATTCAAAGATACTTTGTTTTACGTGCTGTTTTTTATCTACTATTCAGTATTTCTTGTCAGCGTATCCTATCCAGCCCTCATTTTCCACAAGCGCCTTCTCAAAATCGTCAAGCTTGAACGGGTAGCTTTTGGAAAGACTTCCTGCAATAAGTTTTACCTTTGCAGTACCGTCGTCGTTCTGTACAATTCTGCATTCTGTGTCCTTAGCTGCAAACGTATGGAACATATCTTCAATAGATTTCTTGTCCATTTCGATTGCAATCAGGCCGCAGTTGAACATGTTCTGGCGGAATATACGTGCAAAATTTGTCGCAATAACAACAAAAATGCCGTTTACTTCAAGTGCCCACGGCGCATGTTCGCGGGAAGAACCGCAGCCGAAGTTTTCACGGGTAATGATGACTTTTTTACCCGCAACATCTGTTTTCGGATTGAATCCGTCAAGTTTCAGATCTTCGAGCAGATACGGCTTAAGTGCCTGTTTGGAAATTTCCGTCAGGTATTTTGCCGGGATAATTTCGTCCGTATTGATATCCGAACGATCCAGAAAAAGTACTTCACCGCCAAACTGTTTCATCTCATTTTTCTCCTATTTAAAGTTTATTTGTACAGAGGTGAATTCGTTATTGTGCCTGCGATTGCCGTTGCAGCCGCAGTAGCAGGGCTCATCAGATGAACCATACCGCCTTTTCCCATTCTACCATTAAAATTACGGTTTGTGGTAGAGGCACATACCTCGCCTTCTGCAAGAACGCCGTTACTCATACCCAGACACGCACCGCAAGTCGGATTAGTGACACAGAATCCCGAATCCATAAAGATGTCAAGAAGTCCTTCATCAAGCGCCATTTTATAAATTTTCGGTGTAGCAGGGCTTACAATTCCGCGGACACCGTCTGCAAGGTGATGTCCCTTGAGAATGCCTGCTGCAATACGAAGGTCTGAAATGCGCCCGTTGGTGCAGCTTCCGATATATACCTGATTAACTTTAGTTCCTTCCATTTCGGCAACTTTTTTTACCTGATCCGGTTTATATCCGGACGTACATACAGGTTCAAGGTCAGAAAGATCAAGCGTTATTACTTTTTCATAGGCCGCATCCGGATCAGAAGTCCATTTGCTGTAATCTTTAAGGGCATTTTCTTTCGTCTTGTATTCATCCTTAATGAACTCCCAGAGATAATCAACGGTTTTCATATCAGGATAGCAGATACCCGATGTACCGCCGGCCTCAACTGCCATGTTGCATACCGTCATACGTTCTTCCATACCGAAATTATCGATTACGGGACCAGTAAATTCGACGACACAGTTTGTTGCACCATTTACGCCGATTTTTGCGATAAGGAAGAGGATAACATCCTTTGCATACACACCGTCTTTCAGTTTACCGTTCAGCACGAATTTGATTGATTTCGGTTCGCGGAAAGAGCAGACTCCTTTGAGTATTCCGACTTCAAGATCCGTCGTACCGACTCCTGCCGCAAACGCACCGAATGCTCCGTGGGTGCATGTATGGGAATCGCCCATAATTACGGTAAAACCGGGGCGTACATATCCTTTTTCGGGAAAGAGAGCGTGACAAACGCCGTTCGAACCGATGTCGAAGAAATCCTTTATATTCTGCCTTCGTGCCCAGTCACGGAGAATTTTTCCCTGAGCGGCAGTCTTGCTGTCTTTTGCGGGTGTTACATGATCAATAACTGCCTTTATTTTCGTGCTGTCGAACACTTTGTCCTTCCCGCGCTCTACAAGATCATTAATTGCGACAGGGGTTGTAATTTCATGACAGAACACACGGTCAAGTTTGAGAACATATGTATTTGCGAAAGGAGTGTCGACCAGATGGGCTTCAAATATTTTCTGTGCTATCGTTTTACTCATAAAAATACCTCTTGTTTAATATTACTGAATAACTTTAGTATAAATAAAAGAATAATGA
Organism: Treponema sp. UBA1793; assembly: GCA_002314445.1. GTDB lineage: Bacteria > Spirochaetota > Spirochaetia > Treponematales > Treponemataceae > Treponema_D. The sequence goes on from DCFX01000057.1 coordinate 33,263, forward strand.
TAGTCAAGAAAAATAACCGGTTTTCCGGTATTATGACACAACATTCTGTGGATTTCCGTTTAAATAGCACTCAAAATTTCTAAGTGCTATATCCATAAGCCTGATACGTGTTTCCTTTGGAGCCCACGCTATATGCGGCGTTATGAGGCAGTTAGGTGCACCTAAGAGTTCACAGTCTGATTTCATAGGCTCATTAGTTAAAACATCGCATGCATAACCTGCAATTTTTCCGTCATCAAGCGCTTTCCGCACATCGTGTTCATTTATAAGCCCACCGCGCGCAGTGTTTATAACGTATGCAGTATTCTTCATAAGAGCGAGAGTCTGCTCTTGTACGACTTCAGTCGTCTCGTTTGTAAGAGGGGCGTGAAGCGTAAGAAAATCGGACTGACGGAAAAGGTCATCCCTCGAAACAATGACAGGCATTCCTTCCTGTGCGCGATGGGGGCAGCATATGACATTCATGCCGAACGACTGTCCTATGGAAGCTACGCGCTGCCCGATATGGCCGTATCCAAAAATACCGAGTGTTTTACCTGAAAGCTCCATAAGAGGTGCATTCCAGTAACAAAAATCAGGACTTGCAATCCATTGCCCGCTCATAACGCTTTCGCTATGAGACTGGATGTGATTTGTGAACGTCGTTATGAAAGCGAATACGTGCTGAGCCACAGACATCGTGCTGTAGGAAGGTACGTTTGTAACAGTGACGCCGGATTTACGTGCTGCTTTTACGTCAACAACATTATATCCTGTCGCAAGAACGCCAATGTATTTAAGATTTAAACATTTTTTTAAAACTTCAGAAGTGATATTGATTTTATTCAAAAGAACCGCATCGGAATTACCAATACGATTGACTACCAGATCAGGAGGAGTACGTTCATAGACAGCAACAGATGCGTATTTTTTAAAACAATCCCAACTGAGGTCACCGGGGTTCAGCGCATGTCCGTCAAGAACAGTTAATTGCATTTTAATTCAATACGTCGACACCGGCACTTTTTATGGCTTTGTCGATGGACTCTTCAATACCTGCAGTTCCGTCCACAAAATCAACAAGAATCTGTGCCTTTGAAGCATTTGCAGCTACATTAGTAACACCTGCAACTCCACGTACAGCCGTATCTACTTTTTTTGCAGTATCATCATCAAACATACCGGCAACATAAATTTTTTTCTGCATATCAAGCTCCACGAATCCTAATTATAGATGAAAAACTTCAAGTTTTCAAGTATTAAAAAACTACTTTTTTTATTCGTGCGGAAAGTTTGATACCCCGGCACTAGTGGCGTATGAAGGGTATAAAATTCCGACTGCGTTACCTTTAGAAAACTTCATCCTCCGTATCCTGCGACGGTGGTTGTGATTGAGTACGTCCTAACTGTCCGCAGGCTCCTCCTATTTTACGACCTCTTCTTGTTCTAAGTGTTATGTTAAGACCTTCCTTTTCAAGCATTGAAACAAATGAAGCGGATTCTTCAAATGAAGGTTCCTTAAACGGGAGTCCCTCGACGGGATTCCATGGGATAACATTGATATTTACATCAAGTTCCTTTGCAAAATCAATCAGGTGTCGTGCGCTTTCTGCTCCCGTATTTTCTCCTGACAACAGAGCTGCTTCAAGCGTTACGCGTTTTCCTGTTTTTTCTATATAATAAGCGATTGCCTTACGCAGTTCAGGAAGGGGATTCGCCAGAGAGACTGGCATAAGTCTGTTGCGCAGATTTTCATCCGCTGTAGTGAGGGAAACAGCGAGCCGGATCAGAGGTCCATTATCTGCAAGATCATATATACCTTTTATAACGCCTGATGTAGATAACGTGATACGCCGTCCTGAAAGATTTCTTCCCCGTTTATCTGTAAGTACGGCAACAGCTTTCCGTATTTCAGGAAGATTCATCATTGGTTCGCCCATACCCATGAACACAATATTATCCAAGGGCCCGGCTGTCTTTTCAAGGAAGAGGAACTGTTCTACAATTTCTGCAGCAGAGAGGTTCCGTACCAGCCCGAGTGTTCCTGTTTTACAGAATGCGCACTTCATCGCACAGCCTGCCTGGCAGGAAACACATGCTGTTTTTCTGTTGTCACGGTCAGTAAGGAGTACTGTCTCCACAGCGAGGCCGTCGTGAAGCGTAATCTGAAGTTTTATTGTTCCGTCCGGATCTTTCAGTGTATTTGTCACAGCTGATGAGCGCAGTTCCGCTTTTTCAGCAAGTTCAGTCCTGAGGGTTTCGCTTATATTCGTCATTGACTCAAACGATGTGACTCCGCTCCCAATCCATTTAAAAATCTGCACACCGCGGAATGTCTGCGGAAGTGAAAGACATGAGACTATTTCTTCAGGCAGAAGACCTGCAAGAGCAATTTTTTCCATCATTCAATTAAAGAGGCTTATTGTTTTTGAGCTTGTCAAGCATATCATTTATGGGCTGGCTGCGGGGACCCTGTTTCTGATAATTTTCAAGGCAGGTAACAGCATCCTGCCTCTTGTTCATTTTAACATAGCAGTCTGCCAGATCAATGTACAAACGATAGTTTTTCGGATCGTTGCGGATAAGGCTTGAGAGGCGGTCGACAGCTTCTGCATATTTTCCCTCTCCTTTACAAATAAGAGCCAGTCCAAGAGCCGCATAAATGTCAAAGTCGATATCAAGCGCCTTGCTGTAATATTCGGATGCCGTTTTATAATCACCTGTATTGCGGTATGCATCACCCGCACGTGTAAGAATTACTTTATTGTTGGGATCAAGTTTAAGAATACGATTCCAGTATTCTATTGAACGGTACTGCTGGTTCATGCCCCGGTAACAGTCAGCAAGTCCAAAAAGCGCGTAAAAATTGTCAGGATCCATTTCAAGAGCGTTCTCAAAATAAGAAACTCCCTGATCGAATGTCTTGAGTTTTCTGTGGCAGTTTCCTATTGAAGTAAGTACGCGGATATCGACAGCATCTTTATTAAGCTCAAGCATTCTTGTCCAGTAATAAAGGGCGTCTTTATATTCTTTAAAGTCGTAATGAAGGTGCCCCAGTCCTATAAGGGCATATGCGTTATTCTGTTCCATATCAAGAACTTTAAGATAGAGTTCCTTTGATTTCTTAAAATCACGTATTTTACGGTATGCATCAGCAACGCGTGTAAGAACGGTGATATTGCGGTCATCGTGTACAAGATACTGTTCCCAGATTTCTATTGCCCTGTGGTACTGGTTAAGCGCTTTATAACAGTCTGCGAGCCCGAATAACGCATAATTATTTCCGGGGTGATATGACAGGCATGCTGTATAAAACTTTATTGCTTCATTGAAATTATTACGTTTCCGTTCGGAATCACCAAGCCCGACAAGTGCATAATTATTATTGTCTTCAAGTTCAAGAATTTTACGAAAGGCATCTTCTGCTTCTGAAATTTTATTGCCTTTTAACAGCTGATATCCTTCTTTTGAGAGTTCAGAGATTTTATCAGCCTGAGGATTATCAGTCTTTTCTGATTCACTCACCGCAGGAAATGATTCATCTGCTATAATTATTTGTTCGTTTGCAGCAATGTCTTCATTGTTCATTCTTTACTCCTTTTTTAAATCAGTCGTCTTTCAGCATGATTGATATGATTTTTGCCAAATCTTCATAGATCGGTTCCGACTTTTTTTTATTGTGTGCAAGAAAATATTGTTTCAGAGCTTTTATTCCTTCTTTCTTTTCCATATATTTATCGCCAACCCTTGTCAATCCATCTGAATAACCTGTTGCAACAAAAATCCGGCGTGCATTTTCAATATCACCCTCGTTGTAAAAGACATTCCCCTTTCTGTTAAGAACAGCTTTTTGTTCTGTTGTTAAAGCTGAGACCGGCGAGTCAGTGACTTTGATAAAGCCCTGAACCCCCTGTTTGTCCTGTATTTGTTTTTTGAAATCATCTGTCATAAAACTCTCTTTACAAACAAACTTTATAATCCTTACCTAACATGGTAACATTTTTTGAACAAAAGTCAAGTTTTTTCAAAATCAATCAGGAATAAAAATCAACAATCGATCTTCCATAAATACGCTTGTCAATCCGGTGCACACCACCTATGATGTCGGGCATATAATGCTCTTCGGGTCTGTGAACAAGAATTATACCGCCCTGAGCAAGCATATTGTTGTCGAATGCGCTTTCAATCAGTTCTTTATGAAATTTGTAAGGAAAAGGAGGGTCGAAAAAAATATAATCAAAACTTTCTTTGCACCGTTTTATATAATATTCTACAGGCATAAAGTGACATTGAATTTTTACGCCCATATCATTTTCTGTCATTGAAACGTTTTCAAGTATTGTTGGTATCTTTATTTTATCTTTTTCGCATAACGCTACGCGTACTGCACCCCTGGATACCGCTTCAATAGCAATTGTTCCTGAACCGGAAAAAAGGTCAAGGAAAGATTTTCCGCTTAAATCACCGATAACTGCAAATACCGATTCCCTCATTCTGTCCATAGCTGGACGAATAATTCCTTCAGGGCATTTTGTATACCTGCCTGAGAGTTGACCGCCTGTTATTCTCATTTGTTGTTCACCGTCCTGTATTTAGCGACCAGTAGATCTGATCATGTTTTAATTGTGTGTTTGTCTGTGCAAAATCAAAAGCCGTTTTTCTGTCGGCCGTGCTTGTCGAAACAATAGCTCCGTTTCTCAGAAGTAAATCTATTACAGCTGTCGAGTTGCTGTATTCAGCAGCATACATAAGAGGTGTCTTTCCCTCCCAGAATCTGTTGAGAGGCGTTCCCTTGTTTATAAAAAGCTGTACTTTTGCAATAAGTATTCTGTCCGAAGATACATTTCCCGTGATGGAATAAATAAGCGCTTTAAAGACTTCTTCTTCACCGGCCGAATAACCGGTAAGAAGTTGTGAAATAACAGAAGGATTTTCAGAATATTGGGCGGCAAGTGTCAGCGGAGATGCATTATATACATTTTGTACCCGGATTTGCGCCCCTTTCTGTATGAGCATGCTTACAAATTTTTCGTTATTCTGATAACGGACCGCATACATGAGCGGTGTCCAGCCGTCCCCGTCTTTTGCATTGACATCTGCGCCTGAATAAAGCAGCGCGTCAACTTCCGAGTCGTTGCCTGTTTTTAAAGCAGTCATAAGCGGCGTTACGCCGTTTTGATCGGCTCTATTTGCGTTTGAAATGAATGTCCGGGCCTGCAAGACTGCCGCGGACGTATTTCCGTTTTCGTCGCCATCGGACGCATAATCATATAATGACATCTTTTTGTATGGTGACGTTTTCAGAACCTGCGAAGATGAAGAATTTGACGGGGGAAGGGGGACTGCCTTTTCGTCGTCTGATGCCGCATCTATCCCTGAAGCCTGAACAGTTTCTTCCATTAATAACAACTTCTTTTCCGGCGCGGAATCTTGGCCTTCGGAAGTTGTTCCGACAGCTGTTTCTGCAGGAACAGAGGAAGCAGGGACTGGTACCGGAACAACGGCGGAGGCGGCCGGAACAGGAACCGCAGCAACCGGTACTGAAGGTGTGGCTGTTGTATTTTCTGTCTGCATGGTGTCTTTCGGTGGCGGTATGTTTTCTGCAGACGTAACGCTTTGCCCGTCCACAGTCTGTGAAATGAGCGCAATATCACTGTCTGGCAGATATGATTTTACGAGATTCTTTACTTCTTCCGACGGATTTTCATCTGCGTACTGTACTGCATATTTTTTAGTCTTATCTTTTGTCATAAGCCTTGTCCGTATCTGGCTTTTTGAAAAAGAACCGTACGAAAGAATCAGGGATGCTGTGTCAGGATCATCGCAATACTGGCAGGCATACGAGATTGCCGACTGGCCAAGCTTGTTTTTTTTTGCAGGGCTAACCCCCGCATCAAGGAGAAGCTTTATAATACGCTTGCTGCGCTTATATGAAACTGCACTCATAAGAAGCGTATCGTTGTTTTTCCCGACTGTGTATGTGATTAAATCGCTGTCGTTTTTAAGTGCATCTATTATATTCTGCAGAGATCCGTTTTGCATCAGCTCTTCATACTTGTCGCTGCGGCCAGAAGCCGAAAGTCTGGAAGCTACAGTCAGAATAAAGAAAAGACAGAGAAAGCAACTTGTTTTTTTGTTTCTGTGCAAAAACATACTATAATATTATAGATGCAGAAAGACAGAGAAGCAAGTACTTTCATCCTTCCGTTCCTGAATATGCTTGACCCTTAATATCCATTCTGTTATTATAAAAGAACACCCCTTGGAGCTTCATTGAAAGCTTCCATATGTCCATAAGGAGATTATATGAGAAAATATGAACTTATGACTATCTTCCCGATTGATGAGGAGAAGTCAAAGAAAGGTACTGATGATGTGCACAACACACTTGCACAGTACGGTGCAGAGATCGAAAAGGAAGAGCCGTTCGGTGACCGCGATCTTACATACGAAATCGACAAACAGAAACGTGGTCGTTTTATCCTGTTTACACTTAAACTTAATCCTGGAAAAATTGCAGACCTCGACGGGCAGTTTAAAATCAATATGAATCTGCTTAAGTATCTTTTCGTCAAACTTGACGAGAGAGAAGCAAAATAGTATATCGAAATATATAAATCAGAAAATTGATTGTGGAGGCTGAAGTATGACAGACATGAATCATGTATTCCTGATAGGACGTCTTACAAAAGACCTCGGAGCTGATGAGCGTTCTTTCGCGTATGTTGGAAACGGTCAGATGGCCCGGGCGAATGTCAGTATTGCCGTCAACAGAAGCAAAAAAGAAGGCGATCAATGGACTGATGAAGTGAATTATTTTGATGTGACAATCTGGGGAAAAACAGCTGAAAATCTTAAGCAGTATCTGCAGAAAGGAAAACAGATTGCTGTGGACGGTTATTTAAAGCAGGATCGCTGGCAGAAAGACGGACAGAATTTCAGTAAAGTAAGTATCGTCGCAAATACTGTTCAGCTTCTTGGGGGAAAATCGGATAACGGCCAGAGTGCCGGGGGTGTTCCGAGATTCCAGCCTAAGCCTGCAATGAATATGCAGCAGGGGGGAGGCATGTCTCAGGGTAATTCCTACAATGCCGATTCTGTATCCCCTGCCGACGGTGGATTCCCCGAAGATATTCCTTTTTAATTTATTGGAGTAAATTATGGCAGACGAATCAAAAGATAATGAAATGGAAACAACAGTTCCCGTTGATGAAAAAATGGATAATGCGAATATTGATGTCGGCATGAATGATGGCGACCGCGATGGAGAAAGTGACGACCGCGATGGAAACGGACGCGGAAAGGGAAAAACATATTTCCGGAAAAAGGTATGCCGGTTCTGTGCCAACAAGGCAAAAATCGACTATAAGGATTCCGACAGTCTCCGCCGCTTTACAACAGAACGCGGTAAGATTCTTCCCCGCCGCATTACAGGTACTTGTGCAAAACATCAGAGAGAGCTTGCCCGTGCAATTAAACGTTCACGTTCAATCTGTCTTCTTCCGTTTGTTGCGGACTAATTTTTAATATTTCAGGTATGCGATCCGACTCCTGGTGACGCAGCCTGACATACAGTAATAGGAGCTTGATATGAAAGTAATTCTTAATGTAGATGTAAAATCACTCGGTGAAGAGGGCGACGTAAAAAATGTTGCCAATGGTTATTACCGCAATTTTCTCGGGCCGCGTAATCTCGCTGTGCCGTATACAGATGCAACTGTAGCTGTATTTGAAAGCCGGAAAGCTGAAATTGAAGCCCGCAAGGATCAGAAACGAAAAGATTCTGCAAGCCTCAAAGATAAGCTGGAAGCACTTGAACTTGAAATTGTAATGCCGGCAGGAAAGAACGGTAAGCTGTACGGTGCTGTTACTTCTCAGGTTATAGTCGAACTGCTTGCAAAGAAGGGATTTGAAATTGAGCGCAAGCGCATTGATATCCCGGGAGTTACAATCAAATCAGCCGGAAATTATCATTTCTCAATCAAACTTTATGAGTCTGAGACAGCAGAAATGAAGGTTGCCGTAAAGGGTGATGAAGAAAAGGCTTCGGAAGTAAAATCCGAGAGCAGAAGAGAAAAGAGATCAGAAAAAGCCGCGAAGGCAGAGAATACCGGGAACGCTGAATCAGAGGAGAACAAAGCTGAGTAATTTGTCAGTTTTGTGATTTCCGTGAAAGCCGGCAGTATAAAGACTGCCGGCTTTCTCTGTCTAAAGGCGTATTTGCCTATTGTGGATATCATGCGCATAAGTTGTTGATATCCTGTTGATAAAAACGGGAGAATGGAATGGCAGTCGAAACTACGTTGAAGGATAAAATTCCTCCGCACAGTACAGAAGCGGAACAGGCGACGCTTGGGGCGCTTCTTCTTGACTGGGGAGCAATGTCGGATATAGTGACAGTGCTTCGGCCCGACCGTTTTTATTCATTGCAGAACCAGATAATTTATCAGGCGATGGTTACGCTTTTTGCACAAAGCGTAAAGGGTGACACGCTTACTGTTATAAACGAGCTTACAAAGTCGGGAAACCTTGAAAAAGCCGGCGGCACAGCGTATATAGCTTCACTTACAGATACAGTTCCCACTAGCGCGAATGTTCAGTATTATGCCCAGATAGTGCTTGATCAGGCATACAGACGTGATCTTATAAAAATCTCGGCGGAAATGCATGCGTCCTCGTTTGATGAAACTCATGACAGCCAGACTCTTATAGAAGAAGCCGAAAAAAAGATTTTTGCATTGTCGGAACGGAATGAAACTACAAAAGTTCATGACATGAATGAAGTCATGACGACGACAATTGATCTTATAGACAAACGCTACAAGAGTAAAAATGCGTTTACCGGTGTTCCGTCGGGTTTTGCCCAGCTTGATACAATGACAAGCGGTTTTCAGAATTCTGAACTTATTATTATCGGTGCACGTCCTTCAATCGGAAAAACAGCTCTTGCCCTTTCCATGATGGAATATATTACTATTGAAAAAAGTATTCCATGCGGTTTCTTTTCTCTTGAAATGTCATATCAGTCGATTGGCCAGCGGCTTCTTTCGCAGGAATCGCGCATTCCCGGCGGCAAGCTCAAGTCTGGACTTTTGCAGCTCAAGGATTTTCAAAAATTGCAGGATGCTGCCGGCAGGTGCTTTAAGGCGCCTTTATTCATCATAGATACTCCTAATATGAAACTGATGGATTTGCGTGCGATGGCGCGACGTCTTGTGGCAAATAACGGCGTGAAAATCATTTTTATCGATTATATCGGTCTTATTACGACAGAAGATGCTTCTGCACCTGTATACGAACAGGTTGCTGAAATATCAAAATCGCTCAAAGCCCTTGCTCGTGAACTTGACATTCCTGTTGTTGCCTTGTCACAGGTATCCCGCGATGCAGAAGGCGAAGAACCCAATCTTGCCCAGCTCCGCGGGTCAGGCTCTGTAGAACAGGATGCGGACGTTGTTATCTTTATCCACCGTGACAGAAAATGTGAAGATCCGGTGCAACCTGCAAAACTTATTATAGCAAAACAGCGTAACGGTGCAACTGGTCCTGTGGACATAGTGTTCGTTCCTGCATGCACGAAATACGAAAATAAACAGGAACAGTAGAAAAGGTTGTCAGGTTCAGTATGGGAGAAATAGTTAAACGGGAATTCATTTATCTGCGGTATTACGGCGGGTCTTTTAGTGCGTTTTTTTTACAGAAATAAGCCATATTTTAATTTTGGGGGATTTGACGAACCGCATAATACCGATACTGATCCTTTTGGGAATCGTACTTTCTGCATTGTTTCAGCGTTATGTTCCCCAGCATGTAATGGGCACATTTCTGGGGGCATTAAAAATTGCGCTCGGAATTAAAAATTTCTGCATCTATATCGCTTTTATCATGTTATTCTCACTGGCAACAGGCGCTGTTGTAGATAGTATATTATAAAACCGCTATTTAGCCGCACCGACTTCCTTGAGGTCTTCCTTCGACAGAAGTTTTATTTTTCCGTCACTTCCAGTGATGATGATTGTGCTGCCGGAAACAGAGACCGGCGTGCTGCTTTTTACTGCAACAGGAGATTTTAGTTTGAGGGCAAGCGTTGCATCATATTTTCCAAGTACCCAGTTTTTTCCGTCCTGAATGATACAGTAATAATCGCTGCCGTCCTGAACAAGAACCGAATTTTCAGCAACAATTTCGCTGCTTTCTTTTATCATTTCCATATTTGCTGCATCGAGCAGAATGAGTTTTACTGCACCTCTGCCGCTGTTTTCACCTGCTACTGCAATAAAGTTATCTCCGGCGGCATATACAGTTCTGTTGCGGATGTACGTAACGGGAGATGAATGCATGACAGCTCCTGTATTTGCATTTACTTTTACCATACCGGAAAGAAGTTTCTGCTCATCCGTAAGCTGCATTCCGTAGGCAGCCGGTGCTTTTGCATCTTCCGCATTTTTTTCCATAACCTGCTGCTGGTCTTTTGCTATTTCGGTGCGTTCGGTCTGGGCTTCTGTTTGTTTTTTATCTGCCTGAGCCTGTGCGGTGGAAGCTTCCTGCTTTGCGTTATCCGTTTTCTGCTGCTGCTCAGCAGTTTTCTCCTGCTGCTGGGTCGATTCAGCTGCTTTTAGGTCTGCTGTCTGTTGTTTCTGCTCTGCGGCCTGCTGTTTCTGCTGAGCCTCTACCTGCGCCTTTTTGTCACCGGGATTTTCCTGTGCGGTTTTCTGTGCGGCAGCAGCTTCCTGTTTTGCGGCAGCAGCTTCTTTTTGTGCCTCTACCGCCTGCTGCGCCTTTTCCTGATTTTTGTTCTGCTCTGCGGCAAGTTTATTTTGTTCTTCTGTTGCGGTCTTCTGTGCTGTCTGCGCTTTTGTATTTGCATTGCCGGCTTCCCGTTCTTTTATGTCGACCATCTGTTTGCGGCTGTCGATGTTTTTGCCGTTATCTTCCTGCATTGATTTTACAACGGTCGTATCGCTGATGACGGAAGTATCCACTGTGCTTAAACCGCCGGCTGCGGCATCAAAAAGCGGAATAACGATCTGCGTATTTCCGGGCCAGTCGCTGTATTTGACCGACAGCCCGCATGAGGACGCAGTTAAATTGTCCGTGACGATTTTTTTGTACTTTGTCTGATACGCGTCGAACTTGCCGCGGTAAACTGCATTGTAAACAGTAATGAACACTGCAAGCGTACCGGCGTCGGCAGGTGAATAATTGTATGCAGATATGAGGTATGCTGAAATAATGCGCCGGAGGTTGTCTATATGATCGACCGAAGCGCCGCTGCCTGCGAACATAATGTCTGCATCAAGTTTGCCTTTTTCTGCAGGATCAACTGCGTGAATCACGTAATATTTATTTTTGTCACCGGCGGTAGAACCTGCTGCCGGATTTTTACCAACGACGATTCCCATGTTTGAACCGATGGCCCTGATGCTGGCCGCTGAATCGATGACTGCGTGTGGTCCTGTGTAGTTTATGAACACCACTGTATCAGGCTTTCCGGCACTTTCAAGTTCTGTCTTATCAACTTCAAGTGCTGTAACCGACAGGGATATGAACAGCATCAGAATTCCTGCGGCAGAAATTTTAAAAATAAAATTATGGTTAATCATGATTCCTCCGAAAAGGCACTTTTTTGTATTGTACCATATATTCCTGCTTTTTTCTATAATGATGTCAGATTTTGAGTTTTGCAATATTCATAAGTGTATTCCGTGCGTATGCGTGTATTTTATTGCTGTACTGAGGGTACATAAGTTTTGTGAGGATGTCTTTACCGTGCAGATAGAATGCAGGCCGGCCCATGAAACGGCAGATGGAATAAACTGCATCACATAGTGATGTAAGCAGAAAATCATTTCCGGCCGGTATTTTAAAAAGTGCGCTGTCGAGTGAGTCCAGCAGGGAACCGTCGGGGTCGTACGCACAGTCTGCGGCTGCAGTAAGAAGTGTGTGCATATGCGTGTTTGTACTTTCTGATGTTATAAGCTGTGCTATAAGAGGCGGAAATACGTTTGTTCCGTAATATGAAAGCTGTCGCAGCATGGTGTCGGTACCTGTTATATCATCTGAAAATACTGACGATGCGGTCCGTCCGCCGGTATTTGAACTGTGCAGGACAGACAGATACGAACGGGCTGCATCGATGATTTCCTGAGTCCATCCTGTTTCCTTTTTTCCGTACATTCCCCGCTGGAGTTCAATCAGCCTGTCACTGCCGGAAAGGCCGTTTCCCAGCCGGCCGCTTATTGTGTATATGTCAAAAAATGAACTGCTCCTTTTTATAAAAGCACTGTAGTCAGGTTTTGTCCTTTTTTCCTCAGCAGTATGAGTTGTGTTCATATCCTGCATAACACGATAACCGGCTACAGCCCATGACGTCCTGCAGAATATAAGATAGCCGCCTGACGTGTACGTCAGATAGTTCCATGCCTGACTGTTATTAGTCATGACCGGAAGTGCGGCTGTCCATATACAACTGCCGCTGTCGGATATGTACGAGGCACGGCCGGCGTCGGATAAAAGAAAACCGCCGTCATAAGCTGCTTTGTAAATGAGCTTATTGACATTCATCTGGGGAACGGTACATGTCGATTCAATTTTACCGCTTGCAATGGTGAAGAACGTGATTTTTGCGCTGCCTGACGAGGATTGTACGAGAGCTGCAAGGGACGGGGAGAGCGGAAGGAAAAAGGAACTGTCGCTTCCGGAGTTTCCCGTAAACAGACTGTTGTCCGAGGGGAGGGCCCATGCAGTGACGACTTCGTTGTCGTCTTTTAGTGTACACAGGCCGGCACCTCCTCCTGAAAATGTGAGCAGAATCCCCTGGCTGCACGATGCGGCCGAAGCAACTGTTCCCGCGAAAGTTATCCGTTCCTGTATTTCGCCGAAAGGTGAAATGCGTAAGGCGGCAGTTTTTTGATTGACAGGCTGGGAAAGAAAGGCAACGAGACTGCCGTCGGGCAGTTCCTGGAGAGGGATGGAACTTTGTTCATCAGTTGTGACGCACCATTTACATATCCCCTTTATGCCGTAACATGCTACATTTTTTTTGCCGCATACGAATATCCGTCCGTCCCTTCCTCCTGCAGGTGCGGCAGAGATTTGAAAAGAGGTATGCACTGACCACAGTGTAAGCCCGCTCGGATTTGTAAGGCTGAGTATGTCACTGTCGTTTATTGTTGCCAGAAAGTCTCCGTCAAGTACGGTAATAAACGGATCAGGCTTTCCGGGAACGGCGCGCTGCCAGAGAACGGTACCGCCTTCCGTGCACGCAGATATCATGCTTCCGTCGGTAAGCACCGCAAAACCGTACGATGTCTGCTGAGGGGGACAGGCTGCTTCTCCGCTTATGACTGTATTCCAGTTTGCTTCCTGTCCGGAAATGGAAATATTTCGTGTTTCAGCAGAAAGTTCTGGTAAAAGAGTGAAAAACAGTATAATTATGTATAAAATTATACACTGTTTTTCTTTCATTTCTTTTCCAGTCTGAGTCTGGCAAGACTTTCTATATGGCATGTATCCGGATAAAAGTCCAGCAGCGTAAGCGATTCAAGCTTGTATCCGGCGGACACAAGGCTTGCTATATCGCGGGCGTGTGTCGCAGGATCACATGAAAGGGAACGTATGACGGGAATGCCGCTTCTGCACAGATAGCCGCATACTGCACTTTCCATACCGCTTCTCGGAGGATCTACAACGACTGCATCGAAATGCGGCAGAGAAGGTGCGAACTGCTGCACCCACTTTTCACCACTGATGCCGTAACTTGTATGTTTTTTACCTGCCATATTCTGTTCGGCGAATACGAGTGCATCGCGATTGTGTTCAACAAGTGAGACGTTAGAAAAGGAATCGGCAAGGAATACCGAAAAAGTGCCGCAACCGCTGTACATGTCGAGGACATTTTCTCCTGAAAGACCGCTGCACAGCTCCTGTATTGCAGATTTCAGGACTGTCATGTTCGACTGGAAAAAGCCCCGGACGTCGAAACTGATTTTTTTACCGAGAATGTCTATCGTGACAATGTTCTGCGGAGAAAGTACAGTACCGGCAAAATGGTTTACTACGCGGTTTTTTACTTTCTTTCTCCCACCCTGAATCCGGGCAGGAATTTCATCAGTGTCGGGAATTGAAACAGCTATCCTTTTACCTTCTATGCCGCCGGCAGATACAACGCAGTCTGCGCCGAACAGATGAATGCGTCCAGCAGGACGTGATGAAGGTTTGTTTGAAGAAAGCCATGCGTTTATTTCATTATCGGCAACGAGACATTTTGTTACAGGAATGAGTATGTTGCTGTTTTTTCCCGTAAGACTGCCATCGTTAAGCTGAAAACGGCAGCGGTAACCGGCATCAGGCCCTGAAATGACTGAAATGTCAGGAATGTCAATACCGCAGCGCCTGAAGCTGTCGGAAAGCACCTGCCTGCGCAGTTCGTGCTGAAAAGATGGTTCTATATGCATCATATTGCAGCCGCCGCACGAACCATAATACGGACAGGCAGGCTGGATTCGGTGTGTGGACGGTTCAAGAATAGTTACTATACGGGCTGTATCATAATCGCGTTTGGAACCAGTTATTTCAACTTCGAGCGTTTCTCCCGGAACGGCATACGGAATGAATACGGTCTTTCCGTCTCTTTTTCCGATGCAGTCTCCCCCGAAGGTCATCTTTTCTGCTATAATAGTTTTCATACACATTTTAAATAGTGTATCAGATTTTCAAAATAGGGGATAGTAATTATGCAGACACAAAACTTTTATCAAAAAATGGACGATGGCATTGACGTTTCTGTAAACCGCTGGGTTCCGGATGAGGGGCAGGAGATAAAGGGTGTTATTCAGTTGATTCATGGGATGGTTGAGCACGCCAGGCGGTATGACCGTCTGGGTTCAATTCTTGCAGAGAACGGGTGGGTGCTCTCTGCCCATGATCAGAGGGGACACGGAAAGACTGCCCGCAGAGCAGAACAGGATGGAAAAGGTATGTTTGGTCTGCTTGCGGAAAACGACGGATTCAACCGGGTTGTAAAGGATGTTGATGAAGTGATTATGAAAGTTAAAAGTGACTTCCCGGGCAAAGAAATAGTCCTGCTCGGGCATTCCTTTGGTTCTTTTGTATCTCAATCATATATTGAAAATTACGCATCTCATATTGACTCATGTGTTCTCTGTGGAACGGCGGGGCCCCGCGTACCTCTTGCGACAGCAGGGGAATTTTGTGCGCGTCTTATAGCACTTTTTCACGGAAAAAAGGCGCATTCTGATTTTCTCAGAAAAATGGCATTCGGCGGATATACGAAACATATTCCCGATGCAGTGAACGGACAGGAATGGTTAAGCCGGGACCCGACGAATGTACAGGTGTATCTTGACGACAAATGGTGCGGATTTAATCCGACTGTGGGTTTTTACTGTGACATGATGTATGGGCTCAAAACAATACATAAAGGTTCCAATATGAAGAAAATTCCGTGCAGTCTGCCGGTATTGTTTATATTCGGCAGTGAAGATCCTGTCGGGAGTTACGGAAAGACTATAAAAAAACTTATTGCAATCTATAAACGGAACGGAATGACTGATGTGTCGTTTAAGGAATATCCCGGTGCCCGCCATGAACTGTTTAACGAGAGAAACCGGGACGAGGTAACAGCTGATCTGCTGGTGTGGATAAACAGCAGGAATCACAAACTGTAAGTCGGAAAGTCAGACTTGACGAAACGGGTCTACACGTCATATTATCATTTATTGTGCTTATTCGTTATGGAACTGATAAAAACGGCAGACCTGTTAAAAAAGCTGTAATTTATACAAAATCAGAACATGGTATTCCGAAGGAAAAAATTGATATTGATGCTCTTCGTATAGTTGAACGCCTGCGGGATGCAGGTTTCAATTCTTACGTTGTGGGAGGGGCTGTCCGCGATCTGATCGTGGGCAACATTCCCAAGGATTTTGATATTGTAACAGATGCAACGCCGTCAAGAATAAAGAAAATTTTCAGAAATTCCCGTATAATCGGCCGTCGCTTCAGGCTTGTGCATGTTATTTCAGGGGCAAAAATTTTTGAGGTGTGTACGTTCCGCTCTATAGCGGACGGCTCAGTCGGAAATGATTTTGGTTCCATGGATGAAGATGTACGCCGCCGTGATTTTACTCTTAATGCACTTTATTATGATCCTGTTAAAGAACAGATAATTGATTATGTCGGCGGTGTGCGCGATATCCGGAAGCATATCCTCCGACCTGTTATACCCCTTGACAGAATATTTGTTGAGGATCCGGTGCGTATGCTTCGTGCAGTAAAATACTCTGCAACAACATGTGCACGGATGTCTTTTACACTGCGCCGGAAAATCCGACGTTCAGCAAACCTTCTCGCCGAAATATCGCCGTCACGGCTTACGGAAGAGCTGCTTAAAATAATCAACAGCGGCCATGCGTACGACATAGTCCGTGAAGCACTTGATACAGATTTGTATATGTATCTGCAGCCTGCTGCCTCCGCGTTGATGTATGCTGACAAAAATTTTGAAAGTTCGTATATGCTGAATCTCAAAAAACTCGATAAGCTTTGTACCGCCGGCGATGATGCCCGGTTGGGCCGGAAGCTTGTCTTCCTTATTACGGATTTTGTGGATACGCTTACCGACTGGAAAAGGGAAATTGCCGCGAATACTTCGCCTGCTGAATTATACATGCGGACATGGAACGAGTGCCGCAGGTTCGTGCTGCCTATGAATCCGCAGAGAAGCGAGCTTGAATTTGCCGTCAGGGCGGTGCTTACATCTCTGGGCATTACAGTCCGTGTGCCGAAACACAGATATCAGGCAAGGCCTGCAGAATGAAATGAAGTTCGAAAAATTTGAAGCCGGTCCGGGAGACAACGGGAGACGTGCAGACAGGGTGCTCCGCCGTTTTCTGCCGGCAGCAAGTCTTTCATCAGTTTACAGTTCAATCCGTAAGGGATTTATCCGCATTAACGACAAAAAAATCGGAGCTGATTCACGTGTTTTTCAGGGAGATATCCTGTCTGTAGCTTCATTCCTGCTTGAAACCCAGGGTACGGCTGCTTCAGATGTTCACGCCGGTTATAAGTTTCCTTATGAAATCATCTTTAAAAATGAACATTTTTTAGTGCTGAACAAGCCCTACGATATTACAGTACAGGGAAAGAATTCCATTGCGGATGATGTTGCATCATATTATGCTTCTGTAAAAGATAAAATGCCTGCATCGCTTTCTTTTGCTCCGGGACCTCTGCACAGGCTTGACCGGAAGACAACCGGAGTGCTTTTTTTTTCATGGAGCCTGGAAGGGGCTCGGTGGTTTTCAGATTTGATTGCTTCCCACGAACTTGAAAAAAAATATATTGGTCTTGTTCAGGGGAAGGTATCCGCGATGTATGAGTGGGAAGATTTTATTGAAAAGGAAACAGATGATTCAAGTGCGTTCCATACAGTCAGCATCGTAAAGACCCCTGAACAGGGAGGAAAGCGTGCTTATACAAAAGTCGAACCGCTGGACAGCGGGATATACAACGGTACTCCTGTAACGCTCGTAAGATTTACGATACAGACAGGGCGAATGCATCAGATACGTGCACAGTCTTCTTTTCACGGTTTTCCCCTTCTCGGCGATACAGCATACGGCGGAAAGGCAATACGCGGGAATCAGGATTTTTTTCTTCACGCATATGAAGTGTGTGTGCCCGACAATCGGTTGGGACTTCCTGTTTCCGTGAAAGCAGGCATTTCGACAAATTTTAAAAAAATGTTAAATAAATTATTGATAAACTGGAGAAAGTCCTTTATACTTTAACCAAGGTTTGTTTTGTGCAATTCTTACATAAAATTTTAAAGGAGCTTCTTCAGCCGTTCAAGACTGATACTGTGTATGCGCTCGTCGGAGAAAGCGGCACCGGCAAAAGTTACAATGCGAAACTTGTAGCAGAGCGATATGGTCTTAATGCTATCATTGACGACGGGCTTCTTATACAGGACGACAAAATTCTTGCCGGCCGTTCCGCAAAAAGCGAAAAAACATATATGGGAGCTGTCCGCGTTGCACTTTTTGACGACAAGGAACACCGGGACGAAATTGCGCGGAAAATAAAACATTATCATATAAGACGCATCCTCATACTTGGTACGTCTGAAAAAATGGTGATGAAGATTGCAACCCGCCTGCAGCTTCCTCCTCCGGCGAAATTCCTGCACATAGAAGATATTGTCAGTAAAGAAGATATTGAACTTGCCGTAAAATCCCGCCAGATTGAAGGAAAACATGTTATTCCAGTTGCCTCAATTGAGGTACGGCGGCGTTATCCTCAGATTTTTACGAACGGCATCCGCTTTACATTTCACCGCTCGAATCCTCTGAATGTCGTTTCTACTGACAGCAGAAGGGACAGCAAAGTTGTTGAAAAATCTGTTGTACAGCCTGAATTTTCGAAAAAAAGCCGTGTTAATATTTCCGAGGCAGCTCTTGTGCAAATGGCCTCTATATGCATCCGGGAATATGACGACGGTATCCGTGTTAAAAAAATGACAGTAAAGACAGACAGCAGAGGTTACCGTCTTATTATTACCATTGATATTCCTGCAGATATTTCTTCATCTGCAGGGCTGCCGCTTACAAAGAGGGTTGACAATCTACAGAAAAAAATGATTGACAGAATAGAGGGCAGTACTGGAATTTTTATAGAAGAAGTCAATATCATTATGGATAAAGTCACTACAACGGAAAAATAAGGGCTAGTAAAAAAAAAACCTTAATGATAGTATATCATTATGTTGTTGTCTGTAAGAGAGCAGCTAAAGCTGTTTTTTATGAATCCTGTCTTTTTATCATGCATCTGCAGCTGGTTCTGTGCCCAGTTCATGAAAACAATTATTTCTCTTTGCTACGGACGGATCCACAGTTTTACTGAATTATTTGAAATGATGTTCTGGCGTACAGGAAGTCTCCCTTCAAGTCATTCTGCAATTGTGTCTGCTCTTTGTACTGCAATAGCATTCCATTCTGGTATTAATTCTGATGTTTTTGTACTGTCGCTTTGTTTTTTTCTTGTTACTATACGGGATGCACTCGGTGTCCGGCGTGCGAACGGCATTCAGGCTAAAAAACTTAACGAAATAGGTAAAGCTCTCGACAGTCAGAGACTTATTCAGTATAAATCAATGAAAGAAGTTCAGGGACATACGCCTCTCGAAGTGTTTGTCGGATGTCTGCTTGGTTTCTCAATCGGGCTTGCTTTTTTTGTTTTGTGAAGAATAGTCATATGAGCCCATCATTTAAAAAAATCCTGATTTTATCATGTATATCAGTGTCCTCTGTTGTCTTCCTTTTTTTATTCAGAACCGTACCTTCCGGTAATTTATGGAAAGGGTATCGCATTATGTATGTTTCTTCCGGTTGTGATAATCAGTATGCAGAATCTGTTATTGCAAAAGCGGGATGCACCGGCGTTATTGATTTTGCATCACAAAATGTCCCTCTTGCACTTCCGGGGGATTCACCTGAGGTTTCCCTTGCTGCGGCAGATGCTGACAAATCCGGATATCTTTTCAGACGCAGCGCATATTTTTTTGACAAAGGAGGGGCTTACCGTCTGTATTACATTCCTGATGAGCATGAAAAGAATGCCCGGGCTGCTGTTTTATCTTTGCTGCAGGCAGGTATAAGCTGCGGCATTGACACTCAGACTGAATATCCCTGGATAATTCCTGTAATATGCTGTTGTTTTGCAGCCTTTCTCTGCATACTTTCTCCTCACCGTTTTGTTTTCGGCCTTGCCTCTGTCATACCTGTTTTTTTCTCATTTTGTATGCCTTTTTACCCGGGCGCCTCGGCCGTGTGCCTGCTGTTGTATGCTCTTTTTCTCATGCAGCAGGTTTGGGGAAGAAAAAATGCGTTTAATTTTCTCATAACGAATATACCTGTTATATTTTTTACGGCTGCGTCCGTTGTAATCGCGGTGATGACGTCTGTCACCTGCGGGCTGCTTTTTATAGCTGCTGCCGCCGGTTCTCTTTCTGTTGTGTATCTGCTCTGGGAAGCTGAACACCGGCGCGATATAAAATATCCGTTCGTCCCCGTCCAGATCCGTTCTGCAGAATCAGTACCGTTTATGACGAGAAGAACTGTACGGAGCATGGCAGTCTGTGCTTCGTTTATCATGATTCTTATTGCAGTGTCGCTGGTTTCTTCTGATTTTTCCCATAGTTCCTCAAAACAGCTTCAGCTTCCTGCGGCACAGAGGGGCGGAATTTCGGACAGTTTTCCGTCGCTTGATGATTATGTTCTGTGGTGCTGGAATGCGGAAAGTGCTCCATACCGCTCAATCAATACTTCTGATTATGAGGCGGAGAAACGGAAACCTAAGGACGGTGATACAGTACGCTTTCCGCAGTATGAAAACAGCACGGGAAGAATTAACGAAAGTTCTGTGGTGCTGAAATATGATGCCGATTTTCGTAAAAAGACGGTTGCACAGATTGACAATCTTACATTTCCGGCAATTGAAAAGCTTATGAAAAAGCAGGGGAAGGCGTTTCGTGCCGGATATGCTTTTTCAACGCCGGGAGGAAGCGGATTTGCTTATCTTGTGCTTATGATTGTTTCGGTGTGTATACCATTATTTTTTTTTGTATATACTTATTCACAGATTTGCAGACGGAGTAAAAATAAATGAAAATAATTCCTGTTGTTTATGCACAAAAACGAAGGCTTTTCAAAGGTGCTGTCAACGGATTCCTTCCGCGTATTGTGACTGTTCCTCTTGTTCAGGAAAAAGGATGCAGATGCAGATGCCTTGTAAAGAAAGGTGACATAGTACGGGAGGGAGAAGTTATTGCCGTCCCTGATTCAGGTTCTGCGCATCCTGCAAAAATTCATTCCTCTGTTCCCGGTACGGTGGAGGATATTGTATTGTGTATGGGACCGGACGGACGGCAGGAGAAAGCGGTAAAAATAAAAATGGGCGGTTCATTTTCCTATCTTGGAAAAAAGCAGCATGCTGCCGACTGGACATTGCTTTCCGCGGGTACTATTATCCAAGAACTTGCAGACAGAGGCGTTATCAATACATTCAACACTGTCGAGCCTGTTTCCCTTGCATCAGAAATAGAATCGAGAAAGGATAAAAAAAAGCGGCTGCTTGTTGTACGTCTTTATGATGAAGATCCGTCACGTGTTACCGATTCCCAGTTGTCTTCCCTGTACACGGACGATATATATGCAGGTGCGCTTATTACGGCTCGTGCCCTTGATGCGGCCGGAATTGTTTTTGTCTGCGATGCAAAATCCGATTTGCCGCGTATGACCAGTGAGGGCGGGATTCCCGTAGAAGCCGTCAAAGTCAATATTACGGAATACCCTGCCGGATTCCAGAAAGAAATAAGAAAATTTATAAAGAAAAATTTGAATGCACCACCGTTCTCTTCTGTATCTGCAGGTGATTTGTATACAGATGCGTCGACAATGGTCGATGTATGCGACGTTGTAAAATACGGAATTCCGGTTATTGAAAAATTTGTATATGTTTCCGGCGACTGCGTTCCTGCTTCCGGTCTGCTGAAAGTCCGGATAGGTACATCAATGCGTTTTCTTGCCCAGCAGTGCGGCGGATTTACCGAATTACCTGCTGCCGTAATCGTAAACGGTCTTATGAGAGGTTGTTCCGCGGGGAGTCTTGATGCACCCGTGGCAAAATATGTAAAATCTGTTTCGTTTCTTCCCCAGTCGAAAGTGATGGACCAGCGGCAGTATTCATGCATACAATGCGGCTTGTGCCGGACTGTATGTCCAAGGAAACTGACGCCGGATGTTTTGTACAGGCATGCTTCAGGAGGAATGGAAGCCGATGCGGAATATGTACGTTCTGCAAAATTCTGTTCCTGCTGTGGATTGTGTAATTTTGTATGCCCGGCCCGCCTGCCGATAAGTCAGGCAGTGAAACTGCTGAAAACGCAGGAAGTCAGTAAGGAGGCAGGTTATGTTCAGCAATAAAAAAGACATGTTGTATAATAAAACGCTTATTCGTCCGTTTATGTATGCATTTCCTTCTATCGGAAATACATCTCTTATGCTGACGGTTCTTCTTTCTTTGCAGTTATTTATGCTGCTGCTGACAAAAAGTTATACTGCGCTCATTGTCGTAGGTTCATCTCTGGCTGGTTTTGTTTGTGCCGAAGTACTTGTCGGCCTGTATCACAGACCATACCGTTTTTCAGTGATGACCAGCGTCGTACAGGGAATTATTGCAGGAATGCTGCTTCCGTCGACGTTTCCGCCGGTTTCCGTTTTTCTTATCACCTTTTTTACCATGCTTCTCTCAAAATGTATGTTTGGAGGATTTGCGGATGCATGGACTAATGCGGCTGTCGTTGCGGTTGCTTCCGCATGGATTATAGGTATGACCGCCTTCCCTCAGCTTGCAGTTACAAAAGATTTGCTACAGATGAGAAATCCTTCATACATGCTTATACAAAACGGTACTTTTCCTATTTTGAAATTTGATCCGCCGGTTACAGAGGCACTTAACAATACATTTTTCGGGTTGCTGAAGGTATCTATTCCGGACGGGTATATTTCCATGCTGTGGGATACAAACTCTATAATACCTGCTTTCAGGTTTAATCTGCTTACGCTTTTTTCATCCATAGTCTTATTCGGTTCAGGAATGCTGAGAATGCTTATTCCGTTTTGTTTTCTTGCCACCTACAGCCTGCTAGTCAGGTTTGCAGGCCCTTTGCTTTGCGGCGGAACATTAGGGCAGGGTGATATACTTCTTGCGATGCTTACAAGCGGAACGCTTTTTTGTGCGGTTTTTGTAATACAGTGGTACGGAACTACGCCGCTTACTTATACAGGCAGGACACTATATGGTATACTGTCCGGGGTACTTGCTTTTTTTATTGCCGGCTGCGGAACTTCATCTTCCGGTATGGTATTTGCAATTCTTTGTGCAAATATTATTTCTCCTGTGATTCAGGTTATTGAAGATAATAATAATAAAAAAGCACTTCATAAGATGCTTGATGAAAATATAAAAGATGAAGGTATCAACTGATGGCAGTAGAAAATTCTTCAAAGAAATTATTAAAACAATACGGCATATTCACAGGCATCCTTTTGGGAATGTTTGCGCTTCTTATTCTGGTTATCTTTTTTTCCGAAAATAAGTGGCGTACTGGTTTGAAAAATAAGATAGAACAGGTACTGGAAGAAGAAGAAAAGCCTGCAAAATGGTCGGTAGGCGATTATGTTGAAATAAAAGCCCCCATGGCATTAAGCGCGGCATGTTTTCAGGCAAGAAGAAAAGATACTGGAGCTAAAGGTTATGTCCTTATGCTCAGAATTGAAACTTTATACGGCCCGTTTCCAGCCGTTTTCGTATACGACGAAAAAAAAGGTGCCCAATTTGTCGGCATATACGGGTTAAAGGGAAGGGTTCGTGATATAATCGGAAACGGCAAGAATGATGCAAGAATCAATTTCTGGATAACGCGCATACCGGAAATTGTGAGTAAAACGGTTGAATAGGGCGGAAAGGAGTCTGAAAGTGATAAACAAAAAATCTATATACGTTTATATTGCGGCGACACTTGCCATGCTGATTCCTGCTCCCGGACGTTTTGCGTGCGGAGTAATTCTTGTACTTGAATTGAATGTTCTGATGCTCGCAGGGACACTTTTGAAAGATTTGATCAAAAAGCTTGAGCTTCATCAGGTTGGTACCGTTATGCTTCTTTCCATGCTGATTGCCGTTACAATGCTTATACGCCAGATTGTCGCGTTCTCAATACCTGAAATGGCCATTCAGCTCGGTTTTATTATGTATCTGCCTACAGTGTCGTCTTTTTTTATCGGATACATGTTCGGAGACCCGTACAGCAGTTTACGCAATTCTCTGGCAAAAAATATGAAGCACAGTCTTTTATATTCGATTTTTGCGCTTGTTTTTTTCCTGTTGAGAGATATCGCCGGGTTCGGAACTATTACATTATTAACGAATCATGGTGTACAGGAAATTGTTTTGTTTAATTCCGGGAAAATAGATGCACTTGTTTTTTTTGCAACAATACCAGGGGCGCTTGTGTGTACTGCGGGAATTCTTATACTATATGTATATGTAATTAACAAACTTGAAATTGTGAAAAATGCGGAGCTGATAAATGATTAACATGATTTTTTATTATTTATTTTATTGTTCTGCAGTGTTTGTATACGGAATCGGGATAAACAGGACTGCTGTCATAAGCCGTTCTATGGACAGGCCTCTGTTTTTTCAATTAATAAAATGCACAATCGCTGTTCTATGTTCAACAGCTCTGTCATGGGTTATAATAATGCAGCTGCTTATTCCCTCTGGCCTTGTAGAGCTGTATCCGCTTATAGCGCTGCTTATATATTTGTCTGTTGCGGTTTTTGTTGAAATCCTTATACGGATAACAACGAGGCTCAAGACTTCGGAATTTGCAGTATCGTATCTTATTATTCTGCTTTCCCTTAACGAAAGTACGGGAATACTGGACGCTCTGGTGATTGCGTTAAGTTGTACGATGTCGTTTGTCATTATCCTCCCTGTTTTGTTTGCACTTCGCCGGAGAATTGAGATTGCGAGATCCCGCACTGATAAAATGAAAAAGAAAAGTTTTATTATGCTTGCAATGGCAGTAATTATTATAAGTCTTGCAGTGTGGAATGTTTCATGGCTGAATCAGGGGGTGCTCTGATGATTCTTTCTATTACGCTTATTTTACTGCTGGTTCTACTGTTGTCGCTTATTTTGTTTTTTATGTTTGCGATTCTGCTTCCGGCAATGAAAATGCAGTCCTTTTTTGTAGACAATCCGATTTTTTCGGAAATTGAATTGAAATATGTTATTCCCATCGTAGACCCGCATGTAGATATGACAAAGCACGCTGTTGTTTTATGTTCTGCTGAAAAAAAATTCAGAGACGAACGGTTGAATTACAATCAGGGACAGAGTTGTAAAACCATCAATCAGATATATGAATCGGTAAATGACTGCAGGTTTTCATGTATCGGGCTTGGAGATTGCGCAAAAATATGTCCGCAGGAAGCTATTATCATTAAAAATAATACAGCCGTCGTTACGGAACTGTGCTGCGGCTGCGGAAAGTGCATTGAGGTTTGCCCCAAGCAGTTAATAAAACTTCTGCCCCTTGATGTAAGAAAATATGTATTGTGCAATAATTGTGAAGACAGTCTTACTTCATGTTCTGATTATAAAAAAGAACAGAATATCGAGATTCAGGCAAAAAAAAGCTTTAAAATCTGGAAGACTTGTTATAAAATGATAAACAGGAGATAATTCTTAAAAGTTCATGGAATCAATTTGTGTCTGTTTCGGTCTGGAATCTGCGCCGTCCGGCATGACATCTCCCGATAGTGAAAAAGATTATCTGGATGTGTATAAACCCGCAGCAACATTTTTATATTCTCACCCCGACTGCAGTATGTCTTTTTCATTCAGCGGAAATCAGTTGCAATTCCTAAAAAAAAACCATCCTGAATTTCTCGAAATACTCCAGCAGCTTACCAGCAGAAAACAGGTGGAAGTTCTTGGTGGAGGCTTTTATAATCCTGTATTTCCCCTGTTATTTCCGATTGACCGCAGCGGTCAGGTAGATATGCTGTCTGCAGAAATCAGGCAGACAATCGGAAAACGCCCGCGCGGTATGATGCTTTGTGCTAGCAGCTGGGATACGTCGCTTGTGACAAGTCTTGAGACATGCGGTATGGAATATGTCATGCTGGACAGTTCTGTCATTGCTCCTGCCAAACAAAAATACCTGCCGATTATTATGTCGGACAGGGGAAAGACTGTGGATATTATTCCTGTTTACCGGAAATTGAAACCGACGAAGGAAATGCAGGCAGAAGAATATCTTTCAACGCTGTATTCCACAGTAAAGAAAAATGTACGCAGCGATGAATATGACAATACAGTAAAAGAACGTTTTGTCGATATACAACTTACCCATGACGAATTCAGTGAGCTTCTAAAATCAGGATATATTTCTTCTCTATATCAAACGGCGAAAGAAAAATTTACTGGTGTTGTCCGCTTTTCATATCCGTCATCCTACCGCAAGACTTCCCAGACGCGGGTACCGGCTTTTGTTACAGCTGGATTAAGCGCGGACATAGCACAATGGGCGAAGGTCCCGTATACATCGGTGACAAAAAATGACGGATATCCTGTTACAATTTATGATTTTCTACAGACATATCCGCAGAGTCAGGCTCTCTGCTGCCGTATGCTGTATGTGAGCATACTTATAAATCAGTGTCACGGCGACAAAGCGCGCAAAAAGGCAGCCCGCGAAAAATTATGGGCTGCTCAGGGTGGAGAGGGGTTTGTCTGCACGGCAAAAGGAGCACTTGTAAATTCTCTGTA
Source organism: Treponema sp. UBA1793 (assembly GCA_002314445.1). GTDB lineage: Bacteria > Spirochaetota > Spirochaetia > Treponematales > Treponemataceae > Treponema_D. The sequence goes on from DCFX01000057.1 coordinate 59,666, forward strand.
CCGTCAGAAAGCATACCGTTGTCTGAATGAAGCGGAAATTATTGTCAGAGGCTGCGGAGACTTTGATGAATCTGTTACAAGTTTCGATTATAACTGCGACGGAATCAACGAGTACATCTGCCGCATGCTCAATTATACGTCGTGCATAAATCTGCTCGGAGGATCAATATGCGAACTTGATGTCATGCAGAGTGCAAGCAACTACGCTGACAATCCGAGCCGAATTGAAGAGTTTGACGGCTGTACCGACAATTACTACAGGGGTATGTTTGTTGACCATATTTTCACTGATGAGGATATGGAAAAATACGTGAGGAACGAACCTGCCGGCAATGGTATTTTTTCTCAAACGCAGTACAGTGAAGCCCGCTTCTCCGGCCAGCACAATGAAATACTATTACAGACTCAGGCAGAATTCGGTAAACGCAGGCAGACTGTAAGTCTGAGAAAAAGGTATATTGCAAATTCAAACGGATTCATCGTTCAGTATATACTTAAAAATGAAAGCGGTGAACCGCTGCACGCAAATTTCGCTGTAGAGTCGAACTTTGCACAAACTAATTACACTGCAGATAATTTTGCACCTTATAAAGTTGAGATTGTTACTTCCTCTCAGAAGCAGGAAATAGATACTACACAATCGTCAGGTGAACTCGATAAATCAGGTTCACTGTCAGATGTTTCGGCGGTTCAAATTTCGGACTCAGAAAACGATCTTTCATTTATGTTTGAACCGAATGAGAACTGCAGGTTTTCTTTTTTTCCAATTATGTTTAAACGACCGGAATACAACGGTACAGAAATTGTTCCAACAGCAATGACTTTTGCCGCTGCAATGTTCTGGAATGTGGAGCTTGAACCGGGAAGAGAGATGGAAAAGACCGTTAATTTCAGCATTTTTAATATGCACCGCAGGGGAGCTAAAAAAACGGACAAACGCAAATAAAGCTCTGTTACGTTGACCATACACACTAAAAAATCTATAATAGTTCATTATGAATAGAAGACTAATTACCTCAGCTTTACCTTACGTAAACAATGTTCCTCATCTGGGAAATCTTATACAAATGCTTTCGGCAGACGTATTTGCGCGTTTCTGCCGTAGCCGCGGATATGATACATTGTACATCTGCGGTACAGATGAATATGGTACGGCAACAGAAACTAGAGCGCTTGAAGAGCACAAAACTCCGCGCGAACTTTGCGATTATTATTATTCGCTTCACACAGATATATACAATTGGTTCAACATAGCCTTCGATAAATTCGGACGGACTTCAAATGAGGAAATAAGGGAAATTACCCAGGAAATTTTCAAAGATCTGGATAAAAACGGCTATATTCACGAACATACAACGAAGCAGTTGTACTGCCCTCATTGCGGCATGTTCCTTGCAGACCGGTATGTCCGGGGAACGTGTCCAAAATGCGGTTATGAAGATGCACGCGGTGACCAGTGCGACAAGTGTGGAGCGCTGCTTGATCCCACAGAATTGATAAACCCGAGATGCAATACATGCGGCTCGACTCCCGAAATCCGCGAGACAAAGCATCTATATATTGACCTTCCTTCCATCTCTCCGGCACTTGAAAAGTGGATGGAAAAAATAAGCGTTGAAGGACGGTGGTCTGCAAACGCCATCCAGATGACAAAGGCATGGATACGCGACGGCCTCAATGAACGGGCAATTACCCGCGATTTGAAGTGGGGCATCCCTGTTCCCAAGGAAGGGTATGAAAACAAAGTTTTCTATGTATGGTTCGATGCACCTATCGGCTACATTTCGATTACGAAACAGCTTGCAGACGAGCTTTCTGCTGAAGGAAAAAAATCATTCGATTATAAGAGCTGGTGGCTGCCGTCGGAATCAAAAGAAGCGGAGGGAAAGCCGCCTGTTGATTTGTTTCAATTCATCGGCAAAGATAACATCCCGTTCCATACGGTCATATTCCCTTCAAGTCTGATTGGCTCAGGACGCGAGTGGACAAAGCTGTATCATATGAGTTCGACAGAGTTTCTTAACTATGAGGGCGGTAAATTCAGTAAATCAAGGGGTATCGGCGTATTCGGAACGGATGCAAAACAGAGCGGAATCCAGGCTGATGCGTGGAGATTCTACATTTTTTACAACAGGCCTGAAAAATCCGATTACCAGTTCACATGGAAAGAATTCCAGGAAAAATACAACAGCGAGCTTATCGGCAATCTCGGCAATCTTGTGAACAGAACACTGCTTTTCGTCAATAAATATTATGATGGTACAATTCCCGATGCTTCCGTCGATGAATCTATGTGGGAGCAGGTTCGTGCACATGAAAAAAAGATAACGGAACTGCTCGAATGGGCTGAACTCAAAGATGCTTTTCATGAAATATTCGTTATAAGCGATATGGCAAACAAAGCGTTTCAGGCAGCTGAACCGTGGAAGACACGTACCACAGAACCGGAAAAGGCGGCAAGCCTTATCCACAATCTTTGTTATGTTATAAAAGATCTTATGATTATGATGCAGCCTTATCTTCCTCAGTATGCACAGAAAGTTATGTCTTTCTTAGGAAGAACGATTACCGACAGCCGTGTAGACCACCCTGCGGAAAAAGATGCGTTTACATGGAACGACCTTGGTAAAACGGAAGGACTTACAACTGTAGGGCCGACTGAAGTCTATTTTACACCGATGGACACGAAGACAATGATATCTTTCCGGGAAAAATTTTCCGGCAGCCAGAAAGAGCGCGAAGAAAAAACAGCAAAGAAAACGGAAAAAAAGGTTGAGAATAAGAAGGAAGAACTTCACCTTGCTGCCGACATGCCGGCACATTTTAATAAATATATTGCGCTGAAAGTCGCAAAAATCATCGCAGTCGACCGCAATCCTGAATCTGATAAGTTGTATGTAGAGCACCTTGACGACGGCAGCGGAAACGAGCGTGTCATTCAGAGCGGCCTGGTTCCGTACCTGCAGCCGGAAGACCTGCTCGGCAGACACATCATTCTTGCCGACAACCTTGCTCCGCGGAAAATGCGCGGAGTCGAAAGCAGGGGAATGCTCCTCGCTGCCGATTACACCGATGAGAACGGTAAAGCATGTGTTGAACCGCTTACAGCACCGTGGGCTTCTCCCGGAACGCCTGTTGTGCTTGAGGGTGCAGATGCGTCAGCAGAAAAGGAAAAAGAAATAAGCGCAGATGTTTTTTTCCAGATTGAGATAAAGGTAAACGATCATCAGGTGATGATTGCAGACAAAAAGCTGCTCGCTGGAGGCAAACCTCTTACGACTGCACATACTGTAAACAGCGGAGTAAACTGAAACGTGTTTACATTTACTATTATGCCGTCTCCGGTTTTATCATGCGCCGATACAGGGGTGCGTTTTCTCCAGTCGCCGTTCTGGGCATTGTTCAAATCTCAGCACGGCTGGAGTCCGCTGAATTTTACCGTAAAGGCTGAATGTAATCCGGACGCGTTTTCATTTTCGTGTTCCATCCTTCTCCGTACTTTTGGAAAGGGGGCACTGAGTTTTGCCATCGCGTATATTCCCATGGTTCCTGAGCTCATCGAAAAAGACAGAGAAAGTGTTGAGCAGCTTGAATCGTACTCCTGCTTTCTTATGGATTTTGCGCAGGCACTGAAAGTATATCTTCCCAAAAACATTCTCTGCGTCCGCTACGATCCGCCGCTTGATTTTTACACGTGCGCGGACCGTGATTTTTTTGTCGATTCACTCAAGATGCTGTCGATTGCAGAGCACCGTAAGTTTGTAAAGACAAAAGTTGACATCCAGCCGCCGGATACGGTGCTGCTTGACATAACGCAGGATTCCGAAACGCTCCTTGGCAGCATGCGCAGCAAGTGGCGTTATAACATACATCTTGCGGAAAAAAAAGGTGTGGCTGTCCGCGCATATAAAGCTGGTGACAGCGATATCAGTAAAGCGCTGGACATTTTTTATGACTTGTATGAAACAACGGCATCGCGCGACGGCATCGCGATTCATTCAAAGCAGTATTATGCGGATCTTTTTGCGTTAAGTGCGGAAGAGCGGAAGGTAAACGACGCTCCGCTTGTAACATTGTATGTGGCAAGCCACGAAGGTGACAACCTTGCTGCAATCATTACATTGTTTTCAAAGCGCGAAGCTGTGTACCTGTACGGTGCATCGTGCAATGTAAAACGTAATCTTATGCCGGCATACCTTCTGCAGTGGACTGCCATACAGGATGCAAAAGCATACGGTTCACCCGTATACGATTTTTACGGAATGCCGCCCGCTGACGACAAAAACCATCCTATGTACGGATTGTATCTGTTTAAAACAGGATTCGGAGGAAAAATCGTGCACAGGCCGGGATCAATAGATGTGCCTCTTTCCGTTATGTACAGACCGTATACACTGGCGGAAGATATTCGTGCATTTTATCATAAACGTATAAAAAAAATACTTGCAGGTCGTACAAAATGAATATGGAAGCGTTCGTTTTGGGATGCGGCGGAATGATGCCGCTCCCGTACCGTCATCTTACATCGGTATTGCTCAGACGGGACGGAGATCTTTTTCTGTTCGACGGTGGTGAAGGAACGCAGGTTTCTCTGCGCCGTCTTAATCTTAAATGGAAAAAAATCAATGCGATTTTTGTTTCACACACGCACGCAGATCATGTAACAGGACTGCCGGGAATTATGATGCTGTCTGCACAGGTTGACCGTACAGAGCCTCTTTATATTTACGGGCCGCCCAAAATTGCAGAGTATGTTGAGATGAACCGCAGAGTGCTTGATATGTATATAAACTATCCTGTCGTAGTCAAAGAGATTACTGCACCGTGCGTCGTTCACGGCGGTGACGGATTTTATATCCGTGCTTTCCCGCTGGAGCATACGAAAACGTGCGTCGGCTATACGCTGGAGGAACTTGACAGACCCGGCGAATTCAGCCCTGAAAAAGCAGCCGGACTGAATGTGCCTGTGGGACCACTCTGGGGAAAACTTCAGCGGGGAGAATCTGTGACAGCCGCCGACGGAAGAATCGTTACGCCGGAACAGGTTCTCGGACCGTCTCGCAGCGGCAGAAAGTTCAGTTATGTAACCGATACGCTTTACCGGAGTTCTATAGCTGGTGAAGTGCGCGGTTCCGATTTGTTAATCTGCGAAGGAATGTTCGAAGATGCTTTAATAGATCAGGCAAAGGAAAAGAAGCACATGACGGCAAGCCAGGCGGCGACTATTGCGCGCGATGCGGATGTTCGCCGGATGGCTATGATTCATTACAGTCCCAGGTATACGGACAAGGAACTTTCCATACTCCTGGAACAGGCACAGAAAATTTATCCGGCTGCGGAACTGACAAAGGACCGCATGCATTTCGATATTCCGTATATTGATTAAAGGAAAAAGATGATAGAGCTTGCTGATTTTTCCAAAACATACGGCCGCGGAAAAAACAGCGTCGCTGCCGTTGAACATGTTTCATTCACTGTAGACAAGGGAAAAGTTACGGCGCTGCTTGGACCGAACGGTGCCGGAAAAACAACCATACTTCGGGCTGTATGTGCGCTTCATTATGCATCATCTGGATACGTTTACGTAAGCGGCAGCGACGGCGTCAGGCACGATGCTTCAGAAGAGAGTGCACTTGTAAAGCAGCTTATAGGTTTTGTTCCGGAGCAGAACCTGCTCCCGAAAGATTTGACTGTTGCAGAACTGCTTGAAGAATGTGCCTCTGTTCGCGGTCTTTCCGGACTGGAATTGCAAAAAGCGCTTTTCCGCGTCGTAAAAGACTGTTCGCTGCAAAGTGTATATACAAAAAAAATAAAAACATTGTCAAAAGGCTTCTGTCAGAGAGTGTCTTTTGCGCAGGCACTCGTTGCAGATCCTCCAAATATCGTACTTGATGAACCGGTCAGCGGGCTTGATCCCGCTCAAATAGCACAGATACGTACGCTTATAAAAAAAATTGCCCGGGAAAAAACAGTACTGCTTTCAACTCATATCATGCAGGAAGTGACAGAGGTATGCAGCAGCGTCATAATACTATCACACGGGAAACTTGCTGCAATCGGCACAGAAAAATCAATTGCAGAGCAGTATGGGGCGAAAAACCTTGAAGAAGCTTTTCTGAAATTGACAGGAAATGAAAATGAATAAATCAGCATTTGCATCACGCCTGAAGCAGTCTGTATTACATTCTCTCCGCCGTCCTCTTTTTTTGATAACGGCTGTTTTGTACAACGCCGCATGTGCCCTGTACTATTTTTTCGGTACGGGCTTTTTTTCAGGAAACGGTTCGAGTGATCTGCGGATGTTTTTTGCCGCTGTCCCGTATGTGAGTATACTTGTTGTTCCTCTTATATCATTCCGTGCAGACGATTCGCCGTTTGCAGAAACCTTTCCCCTGTCTGCATTTGAAAACACCGCTGTTTCATTCCTTACGGCTCTTGCACAGTTCAGCATCATGAGCATTACTCTGCTGTTTGTACCTGTCGTCGTGAACATGTTCGGCGATATTGCAGCTGGGCAGGTCTTCACAGGCTTTCTGCTTACGGTATTATACGCATCGTCGGTAATCGCGCTCTGCGTACTTGCAAAAGCTTTATTCAGTCCGCTCGTTTCTTTCATTATTTCGGCAGCGGTGATTACGCTTACTGATTTTGCTCAGACGGTAGCAGCCCTCAGGATAGTCAGCTTTGCATATCATTTTGACGCAGCTTCCAAGGGAATTGCCGATTTCCGCGACATCGTTTTTTACGTTTGTGCTGCGTGCATCCTGCTTTTTCTTGCTGTTATTCTCGATGAGAAAAAACGGGGAAAGTCGTTTTCAAAAAATGAAAAACAGAGGTACGCCGCATTTTTCCTCATTTTTGTTTTTGCCTTTCTTAACAGTACAAAATATTATTTCCGGGCAGACCTTACGAAAGACAAGCAGTTCACCGTATCAAAATACAGCCAGCAGCTGCTGAATACGGTTGCCGAGCCGCTTAAAATAACATATTTTCGTTCTCCTTCACTTTTGAAAATGTACCCGCAGGTCAGGGATATCTATGAATATCTTACAGCCTATGTTTCTCAAAATAGAAGTATGAGCGTCAATCTGCTTGATCCCGATAAAGAAAACGTCGCACATCTGCTCGACAGTTACGGCATACAGAGCCAGCAGATACAGAAAGGCGGAATCAATAAAACTGAATATCTCAATGTGTATTCCGCAGTCATACTGGAGTATCTTGGTAAAACACAGGTTATACCGTTCGTACTTTCAACAGATACACTTGAATACGACCTTGACCGCTGTGTAAGGACGCTGATTACCGGTAAGAAGCAGGAAGTTATGCTGCTTGCCGGTAACGGCATGACGGCTGCAAAAGATTACACGTACGTCATCCCCTGGCTTACTTCCCAAGGGATGGAATGTTCGGCAATAGAGCCCCGGAACATACACGCTGCATTGCAGGATGCGGACGCCGATGCCGTTCTCCTCGTTTTCGGCTCCTCACAGTTCAAAGCTGAAGATGCCGCCGTCATTGAATCTTTCGTATTGCGCGGCGGTAAAGCTCTTTTCGCTGTATCGCCATATGAGGCTGATATAGCAGGCGACTGGACGATTACGAAACCTGAAAATACAGCGCTGCTCGATATGCTTGCTTCCTGGGGATTCAGCTTTACTCCGACAATTGCTGCAGATATTTCCTGTGCGCGTATCACAATGACGAGCAGCTCTGATGCGGAAGGCAGGCAGACAGATTCCACTCATTCGGAACAGATTAATTATCAATTATGGATAAGCCTGCTTCCGCAGACAGAAGCAAAACGTGGCATGACGCTTTTCTGGCCAAGCCCCATAACTATAGAAAATGAGAAAATAAAACCGCTCCTCGTAACAAGTCCTTATTCGTGGGAAATAGACGAGGATGAAAACAGTCCTCAGAAACTGTTTGAAACAAATCCCTTCCTTGTCAGGGACACAAAAGGCAGTAATACGAAAAAGCAGCAGATTGTGGGAGCGTATCTTGACGGAGAAGTGGAAGGCCATTTTGTTCCGCAGAGAAGTGCCCATACAAGAATTGCTGTCGTAGGCGATCAGTATTTTGCCGGCAGTCTCATGATGGAGTATATCGGCGGAAGTACAGGTGATTACAGGAATCTTGATTTTCTTACTCACATAATCCTGAAACTCGAAGGTGAAGAATCTCTGGCTGCCCTGCAGAATAAAAACGCACCTTCTACATCTTTGTATAAAATTACCGATGCAGCATCTTTTAAAAGCATGATGATCCGCTCATTGATTGTAATATTCGTGTTAATTCCCTGCCTTTATGCTGCGGCATATGCTGTACTGCTTGTCCGTCGGAAAAGACGAAACGAAAGGTTATATAGGAGCCTGATAAATGAAAAAAAGTAACATGATACCGGCCGCTGCCGCCGCTCTGCTTATTGTCATGTATGCTGTTTCTTTTATTCCGGCTGTAAAACGCAGGAATGCAGAAAAAAGCGTTCTTTCCGCGCTTATGAACAAAAAGTATGAAGGTTCTGTTCATGAGATTCAGATTGCAGAAGGGGAAAACTCTATCCGTTTGTATAATCAGAATAATTCCGCTATATGGGAAGGAAGTATACGTGAAAGTATATTCCCTGTCGACAACAGTGTCATTTCCCGGTTTATACAACACTTAACAAACACTCGCAATTTGTATAAAATATCAGACAGGCAAACAGAGTGGCCTTTGCTGGGTGTTGATAAAGATAATGCGACAACGATTTTGTATAAAAATGATATGAATGTGTCTACAAAATTATACTTTGGCGGCCAGAATTTCCTTAAAACAAGGCGGTATCTGCGCATTGACAACAAACTTTCCATATATGAAATAGATTCTGATATCGATGCATATCTCACTCCGACATCCTCAGTCTGGATGGATCCATATATTGTTCCTCAGAATGTAAACGGAAAGATTACTCAGAGCGATATACAGAGAATTAAAGCAGGCAGCAAATATTTCAGCAGCAAATACACGGATTTTGGGAAAAAATGTGCAGACCTGCTGGAACTGCGTCACGGCGATTTGTACGAAGGTGTTCAGGATATCCCTGTGTATTCTATAGCAATTGAAGATGGCGATGGTTTTACAACGACCATACATGCATACGGGAACGGTGACGAAGGAAAAATACTTTCATACTCCTTTTCAAATACAATAACAGGTCATCCGTACGATTATAAATACTCCGTTCTTGTAAGCAACTGGACATTCAATAAAATGACAGAGTTGTTTTCTTCTGCTTCGGCAGAGTAAATTACATTGCGCTGAAAAGAAAAAGCGACAATATGTTATATGCAAAATGGGCCGTCGTATTAGTCAGGACTGTCCCTGTTTTTTTGCAGCACATCCTCAGAAATATACAAGCAAGAGCGGCGTTTACGACAGACGGAATACCAAGATACAGGTGAGCAAACGCAAACAGTACGACAGGCAGCGCTTCGGAACATACTTCTGCGAAACGGAAATGAGGGATGCAGGCCAGATATTTAAGGAACATTTCCGGAAGATACAGGCGGTATACTACTTCCTCAAAAAAAGATGCCGCTGCAAAATCAAGGATGCAGAATAAAAGCTGGACAGCCGATGCTGGCCTTACCGGAATTACGGAAGAACGTATACCCGAAAAATGAATAATCAGCTCCATGAGCGCAGCTGTAACACAGAGTGCACCAAAAGTAAAAAGGACGTATCCGGAGTCTATTATAATGTTTATTTGTTTTTCTGCAGGTTTCTTCGTCCTTTTTTTTTTCCCGTCGTTCATGTACCATATCAGAATTCCCGCTGCGGCCGCAAAAAAAAGCTGCTGAACCGGGAAAGTCCATGACGCAAACGCCGCCGCCGGGACGGTTTTTACAAAAAGAGGAGGTACCACAAAGATGCTGAGAATAAAAACAAAAATAAAAATGTCTGTAAAAGCGTGTTTGTCCATTTGCTCTATGAAAAAAAGAATATATATGATAAAGTATATAGTATTGGGGCAAAAGTGTACATTATGGGGATATTGATTGCAGTTGTTATTATTGCAGCTGCAGTGAGGCTTAGTCAGATTTATCGTGATAAAATAAAATTTTTTCTGACAGGCCTTGATTCAAAATTTTCATTCTCGGAAATAAGACTGCTTTGGAAAACTGCGAAGGTCTGTAATCTTGAACAGCCTCAGTCGTTGTACTGGTCTCTTCCGTCCCTTACAAAGTGCCTGGCCGAAATAAAATCAAATGCTGATAAGAACAATAAGGAGTATTCATCTGATACACAACGGCTGCTGTCAAAGTTGTATTCCTACCGTGCAAGTATAGAAAAGGAAGCCGATAAAAAGAAAGGTATTGAATCAACCAGGGTACTCAGCAGGGACCAGCAGCTCAGAATCATTCTGCCGGGGAAAGGTGTTTTCAGTTCCCGGATTGTTAACAATGCGCGGGAACTGACAATCAGCATGCCGGTGCAGAAGGGCATGATTCCCGTTGAAGGGAAGGACTGGCTCGGTAAAGTAATCAATGTGTACTTGTGGCGCAAAGGTGATGCCCGTTATGTTTTTGATACGGTAGTACAGGGCGAGGGCCTTTTCCTCGGGAAACCGTCGCTGTATCTCCGCCAGACGGACAAACTGCTCCGTACGCAGAAGCGCAGCAGCATTCGTGCGAAATGCAAAATATATGCAAGCCTGTTTATCATCAGGGAAAAAGTAATTGACTACAATATTGTCGAAACAAAAACAGGATATCGGTGCCTTATAGAGGACATTTCCGAATCAGGTGCCATGGTGCGTATTGGCGGGCAGGGGGTGCCGAACATTCAGATAAGGCTTCAGTTTATGCTTGAAGAAAAGCTGATTATCATGTTTGGTATTGTACGTACGATAGAGTATAACAAAACCATAAACCAGTCCCGCCTTCATTTTGAATGTATTCATATTGAGCCTCAGATGAAAAACGAGATTCTCAGTTTTGTATACAATATAATGCCGCAGGAAGAAAAAGAAATATACGATGCCATTTCGCTTACGAATGAAGACCAGAGCGAAAGCGGTGATGATGCAAAAGACAGCGGCGAAAGCGAAAACCCTCTGGACGACAAAAAAAATGATGCCGGTGCAGACGCAGAAAAAGGAGCTGATGAGTTTCTTCCGAATCTTCCGCACGAAACAGAACTGAATCCGCCTGTTGACAACACTCCCGCGGACAGCAGTGCAGATAGCTTTGATGCGGAAGAATCCGTTCCTGATGACAAGCTGGAAGAGGTATAAATGAAAAAAAGTATTGCATTTGTATTGCTTATTATGGTGTCATGTCTGTATGCAGAGTCAGCTTCTGACAGCAGCCGTGTAAAATTTATAAAAGGTAATATCGGCGATAAGACTGCCGCCGTACGTGAATCGTCGGGAAATGAGGCAGCGGAACTTGCAAATGCTGCAATAGATTTTGCAAGTGCAAATAAAGCAGTCCTTGGCGATGACCGCGATCTTGACGGTCTTGCCGTAGCCGCAGTTCTTGCTTTTCCTGCCGACAGTATTGCTGCTTATGACGAGAGTACGAAGAATGCTCTTGTCGTAAAATTTGCGCAGTTATTTACCCTTTTCCCCAGTGATACTGTGCGCATTGCCGTTCTTAATAAAATATCAATGCTTCACGAGACACTTTCCGCCGGTTCTTTTGCATCCATGCTTAACGACTTCCTGCAGAATACTGACGGAAGTACGCCTGATAACGGAGTCGTGAAGGCTGTAATCAGTACGCTTGGTACAGTCGGCGGGAGCGAGTCGTTTACTGTTATCTATACGTGCCTGGCGCAGAAAAAATGGCCGCAATATCAGAATGACATGAATAATGCACTTGCACTGCTTGCGGATAAATCGCTTCCTCAGATAATCGGTATTATACAGGACGGAGACACAAAAACAATACGTTCTCTGTTTGATCTTCTTATGCAGAATAAGCAGACTTCGGCATCTTTTAAAGCTGAGATTGCCGAAAATGTGCTTACTGAAACGATATATATAGCAGACAATTCTTCTTCCGTAACGAAAGATACGGTGAGTCTCCAGCTCAATGCAATGCGGATGATTTCACAGCTCAAATGGACACGATCAGCGGCCGTCATTATTTCATTTTTTGATCTTGCAAAGCGCGAATATGCTGCGGGTGTCATGACTGATGATGAATTTGCAGAAGTTGTGAACGGAACGGCAAATGTCGCACCCATTGACGGCTCGCCGCTGCTTACAGCGTATCTGACGGAGTTGAACAAGCAGGCTGAAAATGGGACAAAAGTTTCCGATACGGTCGTACTTGCAGTTGTCAATGCGCTCGGTGCAATCGGCGACAAGACATCATTTGATTCTCTGCTGTATGTAACATATGTTAATTACCCTGAAAATGTCATAGCCGCTGCCCGCGATGCGCTCGCGAGGCTTAAATGGTGATTTGCAGGACAATAAAAAATCCTCTCGTCGGTGCTGCTGCAATTTGCGCAGCTGCGGTTTATTGCGGTCTGGTCCCCGTAAAAAACAGAAATAAGTTCAAGTCGGCTGTACAGTTTTCATCTATTTTTTCCATGACGGGGAGGATTGTTTCCAATCCCGTGAAAGTGCCGGAGCTGCGGAAATATTCCGTACAGTTTGAACCTGCATTTGTAAAAACTTCAGAAGGTCTGCAGTGTTCCAGTTCCGGAATCATGACAGTTATGCTCGATGATGAAATGGTTGAAGCATATTTTCCGGGAAAGCTCTATTCATCGTGCAGGAATAAAGGTGCGCTTATCTGTGAAAACGGGGCTGTGGTCGGGCTGGAAGGAAAGGCCGGCAGAAATGATGTATATTTTGCAGACAAGGGACATATGATTGGCTGGAGCGGTATTTTCGATGGAAAGATCGCGCATATGCGTGCCCTGTGCCGGCTGCAGTTCAGGCGCCTTATGTACGCATGGGGTGCTGCCGGCGGTCTTCTGCTGGCACTTCTTTCCGGCGTGCGGGAATATACGGAAAGTGTTACTGCTGACGCGTTCAGAAACGCGGGCGTGTCCCATATACTTGCATTATCCGGCATGCATTTGTCTATTGTGTCAGGACTAGCCACATTTGCCGGAACAAAATTCTGCGGAAAAAAAAATGCATATGTTTTTCAGGTCTGCGCAGTTTTGTTTTTTGTCTGGTTTGCCGGATTTTCGCCGTCGCTGCTGCGTGCACTGATCTGCAGTATAATCCTGCTTACTCTGTCTTTCTGCAATTTTACGAATATACATATGATTCCCGTTCTCTGTGCGTCGTTTTTGTGTCATACCGCACTGGCGCCTGCCGACCTGTCGAGCGCCGCGTTCATGCTTTCGTACGGTGCGCTTGCCGGTATTCTTCTCATGGGCAGTACTGTAAACATGCAGCTGTGCAAAATCTTCCCTCCGGAATTGTCAAAGGGGCTCTCATCTTCTGCAGGCGCACAGCTGTGTACGGCACCAGTATCGCTCAAACTGTTTGGAACTGTTATGCCAGGTGGAATTCTTGCAAGCGTCGTACTTTCCCCTGCAGTTACGATTTTTATGTATGCAGGACTTGGATTAATAGCGCTATGCCTGCTTTGTCCCTTTTTTGCAGCCCCGTCAGGCTTTATCATGAATGCACTATATGCCGTCATAAAGATACTCGTTACATTGTTTGCCCGCATACCGGGAATTACGTTTGCAAATTTTTAATAACTGAGGAATAAAATAATGAACCATCCAGATTATAATTCGCCTGTTGCGCTCAAGAGTTTTCTCGATATGAGCGGAATGTCCATGCAGAAAAAATTCGGACAGAATTTTCTTGTCAATGAAACTGCCCGCAAAAGGCTCATTGATTCGCTGGACATAGCCAAGGGAACAAACGTGTGGGAGGTAGGTCCCGGTCTTGGCTGTATGACGAAGGAACTTCTTTCTCGGGGTGCTGTTGTCACCGTGTTCGAAATTGACAGAGGCTTCGTCCGCATGCTTGGAGCTTTTTTTGAAAATTACATACAGCAGGGAAAACTGCGAATCGTAGAGGGAGACGTACTCAAGACGTGGAGAAACGTTCTTGACGATACAGGAGTGGTTCCGGAGAGGTTTTTCGGTAATCTGCCGTATAATATTGCCGCAACAATAATTGCAGACACAATTGAACAGAATATACGTTTTGACAAAGCCGTTGTGACGGTGCAGAAAGAAGTTGCTGTCCGTATGACGTCGCTTCCTGACACCGGCGATTATTCGTCTTTTTCCATATTGTGCCAGTGGGCGTATGACGTGAAACCTCTTATGGATTTGAGCGGAGGAAATTTCTGGCCGCGACCGAATGTCGACTCCCGTGCCGTGATTATGACAAAGAAAGCCGGTTTTCCCTGCTGTGAAAACAAGGACTTGTTCATGAAAATGCAGCGTTCCCTTTTTGTTTCAAGAAGAAAAAACGTACGGAACAATCTGACTTCGTTTTTATCTGATGGAGAGAAGGCTTCGCGTGTACTTGCAAAAGCGGGAATAGAACCGACTATCCGTGCAGAATCCCTTTCGATACGGGAGCTGCTCCAGTTGTCTGACGTTTTGAATGCTGATATACTATGAAATATGAATACGACGGATGTAAAAACGAATCTGGAAAAGGTAAAAGCTTCCATACGTGATGCAGAACTGGCGGCAGGCCGTCCGGAAGGCAGCGTAAAACTTCTGGCAGTGAGTAAATTTCATCCTGAACAGTCAGTAATAGATGCAATTCATGCAGGGCAGACGTTATTCGGCGAAAACCGCGTTCAGGAAGCGTGCAGAAAATTTGAAAATGTCTGCACTCAGTATCCTGCTGCGGAACTTCATATTATAGGTACTCTGCAAAAGAACAAAGTCGGACGTGCTGTAAACATTTGCACATGCATTGAATCTGTCGACAGTCTTGAATTAATCTCTACAATAGAAAAACAATGTGAAAAAATTAATAAAACGATAAAAATACTGTTCGAATATCACACGGGGGAAGAATCGAAATCGGGGTTTACAGCGTATGAAAGTCTGCTGGAAGCCGTGCAGTTCTGTTCGGATAGCAAAGCCCCCCATGTAATACCGGCTGGTTTCATGACTATGGCTCCTTTTACACAGGATGATAATGCAATCCATGAATCTTTCTGCAAACTGAGGGAGACCTCCGAACGTCTGCGGAAAGATTTCCCTCAATTAAAACTGGATACACTTTCAATGGGTATGTCGGGCGACTACCGCATAGCGATAGCAGAAGGATCAACAGAAGTCCGGATAGGAACTGCCATTTTCGGAGAACGGGAGTATCAGAAAGCATGAAAAAGCTGATGCGGAATATACTTATTTTTCTCAGCTCTTTAATGATAGTACTGCCGCCTGTATTTGCGGATGATAGTTCAGGTAAAACTGCGGAACCGTATAAAGATGACGAATTTCCGCAGTTCATGAAAGATGCACGCCGTACTGAAATTATTACGTTGGGTGCTATGCCATTTGTTACATTGACCACGACGTGGGGATATTCTGTGATACGATACTGTCAGAACGATTTTTCGTCCGATTATATTCCGAATTTTTTTGCAAAAAGTAACAGTTATACGGAAGACGAACAGAAAACGATTCTGCTTACGGCTGTCGGTATAAGTGTCGGTATAGGTTTGACCGATCTCATCGTTAATTTAATAAAACGTGATATTAAAAAAAAGAAACTATTGAAGGAAAAAACAGGCCCCATTCTTATTACACCTGTTGATCAGGATGCTGATGCCGTGAAGATAGAAATGCCGCCGCCGGTTCGTCCTGAAGAAGGGAACAGTACAGATACTGGCGCTGCAGATGCACGGAGCGATGTGCCGGAGAATAAGTAATGCCGTTTTTCAGCACAAAAGTTCCGGAAGATTTTTTTGATTCAATGCGGCTTGATAAATATATTGCACAGCTGCCGAACGGAATGAACCGGTCAAAGCTAAAAGCTGGCGTAACTGAGATTCTTGTAAACGGGAAAAAGAACAAGCTTTCCGTAAAGATAAAAGCCGGCGACAGGATCGACATAGAATGGGAAGACAACATACCCGATGACATTGTACCTGAAAATATCCCTCTCGATATTATTTACGAAGACGAAAATGTTACTGTTGTTAATAAAAAACAGGGAATGGTGACACATCCGGCTTCCGGTAACTGGACAGGAACGCTTGTAAATGCGCTGTTGTATCACTGGGGACGCAATACAATTTCACAAAAAAAAGAAGGGACTTCATCGGAAATTCTGACAGCAAGAAGACCCGGAATTGTACACAGGCTTGACAAAGATACTTCAGGGGTCATGATTACTGCAAAAAACAGGGACACAGAGGAATGGCTTCAAACTCAATTTAAATTCCGCTGTCTGCGCAAGGAGTATATTGTTATTGTACGAGGCCGCCCTCCTGCTTCTGCTGGTGATATATGCACGCAGATTATACGCGACCCGAAGGACAGAAAGCGTTATAAAGCTGTTACCGGTACAAATGAAGGGAAAGCCTCTCGTACGCTGTATCATTGCCTTGCCTGCTATGGAAATTATTCTCTTATACGTGTGCGCCTTAAAACAGGCCGTACACACCAGATACGTGTCCATATGAAGTATATAGGCTGCCCCGTTCTTGGAGATCCTGTTTACGGAAAAAAGGATGATACTTTTCCTGATGCGACGCTTATGCTGCATGCGTGTAAATTGATAATAAAACTGCCAGGTCATAGTCATTTTTCTATTTTCAGGGCTGAAGTCCCGGATAGATTCCGCCGCGTTGTAAAGATACTGAAAAAGAAGTTTCCTCGTACAGTCATGGGGACTGAAAAATGAGTGTTCAGAAGATAAAAGTGGTGCATGAGCCTTCCCTCAAAGAACCGTTTGCGGTTGTGTACAAACCTCACGGTCTTCCGTCCGCACCTTTGTCAGTGGATGATAAGGAGAATGCGTTTTGTTATGCTGCATGTTTATTTCCGGAGCTTTACGATGTATGTGGGAAAAAACAGATTGAACATGGATTACTTCATCGGCTCGATAACGAAGCCTGCGGGGTGCTCCTGATTGCATCGACACAGCAGTCGTATGATTTTCTTATTGAGGCTCAAAAAAACGGTAAGTTTGAAAAAATGTACAGCGTTACCTGCGTGCTGAACAAAAAAAATGCAGACAGTCTCGGAGGATTTCCACCTGTACCTGATATTGCTGAAACGGCCGCAGGGCAGGAAATCGTTTTAACATCGTCATTCAGACCTTATGGGGAAGGGCGGAAACAGGTGCGTCCGGTGACTGGTGAATCAGGAAAAGCTGCCGGCAGGAAAGGCGGTACTGCAGTATATAAAACCGAAATACAAATAATCGATATTGAAAAAACAACAGTCATAACACACTGTCATATTACAGCAGGCTACAGGCATCAGGTACGCTGCCATCTTGCATGGCAGGGCATTCCGGCTCAGGGGGACAAACTTTACAATGCACTGTACGGTGGCGGTGAGATGCAGTTTGAAGGAAGTGGGATTAGTTTTCCGCACCCGATTACAGGGGCTGAGGTCATTTTTTCTATCAGTTGAAAAAAATACAGACATAAAAAAAGACCGTATTTCTACGGTCTGGAATGCCCGAAGGGAGACTTGAACTCCCATGAACGTACGTTCACTAGCACCTGAAGCTAGCGTGTCTACCAATTCCACCATCCGGGCTGAACTACGAAGTCGTAATAAAACTATAATATCAGAAAAAGATTTCTTGGTCAATATGCTGATTGATAAGTCTGGTTATGTTATACATCCGTATACGGCCGCCAGTATACCGACAAGCAGGCATGCAGTCAGAATGTATATCCATGCAGGCAGCGAATTATCTTCCTGCCCTCCGTTTGTTTTGTTTTTTAATATCCTGAATGCCTTTTTCAGTCTGCCTCTTTCAGACGACGACCAGTGTCTTCTTTTTTTCCGGTAATCCTGTGAAGTGTACGAAATCGTCTGTATATTGTTCATAGCATATCCGCATTTCGGACATCCTTCGTCGAACATTGATGCAGGGCCAGAGGCTCCGCATTGAGGACACCGGACGGAAGAAAAAAAACGTCCGCAGTATTTGCATACACGGGCATTTTCCGGAACTTCAGCTCCACAGTTTTCACAGAAAAATTTTGCATGCTGCTTTTTAGTTTTCATATTTCGTTCCGAGTTTTAAAAAAAGCGTTTTTCCCGTACGGATAATATCGGCACTGCAATACGAATACGTATTGTTGTTTTTAAATGAAACTTCCCCGATATGATCTCCGCCGGATAATCCTTCTGAGAGCAGTGGAATGTCCGGTGAAAATTCGATTGTATCATCAGTACAGGCAAGAACTGTACCTGTAATAAAAGCTTCTGTCTCCGGATGCGTAAAAATGAGTCCGTATGATTTTATCTGCGAGAGACCGAAAGCTGGCTGGCTTTTATTTTCCTTTTGTCCGGATGCAAGAAACTGTTTTGATGCCGAATTAAGTATGGAAGTGAAATGTTCAAGACCTCCTTCATCGACAGATGAAAACGTTCCCTTTATTCCCAGTGTTTTAGCCTTTTCGAGCTCTGTCTGGGGAAATGACTGAGGTGTGTACAATATTATCTGAGGTTCTTCTCCGCTGATGCCGCTCTTGACGAATTGGGAAAATGTTTTCCAGTGACGGGGATAATCGCAGGCACTTATGATGACAACATCGGGACGTATTTCTTCAACATTATCAAGCGCCTTAAGCAGCCACCTGTACACGATGGGATCATAGCGATGTGCGGTAAGAATAGTGCCGACTTTTTCAATGACATCATTATCGTCGGAAATAACTATTGCTTTCATTCCGTCCCCAGATTAACGACTGTATAATCATAAATCTGCCAGATTCCCTCTCTCTGACGCAGTTTATATGTATAGCTTTTTTTCTCATAGAAAGTACGGTTGTTAAACCATTCGGTAGCAAGAACTGTTCCTTCCGTCTGAGAATATACAGTTTTCTCAATCTGGAATTTCTCAGGAATGGCTACAATGTCGCCGTCTATCCGCGATTCCATAAGGTCGGCTTTATACGCTTCCAGCATCCGTTCCCGTTCATCGGCGGAAACGCTGCGGTATTTACGTTTTGCAGCCTGATCCCTTTCCAGCATGGATTCTACGTCCATATACAGGAAATATTGGTCCCACAATGATTTTTGGCGTGCAATAATTGTCTGTTCGACGACTTTATCAGGAGATATTTCTTCAGGCTTCAGAATTTCCGCAGTGCTGGCTTTTACCGGCAGAATTGAAGATGATGCAGCTGACGGAGAAGGCTGAACTTCGAGAGTGAGGCGATTCGACGTAAGTTTTATCGAGTTTGATTTATACAACTCGGGGTAGAAGAAAAGTTCAATATAATAAATTGAAGGTTCTGTTATATCAAGATAATCTTTGAGATTTTCTACAAATGAATATTCTTCGCCGTTTTCCAGCGAAATTTCACGGAAATAGACAGTCTGGTTTGTCGTCCGTTTTCTGATAAGCGGTTCTGTTTGCTTCAGCTGAGTGTTTTTTATAGTGTAAGCGTTAAAATCAACACTGAACCTGCGGTCATCAGCGAGCTTAAAGCGGAGTGTATCGGTTCCCCTGTTTTTTACGGTTATATGTACGAAAACGGGATTTGTGTCCGCATCTCCCGGGTAATACATCGTTTTATCGTAGAATTTTATTGAAACCGAAGCATCTGCATATGTATATGTATTTTCCGGTGTTGTCTGGGCATAAAAAGCCTGTCCAAACAAAGCAAAAAGTGATATAATCAAAAAAATTTTACGTTTCAATGTCGTTCTCCAAAAAGGCATTATATGTTTAAAAGACCTTTCTATTATTATCGGACAGTTTGATGAATACATTATCAGCAAATTCTATTAATGAAATAATCCACTCATGGCCTGAAATGAGGAACGGTCTTGCCGTCCTTGCAGATGATTCATGTTCATTTCCAGTTACAGTGCGCGGCCTGCAGGGATCTATGTACAGTTACTTTACCGCGGAATACTGCACACAGACAGCTCTTCGTGCCTTCGGGACGGTTCAGTATAAAAACGGTACAGTATTTGATCCTCATGCTTCTGATACGGTGATTGTCGTTCCCGGCGAACACGATGCAGATAGTTTGGCATCAGATCTTCAGACTGTCTTTCCCGAAGCTGAAACAGTCATCATTCCGTGGTGGGGCATGGTTCCGTACAGGCCGGCCGCAAGAGGCGCCGCTGTATTCGGCGAACGTGCGGCCGCTCTCGCTAAACTTGCAGTTTTCGATACAACCGCACCGATGAAAAAAAAATCCCGGATATTCATAGTTACGCTCCGTGTGTTTCAGTCTCCTCTTCCGCCACCTGAACATATCAGAGCGCACACGTTCAGACTTGCAAAGGGGCAGAAGCTTGATACTGTAAAAACGGCAGAAAGGCTTGCTTCATACGGGTATATGCGCGTACCGCGTGTTTCCGTACACGGAGAATTCAGTCTGCGCGGTGAGGTTCTTGACATATTCATTCCCGGCGATGAGGATGCAACCCGTATTGTTTTTGATTTTGACACAATCGAGAACATCAAATCTTTTGATAAAGAAACACAGTCTACGACGGGTTCAAAGGACGACGTACTTATTGTTCCGATGAAGGAAGTTATCTGGGACGAACAGCTTGTAGACATTTTGCAGGAAAAAATAGCAGAGTATGAATCGTCGGGAGTATCAGGCGACGATGACAGAATGATAACAGTCGACTCTGACGTTCATCTTCCTTTTACTGATACAGCAACCGAAAGATTCAAGGAAATGGCTGGTTCTCTCCTGTCCGGAGGTGAAACAGAAGGTGAAGAACTTTTTTATCCGCTCTTGTGGGAAAAAAAGTTTTCGATTGCCGATTATGTTGGAAAGAGCACGTCTGTTTTTTTCTTTGATTATGACAGACTGCTGAATGCGCAGGAAAGTATCATGCGTGAATATTCGGGAATGTACCGTAAAGCACGTCTTGAACTGCCTGTTTTTCCACCTTCGGAAATAGTACTGGATTTTCAAAAAACAATAAAAAATTTCTCAAGATGTATACTTTTTCGCACACTTGCACAACTTAATGAAGCCGAGGGTGGTGAATCAGAGCCGGAAAAGAAAAAGGACATCGTATTTACCTGTGAACTTGCCCGCAGTTTCTTCGGAAACATTAATTTTCTGAAGGATGAACTGGGAAAACTGAAGAAAGACAACTGGAAGATATTCATATTTGCAGACGGAGAGAATCAGTCGCTCCGTATAAAGGAAATCATCAGGGGCAATACTCTTGATGAGACGACAGCCGGCACATCTGTGGAAAAAACACTGGCTGTGCTTCCTTATCCGGCAACGGTTCTTTCCGAAACTATCTCGGAAGGGTTTTCCGTTCCTGACATGAAGCTGCTTGTCATACAGGAAAACGAAATTTTCGGGCGCCGCCGTTATGTTCCCAAATCTCTTCATCGGGCAAAAAGTGCTGCAATCGATACATTCATTGAACTGAATCCGGGCGATTATGTCGTTCACGTTGAATACGGGATAGGTATTTTCCGTGGTATTGAACGTGTAAAAGCGGCAGGAAACGAGCGCGATTACATAAAACTGGAGTATGCCGATCAGGAATATGCTTTTGTACCTATTGAACAGGTAAATATGGTACAGCGGTATATCGGAAGCGAGGGAGAAAATCCAAGAGTAGACCGCATCGGCAGTAAAAACTGGGAAAACCGCAAGAACAGGGTTCAGAAAGCTGTAGAAGATCTTGCGCAGAAACTGATTGATTTATATTCCCGTCGCAAGGTTGCTCCTGGATTTCCTTTCCCCAGGGATACGGAATGGCAGGCATCGTTTGAAGCGGCTTTTCCGTACGAAGACACTCCCGATCAGGCTTCCGTTACAGAGGAAGTGAAGCTTGATATGGAAAAACCAGTCCCGATGGATCGTCTTATATGCGGTGATGTCGGCTACGGAAAAACGGAAATTGCCATGCGCGCTGCATTCAAAGCTGTAATGGGAGGAAAGCAGGTTGCGTTTCTTGCTCCGACTACAATTCTTGCCGAACAGCATTACGAAACATGTATCGACCGTTTTCAAAATTTTCCGGTAAAAATTGCGCAGCTATCAAGGTTTGTACCTCCTGCAGAACAGAAAAAGACGCTTGAAAGGCTTGCTGCCGGCAAAATAGATATTCTTATCGGCACACACAGGATTATACAGAAAGATGTTGTGTTTAAAAATCTCGGTCTTATGATAGTAGACGAAGAACAGCGTTTCGGCGTAAAGGATAAGGATAAGCTCAAGGAAATGAAAACGAATATAGACTGTCTTGCAATGTCGGCAACTCCCATCCCACGTACGCTGCATATGAGCCTTTTGAAAATACGCGATATGAGTTTATTGACGACACCGCCCCAGAACCGGCAGCCCATAGAAACAGTTATAGAACCGTATAACGATATGCGTGTTGCAGCAGCTATAAGGCGGGAAGTTGAACGGGGAGGGCAGGTTTTTTTCCTGCACAACCGTGTTGAATCGCTGCTTGAAACAAGACACAAGCTCGAAATGCTCCTGCCCGAAATGCTTATTGATGTAGCTCACGGTCAGATGACGAGTGAACAACTCGATGATATATTCCGTCGTTTCAAAATAGGTGGTTTTCATGTTCTTGTCGCTACAACAATTATAGAAAATGGCATCGATATTTCAAACGTAAACACGATCATCATAGACCGTGCAGATATGTACGGAGTCTCCCAGCTTTATCAGCTCCGGGGGCGCGTAGGAAGAAGCGACAGAAAGGCATATGCATATTTATTTTATCCTCAGAATACATCCCTTTCTGAAGTAGCCATGAAGAGGCTTCAGGTAATAAGCGATTTTACCGAGCTTGGCAGCGGTTTTAAGATTGCCATGAAAGATATGGAAATCCGCGGTGCTGGAAATCTGCTCGGTAAGGATCAGTCGGGAGATGTGTATTCAGTCGGATTTGAATTGTACTTAAAACTTCTAAACGAAGCGGTTGAACGGCTTACTGCCAGAAACGATTACAAAGCGCAGAATGAAGTTCTCATGGAACTTGAATATACCGGCTTTATTCCCGATTCATATGTGCAGAATACCCAGACAAAAATGGAAATTTACAAGAAAATTGCATCTGTTCAAACAGACAATGAACTCGGAAGTGTCGTAAATGAATTGAATGACAGATTCGGCCCTGTTCCTGATGAAGTATCGAGTCTTCTGTCCCTGGCTGAAATCCGCATTTTATGCCGTAAGCTAAACATAAGTTCGCTCAAGGAACGTCAGGGTGTTGTCCAGATAACGTTCTCCAAAGTATCCGATATTTCAGTCGATAAAGTACTTCGTCTGATTAAGGAGAGCGCGGGAACTGTAACGCTTGACCCGACTTATCCGAATATGATGATGTTTAAGCTCGGACGCATCGGCCTCAAAGAAAAAAGCGAATTCATACGGGAAAAACTTGATAAAATCGCGTAAGGAAACAGCGGGCATTCCCGGAATGTCTCAGCAACAATAGTTGGAAAAGACAAACAGCCAGAGAGGATACAATATAAAGTTAAAACATAAACAATAAGAAGTCATTATATCGTTTGGTAGACAGAATATACATTATAAGATGTAGTATAATACTATTAAAACATAACAATAAATGCAGTTAAACCAAGAATGTCTGCATTTTAATTGAAGCAGTTTGGTTTAATCTGTCTTATTCATATTTACGGTGATTGATACTCATAAGTATTCCGATGCAGGTCATTGCAGTCCATAAGGAAGAACCGCCGTATGAAAGAAACAGTAACGGAATACCTGTAATGGGCATTATTCCCATAACCATGCCGACATTAATGAAAAAATGAAACGAAAACATTGCAAGGATGCCGGAAGCTATATAACATCCGAATGTGCTTGAAGAATTGTGCATGATTTTGAGGATACGCAGTAAAATAATGCCATACAGAACAAATACAAAAAGCCCGCCAATAAATCCGAATTCTTCGGATAAGATACTGAAAATGAAGTCGGTGCTTTGCTGCGGCAGGAACCGATAATGGCTCTGTGTTCCATGCAGGAATGTCCGGCCGAAAACACCTCCGGATCCGATTGCTATTTTTGACTGGATGATGTTCCATCCTGAACCAAGCCTGTCGATGGAAGGATCCATATAGACGATAAGGCGTTTTATCTGATAATCCTTAAGGACTTTTCCTGCTCCGTATGAAAATACAAGGGAAATGACAATGATTGAAAATATATATGAAATCCAGTAGTAGTATTTTTTTCCACGGAAATATCTGTAACCTGTAAGTCCCATTACAGTTATGAGCGCTGATGCCATAACAAGGAGGAGCCGGAGTTTGGGAACTGTTAATGCGCCTATGACAGCAAAACTTTTTTTAGCAATTATTGTATTCCATACAGGAAGTATGGTAAGAAAGATTGTCCCAAAACCTATTCCCAGAATGAATACAATATATTTACCGGGAATACCGGCCATAAAACACATCACGAGAAAAATCGGAATATAAACGCTTGCCGTACCAAGATCGGGCTGGACAAGAATAAGACATGCCGGAAGGGTAAAAATACATATTGCAATCATAAAACGTTTGAGCTGATTCTCTTCATTTTTACTATCTGACAGATATTTTGCCATAAAAATAATAAATATAATTTTTCCGAATTCAGAAGGTTGTATGCCAAAATCTCCTATTCCAAGCCAGCTTCTGGCTCCGTTCACGTAGCGTCCGAATAAACATGTATAGAGAAGTATTGCGAGTAGCCCCATATAAAAATTCTGTGCATATCGTTCTGCTTTATTATAATCATACAGCGCAGTAATTACCATGAGAATAATTCCGAGCGAGGCCCATATAATCTGTTTTATGTATTCGTTTGTAACAAGGATTCCTTCCGAATTTATACCTGAGGAATAAATAAATGCAATTCCCATTACTACAAGAATAAGTACACAAGAAAATAGAACGTAATCAAAAACTTCAAAAATTTTTACTTTCACTTCAAACTACTCCTGTCTGTTTCCGTTTTTCAGGAGAGCATGGAATCCCAGTGCATTGGTTGCTTCCTCATATGTCTGTTTTGCAAAAATTCCCTGAATGATAATATTTGTTGCATAAGGTGCCCACCATTCCCACGGATTGCAGGCTTCCACAAGCGTTGCAACGACAACCTGATCTTCAACCGGAGCATCATAAGGTGCATATGCAACCATCCATGAATGCCAGCTGGTTTTGTATTGTGCAACTTCAGATGTCCCTGTTTTACCTGCGCTCTGTACAGTTTTATTGTGCATCGGATAGGCGGGTGTTCCGTCTGTAATTGTATAGCGCAGATCTTCCTGAACAGTTTTCCATACGTCTGCTTCGATGTTCGATTTGAACAGAACTTCAGGTTTTATTTCCTGAATGACATCATTTGTTACAGGATCACGTACTTCTTTGAGCAGATGAGGTTTGTAAATAGTACCGCTGTTACATACCATAGCCATCATATCTGCAATCTGGAGCGGCGTTGAAAGAATATATCCCTGACCGATAGATGCAGACATTGTATCACCGCCAAGCCATTTTTCATGATAGCGTCGTTCCTTCCATTTTGCAGTGGGAATAAATCCTGATGACTGACTTGGCAGGTCAATTTTTGTACTTTCTCCCAGTCCGAATTCATGTGAGTAGGAGGAAATTTTATCTATTCCCAGATAATCACGACCGATTGTCCAGAAATAAATATCGCATGACTGCGCAAGTCCGTTCTTCAAATCAAGCCAGCCGTGTCCCGGTTCGTGTAAGTGACAATGAAATATACGTCCACCATACACAATTTTACCATTGCACTCGATTTTTTTAGTTGGTGGAAAAGCTTTTTCCTGCAGCACTGCTGTAGACATTATAATTTTAAAAGTTGAGCCAGGCGGATAGGATGCATTTACTGCACGGTTTAAAAGAGGCTTATCAGGACTGTTTGCAAGTTTCAAATATTCTGATGATGCATTATCGGTATTGAAAAGATTCGGATCAAAGAAAGGATATGAAACCATTGCAAGCACTTCACCAGTAGCAGGCTTCAGAACAACAACAGCCCCTACCCTTTTTCCAAGCGTTTTTTCGGCAAGAGTCTGTATTCTCGTATCAATTGTCAAAACAAGATTTTTTCCCATCTGAGGAGGAGTTACGACAGGCGCATCGGAAATGATTCGTCCACGGACATCGACAGTCCGGCTTTCGCTGCCGGGAATGCCCTGCAGCAGAGAATCGTACTGTTTTTCAATGCCTGTTTTTCCTATAATACTGTTCTGCGTATATCCCTGGTTGTACATGACATTCATCTCTTCCTGTGTTATATCGCCGACATAACCTATGATATGTGAAAGAGAACCTGTTTCAACGTAGTTGCGGATTGGCTTTGAAACCCATGAAACGCCCGGAAGGTCAGTTCTGTTCTCCGCAATATTTGAAATACTTGAGAACGGTACATTTGATTTAATTGTTATTGAGGTATACGATTTTCTAAATTTAAGCGGTATTTTTCTGTCTATATCAAATTTTGATATGCCAAGATACTGTGCAAGACGGGTTGCAACAGTATCATAATAGCCTGCCGGAATTTCTCCGGGTGTAACTTCGACTGCAAATGAATCAGTATTGATGACCATCGGCATACCTGCATTTCTGTCGAAAATTTCACCGCGCTGAGCCGGAATTATATTTACCTGACTTGAAATAGTCTGAGATTTTTTACGGTACTGCTCGCCCTGTATTACCTGCATTGAGAAAAGCCTGTATACATAGACAATAAACATAATTACGAGAATTATGCCGAGAATAATAATACGTTTATTTTTTTCGGTAAAAGAACTCTCCGAGGAAGCTCCCCTACGGAAATTACCTGCCATATTATTCATTATCCTCCGGTTTTAACGAAAGAGAGGCTTTGAACAGACTCAGGAATTTGAAGAAAACCGGTGCAAGTATAGTATTGCATGCAAGTTCAAAAATGAATGGAACTGAAAGAATATGCTCCATTATTGTTACATTTGGATACAGAAGAGAAATAATCCATACAAAAAGTGCCTTTATGAGCGTCCCTGTGAATCCGATGATTGCAGGCATAAATATTCCGTCAAAATTGAATGTCGTACTAAGGATGCCTGCAAGAAAACCTATTACAGTTCTGTACAGGCAGTTAAAGCCGAGAGGTGCACCAGAAAGCAGATCAAGAAACAATCCTGATATAAATCCTGATATTTCACCTGCTACTTTTCCGTTAAGCATTCCCATGTACAAAGTGCACAACAAAAGCATATCGGGAACGGCAGGAAGAATGGTAATATTTGAAAGTATTGCCGTTTCAATGAGCACCGTACAGAACAATATTATTATGCTTACGATATATGATTTTGTCATTGTGCGTCCTGCCCGTCTTTAGATTGACTCTGATCAACTACAATTACTGTTTCAAGCCGAGAAAAATCAATAACGGGAGCCAGTTCAATGTCAAGGGAAGAATTGTAATCAAGTACACTTATTTTTGATATTGTCCCCAGCGGAATATCGCGCATATAGTTTCCATTTTCACCGGACGTGACAATAATATCGCCGTAATGCAAGTCATTCAGAACCCGTTTTCTGATGTATTTCATCGAGAGCGGTTCATCAACACTACCCATACCGGAAACAAGTCCAAGATCCCTTGTATTCTGAATACGGGCAGAAACAGTACAATCCAGATTGTATACAGGCATAATTTTACTTGTAAATTTTCCCACTTCAACGATTTTGCCTACAAGTCCTATATTGCCGTTCTGATATGCAATGACAGGCATGTTTTTGTTAATACCGTTTGAACTTCCTTTGTCGATTATTAACGAAGCGTACAGCTTGTCAATATCTCTGGCGATGATCTGTGCGGGATAATTTTTTTGTGCAGTTAATTGGGAGAACCCTAACTGTTCCTTCAACTGTTCGTTTTCTTTGCGAATTTCGGCATTAGTACGCTGCATCTGCTGATAATTTTCAAGTTTCTTTGAAAGCTCATCGTAATTTTTCTTCAATTCGGCAAGTTCTTTTACGGCATTTACCGTATTTTTAACAGTGTCGGTAACAGCGAAAACGCTTTTTTCAACTGTCGAAACGATTGAAAAGCCGATGCGGCTGAAATTGACGACAAAACTCCCTGTGCTGAAGCCAAGACATGCTCCGGAGACGAGCATAAGTATGACAAGCAGGAATTCAGGGAGTTTGAATCTGAATGATGTTTTTGCGTGTACTGCCATAGTGAGCCGCTTTGCTATTCGTTAAGGCTGTCGTAAATTGAGCGGTCTGTAGACATATCCTTAAACAGCTCAAATGCTTCTCCTGCTCCAAGAGCAACACACTCAAGAGGACGTTCAACAAGAATGACGGGAACTCCTGTCTCTTTTGAAATAAGTTTCGGCAGGCCTTTAAGCATTGAACCACCGCCTGTCATGACAATGCCGCGTTCAACAATATCCGCAGCGAGTTCCGGCGGCGTATGTCCGAGTGTATTCTTGATTTCTTCTACAATGCGCGTGACAGGATCTTTCAGAGCTTCCCGTACTTCTACGCTGTCTATTTCAAGACGGCGAGGAAGTCCCGTAATTGCATCCGTTCCTTTAAGTTCCATCTTTTCAATATCCTTGTCGGGAGCTGCATTGCCGATTTGTATCTTCAGGCGTTCAGCCGTCTGCTGTCCGATGATAAGGTTATGAACACTTTTTACATGTTTTACGATTGCTTCGTCGAACTTGTCGCCGCCAATACGTATTGAGCTTGTAATGACCATACCGCCGAGAGATATAACACTTACTTCCGTTGTACCGCCGCCGATATCACAAATCATATGACCGGCCGGTTCGTAAATCGGAATTTTTGCACCAATAGCGGCAGCAAGTGATTCCGCTATAATCTCAACTTCCTTTGCACCTGCCTTGAGAGCGGCTTCAATTACAGCCCGTTTTTCAACATCTGTAATACATGATGGAATACCGATTTTCATGCGGGTCGATTTGAAAAACTGATGACGCGGTGTTATTTTTGAGATAAAATACTTTATCATCTTTTCCGTGCTGTCAATATCTGCAATAACGCCGTCAGACAACGGGCGGATCGCAATAATATTGCTCGGAGTCTTGTCAAGCATACTTTTTGCTTCTGAACCGACTGCAACAATGCGTTTTGTGCCTTTTTCAACAGCTACGACAGAAGGTTCATCAATAACAATACCCTTCCCGCGTACATAGATCAACGTATTGCATGTACCAAGGTCAATGCCAATATCAGTTGAAAAATTGTCTAAAAAACCCATATAATCCTCCGGAACAAAAGCTGTTTCATTTATAATCAGACATTTTCTTTAAAGCGCCTGGATGATTTACCTGAATACGGAGAGCTTTACGCCATTCCGCCCGGGCTCTGACCAAGTCGCCTTGTTTTTCATATATTACACCAAGTCCATAGTACGCGTCAGCAGAATTTCTGTTTTTTTCCAAAATTGACATAAATTCTGTTTCCGCCTCAGTGTATTTTCCCTTATCGGTATAAATAGTACCGAGCAGAACACGGCTTTTTACAATAAGATTATCATCGCTGCTGCTGCTGATAATCCTGAAAAGGTATTGCTCTGCCGCTTTATTCTGGCCAGCCTTATAATACTGTTCTGCTATTGAAAGGAGCAGCGTATCGGATTCACG
Source organism: Treponema sp. UBA1793 (assembly GCA_002314445.1). Taxonomy (GTDB): domain Bacteria; phylum Spirochaetota; class Spirochaetia; order Treponematales; family Treponemataceae; genus Treponema_D. Next base: position 89,468 of record DCFX01000057.1, read on the forward strand.
AACAAGAAGAGCTTCCGTAAAAGAAGCTATACTGTCCATCGTCATGTCAAGCGCAGCATAGCTGAGCCCCAGATATTCGGGAATATCATCCGCTTTATAACCGTCGTGTTTTGCCATCTGCAGATATTTTACAGCAAGGTCAGCATAGTAATACGACGATATAGTATTTTTATAAAAGTATGCCTTACCGAGCATGTATTCAAGCTGCGGTTTGAGGGACTTTTTCGCAGTAATCAGTGAGATACGCATATTGTTGACCGCCTCATCAAGATAATCCTGTGCGGTCGACGTATCAAGCTGGGAAACCCCCAGATAAAAAGCTGCATAACCGTGATATGTGAGAGCAGTATTATTAAAAGGATGCTTTGCAAGTATATTTTTACTTGTTTCATAGACACCTGTATAATCATACCTGCTCCATTTTTTGTACAGTGTATAGACTGACGACTGGCTGTTTATCTTTGCATCGATTATACGATAAAGAAAAAATGAAGCAATAACAACAGCAACCCCTGTGCAGAATATAATTATGAGATTGGGCAGCAGTCTGCTTTTCCTTTTGAATATATTTATATCATCAGCTATTTTGTGCTTCATTCTACGACGCTTATAAAAAAAACAGATGGGACGGTAAGCCGGGTTCTGTTACCGGTGCAGAACACCGGTATAACCATCTATCCGAAACGCAGATTACCCTGCGCCTTCAGCGATCTACCTGCAGTATAGCCCGGAAAAGCACCTGCTGCTTGATCTTGCTCCAAATGAGGTTTACAGGCTGCATCTGTTACCAGATGCACGGTGGTCTCTTACACCGCCTTTTCACCCTTACGTACGGCAAGCCGTCCGCGGTATATTTTCTGTTGCACTTTCTGTCAGTTACGGGCTTTACACAAATCCTTTCGGAGGTGTGCAGCTTCCGTATGCTGCCCGGTTATTACCCGGCATTTTTTCCGGAGGAGCCCGGACTTTGCCTCATTGTTATACCCTGTCATCAGGATTTAACAACGCGGTTATATCCCATCTGTCAAATCACATTTTATTCAGGATTCGGAATCTTCCTCATCAGTTGAATCTTCCGAGTCGTCATCACTCTCTTCCTCGCTTTCATCTTCTGATTCGTCAAGCCCTTCATCCTCTTCTTCACCGTGAACTTCGTTCTCTTCTCTGTCTTCCTCATCGTCGGAATCGTATTCGTCATCCTCGTCAAGATCAGTCAGACTGCCGGCGTCTTCAAGCTTAAAGTAGCTTTCCTGTTCATCTTCGGTTGTTTCTTCATAAAACAGAATACGGCTGCAGTACGGGCAGAAAAGAATATTCTCTCCTTTTCTTACTTCGTTTGCAAACTGCGCAGGAAGAATCATATGACATCCCGTACAAACACCGTTTTTGACTGCAACGATACCTTGAGAATTGCGCTGAATGATACGCTGGAATTTAAAAAGAATTTCCTGATCAAGATCAGGGGCGATTCTGCTTTCTTTTTTCTCAAGATTTGCAAGTTCGTCCTTGTAGGAATTAAGTTCCTTGTCAAGAGAGGATTTGCTTGTATTAAGATCGGTTTCCTGCGATTTAATCATAGATTCATATGATTTCAGGTTATCGTTCAGATCCGCAAGTATTTTTTCTTCTTTCTGAAGATCTTTTCTAAGATCCTGCTCTTTTGAAGAAGCTTCCGCGATCTGCTTGTCAAGCGCTTCATATTCACGGTGAGTCGTTATACTGTCCATATTTTTCTCGCCGCTTTCACGTAATCTTACAGCATCGTCCAAGTCTGAGCGCAGCTGCAGCACTTTTGATTTAACAGCTTCATATTCAGCGTTCTTGCTGATGAATTCCTTTTTCATACGCTCGAGCAGTTCGTCCTGCGAACTGAGCTGTTTCGGCGCTTCATCTATCTTCGTTTCAATGTCGTACTTTTTTACAAGTATATCCTGAAGATTCTTAAGTTTGTCGAAAACCTCTGTCATTACCATGGTATTTCTTTCCTTACAAATACAATATCTGCTGAATGTCTGTCTATAGTATAATAAAATAAACGTTATGTCTACAATTATATAATCTGCCTGTCATTGTAAACCTGTAGTCAGAAAATATGCGGTTACGGCCCGATTTCTATATAATCGCGCAGTCCGTTCGCACGCCTCGGATGTCTCAGTCTTCTGAGCGCTTTTGCTTCAATCTGTCTTATACGCTCTCTTGTTACGTTAAAATACAGGCCAACTTCTTCAAGCGTAAGAGAATAACCGTCCTCAAGTCCGAACCGCATTTTGAGGACTTCCTGTTCACGTGGCGGAAGTGTATCAAGAACTGAACGAATCTGCTCTTTCAGCAGTGTTTCGGCTGTCTGAGACGCCGGATTTTCAACTTCTTTATCTTCAATAAAGTCGCCAAGCAGAGAATCTTCTTCTTCTCCAATAGGCGTTTCAAGTGAAATCGGTTCTCTTGCAACATTTTTAACCTGTTTTACACGTGAAACCGGCCAGCCGAGCTGCTGTGCAATTTCGTCATCAGTCGGTTCTCTGCCAAGTTTCTGCATAAGCTGCCGGGATTCGCGTACGACTTTGTTTATCTGCTCAATCATGTGTACAGGAACGCGTATTGTGCGTGCCTGGTCTGAAATGGAGCGGGTAATAGCCTGACGTATCCACCATGTTGCGTATGTTGAAAATTTAAATCCCTTACGGTATTCAAATTTTTCGACAGCTTTAATCAGGCCGATATTGCCTTCCTGCACCAGATCGAAAAACTGAAGTCCCCTGTTTGTATATTTTTTCGCAATTGAAACGACAAGACGAAGGTTTGCGTTGATGAGCCTGTTTTTAGCCTGCTCCATCATAATAGAACCTCGCTCGATTTCTTTACCCATTGCGATGATTTCTTCTACACTGTTTTCAAATTCGTACTCGAGCCGATGCAGTTTTCTGTCAATTTTCTGAATCTGCGTGTAAATATCGCGGATATCGTCGGTTGACATACCGAGTTCTTCCTCTAGTTTTTTTGATTCAGAACGGATCGAAATGCGGCGTCCGATGCTCCGCAGTTCCCCCGGAGTTGTGACGCGCAACTCTTTCATTTTCTTTTCCTGCTTCTGATGATATTCGTCGATTTTCTGGCAGGCATCACGGAATTTCTGGTTAAACTTATCGAGTTCCTCCGTTTGAATATCTATTTTCTGCAGCTGCGGTTGAATTTTTTTCCGCAGAGAGACAAGCTGAGGGTTGTCAAAAATTTTTGCAGTCTGGTCGGATTCAAAAAGCTGTTTCTTTATAGTCATGTACTGTTTCATTTCGGACAGCACAGGTTTTATATATTCACTGTAACAGCTCTTTAGACGACGTTTTTCCGCCATCTCCTCATTAATTTCCTTTCGAGGACGTCCGGGTTCATGTGGATCTATGCGGGTAAATGCTTTTTGTGCAACGGCAAAGAATTCAGGAATCATTATACCTGAATTCTTTATGACATCTTTTATGATGTTCTTGCCGTTTTCCATTTTTTTTGAGAGGATGACTTCCTGCTCAGCAGTAAGTAGATTTTCCTTGCCTATTTCCCGCAGGTAAAGGCGGATTGGATCGTCAACATTCGATTCTTTATCGCTGTTTACGAGTTTACTGTGAGCGGCATCATTTTTTGCATCTTCTGCATCGTCAATCGGTACGTCTTCCTCTGTCGTGCCGATTTCATCGTCTTCTTCGCTTTCAGCTTCCTCTGTTTCTTCCTCGTCTTCATCAGCAAGTAAATCTTCCGGCTCGACGATCTGTATTTTGCTTTCTGAAAAAGACTGGAGTACAGCTTCCATTTTGGGAGAGTTAACGAAATCCTGTCCCAGTATTTCTGTTACCTCGTCCCATGTTATAATCGATTTTGCTTTTGCATATTCAAGAAGTTTTTCAACTTTAGGGTCTATTTTCTGATCTTTCTGATCTTTCTGATCCATGTAACGACACCTTGTGTTTTACTGTTTAAGCCTGCTGTTGAGATTCGCTTTTTCTGCGAGAAGTTCCTTGAGCTGCTGCTGATCGCTGGGAGTAACCGGATTGAAAAGTCTGATTCTGTTCATAAGCTGATCACGCTTTCTTTCCAATGTATTCCGCTTTATAAACTGTATGCTGTCCTGTATTATGCGGCCGCTGTTTTTTGAAAACTCGCCGGATGAGATCACTCGTGTAATCATCCGTTCTATTTCTTCGTTGCCGCAATGAGTCAGTATGCTGCTTACCGATACAGACTGTTCTCTGAAACAATCTTCCAGAATAATGAATAGTTTTTTTGCTACAGGGTCTTCAAAATCGTCAACGGTGAGTTCCGCGCGCATGACCTTGTATTGGTCCAGATCGGCAATAACGGCAAGAACAGCACGCAATTCAGCATTAAGCTTGATGTCGGCGTTTTGTTTGTCTGTTGATGTTTGCTGCCGGATTTTTAAGCGTTCGCGGGCCTGATCACGGTTATCGAAGTCTCTCTTAACAGCCTCCGGCTTTAGATTAAATGCCTGACATAGCTGCTCCAGGCATGACTCTCTTTGTATATCAGACTGGAGCGAATCAACATACGTAAAAAAAGCAAGAGATGCTTTTGTCTTACCTTCCGGTGTATCGACAGCGTAGTCTTGTCCCAGTTTAGATAATAGAAAGTCGCTATCCAATATAGCGCTGTTTACTTCGTTTGTCAAGGTTTCTGCACCAAAATTAACCATAATTTCCGCAGGGTCTTTTCCGCCTGTCAGTCTTATGATTTTTACGGTAAATCCCTGTTTTCTGCACATAGTAATTGCCCGCAGGGTAGCGTTCTGACCTGCTCCGTCGCTGTCGAAAGAAAGGAGGACTGTATCTGCAAATCCGTGCACTATTTTAAGCTGATCTTCAGTAAGCGCCGTTCCCAGCGGTGCTACAGCATATGTAATGCCACACTGGTGATATGCAATGCAGTCCATATATCCTTCGCAGAAAATAACTTTTTTTTCCTCTCGTATTGCGTTTTTCGCAAAATTGAACGCATACAGAGTTTCACCTTTTTTATACTGGACGAGATCTCCCGAATTAAGATATTTCGGACCTTCCCCGTTCAGGATGCGGCCGCCGAGCGCAACACACTGCCCTCTTCTGTTAAAAATCGGAAACATGAGCCTGTTTGAAAAAAAGGAGATGTCAGGATATTTTTTACTGAAAAGTCCTGAACTGTTCAGAAAATCTTCACTGAAGTTTTTTTTGAGCAGAAAAATTTTGAGCCAGCGTCTGTTTGACGGTGCATAACCAAGTTTGAACTTATTAATTGTGTCAATTGTAAGACCTCGTCCTGTAATGTACGCGAGCGCAGGTTTTCCGCCGTCTGTCTGTGTAAGCAGGTAATGAAACAATGTTGCCGTACGTTCATACAAATCAATATATGAATCTCTCAGATCGTCGTTATGGGAGTGCTCCGGCAGTTGTCCGTCTGCGTACACTATTTCTATCCCGGCTCTTTTTGCAAGAGAACGAACGGCATCAATGTAGGAAACTTTTTCCATTTCCATGATGAATTTTATGATATCGCCGCCGGCATGGCAGCCGAAACAGTAGTAAAATTTTTTGTCACCATCCACGTGGAATGATGCTGTTTTTTCGTTATGGAACGGGCAGCATCCCCACCAGTCGTTGCCGCTGCGTCGTTCAAGTTTTGTGTATTCGCCTACAACGGCGACAATATCGGAAATGTTTTGTACAGATTCAATCGTCTGTTGCGAAATAAGTCCTGCCATGGCATCCCCTACCTTTTGGTATGATAGAGCGTGCCTTCTTTTATATGCTCGTCGAAATCTGTTGAAAATGCATGACGGCCCGTATCGGGATCTATGAGACGGAAATAGTAATAGTTTGTCTTCGGCGGCTGTGCTGCAGCAGAAAGCGCAATCATCCCCGGATTTGAAATAGGTCCGGGAGGAAGCGCGGCCCATTTATAGGTATTGTAGGGATTGTTTATTTTCAGCTCCTTATATGTTATGACATCGGGATGAGGCATACCTTCTAGTTCTGTTATGATATATTCAATTGTGGCGCATGAATACAATCCTATGTTTTTTTTCATGCGGTTTCTGAATACGCTTGCAATAAGCGGAGCTTCGGCGTCTATACGGTATTCCCTTTCAATAATGGATGCAAGAATTATAGTGTCTTTAAAGTCGGACGGTGACATATTTTTAAGCGCAGGAATTCCATCGACATGGCTGAAAAAATTATCGACCATAATTGCAGCGACCGTATGCGCATCCATATCAGGTGTAAAGAAATATGTATCGGGGAAAAGATATCCCTCAAGCGATTCTTCACTGATATTGTATTTTGCTATAAGTGAGCTGTCCTTTGCTGCATTTTTAAAATCTGCTGCCGGACATATACCTGCTTCTTCAAGCCGTTCTGCTATTTTTGAGATCGTGAGTCCTTCAGGAACCGCGACACGGATATAGTCCTGTTTCCCTGAAGAAAAAAGCTTGAATATATCGGCTGTGCTCATACTGCTTTTTATACGGTATACCCCGCTTTCAAGATTGAGTACACTGTATCCGGCAATTTTTCCAAACAGCGGATATCTTGCTGCTGCATAAAAAAATTTGCCGCTGCGTATTAATCCTTTTGCCTCAAGCTGCAATGCAAGTTCTTTTATTTTTGTACCGGATGGCACTTCTACACGTTCAACAATTTCATCTTTTTCCGACGTTTTCGGACTTGTTTCGTACAGAAAAAAAAGGACTCCAGAGCAAATGAGTATAACAGGAATAAGCAGGATAGTTAAAAAAAAGCGAATTTTTTGCTTCATGAATAGAATTTCTCCGCTTCATCGATTGACATGGAATTATAAATTGCATTTTCGACCGTTTTCACAAAATCGGAAAGGCCGTCAGGGATTTCCGACTGGTGGACACGCAGAAAGCGGGCAAGACACGCCGTCTCTCTCGGGGAGAAAGTATAAGAGAGAGGATGCGTGTTTTCGTTTTTTGATGAATCAGTATTCATAACTGTATTTCCGAATTTTCTGTTGCAAGAAATATTTTTATCTCTGCATGTTCAATATACTCAGCATACCAGCGTGCGGCAAGTAGTATGGAATTAAGTTTTTTGTCGTCGTACATCGGTTCGTGATGAAACAGATAAACCGATTTTATATTCCAGTGCACTGCAAAATCTACCGCATAACAGAAAGCTGAGTGCCCCCAGTTTTCTTTTTGATATGCCTCTGCAACTGTATACTGTGAATCAAGTACGATGCAGTCGGCGTTTTCAAACACAGCTGTCCGTTCAGGATTTTTTGTAAAATCTTTCTGTGAAAGTTCTACATCTGTGGCATATACGAATTTTCTGCCGTTTTCCGTAAATGCATAAGAATAGGAATTTCCGGGATGTGACATTCTGCAGCAGCACACGTCAACTCCGTTTAAAGTAAAAGGTTCTCCTGAACGGACTGTATGAAAGTTAATATTGCGGGTAAACGTATCAAAAGAAGCAGGAAAGTAAGGTTGTGCCATCTGACTACGCAGCAACCGTTCTGCAGCGGGAAAGGCGGAATACACATCAATCGTCACGCCGGGATTATATGCGGCGTCAAAAAAAGGAAGCCCCTGCAGGTGATCCCAGTGAAAGTGCGACAGGAACATGTTGTAGTGGTTGTCAGCAGGTTTTACACCTTTCTTACCCATACCACGGATTCCGGAACCTGCATCAAGCACTATTTCTGTACCATTATCGGTTTTTATTTCAATACACGAAGTATTGCCTCCTGCCGTACCGTACAGCCATGCAGGGAGGGACGCTATGAAACGTTCACGGGTATCTTCGGATTCTATGTCTTTTGCAGTGATACGCTGAACTGTGGCAGTAATTTTTGCCTGAACCTGCTGCGGAGTAATCGGTGTCGGAATAGAGCCTCTGACCCCCCAGAAAAAGATTCTCATTGTAACTCCCCTCTTTCAGCAATATTTCGTGAAAAATGAACCGGCTCGTTGCATTCATAATCGGCGAGCTGTTTCAGTATTTCATCCTTTGTCCATACTTTACCGGTATTTATGCCGGGACATGAAGCTTGTTCTTTGTCCCAGAGTAATTTTCTGGAAAGCAGTCTTGTCCAGAACGGGTACGTGGAACATTGTATTGGACGTGCGCCGTATGCGGTACATCCGTTATGCCAGAGAATACAGTCATATTCTGCTGTCTCCTTCAGGCAGAGAACATCCGTTCCGTCGTAGTACGGAACCTTCCGGCAGTATGTTTCAATAAATTGTTCTTTTGTTAAATTAAACCATTGGCACAGCTTTGTCAAATCTGCCTGGGACAGAAACACAAAGCCGGGTTCTATGCGGCAGCAGCGAGAACAACGTGCACATGTAAAAAGAAGCCCGTTATCAAAAAAGGACATTTATGCAGTAAGTTGTATAAACAAAAAAGAGTTAAAAAGCATTGCTTTTTAACTCTTTTGGGGAGTGAAGGATTCGAACCTACGAAGGCGGAGCCAGCAGATTTACAGTCTGTCCCATTTGACCACTCTGGAAACTCCCCAGAAAATGTTGTTCAACTAAGCCGCCAGAGGGATTTGAACCCACGACCTCGAGATTACAAATCACGCGCTGCTACCAACTGAGCTATAGCGGCATATCGAACGTGTTGCATAATAAATGAATCAGAATTTTTTGTCAATAGCTTTTTACAAGTATGTTGAAAAAAGGTATATACTGATTTAAGACGACTTCATGCCACGAGTATTTTTCATGCACGCACACAGCTGCATCAATTGCTATCTTTCTAAAACAGTCAGGGGCTTTTTCTTTCCGTTCTATAAGCGCGGAAAGTGTCGCCGTAAGTTTTTCCGGTGTATTTTCATTGTAGAGAAAGCCGGTACGCGAGTCTTCTATTTTTTTTAGGCCGCCTGTAGCATGAGCGACCGGTATTGTTCCGAATATCTGCGCTATAAGGTCTTCCAGTCCGCACGGCTCAAAATAACTTGGCAGCACGATGAAATCTGATACAGCCGATGCAAGCCGCGCCATTGCCCGGTTATACCCCTTGAAAAATACAATACGGCCGCCTGAAGATTCGGCAAGACTTTCCATGTTCTGTTCAAGAGATGTTTCACCTTGTCCTATGATGACAAAGCGCACATTTTCATACATGCTCACAATGTTTTTTGCCGCTGCCGCCAAAACTTCAATTCCTTTTTGTGAAACGATTCTTCCATGATAGGAAAAATAGACAGTTTTTGCCGCGTCGATGCACGGTTTCAGGTAGCCGGCACGCGTTATGCCCGAAAGATAGTCATTTGTGTTTAATTCTGCCCGTTCCCATTCCTTATCTGCAAAACAGGAAAGAAAGAAATTCCGGCATAAGTATTTTCCATCAAATTCCCCCTGTTCCGGATTATAGGAATATGGCAGCAGTGACTTGCTGCAGTCAGAGGGATTGTAACGTTCATAGTCTATACCGTTTGTGATTCCCGTAATATGTATGCGGCGGCGGGCAAAAATCTCAGAGAGTCCGTCGGTCTCTTTTGTGCGTGAAGGATCGCAGAGTTCGAGTGCATACTGAGTGGAGACTGTCGTAAGCGCCGCGCATTCCGCAGCAAGCAGAAAGGGTTCAACTCTTTTTCCGTTCAGTGCTTTGCAGAGCGCAAAAAAGGGAAGCCCGGTATACTTTCCGGCAGTCATGATTGAATTGAATTCGTGATGATACGCCGGGCCTGCGTTGTGTATCGTGACGACGCACTTCGTCTTTTTAAAAACGGACAAACGGCTGCAGGCGATATAAGACGGAAGAACGGCTGCAGGTGCATCCTCACAAAGCACAATATCAGGCGATTCAGTTTTTTGTATATTTTTTCCGAACTGGGCGACAGCGCGCTGAAACAGTGCTTCTATCAGCAGAGAATCAACATGACCGTTTCCTTTTTTGTGCGATGGATCGGCTTTTTCTTCTTCCGCTGTGTAGGTGTACACAGCGAGCTTTTCAGAAAAATGAGGATTTGTGACGAATACAACACGTATACTGGTATTGGCAAGCACAGCCGTCGTGTAAGAAACTGTTTCGTTTTTTCCGCAGATGCGTATTATTTCAGCCGGTAAGCAGTCTTCCTTTCTGTCTTCAATTTCGTCAAAACTTGTACAGCCGAACAGCGGGATAAAAAGCGTGACTTTATTACCGCATCGGGAAAGCTCTTCACTGAGAGAGCGGGATACATTTTTTACACCGCCGGCTTCCGCTATACCGGCAAATTCCATGGAGACCATCCAGATATTCATGTTCTTTCTCCTGCAAAATCGGGACGAAGTTTTTCTGCTCCGTGTATATAGACATGATGAAGTTCTGCTCCTTCTTCCATGTATGCAGTGACAAGCACGCGGATTGTTCCGGGGAGCATATTGTCAACAACAGGCTCCTGGCTGCAGAACAGCGCACACTGCGAAACGTCTATACTGCATGTTCCCCGGCGGAGCGCAGCAGCAGGGTTTAATGCAGTAAGATCTGCTGTGATTGTAAAGTTGACGGAAACAATATCAGAGGGTGCGATATTATTGCGTATAAAAAGTATGCTGCACATACTGCACACTGCATCAGTAATCGATTCCATACTGTTTTCTGCACATACAGCACCGCGGAGTCCGTAAAGTCTCATAGTTTTGTTCATAATTTATTTTCCTGAAAAAATATCCTGCAGTTCGGGGAACTGCTGAAGCAGCTCGTTTACTTTCTTTTTGCGCTCGGCCGCCCTCTCCTGCAGTCTCTTTTGATTTTCAATATACGAGCTGCGTGCGTTGTTGTAGAGTATAAAATCCGGCAGCTTTGACGACATGATTGAAAAATCAGTAAACATGATATACGGATAATCACGTGAAGCGTCAATACCTGCAAGAATATCGCCTGGTTGCAGCGATTCGGGATGAAATGAAGCCGCAGACTCTTTCCTGCCGAGAATGTATGCAGCAGCTTTATTTGCAAGCGTGCTGTATGCAGCATCAAGATATGCAGTGAGGCTGTCCGAATCGGTGATGACCGAATCTTTTACAAGTTCAGCAATGTCGGCCGGATCTATTTTTGCCGAAATGGAAAAATTGACAGAATATGAAAAATCGGGCGGTGTCTCGTAAACCGTACTGTATATGTCTGCTGACGGAAGCGTCCCCTGCACTTCCCTTTCTGCGGTATATGGTTTCAGTTTGAACAGCCGGAGTTCCGCATTTGTCGGAAGAAGATATTCCCAGTGCCAGGAGAATCTGCCGGGAAGGACAGGCTCGCTGTTTACGCCGCTCGTCTTTGAAATAAGTATACCGCAGGTTCCGCCGGAGACTTTAAACTGCGTCCAGCCGGTAAAGAAAACAAAACCGGCGGCCGCAAGAATGATGATGATTTCCGCAATATGTTTTTTCTTCATCATGAAACCTCTTGACTGTATAAACAACTGATTTGTAGTATAATCGATATACTTTTGTAAGTATATAATTTTTTACATTCAGACGACAAGGCGTTTATTGTAATGGACAAACATGACGAAAAACAAGAGGAAAAACCGCTTTTGTACAAGCTGCTGGGCCGTACCGTCCTGTTTCTTGCGCTTTTTCTGTCGGCAATGCTTCTTTTTTATTTCATAGGAAACTATCAGGAATTCCTTGACAGGAGCCAGACTCTCATACTTACCATTGCAACAGTTACCGCGATTATGCTCGTTTTTTTTGCAGCAGCCGGACTGACACTGTCTCTTGCGCTTCTCATACGCAAGAAGACGAACAGCCGCAGGATGTACGGCATATTGGCAGCCGGTATGAGCCTTGCACTGGTATACGGAGCGGTGTTTATGGTTGTGACAAGAATTATCAATCTGCTTTCTGCAGGAATCTGACTTTTGCCGTATACGGGACGATGAGCAGAAAGTCATCTCCGTTTACGGCAAGTGTAACTGGTTTTCCCGTTTTAAGGTATTCGTCCGAAATCCAGTTGCTCATGCTCGGCATCCCTTCCGTGCGGAACACATTGCTTTCCCATTTCAGGCCGTGCGATTCAATTTTTCCCCCGGAGCGCGACGACGTCGTGCGTGCTACAGAAAGCGTATCGGTTCCTGTGAGGCCTGCTATTTTAACAGTCATCCCTGCCGCAAGAAAATAAAGCGTCTGCCCGGAAAGAAGCCATGCATCTGCATGATGCGGTGCCGCAAACGTGTCGTAGACGGCAAGAAGATGATCTATACGTCCGCCGTCACCTCCTACAAGCGTAACGAACGGTATGTATCCCCTTTCATCAGCAGTCTTGTACGCGCGCTCAAATGCAAGTTCCGTATCTGTCCAGTCTTTTGCGGCCGGAAAGTGTTCAACTTTATCAGTCGGAAAGAGATCAAGCATGTGCATATCTGTAAGACTGTCGAAGTCACCCAGAATTTTTTCCGGTGTAAAATCAATTCTGCCGGAAAAAAAAGAACGGTACTTTTGCGCCGTTTCAAGACCTGAATCTGCGGCTATAACATAACCGGGGTTGTGTGTATGCCAGTACGAAACTGTCAGTTCCGGCTGCGGAGCAGCTCCGCCTGTAAAGATGACGATGTGTATGGACTTTTTCTGCGGTATAAAACTATAATCAGCCATACATGAATAGTATCACGAAAGCTGTAAAAATTCCCCCCGTTCTCACTCGAATGCACGAAATATTCGCGCAGGGTGGATTCGAGGCGTATCTTGTTGGAGGTGCGGTCCGCGACATGATTATGGGGCTGACTCCCCACGATTATGATGTTGCGACGAATGCCTCTCCTCATGATGTAATGAAACTTTTCCGCAGGGTCATTCCCACCGGAATCGATCATGGTACCGTGACGGTTCATCTTATGGGATATGAAATTGAAACAACAACATACCGTACAGAAAGCGGTTACAGCGACGGACGTCATCCGGACAGCGTAAAATATGCAGCCACGATTGAAGAAGACCTTTCACGGCGCGATTTTACCATGAATGCGGTTGCCGTAAATCTTGCTGACGGCAGCATTGTGGATCCCTTTCACGGCAGGGACGACATCAGGGCAAAGATGATACGGACAGTCGGAAATGCCCATGAACGCTTCGGGGAAGACGGTCTGAGGCCTGTGCGTGCACTGAGATTTGCAGCGCAACTTAATTTTAGTATAGAAAAATATACATACTCGGATATTTTTGATAAAGATACGCTTTCTGTGGTCAGCAAGATTTCAATTGAAAGGTTTCGTGACGAATTTACAAAAATGCTTGCAGCAGAGCAGCCGTCTGGGAGTCTAAAAATGATGGAGGAGACAGGAATGATGAAACTGTTCCTTCCCGAATTTTTGCCATGCAGGGGCTGCATACAGGCAGATGTGCGCGGTTTTCACGAATTCGATGTGATGGATCACCTCTTCTACGCATGTGACGGTGCTCCACGCGGAAATATGACAGTCCGTCTTGCCGCACTCTTTCATGATATAGGAAAACCTGCTGTAAAGAAAACTGAGCACACAGAAGCTGGCGATGTGAATACGTTTTACAACCATGAGCTGGTTGGATCTGTGACAACCTCAGAAGTGCTTACCCGTCTCCGGTATCCGTCGAAAGTCGTAAATGACGTTGCTCATCTTGTAAGGGAGCACATGTTCCACTATGAAAGTACATGGAGCGATGCTGCAGTACGCCGTTTCATAGTGCGGGCCGGAAGTGAATATCTTGACGACCTTTTTGAGCTGCGCCTTGCAGACATATACGGTATGCACCGGATTCCTGTCCGTATTCACGATACAGCGGCCGGAAACAATCTTGTCGAATTAAAAGACAGAATTGCAGGTGTGACTAAAGAAAGTGCGATGAGCTTAAAAGAGCTTGCCATAAACGGGAAAGACCTTATGGCTTCCGGTATTCCCGCCGGAAAAGAACTCGGAAGAATATTAAATGAACTTTTCAATACAGTGCTCGACGATCCTGGGCAGAATACAAGGGAAAGGCTGCTGAAGATTGCGGAGCAGCTGTACCGGAAAGTAAGCTGCTGAAAATTGCTGCCTATATTTCCATGTTCATTACTTTGCGGACTTCGTCGAGCGTCTTGACTGCAATTTCACGTGCGGCTTTTGCACCATCGAGCAGAACCTGTCTGATATACGCAGTATCTGCTTCAAGCCGTCTGCGTTCTTCGCGCAGCGGACGGAGTTCGTCGTTAAGTGCTGCAGTAAGTTCGGCCTTGAGTTTACCGCCGCCGCCGTCTCCTATGCGCGCCGCAACAGCATCGGGCGTTTCCTTCGTACACAGCGAAATAAGCATTACTAAATTTGCAACTTCAGGTCTGTTCACGGGGTCGTACGTTATTGTACGCACTGCGTCCGTTTTTGCTTTTTTGATGAGTGAGGCAGTCTCGTCTTCAGTTGCACAGAGCATTATTGCGTTGCCGCGGCTCTTGCTCATTTTCTGACCGCCGTCGAGACCTTTGATGTTCGGCGTTTTTGAGAGAAGGGCATATGGTTCAGGAAAGACGGGGGCTGCATCCCTGCAGAATTTTTCGTTAAAACGACGGGCAATAGTACGCGTAAGTTCAAGGTGCGGCAGCTGGTCTTTTCCGACAGGAACAATGTTTCCCTTGCAGAACAGTATGTCGCATGCCTGATGAATCGGATACGTATACATACCTGCGTTTACGTTTTTAAGACCTGCTGACTGTATTTCTTCTTTTACCGTGGGGTTTCGCGAGAGTTCGGCATTCGATACGAGTGTCAGGAACGGCAGCATGAGCTGGTTGCATTCGGGCACGTAGCTGTGCGGATAGATTATGACATCTTTACCCGGTTTTATCCCGGCAGCAAGGTAGTCTATAACAAGCTGTTTTGTGTTCTGGCTGATTTCCTGATAAGCCTCGTGATCCGTGAGCACCTGATAATCGGCAATAAGAACCATTGTCGGTACACCAAGATTCTGGAGTCGTACACGGTTCTGAAGGGAGCCGAAATAGTGCCCGATATGAAGTCGGCCTGTCGGCCTGTCTCCTGTAAGTACACGGTATTTTTTCGGATTAACCTGGATATCTTTTTCTATCTGTCTGCTTTTTTCAAGTGCAGCTTCATACGTTCCGCTCATATCAGAATATTCCAAATCAGCCATATATTCCTTCCTTAAAATAAAAATATCATTGTATTTATGCATAGTATCACACAACAGAAAGATGTGCTATATCATGAAACGGGCACGCGTTTATCCAGTAGAAAAATCTTATATTTGTGATATACTATCCTGCAAATGAGCGAAAAAGAAGCAATAAAAGTATTTCAGGAGTGGCTTGACTCCTATCTTGATTTTGAACGTCTTCCGCAGAAGAATATGTTCTGGCTCGACACTATCAGATTTTTGTGCAGCAGATTCAATAATCCGCAGAATGCATCTCCGTGCTTTCATGTTGCAGGTTCCAAAGGAAAAGGTTCCGTTTCTACAATGATATCCTGCATTCTTGAGGAAGCAGGATTTTCGTGCGGGCTGTATACATCTCCGCATATTGTCGATTTCCGTGAGCGGATCGGTACCGCACTCACCTTTTTTCCCGAAAGCGTTTATGAAGCTGCCATAAAAGAAATGGTACCGCGTATTGAATCAATTATACCAGACTCGCTGCCGGAAGGCAGGCCGTTGACATGGTTCGAACTTGTGACGCTGTATGCATTTTTATGTTTCAGACAGGCGGAAGTCGATTATGCCGTATATGAAGTCGGTATGGGAGGAAGGCTTGATGCGACAAACGTAGTGCTTCCGAAAGTCTCCTGTATTACACCAATAGAACTTGAGCATACAGAATTTCTTGGGGATACGCTTGAAAAAATTGCAGGGGAAAAAGCAGGTATTATAAAAAAAGGTGTTCCTGTCATCATTGCTGCACAACAGACTGAATCGGTGCGCGATGTGTTCCGTAAAAAGGCTGTTGAGGAGGGAACTGTATGCACATTTGTAGACGACCTGACAACATATTTATCATATACATACTCTACAATGTATGCGTCAAACAGTAAAACCGGCGGAAGAATTACATGCGGAATGCACATGCACCTTGAAAGCCCGCTCTTTTCACATCCTGTCGAAACAACGCTCAGGATGCCCGGTGCAATACAGGCACGAAATGCCGCGCAGGCCGCCTTTGCGGTAAAGACGGTGCTTCCTTCTCTTGATGAATCGGTAATTGAAAGAGGTCTGTCTAAAGCTGTACTTCCCGGACGCTTTGAAATAACATATACGGAAAAATATCCGGGTCTTCATTATCTTATTCTGGACGGAGCACATACGGTAAACAGCATACGGTATACGATTGAGACGCTTCTGAAACTGTTTACCGGAAGCACCCTTTATCTGCTGTTTGCCTGTGCAGCAGATAAAAATGTACACGACATAGCACCGCTTTTTAAAGATGTATTTTCACACATAACAGTTACCCGTCCGGGAGCAGCGAAGCAGTCGGATATTGTAAAGGCAGAATCGGCATTTAAAGAAGCGGGACTGCCCTTCACTGCCGATCCCGACTTTAGGAAAGCCATTCCGGCTGCGCTTGCAGGAGCGGAAAAAGAGGGTGCCGTACTGCTCGTTACAGGTTCTTTCTATCTTGTTGCTGAAGTAAAAAAAATTATTGCGTGATTACACCACGATGCGCGGTACCCGTTTGGTAATGCCCGTCATAATTTCGTACGAGATTGTACCGGTGCGTTTTGCAATATCTTCAGCATTCTGAAGTGCACCGGAATTCTCAGGCCCGAAAATAACGGCTTTGTCCCAGCGGTGGACATCGTGATTGTTTCTGCCTATATCGACCATGCACTGATCCATGCATATCCTGCCGACTACAGGATATGATTTTCCATTGATTGCAACGGTGAGTCCCGGCTGAAAGCGGCGCAGCAGTCCGTCAGCATACCCGAGCGGAAGAACCGCAATATCGGTTTCTTCCGTTGTTGTCCACGTCCGCCCGTAAGAAACTGCTTTTCCGGATTTAAACGGACGGATGGCAACGACTTCCGATTCAAGTGCCATGACAGGTTCCAGTTCGCAAGGCGTTCCCTTGTCTGCAAAATATCCGCGGTCGATCTTTCCTGCATAATAACCGTAGGTGATGATTCCCGCCCGTACCATATCGAGCTGCATTTCAGGATGGTCAAGCAGTGCGGCTGACGCCGAACAATGACATATTCCAGGATTAATTCCGGAAGCCTTTATTGCACTTACAGCAGACTGAAACGAATCAAACTGCATTTTCGTGTATGCCCTGTCTTCGTCTGAAACACCGTCAGCAGACGAACAATGGGTACATACTCCGTCCAGCGTAAGGTGTGGCGACTGCGCTATATACAAGGCTGCCGCAACAGCTTCTTCCGGCTGGCAGCCGATGCGTCCCATTCCCGTATCTACAGCCAGATGTACCGGAAATTTTGAGCTTCCGCCGAATTTCCATGCAGCTTTTTCGAATGCGCCGATATACTCTCTGTCGAAAACGAACGGTGTTATATTGTATTTTACGACAGCTTCCATTTCATCTTTTGTGCACAAACTCAGCATGAGTATCGGACAGCCAATACCGTTTTCACGCAATTCTATACCTTCGTCGGCTGTTGCGACTGCAAGATATGAAGCACCGCATTCCAATGCGGTTTTTGCGGTAAAGACAGCACCGCAGCCGTATGCATCGGCTTTTACGGCAATGCACAGTTTTGTTTCAGGTCGTTTTATAAAAGAACGGATTACTCTGAGGTTGTGCTTCAGATTATCGCCGTAGATTAATGCACGTGTACTTCTCATATTTCAGATTTTAATTTTATAACATAATTTTAGCAAGAGATTTAAGAAAAATATTGAGATTTACAGGAAAAAGGGGTATACTATCATCATTATTTTTTGTTCTCGATTATAAAAGGCGAAATATGAAAAAGATTGTCGATGTTAAGAAGTACTTCATTTTTATTATTACAGGAATATTTTTATGTGTTTTTATTCTTCCCTGTTCATGTAATACTACCGGAAAAATTGAAAAGGCTGCGGTCAAAAAAAATGCTGCACCAGCTCCCGTAACCGTACAGGAAGAAGAGTGTGACCCGCAGCCTGATAATGAAGCTAAGAAAAATGTATCTTTTTCCGCAGAAAAAGAATTTAAAAATAAAATCAGCGGAATTGATTTTTCTGTTTCATCAGCACCTAAACAGACGACAAAAAACGTTTCATTTGCTTCTCCGTACATTGTAAATGTAAAAGATTCTTCCGGCTGCGGAATCCCGGACTTTTCCGTAACTGTTTCATGGCCCTTTTCCCGTACGGATGATTCAATTGTGTATGAGACTAAAATACTGAGTACGGACAAGAATGGTTCTTTGGTCTTTACTCCTGATATTCCAAAATATTCTTTTGATGACAGCATAACGTTCTACCCTACACCCGTGAGTTCCGAACCGACTATCTTACAGGCGGCATTCGCAGCCGGTATTTCCGCTCCGTACGAAGTACGCACCGACTATGCAAAAAAAACTGGTGTCATTTACGTATTTGATTTTGACGAAAACGGAAAAGCAGGCACCAATTCACAGTACCTGCTGAGGGAGTTTATCAATTCAGGTATAAGAATCGGCAATTCGCCCATAGCTACTTCAAATTATCTTTCAAAACCAATCGAATCGTTATACAAGGCTACATACAATATCGTCGGAAACGCATATGCCTTTATGATCTGCGGATCTATAAAATACGTAAAACCGGTAGAAGCAAATGACGACGGAAAATATGTCTGCCAGCTTGAAGCCGATATCAGCTGCATAGACATGAAAGACGGTTCTGTTGTCTATTCAACGCATCAGACGGAAAGTGCTGCCGCCGATTCAAAATATAAAGTTGTCGACACCTGCCGTAATTCTCTGGCTGCAAAAACCGCTCATGCCGTATTGTTCGGTATGTAATAATTATTTTTATAAGGATGCTAAAATGATTTACACAGACACCCGTGATGAGACTGCAAAAACTGATTTTCGTACTGCTGTTATGAATGGTATGAATTCCACAACGGGCGGATTGTATATGCCGGTTGCGTTTCCCAAACTTGATTCCTCGTTCATAAACAAAAATCCTGCACCGAGTTTTAGAGACATTGCATTCAGGATGGCGCAACCGTATGTGGACGGAGAAATACCCGATGGTGAACTTATGAGCATCATCGAGGATGCGTATCCGTTTTCCCCGAAAATTGTTCCGCTGGACTCGATTACATATGTGCTTGAGTTGTTTCATGGGCCGACTTGCGCGTTTAAGGATTTTGGTGCACGCTTCATGGCTCGTGTCATGTCATATTTTAACCGGAGCGAAAACGGAAAACTGCATATACTCGTTGCAACGTCTGGGGACACGGGAAGTGCTGTCGGAAGCGCATTTCACAATGTATCGGGACTTGATGTAACAATTCTCTATCCGGAAGGAAAAGTAAGCCTGCTGCAGGAAAAACAGCTTTCGACATTTACAGGAAACGTCCGTGCGCTCAAAGTTCATGGTACGTTTGATGACTGCCAGAAGCTTGTAAAGACAGCTTTTACCGATGACGAATTGCGTAAAAAACTCCGTCTTTCATCTGCGAATTCAATTAATATAGCGCGCCTTCTTCCGCAGAGTTTTTATTATATGTATTCCAGTCTTGTTGTACGCGATCGCTGCGCTCTCGACAACAGAATAGAACATCCTGCGGTTATTGCTGTTGTTCCGTCGGGAAATTTCGGCAACCTTACGTCGGGACTTATTGCACGGGAAATGGGAGCACCAATAGAAGGTTTTGTTGCAGCCACGAATACGAACAGGACTATCCCCGACTGGATTGCGACAGGCGATTACAGAGCCCGTACGTCTGTTGAAACATATGCAAACGCGATGGACGTCGGTGCACCGAGCAATTACGAACGTATTGCTGCAATGTATACGCTTGAACAGGTCAGACAGCTGTTTGCTTCATACTGGCTTGACAACGACGGTATTATGGATGCGATAAAATCATGCTACAGCAGAACGGGTTATATTATTGATCCGCACGGCGCTATAGCATGGAAAGCCTGGGATGATATCCGGAGCGGTTCCATGGAAAAACTTATGGGTGGTCTCAAGGGCAATATAGAATATCCGGGTCTTACTCCGAATGTTCCCGCATGGGCAGAAAAAATTGCAGAAAGGAAATCTGTGGGTATTCTGCTTGAGACAGCAGATCCTGCAAAATTCGGCAGCACCGTTTCAAAGGCCACAGGCCGGGAACCACCGGTACCTGCACGTCTTATGGAAGTCCTCAAACTGGCCGATCGTGCAATTCCGATGCAGAACGACTATGAGCAGTTTAAGTCATGGCTTTTGGAGAATCTGTAGGAAGTGTACTACTGACAGAGGTGTCATTTTTACTTTTTAAGTCGAAAGTGGAAAAAGTCTTACGCCCTTTCTCTTATTGGAGACGCACAAAAAATGACACCGTCAGTGGTGTCATTATATTTTTAAGTCGAAGGTAGAAAAAGTCTTGCGACTTTTTCTCTTATTGGAGACGCATAAAAAAAAGACACCGTCAGTGGTGTCTTTTTTTTATGCTTACATATTGGCATACTGCTGGGTTCTGTCGTTCAAATGCTCTATGGGGATGCCGGCCTGACTGAACATTTCAAGAGAGTCTTCCTCATCGTGATAATGCATTTCGCACACTACCCGCTTAATTCCGCAGTTGATTATCAGCATTGCACAGGTACGGCACGGTGTCATTTTACAGTAGACTGTTGCACCGTCTATCGCAATTCCGCGCTTCGCAGCCTGACAGATAGCATTCTGCTCCGCATGAACCGTACGTACGCAGTGCTGGGAGATTGTCCCGTCAGTATGGATTACTTTGCGCATTAAATGACCGATGTCATCGCAGTGCGGTAGCCCGGCCGGTGAACCGACATAACCGGTCACCAGTATTTGATTGTCGCGTGCAATTACACAGCCGGACCTTCCCCTGTCGCAGGTCGCGCGTTTTGCGACAGTGCGGCAGACTTCCATAAAGTATTCATCCCATGTAGGACGGACATATTTTTTTGTACTTTGATTTTCGTCTGCCATATTTTTTATGCAGCCATTACAGCGTCAACAACTGTTTTTGCAAGAAACACAACGAACAGTATCCAGGTAACAACAGATATATCCTTAAATTTGCGGGCAGCAACTTTACAGATTACATAGCTCATAACACCCCATGAAATACCCGTTGCAATACTGTAAGAGAACGGCATTGCCATGATTGTTATGAATGCAGGAATTCCTTCAGTCGGGTCCTTAAACTCGATATTTGCAACAGCCTTCATCATCATGAAGCCGACGATGATAAGTGCCGGGGCTGTCGCTGCCGACGGAACGAGCAGGAACAGCGGACTCAGGAAAAGTGCAACAAGGAACAGTATTGCAGTTGTAAGAGATGTAAGCCCGGTACGGCCACCTTCTGCAACGCCAGCCGTACTTTCGACATAGCTTGTAACAGTAGAAGTTCCGAGTACAGCGCCAGCAACAGTACCAACTGCATCTGCAAGAAGCGCCTGATTGACGTTCTTAATATTTCCGTGTTCGTCTTTAAGATTGCCCTGTTCAGCAACGCCCATAAGTGTACCTATTGTGTCGAACATATCTACAAAGAGGAATGTGAAGAATACCGTAAAGAATTTCAGCGTAAAAATACCCGTAAAATTAAATTTCCAGAAAAGAGGTGCTGATGGAAGCGACACTGGTGAAAAACCTTCCGGAATTTTTGTGACACCGAACGGAATGCCTATGATTGTCGTTGCAATAATACCGATGATGATTGCGCCGGGGACTTTGCAGCACAGAAGCACAATGATTATGACAAGACCGATGATTGCGACGAGAGCAGCGCCTTTCAGAGGAACAAAGCCGACTATAGTGCCGGTACTGCCAGAAACGATACCTCCATCTGCGAGACCGATAAGTGTGATGAAAAGACCGATACCTACAGCCACTGCTTTTTTGAGGTTCTCAGGAATGGCTTTGATAATAGCCTCTCGTACTTTACAAATGGAAAGAATGATGAATACGATACCTTCAAGGAAGACTGCAGTAAGAGCTGTCTGCCATGAATATCCCATTCCGAGGACAACGGTATACGTAAAGAATGCATTGAGTCCCATACCAGGAGCAAGCGCCACAGGCAGGTTGGCAAGGAAAGCCATGACAAGCGTTGCAAATGCAGACGCTACTGCCGTTGCAGTAAAAACTCCGCCCGCATCCATTCCCGTTTTTCCGAGCATTGCCGGATTTACAGCAAGAATGTAAGCCATTGTCAGGAATGTTGTAAGTCCTGCAATAATCTCAGTACGGGTATTTGTCCCGCGCTCTTTGAGTTTAAAAATATTTTCCATATTTATGGAACCTCCATTTGTGAATAGACCTGATTATAACATTGTGCAAAAAAAAAGACAAATCGTTTTTCAGGTCTTATTTTTAATTTTCATATTCCAATTGCAATCCGGAACCTGTTTCTTCAACTGAAACTACGCCTGCAAGTTTTATTTTTGATTTCAAATCGGTACAATGGCACGGATGAATCCGTTTTATATTCTGATTTTTAAGATATTCAAGCGTCCCCTGCATTTGGATGTCACTGGGATTCTGCAGATGAAATCCTCCGATTATATCAAGTATTCTGTTTTCTCTTGTGAGTTTTTTTGCATATTCGATAATATTGCAGATTCCGGAATGTGAACATCCTGTAATAATTATTAATCCGCCGGAAGACTGATATACTACGGCTGAGTCATCCATAACATAGTCGTTATCTGTTTCGTTTTCTTTTTTTCCGAAATACTGCTTACCCTCAAAACCAGTATTTCTGGGTATTTCGCCTAAAAACAGCAGCCTGTCTGTAATTTTCTGAGGTTCCTTTTTTAACTGCATTTTGAAGAATTTTTCCAATTTGTTTTCAGAAAGGATTGAACCTATTTCCGAATATCCTTCTGCTGTAATACTTTTGAATGTTGCAGGATGGGCAAACAGTATCGGTTTTTTATGACATTTCCCTTCAAATTCGAGTTCGCAAAAATATCTGATCAAAAAATCCAGTCCCCATGTATGATCGCAGTGTCCATGCGAAAAGGCAGCAAAGTCCAGACTGGACAAATCTATATTCATTTTTTGAGCATTTTTGAGGAAAACATCCGAATAGCCGGTATCGAAAAGCAGTTTACAGTTTTCGTCCTCAATGTATGCAGAAAAGGCAGGTTCTCCAAGAAAATATCTGTCTATTATAGTATTGTTATCAGTCAGTATAGTTACTTTCATTATCTAGTTCTTCAGTATCTTCAATGCTTTACCAACATCCTCTTTCATCATTTCAATTTTCCCCTTCTCTATTCCAAAGCTGTCTCCTGTCTGCGTATAAGAAGGAATAAAATGTATGCCTCTGTCTTTATATTCTGCATTTCTTATCTTGTACGTTGACCCATTCGGTATCGGCTTGACATTGTATTTTCTTTTCCAAATATAGTTTACCGCCTTTATGGCGAAGTCTCCCATTAATAATAGTACTTTCGTATCAGGAAACTCTTCCAGCTCTTTTTCAAGACAGTAAGAACACATCTCAATAGTTTCAGCGGATACTAAGTAATCTTTTTTTACACATTTTATCGCTGTCGTCAAATATATACCGTTGTTCAGATAATCGTCATATATAGAATAATCACAACCGTTTTGATTAAAAAGATAATTTGTATTCTTTATAAACACAGGATTTTTGTCTCCGTCAAAATAATCGTCAGGATTTTTGGGAAATGATTCTGAAATCATTATCATTCTTATAGCATCTTTCTGCGCTGTTTTTACAGTTTGAAAATGTTTTATTATTTCCACGTCCCCGCAGGTTTTGTCACAATTAATCATAATTGCCTCCTTTTTGACAAAACATTTGTCGAATTGACAAGCTGCTCTGATTCTATAGTAAGGGATGTTTGAACTCAAGGGGACAACGTTTAAAAATTAAAAACTCCCTGTATTAACAAGGAGTTGAATGAAGCGGCTGAAGGGAGTCGAACCCTCGTCATAAGCTTGGAAGGCTTAGATAATGAGCCGTTATATGACAGCCGCAAGTGTTTATTACTATATCGAAACGACAGTTCTCTGTCAATACGAAAAATAAAAAACAAAGCAGAATTTATACATCTTTTCCGAAACAGGTATCTATGTCGTTGACGCACATTCTGTCCAGTTTTCCAAGATCTGCCTGTCCGTACAGAAAACGCATTGCTTCTTCATGACTCAGCTCTTTTTTGTAAGGACGGCTTTCTCTGAGTGCCTGATATGTGTCCAGACATGCCATAAGCCGTGCCTTCTGACTCAGTTCTGAGGCTTTTTTTCCGAACGGATATCCTGTCCCGTCAAGTTTCTCATGATGAAATGAAGCCCATTCCGTTATATCCGTAAAACCATCAATTTTGTGAAGTATTTCCCATGTTGCGTACGCATGATACTGAATTTTTTTATACTCCCCTTCTGTCAGTTTTCCCGGTTTTTCAAGAATATCAGTTTCCACCGTAAGTTTTCCGATATCGTGCAGAGCACCTGCAAGATAATATTTTGCCTGAGTTTCATCATCCCAGCCGTAAAACTGTGCCATTCTGAGTGCTTTCTGCGCTATGCCCAGTGAATGCATACTTGTAAAAGTCGATTTATAGTCGATTATTTTTGCGAAAAGTGTTGCTATACTGATGATTTCGTCTTTGCCGTAGCTGCAATCCATTTCAGGGAACACGGAATTGAGCAGATCAAAGGGATCTTCCTGTTCTGTCCGCTCAATCATTCCCTGATCTATACACGATAGAAAAAGGTCTTCAGCACTACTGTCAAACTGAGTTCCTCTGTATTTTTTAAGAAATGCCCGTATCAGTTCTTCTCTATCCCCGTTGTTTTTCCCGGGCGGGTATCCGACATCAACAAGATCCGCAAGATGAATAATACGGGAATACAGCGGAATATCATCTGACTTTTTTTTGAAGGGGCCTTTTCCGTCCGGCCGTTCATGGTGATATTTTATTACATTTTTTATGCGCGGATAAAAAGGCATGGCGGAGATGTTTCGTTCTCCAAACGTGCAGTGCTCCCCAAGACTAGTCGATTCAGGTGTAAGCAGAATATTCATTCCGGAAGCCAGCTCCGTGTGTATATATTCAGTAAGGGCATTGTCGTGAAGCAGAGCACAGGCTGAAATGTCTGACAGTTCATTGTCGGAAAGACCTGCGGCTTTTCCCATTGAAGCCGCCATAAAGGCAACTCGTTTTGCATGATTCTTTGTTGCGCCGAACAAACTGTTTTCAACATAGTCAAGTGCTTCTGATATAGCGCAAAGGAGAGATTTGAAATATATTTCCATAACTGAATAGAACATACTACATAATGATTGATACAGTCAAATACAATAAAATAATGTAAAATCAGTACTATTTTTTTTCTTCCGGTATCTTTATCTGCCAGCAGTTATAATTGACGGACAGCGGCGTATCCGCCGAAAACAAAATTGACTGAGCTTCAGGCGGTGTATAAAACGTATTCGTAAATGCGTATCTGCCGCCGTCGATAAACACCTCAAGTGAACAAATATCAAGAATGCATCTCAGCTGCAGTATTCCGCTTGTATCCGGTTCAAACTTTATTGTCCGTACAGAAAGCACATCCCTGCAGTATCCGCAGTACGTTCTGTCAAATGTAAGCGTATGGGCGGAAAGGTCACATACGAGCGATACGTAATGGCGTTCATCAGCTGCAAAATAAATTGTAAGAATTCCTTTTCCGGCAGCGTTTATGCAAAGTTCCAGATCAAGAAGTCTTCCGGTAATTCCCTGAACAGGCTGCCTGTCAGCATTCAGATTCTTATTTCCCGATACATGGTTTATTCTGTACTTTTTCAACTCGCGTACCGGCTGCTGATACAGCCTGTTTTTTTTGAATGAAAGTTCCCTTGGAATCGTCATCATGCCAGACCAGAGATATCCTTCCGGCGTACTGTATGATTCCCAGTTGTGCATCCATCCGGTCATTATCTGTCTGCCGTCAGGAGTTCCAGTCGTTTCCGGCGCGTAAAAATCGATTCCGTAATCGAGGACAGCTGCGCTCATACCGTTTTCCGGACGTTCATCACGTATGAACGTGTGCGTATGTTCGTCAATACATCCCGACATATACACACTGTTATTTCCGTTGCAGAAATATCCTCTTCTGTCCGCATCCATTCCCTGCAGACAGAGGACTATAATATATTTTCCGCCGAGCCTGAATATATCGGGACATTCCCACATATGTCCTGTTTTTCCGCCGCTGCTGTCTAGTGTAGACACATATGTCCATTTTATTAAATCTTCAGACGTAAACAATACAAGCGCACCGCATCCGTCAGCAGCACGGAGAACGGCCGCAATAAAATACCGGCCGTCTTCGTACCATATTTTCGGATCGCGGAAATCGCGTTCGTCGAACTTGAAGGGAACATTCTCCGCAGTAATAACGGGATTGCAGGAAAGCTTCGTATACACTTCTCCGTCTCCCACGGCGATGCACTGGTTCTGTACGGTGACTCCGTCTTTTTCAGTTACGCCTGTGTATGCAATAATGTGCTTTCCGTCAACTTCGACCGCAGTACCGGAAAAGCAGCCGCTGCAGTCGGCATCGGTATCAGGAGCCAGTACGACAGGTTCCCGTTTCCAGATAATAAAATCATCCGTTACCGTGTGGCCCCAGTACATCGGTCCCCAGTGTACGCCGTACGGATGATACTGAAAAAAAAGATGGCATTTATTTTCAAAAAAAGAAAAACCATTGGGATCATTTATCCAGCCGGCAGGAGATGCAAAATGAAACGCAGGACGCTGTGCTTTTAATTCTCTGTTTTCTGCAATCAGAGCAGTCGTTTCATCTTCTTTTTTTTGTGCATTTTCCAACAGTGTGCTCATGCCTGCTCCCTTCATTTTCAAAGCACGGTAATCAATACGTGTCTGTTTGTCAAGTCATTCATTTTTTCTGATTTTTACAATGATTTCCATTGCGTTTTTCTGCTATTCTTCGTATAATCCACCGTAATGAGGTGCTTATGAAAATCGAAGTTTGTGTCGGAAGCTCCTGCCATGTAAAAGGCGGCCAGGACATTCTGAACCTTCTGAAAAAATCAATAAAAGAAAGCGGCATTGAAAATAAAGTGACACTTGCAGGTACGACATGTCTCGGCCAGTGCAAATCGGCTGGTGTAAATATGCGCATTGACGGAAATGTTGTAACTGGCATAACAGAAGCCAACTTTAACGAGTTTTTTAAAGACAATGTTCTTACTCCGCTTGAAGCATAATTACTTTATTTTGTAAAAAGGCAGATATGATTTCATATCTGCCTTTTTTTATTTCTTTTCCTGCTGTTTTCCGTTCTTTACGTATTCGGCAAGGAGGGTGTTTGCAATCTTAGGATTGGTGATTACCAGTGGTCCACCGATACAGCCTCCCTCACATGCCATAACTTCTATAAGATTCGGACAGTCTGCCGGCTGAGGCATCTTTCCTGCGTTTATCATGCCGTACATTGCCAGTGTCTTCATTCCGGTTTTACTTAATCCGTTGATGACCCCTTCCTTCAGTATGCTTTTATCATGAAGCCTTACCTTTACAGCTTCTGAGACTCCTCCAGTCTTTGCAAATCCCCGGCCTGTTGCGGTCGGGATTGTTTTTCCCGGGGCGGGTTCATATGATGCGACATCTATATTTTTTGCAATGAAAAGCGCGCCGATTTCCTCAATGGAAAGAATGTAATCGACAAGTTTATCGTCGAAACCTTCCCTGCGCTTGGCAAGGCAGGGACCTATAAATACCGTAATGCATTTCGGATTCTCTTTCTTTGCAATAGCGGCAGTATAATGCATGGGGCTGCGTGTTTCCGATACACACGGTTTAAGCGCAGGTACGTGAATCTGCACGGCACGGACATATGCGGAGCAGCAGGACGTCGTCATCATCTTGTCACCTCTGTGCATGCGTTCTTCAAATTCTGCGGCTTCCTTGTCAGCGCAGATATCTGCTCCTATTGCAACTTCAAGAACATCGTCGAATCCAGCTGCAAGAAGAGCGGCTTCCAGCTGTCCCGGGTTTGCCTTGAACTGGGCTGCAATCGCAGGTGCATACAGTGCGACGACTTTCTGCTTTTTCTTCATAAGGCGCTGAATGACATCGACAAGCTGGCTTTTATCCATCATGGCACCGAACGGACATTCGCTCATGCACCTGCCGCAGAAAATACATTTGTCGTAGTCTATACGTTCATGCCCTGTCTCATCTTTTGTTATTGCATCGACAGGACACGCTTCCTCGCAGGGAACCGGAATTTTTATAATCGAATGATACGGGCAGTTCTGCAGGCATAATCCGCAGTTGACACACTTCGTTTCGTCTATATGAGCATGCCTGTCTACAGTAATCGCTTTTTTTGGACAGTTGATCATACAGGGTCGCGCAAAACAGCCCTGGCACGCGTTTGTCACCATATAATGGGAACGCACACACGCATTACACGCATCGTGCAGAACGGTGAGCATGGGCCATGTCGGTTTTTTACGCTTAAGGGCTTCCTCCGCATATTCGGAAAGCGGCTTATCGTCATCGTATTCTTCGACCGAACAGCCAAGCCTGGCAAGGACACGCATCCGCAGTATTTCACGGTCATGATATACGCAGCAGCGGAAAGGAGGTTTGTCTTTCGGAGCCATTTCCCGCGGGATGTAATGAACGCCTTTTACAAGATTTCCTGCAAGTTCAAGTTTTGCAATGCGTACAAGAATTTCGCGCTTTATGTTCGCAGAATTGTTGTTCAGATTGAGCATAGGGGCTATTTGCCCTCCACGAGCTCAGTAAGCCGGCTGATTATATCGGGAACATTTGCATGATGCATTACTTCATCACCGATTTTCACATACGGAGGCATACCGTTTTTATCACCTTTACATTCATTCATGCAGGTGCAGCCTGCAACATCGACTTTATTTTTGAGTTCATCAGGAAGTTTTTCTTTCAAAAGCATGAGATCTGATGCACCCATGACAAAACAGGCTGTTCCTGTACAGATAGTTACTTTAATCTTTTTCATAAATCATTCCTTCCTAGCCTACTATATCATAAAATTACATATATTGAATATGTACTTCTTTCAAATATTTTTCCTGCAGGAGTCCCGATATTTTCTTGACGATATTCCGCCTTATTTCAAGCCCTTCCGGCATGTTCGGATCCTGATGCGCCTCATTGATTCTTGTACCCACGACAAAGTAAATACGGTCGGAATTACGGAAAATGTCAACAAGCCGTGTGGCCGCATTGTCCCGCCCCAGCGGAGATGTCGTCCCTGACTCCAGAATATCTGCAACAGCTCCAAGTGTAATGATTCCCTCACACACGAGATCCGTCCCTTCCATGTCAGAATACGGCGGAATATCGGGGTCAAGGTTGTCCATATTCACAGTCACTTTTGTGCTTAGTTCACGGGCCATGATATTTGCAGTCGTTCCGCCGGCTATTACTTTTTTTCCGGCAAAACGTTTAAATAAGCCCGAAAGGGCTTCGTCGCTTTTTGGATTCAAAGGCGGGCCTGTAAGAATAAGCGTGTCGCGGGGATTGCGGAAATAGACTACGCCGCAGGATATATCGTCCTTAGGCAGGAAACTGTCGTGAATGCACGCTTCCTGTACAACGGAATGGGCAAGCTCTCGTGCGCTTATATCTAACTTATCCCGGATTCTGTCAAGAATATACGTATATGCATTTTCCACGCCCCATCCGAAGGGAAAGGCAGGTGTTCCCATCCCTGACTGCGTAACGCCGTCGCTGAAAAAGATAAGCCTGTCTCCCGGTTTTGCAGCATACGTGGAATAGTGAAGAATGGCTTTTACTTTTGGTGCGGTATTTTTGTCTTTCCGCTCGAACTCCGTATCCTCTTTGACTGGATCAATTGCCGTGTTCTGCCTTACGAGCAGGTATGGAGGGTTATCATATTCGAGTATGTGCACGGTGGCGTCAGGTTCAATATCAACAGTGGTGAACGTTGCATAACTTATGCCGCGGTCTTTGCATACGGGCAGCGTGTTCATTATTATTTCCGCTGCGCGTTTTGCAGGGATGTCTGCAGCAATAAACTTTGTTGCCATAGTTGCAGTAAGCGTTGCAAGTACATCGGCCTTTATTCCTGAACCAAGTCCATCCGAAAGCGTTGTAATTGTGTGTCCGTCTGCCGGATTTTTTTCGGAGAGGAATACATCTCCCGGAGAATGCTGATTATATTTGCACATCTGAAAGTGATCCACTTCTATAAAAGTCTCCCCCGAACCGGTATCGGCCTGAATAGAATTGTCTGTATTCATTTTTTCTGGTCTCCGTTGTCATCGTCAAGTGAATACGACTCAATGATAGAGTTCAGCATAGATTCCGTTTCTGCCGCATTTTCTCCAAGCAGGAAAGCGATTTTCTGTACCGTTGCAAGATTTTTATCTATGACTTTCTGGGCCTGCGTAATAGTACGGTCCTTCTGGTTTTTCGGTGCAGTCACATCTTCAATGACGCCGGCGGCAATTTCTTCTTTTTCAATAACGAATACTGTATAGTGCAGTATTTTTTTTGCCTCGTGGATTTCGCGTTCTACAACGTCGGGGCCGTTAGGCATGAGTACGGACTTAAACAGCTGAGCGCTCTTTGTTACCGCGGCAAGGTCAGCACCTTCCAGTCCGGGCTTCACGTCGTACATATCGACAATATCCTGACCTATCAGCCTCGCAAAATTTTTGTTGCACTCTACAATCGTCATATTTTTGTCTACAATGACGACTCCGCTTGGAATGGCGCGCACAAGCCCGTTTGCTTTTTTCTGTGCAAGCTTACGCATGTAGGAAACGCACATAGTTTTTTCTGCAACACCGCTCAGCATGGCTACTGCGAAGTTGCGGCAAGTTTCGTAACCGCAGCCGTTGCAGTTTATTTCATCGGCTGTAGAATATTTTCCCATGGACCGCATCGCGTCGTTTATCTGAGCTTCAGTAAATTCTTTCTTTTCAACGGAATCGCCCGGCAGTGTTCCCTTCATTTCAGGAATAGAGCTGATTGTATTGTCGTCAAGCGTATTGTCGGCATCCTCTGCAAAATCGATTGTCTGCATCCTCCTCAGGGCCATTGCCGACGTCTGTTCTGTTCCCGGTCCGTTTACGCAGCCGCCGGTGCAGGACAGAAACTCAAGGAAAAGCGGCTCGCTGAGAGCTGCAACATTAAGTCCGTTAAGCGTATCACGTATGGCTTCAATACCGGATACTGCGATGGTACGCACATCTTTCAGCGGTTTGTATTTTTTGCATGCCGCAATCATACCGCCTTCCAGCGGAAAAAGTTCCGCTTTTGCCGCCCTTCGCGGTATGAAATCAGGTTTTTCCGATAGTGTTTTCTGCCCCTGCCACGGTACGAATACTCCGTTTTTGTCGATATGTCCGTCTGCCTGTACATTGACGATTCCCGCCTCGGTCATCATTTCCCGCAGTTCCTTGAATGTAAGTGCGGCACTTATCTCGTCCCATACGTCGGCCTCCCGTTTTTTTGCGATGCACGGCCCGATAAATACAACTTCTATATTGTTTCCGTAGATTTTTCTCAGATATCGGGCATGTGCCAACAGAGGAGATGCACAGTCGGTAATGTACGATGCATAATCGCTCATATACCGCTTTATAAATTCGACGGCAGCAGGACATGCAGACGAAATAAACAATTTCTGATTATTTTCGGATATATTGCGCGACAGAGTCGAAGCGACTTCGTAAGAGACAAGGTCTGCTCCGAGCGCCGTTTCCGAAACTCCATAAAATCCGAGTGCCTTCAGTATGGAAATGAGCTGATTCGGCGTATATTCTGAAAATTCTGCCCGAAATGACGGAGCAAGCGAAACTATGACTTTCTTTCCTGATTCAAGCAGTTTTGATACAAGTGGTGTATCATCCCTATACCGTTTTGCATGAGCCGGACAATTGATGACACACCGCCCGCAGGCAATGCACAATTCGCTCATGACGGCAGCATGATTATTTTCTACGCGTATAGCCTTTACCGGGCAGCGTCGTATACATCGGTAACAATCCTGACATTCGGTCGGAATTGTGTAAACAGGAGACTTTGTATTCATTCTTTTAATCCTAAACCTTCTGCAAGAACCTGTTCAAGTGTTTCTGCAGATACTTTATTGTAAATTCTCCCGTTGATATCGATATTCGGGCCGTTTTTGCACAACCCCCTGCACAGACAACCCTGTACCTTTACTTTACCTTCAAGATGATGTTCTTTTATAAACTGACGCACAAGTTCAGCATTCTGGGAATTACCTCTGCTGAAGCAGGAACTTCCCATGCACACGGTGATTGTATTCATATCATCATTTTACACGCTGGGGATAATAAGTCAAATAAAAAACACTTTACCCTATTCCCATAAATCCTGCAAAATCATATAGTACTAATTGGTGCCGTAGGCACGACAGGGTCAATTCTGTCCAGTACAGAATAAAATCCCAATAAGAGACTTGCATAAGCAAAGTGGCTGGAGTACGTAACACGTACAGGGAGAATTAAAAACATGGCAAACAAAATCACCATTATTGGTGCAGGATCGGTTGGTTCGACAATCGCCTACACACTCACGGTAAAAGGTATTGCATCAGAAGTTGTTATGATCGATATCAACACACAGAAGGCGCTTGGAGAAGCACTTGATATCCGTCAGGGTACACCGTTCTGCGATCCTGTAAACATTTACGCAGGAACATATGCAGATGCGAAAGGTTCCGACATCGTCATCCTTACATCAGGTGTTGCACGTAAACCGGGACAGTCCCGTCTTGATCTTGCTCAGACGAACGTTAATATTACAAAAAGCATCATTCCTGAAATCACTAAATATGCACCGGATGCTATCTATGTGATTGTTGCGAATCCTGTTGATATTCTCACGTACCAGTTCTACAAGACATCAGGACTTCCTGCAAACCAGATTTTCGGTTCAGGTACTATTCTTGATACTGCACGACTCCGCGCCCGCATAGCTGAATATTATAAAATCGCCCAGCAGAACGTCCATGCGTATGTATTCGGCGAACATGGAGACAGCTCGTTTGTCCCGTGGTCGCTTGCAAACATTGCGACAATCCCGATTGACGAATACAAAACTGCAATGGAAAGCAAAGACGATCTTATTCCTCCGCTTGTCCATGACGAAGTAGAGACATATATCCGCAAATCAGGCGGAAAAATCATTGAACGCAAAGGCGCAACATTCTATGCTGTTGCTGTTTCAGTTGCTCATATCTGCGACTGCATAGGTAACGCAATGGATACGACGCTCACCGTTTCTTCGCTGATGACAGGCGAATACGGTATCAGCGACGTGTGCCTGAGCACACTCTCTGTTGTAGGCCAGACAGGACTCAAGGGCCGCCTTGTAGCTCCGCTGACTGACGCTGAGATTGTCCAGCTGCGCCATAGTGCCGACTGCCTTAAAGACGTCATCAAACAAATAAAATTCTAATATAATGTCTGCTGTCCGCTGTTCTACTGTATCATTCGCAGCTTAACCTTTAAGCAGCGGATGACAGGCAATTCTTCTCACCAAATTTTTAACGGAGTAACCGTAATGGATAACTTCAGAATCGAACACGACTCGATGGGTGAAGTGAAAGTTCCTGCGGACAAATACTGGGGTGCCCAGACTGAACGCAGCCACGAAAACTTCAGAATTGGTGCAGGTATTGAAACAATGCCTCGCGAAATCACAAAAGCATTCGGCTATCTTAAAAAGGCAGCAGCACAGGCGAATAATTCGCTCAAACCGGAAAAGATGACTGCAGAAAAACTTTCGTGCATTGCAAAAGCATGCGACGAAGTAATCAGCGGCAGCCTGAACGATCATTTTCCGCTCGTTGTCTGGCAGACAGGAAGCGGAACGCAGTCGAATATGAATGCAAATGAAGTGATTGCAAACCGTGCAAACGAAATCGCCGGGAAGAAACTATGCCATCCCAACGACGATATCAATATGAGCCAGTCGAGCAACGATACATTTCCCACAGCCATGCATATTGCGGCCGTTGTTGAAATTGAAGACAAACTTTTCCCCGCAATTGACATGCTTGTTGATACTTTCAAAAAACTTGAAAAAGACAATGAAGGAATCGTCAAAAGCGGACGCACGCATCTGCAGGACGCCGTCCCGATTCAGTTCAGCCAGGAAATAAGCGGCTGGCGTTCATCACTTGAAAAAGACAAAGAGATGCTGAAGCTGGCGCTTCCCGAATTAAAGCAGCTTGCACTCGGCGGTACGGCCGTCGGAACAAGTCTCAATGCGCCGAAAGGGTTCGATGTAAAAGTTGCTGAAGAAGTTTCAAAACTGACAGGAAAAAAATTTATCACGGCACCGAACAAGTTCCACGCACTTACAAGCAAAGATGAAATAGTATTCGCACACGGCGCGCTCAAAGCGCTTGCGGCTGATTTAATGAAGATTGCAAACGACGTACGCTGGCTCGCCTCCGGTCCCCGCGACGGGCTTGGAGAAATCCGCATTCCCGAAAATGAACCTGGTTCTTCAATTATGCCGGGCAAAGTCAATCCGACACAGTGCGAAGCCATGACCATGGTTGCCGTTCAGGTAATCGGAAATGACGTTGCGGTCGGTATGGGTGCCAGCCAGGGAAACTTTGAACTCAATGTGTTCATGCCCGTTATTGCCTACAATTTCCTTCAGTCAGTGCGGCTCCTTGCGGAAGTAATGGTGTCGTTCAACAACAACTGTGCAGTCGGCATTACGGCGGACAAAGAAAAGATGCACTACAATCTGTACAACTCACTCATGCTTGTTACCGCTCTTAATCCGTACATCGGCTATGAAAACGCGGCGAAAACGAGCCATAAAGCATATGCAGAAAACATATCCCTCAAGGATGCGTGCATACAGCTCGGATTCCTGACTGCAGAAAAATTCGACGAAGTATTTCATCCCGAAGAAATGGCAGGCATAAAAAAATGAGCGAAGCAAAACATAGTACGTATTCTTATTTTCCGGGATGTACGCTGCGCAACAAAGCACTCGATCTTGACCGGTATGCACGTTCCTCCGCTGAAGCACTCGGATTTACGCTGGAAGAAATTCCCGACTGGCAGTGCTGCGGAGGTACCTACCCGCTTGCAAAAGATGAAATTGCTACAAAACTTTCTTCAGTCCGTGCGCTTGCGGCGGCCCGTG
Source organism: Treponema sp. UBA1793 (assembly GCA_002314445.1). GTDB lineage: Bacteria > Spirochaetota > Spirochaetia > Treponematales > Treponemataceae > Treponema_D. The sequence goes on from DCFX01000057.1 coordinate 124,757, forward strand.
ATGCAAAACAGGATCTTGTAACAATTTGTTCCGCCTGCCACAACGTCATTAAACAGATAAATAACGACATGCAGACCGACGATAACATCATCCTGAAAGTTAATAATTATCTCAAAGAAGATAAAATTGCATACCACGGCGAGACGAAAGTCCTTCACTATCTTGAAGTGCTTCGCGACGTTGTCGGCTGGGATACCGTAAAAGCAAAAGTAACTCACCCGCTCACCGGTAAAAAAATCGGCGCATATTACGGATGCCTGCTGCTGCGTCCCGGTAAAGTAATGCAGATGGACGATCCCGAGAATCCGAAAATTCTTGAAGATTTTATTACGGCAATCGGTGCAACTCCCGTCATGTATTCGCAGCGCAACGAATGCTGCGGCGCTTATACCGTGTTTGAAGACAAGACCATTCCCCAAAAGCGCTCCGAAAAGATTCTTGCAAATGCAGAAGAACAGGGCGCAGATCTTCTTGTTACGGCATGTCCGCTCTGCCGTTACAATCTTGTAAAGAACAAGGGAAAGAGCAGACTTGATATAGTCTATTTTACTGAATTACTGGCGGAAGCTCTTGGCGTAAAAGACAAAGTTCCTGTTGGAATGGAGGCGGCTTATGCTGCAAAGTGAATTAAACAAAATACGTGATGATATACTTTCCATCAGCGGAGTAAATCCGCGCAAGTGCATGTGCTGCGGAAAATGTTCCGGTACCTGCCCTTCATACGATGAAATGGAATATCATCCGCACGAATTCGTCCATATGGTTGAGACCGGCGACATAGAAGCGCTGCTCAGCACAAAATCAATCTATAAATGCCTTTCCTGCTTTGCGTGCATAGAACGCTGCCCCCGTCAGGTCGAGCCGGCAAAACTTGTAGAAGCAGTCCGCATGGTCGTTGAACGACAGCGCGGCCCGCAGCATCTTGAAGCAGAAAACGTCCCGGAACAGCTTGACGACGATATGCCGCAGCAGGCAGTTGTGAGCGCATTCCGGAAATACAGGAAGTAAACTATGCAGAGAATTGGAGTTTTTGTGTGCCACTGCGGCACGAATATTGCAGGTACCGTTGATGTAAAAGCTGTTGCAGATGCGCTCGGAAAAGAAAACGGCGTTGTCTATTCGACAGATTATACGTATATGTGTTCAGCATCAGGACAGCAGCTTATCAGCGATGCCATAAAAGAAAAGAACCTTACAGGCGTTGTTGTCTGTTCCTGCTCTCCGCGCATGCACGAAAAGACATTCCGCACATGTGCAGAACGTGCCGGAATCAATCCGTACATGCTTGAAATTGCAAATATCCGCGAACAGGATTCATGGATATGCAAGGATATGCCGACAGCAACGGAGAAAGCAATTGCGCTCGGAAAAGCGGCAGTTGCAAAAGTAACGCTTAACACACCGCTTACAGCCGGTGAAGCACCTGTTACAAAGCGGGCTCTCGTCATCGGCGGCGGTATAGCAGGCATTCAGACTGCGCTTGATATTGC
>DCFX01000007.1 GCA_002314445.1 Treponema sp. UBA1793
CTGCACTTTTATTGTATCACTCCAACAGGATTGGAATTGAAAATTGATCTAAAAACCAAACATGGAACAATTTCTATGAAGGGGTCTGGATTAACTACATCAGGTGTTTTTAGTTTTACAGATAAAGGTTCTACAAATTATCCCGTTTTTAAAGATACTGGTATAGATGTCGGTATTGGAGCTTCTTATGGTGATATATCAATGCAATATAAATCAAACTCTGGTTTGTATGCAGGAATAGGATGGTCAAACGGAGTCGGTTTCAGATTTACAAATAAAGATAGAGCTCTCGCTTTTGATCTCAAATTGGGTTTCCATATATATGGAGGAAAAGAGTGAAATCGTTTTTTGGATTATTTGCTTTATCATTGGTTAATAGTGTGTTAATTAATATTATTTGGTTTTATTTCGGACAACGAATACAGTCTGATACGTATGTTTTTTATAACGTATGTGAGGTAGGTCTTTTTTTATATATCTGGATAGAATCTTATTTAGTAAAAAGAAGTGAAAGGAGATTAAGGCATTAGTTAGGAACACACACCTTGAAGGTATGCCTGTAAAATCGTTAGCTGATCAATATCAGCAAAGGTGGCAGGAACTGATCCGAGGTGAATTAAAGACTGGTGTTGTTTGGAAATCTTGGATACAAGTACTTGATGGACTTATGTGAGCTTTAAAGATGGACGGTATAGCTCAAATATATGTGCCAGCCTGCAGACATTTGTTTGTTTTGATAAAAAGAACCTGAGATTTCCTCAGGTTCTTTTTTGTATAGGCTTATGCTTTAGCTACTACTCCGGGGCCATTACCTCTTGCAATAAAAGCAAATGTTCTGTTTGTGTGCCCTCCATCAGAACCTCCTGTAAGAGCTGTAGCAGCTCCTGCATTTACGTACGGGAAAACAACACCGTCCCGGGTGTCCTGTCCCGCTGAGCCAAAATTCACCTGACTGCCTACAATAGCTGGTATTTCACTGAATGGAGGAGAAAAAGAAATTATGTATTCACCACTTCCTTGTGATGTAACTGAAAAACCATGACCAGATACCTTGCTGCCATCGCTGGCAATAACTCCTGAAACCATCATGTCAGACATATAAACCCTCCTGATTTTTGTAGCAGATAATTGTATTGGTAAATTTTTTTGCATTTTTTTATCAATGCAAATCTGTTAGTTTTACACAACCGGTAACACCGGTTATTATAATTATAATCGAAATCGGGGAATTTCCAAAGGTGGATTGAGAATAATCTGTTATTTTGTGTGATTTTCAAAAATCTGCTTGCTGCGTAAATACAACGTATATGGCGTTTGTGAGTTTGTAATTACTTATACTATAAGGAATTGTTTTTTAGGCGGTACTGGAATTGGACCAGTGACTTCTACCGTGTGAAGGTAGCACTCTACCTCTGAGTTAACCGCCCGAAGCATGCTGTAGCAATGTGTTGCTAATAGTAACAAATAGAAGGCTTATTGTCAAGGAAAGCCGTACTGATCCACTGGCAAGGAGGATATGAAACAGTACGGCAAAGCGGAACTATATAATCCGCTTAGAATGAATATTTCATTCCGAGTTCAAAGAAACTGTTGTTAAGGAAACTGCTGAATTCGCTCTTGCTGTCGTCGTCAAAGTTTGTAATGTACAAACCTGTTCCGATGATATCGAGACCGTCGGCAACATTGCACGTAATTTTCGGCATGACGATGAAATCTGCACGTTCAATGCCGTATATTACGCTGAGTTCCGGCTTGATTTTTTCGTGGTTCCAGCTGTCGGAAATGTTCAGGATGATTTTATCATTGGAATATTTTCCGTCCTCATTATAGTCGATATCGAGCGTTTTAAATGAACCGTCATCGATTTCGTTATTTTTGAGTATGTATGTACCGGTCGTCTGGATATTTACATTTATATTGTTAATCGGAATGTCTTTGTCGAATCCGAATACCCAGCCAATCGAGTTATTGTGAGTCCACGGATCATCCCCATCGACGTCGTCGGTAAGGTTGTACGCGAACTCTCCGCGGAAATTAAAGCCGCCGAGCGTGAGGGCGCCTTCGGCACCGAATACCTGCAGCCTGTCGTAATCGAGGGTCGGATTTGCGTAACTCGTTCCGCCATTTTTCAGGGCAGAATCAATGTATGCGCTCCAGTCGACCGTCGGCTGTTTGTAATGGCCGTAATAGTATGACAGGCCCCAGTCGAGAATGCCTGTTGTTGCTGTAAGACGTGCACCTGCCTGACCGTATTTAAGCTGATACATATCCGGGTAAAGACTGTCTGCGCTGAAGGATGATACGGAGGAAAGTGTTTCTGCATATGACGCTGCAGAGCTTGTCAGAGTTGCTTCTGCGGAGGCGACGGCGGTAGCTTCCTGTGCAGTCGTATATCCGGCAGAGGTGAGTGCTGCATCGTAAGCTGCTTTAGCCGATGTATAAATTGCAGCATAAGCGGAGTTTGTTGTATCTGATAAATATTGAGAGGCTGCAGCAGAATATTCGGATGCAAGCGACGCAAGGGTCGCATACGTTGACTGTGCGGTCACGTATGATGACCATGCACCTGAAAGCTGAGCTTTTTCAACTCCGGTTACCGTATCGGACAGCTGTGTATACGATGCAGGTGTCCATCTGCCGCTTGTCGAGAATCTGTCGGCTGTCATAAACGGCGTGTAGATACCTTCCAGCCGCACGCTGCTCGTGTTCCCGATTTTTTTGGGTGCATTGTAGATAATGCGGAGCATCGGTTCTGAAATTCTGCGGTCTATATAGTCGGGAATAAGAAAATCCGTATAGTCGTTTGCGTTGAAATTGTCGACTACATGCAGTTTGTCTCCCTTTCCCCAGACGACTTTCATTTTGCCGCCTTCGAGTACAAAATCTCCCAGATATGCGCGCATGGTAAGCTCATCTATGACATCTGCCTGATATTTTGTAAACACGTCTTTATTAAAACTGAGTTTGAGCTCTACGTCGGTTTTGCTGCCTTCGTATTTTATGTCGAGCTTTCCCTTTGGCGTCGCTTCTGCATCCCAGGCTGAGAATGATTTTTTGTCCCCCTGCGAATCTTCTTCGTCGACGTAAACCCGTCCGTTAAGTTCTGCTTCGCCCCCGATTGTCAGAGCTGAAGAAGAACCTGCTGTCGTGCCTGAAGCCGGTGTGCCGGACACATCAAATTCACTGCCGAAAGCACTGCTCAAATCAGCTGTAGTATCGTCCTGTGCAAATGCGCTGTTTGCTGCAAACAAAAGGGCCGCTGCAGCGCATACAATAATCCCTGTCTTTTTCATGTAAACCTCTTAATAAAAACTTGAAGCAGGGGAGAACAGCATTACCGTTCTCCCCTGGTGCTGATATTATTTGCCTGTGTTCAGGAAATTCTGCGTGAATACGCTGTCCGGAATCGGCTTGTCGAGAACAATGGCATATTTACCGTTAGACTCGAGAGCTGCAATGCGGGTGGCGTGGCCTGTCTGAACATTCGTAAGCAAGTCGGAAATGGGGATATTATACCCGTTAATATTTTCCAGCTTTTCGACAGTCAGCACCTTTACAAGCTCCCCGCTTTTTTTGTCGTACATTTCTGCGTAAACAGGGATATATGTTTTTTTGTCGATCCACTGAATGCGGTACTTGTACTGCGCTTTCGGCATTGTTTTGTCTGTCGGTGTGGATTTGATTTTCCAACAGTCAAAGCCGTTCTTCGTTTCCTCGCCGAGCAGTTCGTGTGTATCGTCGTCAATCTCGCGTGTCGCCATATCGTCATATGAAGCATCGGTGCCTGTGAACGATTTGTCCCCTTCGCTTGAATTTACGCGGCGTGTCGTCCGCAGTGCAGGCATGTAAATCCACTTGTCGTCATCCTTTCCCTTGTTTTCCATCTGCAGGAAACGGATATTGATGTTTGATTTATTTGTACTGTTTTTAAAGATGATGATAAGGTCGGATGTGTCAGTCTTTTCATTATGCCGTCCGAATTCTTCCACGACGCGGCTTTCTTCTACTGTGCCGTTTTTCTGGATAAGATCCATCTTCACCATTGAATGGTTAAAGTCCGGTTGCTTTACGTTGAGTGCTTTCTGTACGATTGAACGTCCGTCTTCCGCGAATACAGTTCCGGCTGCAGCCAGTATCAGTACCGCTGCAGCAGCTTTTTTCAGTAATGTTGTTTTCATAAGAATCTCCTTAATATAGTTTGCTTGTGCCGCAGTTTTTTACTGCGGCAGTTGTAAATTCAGTTTTCCGTGTTTTTATCCGGTGTTTTCTGTCTATTCTTCTGTTCCCTTGGGCGGATGAATTTCGGGTCATACGCTGTGAGGATTCCTGGAATGACAGTCATGGCTAGCGCAGAGCTTGTGAACATGACTATGGCAACGAGGATACCGATGAACTGCAGAACGACGAACTTTGAGAAATACAGCACAAGGAATCCCAGTCCTACTGCAAGCGCGTTTGTGATGATCCCCACGCCGCTTTTTTTGAATGTTCGTCTTGCGACAAGTTCTACGTCGTTACTCTTTGCCCGTTCCGCGCGGTATGTCTCCATAAAGTGGATTGTGTAGTCTATTCCGACACCGACTGCAACCGATGCGATGATGCTTGTGACAAGATCAAGGTTGATGTGAGCAAAGCCCATGACCATATAGTTCAGGATGATTGCAAATGCAAGCGGTATGGCACCGAGCAGTCCTGCCCAGCCGGAACCGAATGCGAGTGCTATTACGATGAACACACTGGCAAGAGAGATAATCAGGCTCTGCATCTGGCTTGAAACGACCATGTCGGTCATTGTGTATTCAAGTTCTCCCGGGCCGGTGAATTCGAGCGTATAGCCGGCAGGGAAATGCCGCTCTGCATATGCTTTTGCATCTTTGATAAGTTCACCCATCTCTTCCGTACTGTGGGAACGGAACTGAACCTGTATGCGGATGCACGACGGCTGCAGTGCGTTGTTTGAAAAGCGGTCGAGTGAGCCCGAGAACAGAAGAAGGTACTGGGAAACAAGGTCCGAAAGTTCCTCACGGCCTGCTGCCGGATATTTTTTTGCATCGTACGGAATCTCATAGTATGCAGAGCCGTTGTAGTTCAGTTTTTTCTCAAGCTCATTTACGATTTCCGTCACGGAAGCCGTACGTCCGCCTGCGTCGGCATACGCATCCGCAAGCATTTTAAGACCGTCTTCAACAGTCATAGGCTGTGCAAGTTTCTGCGAATACGCAATGTTGGGATCGACATAGTCAGAGGGAACGGACGCAGGTGCTGGTGCTGCTGTATCTGCAGTGCCGAAATCTGTTCCGAAGTCACTTCCAAAGTCTCCGCCGAAATCGGATCCGACTCCCGTTGCTGCGGCCTGTTTGGGGACTGCAGCTGTTTGTGCAGCGGTGGAAGAAGGAATGTGCATCACTTGATTCATCCGTTTGATGAATGTGGTAAACGAAACTATTTTACCAATACTGTCGTATTTTGAATCAAGATATGTCTGCATCTCATCAACCGGTTCAAGAATATCAGGGCTTGTCATGCTTCCCGGAGCCAGGACAGGTTCACCTTTCTCATCCTTTACGACATTACCGTTTTTATCTTTCTGAACGGGGCCCTTTACGAGCATATACAGGCTGTTTGTACCGGCAAAACGCTTGTCGACGTATGCAACGTCGCGGCGCATTTTGCAGTTGGCAGGGAAGTAATTAATGAGTGCTGTATCGACGTGCAGTTTTGAAAGTCCGATTCCCGAAAAGAGGACAATCAGGGCGCAGAATAAATACAGCCGTGGTTTGCTGCCGCAGAAGAAATGATAAATGCTGTAAAGAACTGACTGCTCTTCTGTGCTGCTTCCTGTTTTTCGTGCAGCTCTTTCGGAAAGGCGGTTCGTGTGTGCTTCCATCTTTGTGCGGACTTTGTTTGTAAGATGTTCCATTCCCTTTGATTTATGCCCGACTTTGCTGAGCGGTTTTACCATGAGAAGTGCCGGAATGAATGTCACGGAAAGAAGCAGTGAGAATGCAATGCCGAGCGCCGTAAATATTGCAAAACTGTGGAGCGGAGCAATCGGACTTGATACGAGCGAAATAAAACCAAGGACGGTAGTCAGTGCAGCAAGGAATACAGCAACCCATACGTCCTTGAGACCTTCCATGATGATTTCTTTGTGTTTCTCTTTTGTAAGCGTCCCTGTGAAATTATCAAGCGCAATGTAATAATGCGTAAGCATGTGGATGCCGTATGCGGAACCGCATGCAATGAGAGCAACAGGGATAACGCTTGTAACAATAGTGAACGTAAAATGGAGCAGGGACATAAAACCGCACGTCCAGATTGTCGCCATCAGCACCGCAATAAGAGGAAGAAACGTACCGTCAATTGTTTTAAAGCTGAGAAAGAGCGTAATAAGAACGACAATGACAACAAGCGGAATAAGGCGCTCAAGGTCACTCATCATGAAATTCCGCGAACTTTCCGTAAGAACGGGATCTCCGTAGTAAATGACGTTAAGCCCGCTGTCTTTTGTTTCCTTCTGCGTTATTTCACGTATCTGATCCAGGATTTTCTGGCGGACGACTTCATCCGATTCCTGCTTTTTGGTCAGATCCGGATGATTGTTTGCTGCGAGCGTAATCTGCATCTGTGCTGCATGTCCGTCATCTGAAATGATGACACGATTGTACATATCGCTCCAGCTTGCAATGTTCTGCTTAACGGTATTTATCTGCTCTTCGGTAAGCTGCGGATACAGACCATCCTCACCGCGCGCAAGTCCGATAAGATTTCCTGCCACAAGTGCATTGTCTTTTCCGTATATGTAATCAATGTTCGTGAGTGAATCGACTCTGTCGACATTGTCCAGTTTTTCAATCTGTGTCGTAATTCTGTCGATTATGGCAATATTTTCCGGAGTAATGATGGATCCTTTGTCAGATTCAAGTGAGACTCCAATGACAACGGTGCTGCCGTACGTATCCTCTGTTTCGATGAGACGTTTGTACGACGCGTGCTTCTGCGGGAAGAACTGCCTGACAGAATTGTTTAGTTTGACATCCTTGAGTTTGTACCCAAGTACGCCTGTAATTCCAAGGCATATAATGATAATTGCCCAGGGATGTTTGAAGAAACGATGCATAAAGTAAAATCCTCCTGCCTGCTTTAATAAGTCAGTATTTGTTTATTTAGTTCAAAGGTTTAATAACTTAAACGAATGAACTTATAAACGAAATATACTGGAAATAATACTAAAGGTCAATATTTTTAAACTGATTTATTATGTCCGCGTTTTTCATTTGACAAGATAAAACTCTGCTAATATGATTAAACTAATTAACGAATTGATTTGGGAAGTTGTAAACTATGCTGGAAGAAATGATAAAAGACGAAATAAAAAAGATACGCGAAAAATTCCTCATCTGCGGTCCTTATATGCTTACGCTCGGTGATGAGATGCGTCAGCGCATTTTGCTTATACTTGCGGAAGCCGGAACGGACGGTATTGACGTGGCAGACATTACTGCCAGAACACACCTTTCACGTCCGGCAATTTCTCACCATCTCAAAATACTGAAGGATACAGGTATGATTACGAGCCACAAAAAGGGGACTCAGGTGTACTATTTTATCTACATACAGAATACAATTGACAGATTGAAAGATCTTCTTTTATCGATTGAAAAACTGGTTTCCGGAATAGATATGGAGTCAATCAAGGAAAAGGCCCCATGGATGATTGCAGGGGAGGCCGACGGCGGCAGTATACAGTAATATATTGTGGCTTTTCCCTAGTGACACTTTTGTCATAATATGATAGGTTATGGATATGAGATTTACGCGAAGAAGTGGAATATTGTTTCATCCGACATCTCTGGCCGGAACCCCAGGTATTGGCACGCTCGGGAAGGGCGCGTATAAATTTGCTGACTGGCTGCACGAAGCTCATCAGACATTATGGCAGATACTGCCGCTCGGCCCGACCGGGTACGGGGATTCACCGTACGCATCGTTTTCAACGTTCGCCGGGAATCCGCTGCTTATAGATCTTGACATGCTTGCCGGAAAAGGCTGGGCAGACAAGGCCGATATCATCCCTCCCGGCTATATCACTACTGACGGCAAAATTGATTTCGGTTCTGTCGTCTGGTGGAAAATTCCCGTTCTGTTTACGTGTGCCGGATATTTTCTCATGCATTGTTCAAAGGTCGACCGTACGGCATACGAAGTGTTCAAAAACGATAATGCCGCCTGGCTTAACGGATATGCCGATTTTACAAGCATCAAACAGTATTACGATGAGGAAGCACGCAAAGCAGGGATCAGCGGCGTAAAAGGGATGTGGAATTCATTCTGGCCTCGTGACCTTGCATCCTGTAACCCTGCTGCTGTCTCAAAATGGGACAGCGGTCATACACTGGATATCGAAAAAATCAAAGTAATACAGTTTTTCTTTGCTGAGCAGTGGTTTTCCCTCAAAAGATATGTTAACTCACTCGGTATAGACATAATCGGTGATATTCCGATTTTCGTGGCACCGGATTCTGCAGATGTCTGGGCCAGCCAGCAGTTCTTTCAGCTTGATGCGCACGGGGTGCCTGAAAACGTAGCCGGTGTTCCTCCTGATTACTTTTCTGCGACAGGCCAGCTGTGGGGCAATCCGCTGTACGACTGGAAGGCGATGAAAGCAGATAATTATTCATGGTGGAGCGCGCGCATAGGCCGTATCCTCCAGCTTGTCGACTGCGTGCGTATTGACCATTTCCGCGGCTTTGAGGCGTACTGGTCAATTCCTTACGGAGAACCGACCGCGGTAAACGGGGAATGGATAAAAGGTCCCGGAATTGATTTGTTCAATGCAATAAAAAAAGCGCTCGGCGACATTCCCATTATTGCAGAAGATCTCGGCGTAATCACGGACGAAGTCCGTGCGCTCCGCGACACCTGCGGGTTCCCCGGCATGAAAGTACTTCAGTTTGCGTTCGATCCGAAAGAGGCGGGCAGCGAAGGCATGAAAAACTCATTCCTTCCGCACGAGTACGACACGGCAAACTGCGTCGTTTATACAGGAACGCACGATAACGATACAATGCAGGGCTGGCTTGAAAAGGCATCTGACAAGACAGTGCAGCTTGTCGCAGAATATGTAACCGGCAGGGAAATGACAGAAACAGAAGCGCGCAGTATGGCAGCAGACAGAGAACTCTGCGCCCGCATGGTGCAGACAGCAGTTGCTTCCACAGCCGTCTACGCGGTTGTCCCCATGCAGGACATTCTGCAGCTTGACAACTGCGCACGGATGAACGTTCCGTCAACGACAGGCACGAACTGGTCGTGGCGTATGGACAAAGATGCCCTCACGGAAAAGAACGCCGCACATCTTGCCTTTCTGAGCGCTCTGTACGGCAGGAATCTGAAATAGGCAGACTGCAGGAGAATTTCAGGGATTATTCGTTAAACCAGGTTCTGAGGCAGCCCTGGCAGTTATGCAGCTTGAACTCCGTAATGCGATACTCCTGAATTCCCGCCTGAACAAGCGGGTCATCCTTACAGAATTTTTCAATATCATCGCTTTTAACAACGATAATGCCGCCGCCAGTTCCTGGCTTAGGCCCGGAAACAAGAATTGAGCCGTCCTCGAATCCTGCTTCAAGATACGCAAGATGTGCATCAATCGCTTTTTGCAGTTCATCTTTTCCGGGAAGATTTTCTGCAAACGAACCTTCCAATACGTAATATTTCATTTTACTGCTCCTTTACAATGTCTGTGTCTTGCCATGTTTATACGATATTCACCAGTCCGGGCGTATTGCAGCAAAGTGATGCAGGCAGGCGAAACCACTACAGTATTTTTTTTACATACACCGTATCAAGATTTTCGTCATTTATATTTTTATAATAATTTATTTTATATTTTTCGCAGACAATCCTGTCCTCAATCTCCTTTACTGAAGGGGTGTATATAAATACGCCACCTTCTTTGAGTGATTCAAGTATTTCCAGATATTTTTCCTCATACTTTATTCGATTACAATCTGTATTAATTAATGATCTTCTCAAATGATTTGAAAACGACATGTGGGCAATTACCGTTCCCCATGTATTTTTCAGGAAACTGTAATCGAACCAGTTGCTGCACAGTATTTTTATGTCGTCAGACATATACTGATCCAGCCCGTATACCTGCGAATATCCGCTGCTCCGCAATGCTTTTACCAGTTCATAATTCTTTCCGCAGCCGATATCAATAACAGGTTCTGTTAACCGGTTTACGTCCGTTCGCAATATCTGACTCTGGAACTTTCCGCTGTATTCCGCGCATGGAATAAGTATTTGATTAGTAAGATCATCATATTCATTTGATTTTATTGCCAGTATCAGTCTCTGCCTGTGTGCGCCCACAATGCCGCATAACTGCTCATAGGAATATTTTTGGCATCCTAATACCCGTAAATTACGTATCAATTCTCTGTATACATCATTTACCGCATTCATTGTTTTATTTGACAATGATATATACTGATTGTTCTGAACACATTCTTTGACAAATTGATTATATAATAATCCTGAAAACGACTGTATCTTTTCATCCGTGTCAATTTTCTGATAAAGAACAATGTTATCTGTGATTAGTTTTATTATCCGCTCTTCAGTCTCTTTACTCTGCAGATACTGTATGACATTCTTCATATTTTTCCTGCGCTGTTTTTACTATTTACTTTATCCGTATTTTCATGCCCGTGTTGTATATCCTGAAAGCCATGCAGCCCGCAAATAATCCGCATGGCTTTCAGAGTAAAAAGAGATACTATTCAATCATTGGCGCTTTTTCAGTACTCTCTATACCTTTCACTTTATCATCGTAGTATGTAAAAGCCGCAGCCCATGAGCCGACTTTAGCATAGGCCCAGGGAAGATAAAACCCGACAGTTATTATGGAAAGAAGAGCCTGTCCCCAGATAAGTAAAAAACCTTTTTTTACGGGGCCTTCAAACCCGAGCGTTCCTTCTTCTGTCTCATCATCAAATACTCTCACTCTGTTGATGAAGTATCTGTATATTTTTAAATATGCAGCAGGGAAGTATATACCGACACAGAGGACAGTCAGTAACACCTGTCCCAATATATATCCGCATGTGTTCCAGAATTTTGCAGCAAGGCATATTTTTTTATTCCGCCACTGGATATTAATATACCATTTATAAAGCAGATACAGAAATGGTATATACATGATACATGCTAAACCATATATGATGATGGAGATTTTTACAGAGAAAGAAAAACCTGTACTTTCTCGAAATGAATCATTAAAACTTAAAAAAGTCATTAAAGCAATCAGGGCAATAAGAGGAAGTGTTAACGAAAGTAAGATGTACTTAAATAACTTACCGCCTTTACCAATGAAAGAAGGAGGTGCTTCATTGAAACTTACTTCTGAAACTATATATGCGAAATAGTTCCGCATAAACCAGGGAAGATAAATTGTTAATGTTATAATGCTCAGCAGCGTTCCCTTTATTGTAATTCCAAGCAGTGTACTGATTTTACCTTTAAAGCTGAATGCCTTTCCCCTGATTGCCAGCTTGCTCAGCATTATTCTGAGAAATACTATGGTGAACGCTGGATATGCGAAAAGCATCATAATTAAAAATACTACCGGCAATAGTATACTTTCATATTTTCCGGACTGCGTATCCGGGGATGTCCTCCAAGGCAGTACCAGCATCGGTATATAAAAAATCATAAACAATACCCAGAAAACAAAGAAAGGAACACTCCAATCCTTTCCTTTTAAGGTAAACTCAAAATTTGATTTCATATCAACTCCTTGTATAATAATATGACTGCCTTTCCTTGTTCTGAATGCTCTGCATAAAGAACGTATCATTCTCAGCGTAGAGACTATATCTTTTGATAAATCTTTTCGCGGTAGTAACGCGTTATTGTTTTGTTTCTCAGGTCAGGAAGCATATTTTTGATGAGTACCAGTATACAGGATATACGAAGAATTTTCTATACATTGTACAAGGTAAAAAGAAGATACTTTCATATTCTGTATATCTGTTGTGTCTGAAAAATAATTATGGCTGGTGCGAAAATAAAAGTGCCGTATGGCATTTTTATTAATTTTATTTTTTTGAGATTTTAAACATATGTGTATTTTTGTACATCAGATAATCAGTAAAAACAATGTGTATGGACGGGAATATAATAATAATTACTACATCAACTCTATAAAAAATGCTTTCAGATAGAAAATAATAACTGCTATAATGCGGCGTTCTCCCGGCAGTATGTCCGGCAAGCTTTACCTGAAAATTTCAGCTATAAGGTTTTATCGAATAATGAAACAATCAAAAAAATTAACGGCGGGTACCTGTTCTATTGTGAAGAAAACGATGAATTCAAAGAAAGTGTTAACAGTTTTGTCCGAAATATGGACTGAAACTGCCGCTGCACGGGACCTGCTTATAAAGTACTGTTTCCGGTTCCCGGCTATGGCTGTGAACTGCGACCGGTGCCGTTTATACACATTTTGTTTTACGCTCCAGAACAAAATGTGCAACCCTTACAGTGCCATCCATTTCTATTCTGTCTATGACAAAACCGCATTTATTTACATAAAATTCAATATTCTGAATTTTATCAAGAGGAGTGACTAATGAAAATTCTTTCCAATCATTATAATAATTCTTTGCATACTTAACCGCTTCAGAGCCTATGCCCTTTCTCTGATATTCCGGCACAACGCAAAGGCAGCCTGTATAATATTTATTGTCTCCGTTATCCTTTACAGACAAGACACCCACCGGAACCTCATTGTATTCTATTACTGTTTTCGGAAATTCCGTAATTGATTTCCGCATATCAATCACTGATTTTCCGTACGCAGGACATGTTCCATATTTTATGTAATCTTCATAAAACGCTGCATTATATATTTTTATGAGGAGTTCTGCATCTTCTACAGTTGCGTTGCGATAGTTCAATTCGTTTTTCATAACGGCTATAATACACTCAGATTCGAATAGTGTCTATTTATTCAGCAGCGGCATTGCCTGAAATGTGCGGATGAATTATATTTTTATGTATCTTTACTGTTATGCATGAATTTTGAACTCAGAATAGATACTGGCAGTTTTGCTGCTGAAGGACAGGTGAATCGTGAAAAAAATATTGGCTGGTATACTGATTTGTATTGGGACGGCCCGGATATATGCCGAAGGAATATATGCAAGAGTTAAAACGAAATCTGATATTTACCGGGACTACCCGCAGACTTGCAGAATTCTGACGGCAGCGGAAAATGAATGCGTTATGATAGAAACAGCAGAACAGGCGCATTCCGAGGATGACTCTTATTGGGGCTTTGATATTCTCGGAGACAAATCATCAATAAGGGTCATTTATAAAGGGACTCCGGGATATATTGATTTTCATAATTTAAAATCGATACATGATGACTGTGCAGATATGCTGCATGCATATACCGATAAAGTTCTGGTGCCGGTAAACTATTGCGATGTTTTATACAGGCAGGATATCAAATATATAGAAGATAGAGATCCGTTCGTGGCAAAATATGAGCAGTATATAAAATATAATTTTGTCGATGACATACACAGGCAGTGGTATTTTAATTATCCGGTAAATTATTCATTCTGCAATGATGTCTGTTTTCAGTTCAGCGCGGTTCCCGCACGGTATTATCTTACGGGATTCATCGTTAATGCCGGCAAAGAATCATTTACCTGTGTAATAGATTCAAATTTTGATCAATTTGGTTTATATGATAACATGGCGAAATATGCTGTCGGGGGCAGATATACATTCAACTACAAAAAAGACGGGGATTATGTTTCCGTTTTTGACGGGACGGAAAAAATATTTGACGGAGTGTATATAGACAAAAAGACGTGGAATTATATGTACTATTTTATAACCAGAAAGCAGAATCAGGCAGCATACAATACGTATTTTTCACCGGAAAACAGAAAAAAGATTATCTGGCCGCTTCATGCAGACGGTCTGTGTGATTATAAATGAAAAATATGTGAAGCAGCTGAAATAAGACGTTAAAAAGTGTACAGTGAATGCCGGATACGTTCTCTCTGGTTGGGGTATACTCGATGAGAAAGGAGTTGTTCAGTTGGAATGGGTTGATAAAATGAATCAGGTTATCGGCTATGTTGAAAATCATCTGTGCGGTGAAATCGACACAGATAAGATAGCCGGAATTATGGCGTGTCCGTTTGCAATATTTCAACGTTTTTTTGTTCAGGTAACAGGAATTCCGTTGTCTGAATATATCAGACGGAGAAAGCTGACTTGTGCTGCATATGAACTTCAAAACACCAGTGAAAGGATTATCGACATTGCGATAAAATACGGCTATGAATCTGCCGACACATTTTCTGTTGCATTCAAGCGCATGCATGGCGTTGCGCCCAATATGGCCAGAAAACCTGAAACAAATTTGAAATTCTTTTCCCGCCTCAACTTCACACTCATCATAAAGGGGGTATTTGAAATGGACTATCAGGTAGCAGAGCGGAAATCTTTTAAAGTTGTCGGAAGAAGGCTTGTCACACCGGAAGGCGGCGGAACATGGGCTGTATGTAAGGCTGACGGCAGTTACGAAAAAATCCAAAGCTTCGGAAAGGCTGGACAGGAAACACTTGGTTTATGTTTCGGATTTGACGCAGAAGGACGCAATGATTACATGGTCGGCATAGAATGTGCAGCTGATCATCAGGGGTTTGACAGTTACATGTATCCCGATTTACAGTGGCTCATATTTTCTGCAGAAGGAAAAATATCGGAAAATGTTCTGGGAAATACATGGAAACGGATTCATGAAGAATTCCTGCCGCAGAGTAAATACAGACAGTCTGGCTATCCCACAATAGAATCATATAAAGAGTGGAATCTTGCATCCGATACATGTACCGTGGAAATCATGATTCCCATTGAATAGACGATTCCGGCGTATTCAATGCCGGATGGCTGGCGGCCGGATGGCTTATCCGGAATCAGGGCAGCTGGACTGCGGGCAGCCCGAGGCGGTGATTCGTGATTTTATATACAGGTTCCCTTACACAGACAGTAACTGCCTGTGACTTGTACAGGAGCCGGACATGACGTACGCAGGTATTGCGCATGTACTATGCGGACTCCGGACAAGTCATAGATAAGAGCTGCGCATGTACTACGCAGTATCCGGATAAGACATGAACTACAGCTGTCTGTGCAGCATACAGGCTTTGTCCATGTACATGCACAGAACTTGTGCATGTCATACGCAGAACTTGCGTATGTACATAGACAATCATTGCGTAAGTAATGCGCAGACATTGTGCATGTACGTATATACTTTTTCCTGAAATTAAAAAAGTTATTCGGTTATAGTTCCTTTATCGTCAGGTCGGCCTGTCATACGTACAGCGCTGCATGTTTGTGATAATGATCATGTGCTATTTCCGTATATTCAATGTTTTGCCAGGCAGGCAGATATACAAAATTTTCGTCAATCGAATAAAGTTCCCGTTCCCCCAGTATTCGCTGTACAGAATGTTCTGCCGCCTGCTTAATAAGTATCCGGTTAAAATCGAATGTTTCCTTTTCGTATCCCTGTGCAGGAGACGGAAAGCCTGTGGTATTAATGGTATCCATAATAGTAGTACTATAAGTGTGTATACTGGCTGAGTCAATATATATTTTTATAGAGATTGGAGAAATAGTTACTGAATATAACTGTTTTTCTGAATAGATGTGTTAAACTAAGAATAATTACATGGTTCCTTCAATCGCTGTACCTGTTTATTGAATCATTCTGCATGGAACCGAAAGTTCTGCAGCCTGTTTCGGCGGCGCGGAGCTTCTTTTATTTTTTATCTGCTTACATCAATGCTTTTTGCCATTGGTGCATTGGGGGAAAATATATACTGAATTACATTTTAAAGGAATGGTATAGCTTGCATCGAAAAAAATAATTGTTTACACAGAAAAAATATATAATCGATGTCGGAAAGCTGTACTGCCGCTGTATGAGAAATGAATTTCATTTTTTGGATTAATAAGGAATTATAGTTATCATGGAGGAATAGCTTATGATCAATTTTAATCTTTCTTTTTTTCCACTTGTGGTTCTTTCATTAGTTAATTTTGTATTAAGCTGGATTTGGTATTCACCATTACTGTTTGCAAAACCCTGGATGAAGGCTTTGGGAATAGATGAAAAACATGAAATGAGTGAAGCAGAAAAAAGAAAAATGTCATTTCTTTTTATTTCCGGTATTGTTTCCTCCTTTTTGTTTGTTTCTGTACTAATGATAATAATAAATAGTTTACAGATAACAGACTTTATTAAAGGAATGCTGGCAGGTTTTATTGTGTGGATAGGTTTTGTAGTTACGCATAGTCTTAATACGCTTTGGGAAGGAAGAAAATTAAAGGTATTAATAATAAATAATGGTTTATTTTGTTTAACGTATATTCTTTTTGGTGGAATTATTGCAATCTGGCAATAAACAACATGTACAAACTAATTAACCTGAATCAGCAAATGCACGAACCATTAAGGAAAGTATTATTTAGGAGGTTTGTTATGGATCACATAGCACATGCCTGGATTTGTTTACGGGCAATTCAATATCTTGAATCTACTCATCCTGAGTTTCCTTTTTTAGATTTGCTGAAAGACAATATTCGTGATTCCTATATTGCTTGCTGGCTCCCTGATAAAAATGATTCAAAATTAGGAGGAGGCGATGTCGATAACCATATTTTTAAATTAGAAAAAATGGAAAAACGTGATAAGCGGTTTGTCGTTTTGAAAAAAGATTTAATAAATAAGCTTGGTTATAACAGAGAAGTGATAAAATACCTGGAAGACGACAAAATATTAGATACTACATGGTGGCAAGAAGCATATAAGGCAAATCCAAAACCGGGGGAGCATATTCCGAATCGGATAGATGCTTTTGTTACGACAATTAGCGATTTAATAATTCTTGGCGATACAAATATTCAAAATAAAATAAATAAGAAAAGAGTGTCTGAAATTAATCCAAAGGTGTGTACAAATGAAACTCAATTAGCAACATATTTTTATATGGTTAGTCATTTTGTTTCAGATACATGTATGCCTTCTCATTGTGATGCTCGTCCTTTTAATAGCTACAGTAAAGGTTATCATAATAAAATGGAGATGGATTGGTCTAAGACTATTGGGGGAAAATTTATTGAAAAATTATATTCAAATTCAAATGTGGATACAATTGTTTCTGAGTCATTGGTTGTAGACAATGAATTAGAAATAAAAATGCCTGAGAAACTGGGGTTTTCCGATAAAAAAGTAATTAATACTTATGATCTATGGGAGGAATTTGTATTAAATTGTAGAGCCTTCTTTGCACTTAATTATTCATTGATTCCAAACGATGCGAATGATATTAAGTATTCTGATTTAGAAAAAAATAAAAAAAATATTATTTCACATATATGTTTACAGGATGCCGTATATAATACAGCACTTGTCTGGTATTTTATTGGCGATAGATTTGTGAATTAGAGATGCCTGACAACTGCTTCAACTTTGTAATTTTTTTGCATGTTTTGTGTCGTTCGCTTTGCGACCGGTGTTGCGGGTTAAACTAATGTTAGGTGGGAGCCTTCGGCGTGGAGGAAAATATGAAGAGTATTATAAAGATATTTGTTGAATTAATAATTATATATATTTTTTTTACTTCATGTCAAACAATATCAAAAAATCCATACCAAAGAATTGAAGTAAAGACTGTTAATAATAGAAATCTATATCTTATGTGTTCAAATAAATCAGATCTTATTATTTTTATCAACGGTAGTGGTATGAATTCTGTACTAGGTGTAAAAGAAGGAGGTAAATGGAAAAGTGTAGAATTTCCTTATTTTATTACTAAAACATATAAGGATACATATGATATTGCAATTCCCGAAAAGCTTAATTTTACACTTGGTGAGAATTGTGTGCGTAATATTGAAAAATTAAAAAATTATACCGTTGAAGGATTGGTTACTGCATATACACAAACGATTGATGGTTATTTAGACGTAAAAAATTACAATAACGTCATTCTTTTTGGCATTTCTGAAGGTGGTTTGCTTCTGCCTAAAATATATAATAATTTGCAAAATAAAACGAAAATAGAAAAAATAATAATATGGGGAGCTGGGGGCTATAGCCAATATGATTGTTTTAGAATAGTTGCGAATAGTGCTGTGCCGATGCCTGAAGAATATAGAGCGGAATGTTCAAAAATATTCCAAGTAAGTAAGGCTGTTGAAAAAGATCCATATTCAATGAACAAGCTCTATTTAGGTTGGCCATATAACCGATGGAGTAGTTTTTTTGATTATCAACCGATTAAAGAATATGACTTAATCAATATACCAATTCTTTTTGTGCAAGGATTATATGATTACAGTAGCCCTGTTGAATCGGTCAAATATATTCAGGATATATATAGTAATAAACAATACAAATACATGTTTTATAAAATGGGACATGTTCCTGATGATGATGATGAAATAAAAAAAATACTTTTTGATATTAATTCATGGATAAAGGGATAGTCATCGACCAACAGGACTGCCTTTTTTTTCTTGTACATATTCGGCGTTCGCCTTTATGTTCTTCAATTGCAGGATCAGGCTGCTTTCACAGCAGGTGGAAACCATATAAAAAGGTACTATGAGCTGTATTTAAAACATCCTGTATCCGACAAATATATTGTTGAAAGCATAATTCCCATTGAATAAAACAGGAATATCCTGATACACTTCTGTGTAAGAGCATAGGGCAGTTCTGAAAACTTCGGTTTTTAGAAGTTCTCTATAATACTGGTATCTGGCAGTATAAAGACTGTATTTTAAACGGGGGAATCGTATGGGATGTAATCACAATGGTACCGGACCTGCGGGTGCAGTATACGGAATCGGTTTTATTGGCGCAGTTGTTTACTTTCTTTCTCATGCCGCAACTTTCTGGCTTGGTGTACTAGGCTTTCTGAAAGCGATTGTCTGGCCTGCATTTCTGGTTTACGGACTGCTGAACCATATAGGAATGTAGCCGGAGCAGTTTGAAAACAAATCAACAGGGGGAGTCTGCAGTTATGGATACTAAAACAGCGGAACGCTTTAATATACTGGGGAGCTTTCTTGGAAAACGAGACGTTCCGGAACTTACAGCTGATACGCTGCAGGAAAAGTATGGGTTCAGGGCTGCAGATGTAATGGTCCTTTTCGGCGGTAGTATTCTTGCCGGTGGAGATGTACTGGCGCAGGCGATGCGGAACACTATTGCAAAAAAATATGTTATTGCAGGAGGCGCCGGTCATACGACAGATACGTTACGCCTGAAAATGAAAGAGGCCGTTCCGGGGATGAACACAGACGGAATGACGGAAGCTGAGCTCTTTTCCGGATATTTGCAGTATAAATATCATCTGCAGCCTGATTTTCTGGAATGCAGATCGACAAACTGCGGAAATAATATTACATATCTGCTTGATTTACTGGAAGAGAAGGGTGTGTCATTCAACAGCATTATTCTGTGTCAGGATGCGCCGATGCAGCTGCGTATGGATGCAGTGCTGCGGAAGTATGAGCCGGATAAAATAATAATTAATTACGCGGCATATACCGCAGAGCTGGTAATAAAAGACGACAGGCTGGAATTTAAAAAGGATACAGCCGGCATGTGGATGCCTGAAAGGTATATCACACTGCTGATGGGAGAGATTCCAAGGCTGTCGGACACGAAAGAAGGATATGGGCCGCAGGGCAAAAAGTTTCTTGCACATGTGGGCATACCCGAAGAAGTATATCTGGCCTTTACGGAATTGAAACAATATTACGGTGCTTCTATAAGGAATGCCGATCCGTTATATGCGTCATAGAAGTGAGCCTGTATAAACAGCAAAATTATTTAATATTAAAGGATAGAGCATGATAACACTCAGTTTTATACTTACCGCACTGGTTGTAGTCCTCATCCCCGGAACAGGTGTAATATACACCATAAATACGGGATTGTCAAAAAATGCAAAATATGCCGTGGCTGCGGCGGTTGGATGTACGTTCGGTATTGTACCTCATATGGCAGCGTGCATTCTGGGACTTTCTGCAATAATGAATATGAGTGCAAAAGTCTTTATGGTAATAAAATATGCAGGAGCGGCATATCTTTTGTATCTGGCATGGAAGACATGGACAACGGCAGGCAGTATAGAATTCGGCAGGGATACCATTGCGCCGCAGTGCATACATGTTGCCGCAAAAGGGATTGTGCTGAACTTGCTGAACCCGAAACTGACCCTGTTCTTCCTTTCTTTTCTGCCTCAGTTCATACCTGCAGGGGCAGAAAACAAAACGCAGTGCATGATTATATTGAGCCTCATCTTTATGGTGATGACGCTGGTACTGTTTACCGGGTACGGGTTACTTGCCGCAGTAATCAGGAATCTTGTTGTACAGAGGAAGAGCATCATGAAAAATGTCGGGCGCGGTTTCGCATGCATCTTTGCAGGACTTGCCGTAAAACTCGCGCTTGAAGACAGATAGGCTTACGCATCGGAACGGGCAAATGCATTTTTCATGAGACAGCTTGATTCAAACAGAACATTGTTCAGCACCGTCTGTGATTCCTTTTTGAGCATGGCTGTCGTTTCACCATTTGCCTTTTCGCAGAGCGCCGTCTGTTTTGCAGTGTCGTGTTCCGCAGCCAGAAGCCCGTCGTATGAATTAATAATCTCGTGTCCCTGTGACTGCACCGCCTGCTGATACTGTTCGATATGAGAAAGGCATTTGCCGTAATGCGCGTCGGAGAGCGCCGCAATGAGCCTGTTTGTCCAGTAAAAATTTTCCGTTGAAACTTCTTCCGTTGTGTTTGAAAGATACTCAGGCGTGGTATTGCAGTTCGCGTAGAACGGCACCAGTGCGTTAAACACATTCGAACTGAACGCAAGCCATTCAATAGTGCTGCCGTACTGCGGGCCGTATGGGCGTATCTGGAACAGTGCCATGAAATCGTTGCGGTTTATTCCGATTGCCCTGAACGCACCGCGCTGTGAAGGGTCTCCGTACGCTGCATACGGATCGTACGGTGTGCCCTGAAAGTGTGACGATAAAACGTACTTTACATCCTCGACGGTTATTTTCTTTTCGGGCTTTCTGCACCACGGAATGTTGTCGGATGCGGGTGTATATTCTGCATCAGGTCCGTCCCACACTGATGTATGCGGATTAAAATACCGCTCCATAAACCACGCGCGCGGTGTGTTATAGACGTGGTCCGCATCGTCGTGGCTTCCGAACGTATCCCGTGCATTAAAGCCGGTATTGGAAGGCACTGTTTTTCCGCTGTCAAGGTTAAGGTGGTTTACTGCGATAAAATCCGCGAGGTCGGCGGAGCACATATGGTTCTTCTGTTCTCCGAGCGCATCCTGAAGGTCAAAGTCGTCTATTCCCAGCTGATTTGGTATGACCGCGTATGCGTCGTCGGGAACGCGGCGTGCCATCCAGTGATGGCCTCCGATTGTCTCAAACCACCAGATTTCATGTACATCGGAAAATGCAATGCCGTTCATCTCATACGTCCCGTACTGCCCGAGCAGTGCACCAAGCCGTACCACACCTTCGCGTGCCGTGTGAATATACGGCAGCGTGATGACGACAATATCTTCCTCGCCGATACCGCCGGTTTTCTCAGGCTCGCTGTTTGTTGCTTCACAATACTTCACCAGCGGATCAGCTCCGAGCACACGTTCGTTCGACGTGATTGTTTCCGTAGCAGTCATAGTCACGCTGCTTTCATTCGCACCCCCTGCCGCCCATATGCCTTTTCCTTTTACCGCATTCGGCATTGCCGTATAACGCTGCGGATTTTCCGGAAGCCGGATCCGTACATGTGAAAGAACTGACGTGTATTCTTCCGGCTGATCTTCCGGCCGAATCACTACGAATTTTTTCGGCGTAAAGTGGCCTGAAGACGAATCGTCATTTCGTGCAATGAACGTTGAACCGTCGTACGTTGCGTTCTTCCCGACAAGAATTGTTGTACATGACATATTAGTTCTCCTGATTTCTCTGTAGCACAGAGTATATTGCAAACAGCATAAAATGTCAGAGGATTTTGCAGAGTGAGCCATACGGGAAAGACCCGCGCTTTTATAGATTGCGTCTGTCGCAAAAGATGAAAACAAGATATTTTTTTTATACAGACTTATTTCAGCTATGATTAAACATATTGCCATTCTTGAGTGCGGCTTTTTTAAATTCCATGGTATGGTACATAAAATTCCATGGCGTGGAATTTTATGATTTTGCCTGTCTTATTTATTCTTTGACTTAAAAAATAAAATACTTTTCAATATTAAAAAAATTGATTTACCATCAATTCCTGATATACCTGCAGCAACATTTTGTATTATAAAAATATTCAGTTATCCGCGTTATTTCTTTTCTTTTTTTCAGGTCTGTGCAAGATAAAATTTCCGATATCTGTTATAATACTGTAGGTACATAAATACAGATAATGATGAATCCCGAACTTTCCTGTCCGGGATACGGCAGGTTTGTCGATAGTATCCAGGAGGATAATATCATAAAAAAGGTAGCAATTATTGGTGCCGGAATTTCAGGGCTTTCTGCAGGCATTTATGCCCGGCAGAGCGGATTCGATGTAACTATTTATGAGAGTGATTCACTTCCGGGCGGGGCTTCGACCAGCTGGAAGAGAAAAGGGTATTTGTTTGAGGGGGGGGTGCACTGGCTGACCGGATCTTCAGATAAAACGCCGCTGAACAGGCTCTGGCGCGAAGTCGGCGCACTGGGCGGCAATGTAAAGGTCTATAACCGGGATATGTTTCAGGTGTTTGACTGGAACGGCAGAACAGTATGCCTTTATCGTGATCTTGAAAAACTCCGCCGTCATTTTCTTGAAATCTCGCCGGAAGACACAAAAGTAATCAACCGGCTGTGTACGGATATCCGGAAATTTACAAAAATAAGTATGCCTGTAACTGATATAAACGGTGTGCAGGTGAAGTACAAATCTTCCGTTCCGATGCAAATGCTGCTCGGCATGCTGCCTGTTTTACCTTCTATGCTGGTTTATTTTAACGAGACTGCCGGAGAATATATAAAACGGTTTAAGAGCCCTCTGCTGCAGATGATGATTAAGAATATTGTCGGTCCCGATTACAGTGCCGGTGCCCTGCTTTTTACGATTGCGACGCTTGTTTCCGGTGACGGAGGATATCCTGAGGGCGGGTCTGTCGGTATGGTAAAAAGAATGGCTGATTATTTTCAGCATCTGGGCGGTAGAATAATGTATAACACTGCTGTTGACAGCGTGTATGTCCGCAACGGCACAGCGGAAGGCATGCGTGTCGGTAATGAAACAATTCCGGCAGACGCGGTTATTGTTACCCGCGATACTCTTTCTGCCGTCGATACGTTGTTCAATCCTCCGCTTAAGGAACCGTGGACTAAGCGGATGCATAAAAATGTCGTGCCGCTTCTTAATACGTTTATCTGTGCGGGAGTGGAAGCTGATTTGTCCGGTCTGCCGGAAAGAATACAGTTCGTACCGGAGCATCCGTTTATATGCGGAGGTATACCACAGCCGATTATCCTGGTCTGCAATTATGCGGACTATGCAGGATATGCACCATCCGGCTGTACCGCTGTTACTTCATGCATCATCGGTGACAGTTATGATTTCTGGAAAGCATGCAGAGAGAATGGTACCTATAAATCGGAAAAAGAAAAACTTGCAAAAGCTTTCATACAGATACTGGCGGAAAAATATCCTCAGACTGCCGGAAAAGTTGCTGTCTGGGATGTAGCGACGCCGCTGACTTACGAACGGTATCTCGGTTCCTGCAGGGGGTCCTGGATGACAGTTCTGGGAAAGGGCTTGAAATATGAAAGTTATCCGTCAAAGCCGAAAAGTATAAAAAATGTTTATTTTGCCAGCCAGCGTCTGCGGAGTCCCGGCGGACTGCCTATTGCTGTTGATTCGGGACGAAGGGCTGTTCAGTATTTGTGCAGGGATGCCGGTTCTGTGTTTCAGGGGGATATTTAAAGACTGATAGTATGAGTGATACGACGGTGAACGGATGAAACAGAGAATACAATACATTTTTACCGGATATGTACAGGGCGTGGGATTCCGCTATACGGCTTTACATGCAGCTGTTTCGCTTGGCCTTACCGGATGGGTGCGTAACGAATATGACGGAAGCGTTACAATGGAAGTTCAGGGAGAAGAAACTGCGCTCAGGGCTGTAGTGGAACTGATTGAAAGGAATCCCGGTATAAGTGTCGACAAAGTACGTTCAGAAAATATTCCGCCCGATCCGGAAGAAAAAGCCTTTAAAATCCGGTATTGATCTATGCAGTCAGTTTTTCATCTTCTCATTCTGACAGATGAAAAACTGACTGTAAAATTTGATGCAAAATCAGAGAGAAAAACAGCAGTGTACTATTTTTCGCAGACAGGACATTTCCAGTTTGAGCCCTCAGGGCAGACCGGATGTGTGTTGTTGTGCAGTTTTTTATTTTCTCCGAAGTCATGATAATTTCTGCATTCCTTTTCAAATGCTTCAAGGGATGATAATGCATATGAATACTTGAATCTTTGATATTCTTTATGTTCTCCGATGTGTTTTTTGATCTGGCTGTTGATGTCTTCGTCCGCCCTGCCAATATATTCAACAATAAAACTGCCCTTTGTCTTTACATATCCCAGTGCATAGTTACCGGCTGATTTTTTAGTGATCTGTCCGTCGACATTCTCGACAGTAAAATCAAAAGATTGTCCCATGTTCAAACTCGCCATAGAAAACTCCTTGTTCGGAAATTACCTGTTCATAAAATAAATATCATCTGAATTGGCTTGAAAGAAGTGAATGGAAAAAGAAGATCAAGCAGCTCGAATAATATTAACGTTATTTCGTTATCATCGGCCTTTTTAGTGTCCGGATAATTTCTTTCCGGTAAATTCTTATTTAGTATAGAACTAAAACCGGGTATGGTCAACATAGCGGGTGTATATAAAATTGGTGCGTCAGAATTATAGTACACGCAAAGTAAATACAAGCTGTATACGTTTAAAAAAATAAAATGGGGCTGCCGGATTTTTCCGGAGCAGCCCCCGTAGAAAAATACTAAAACCTGAAAAGCAGCAATCCTGCTGTTAACGCGGAATGCGTTCTTCTCTTGAGGGAATTTCCGGGAAAGCCTGTGCTTTTCCGTTTTGATACCAGTATGCTACTGATGCTATATCATCAGCGCGCTCAAACAGGTGTTCGCCGTTATGTCCGATCTGCTGGATTGTTACTTTCAAATCGTGAGCAAAGCGGATCGGATCCATAATGTGCCAGCGGTACAGTCCGTGAGCCGGAACTGCATCATATCCGTATATTGGGACAGTACCGCTTGTTACACTGTGATACGGATATCCCATAAACGGTGTGTTGTACGTTGTTTCTTCTCTGCTTATATTCCCGTGCTGATCTTTTTCATAAAATCCCCATGCGCCGCCGACATAATCTTCCACACCCGTTCCGCAGATTGTGGGATAGTCTCTGTCCCCGTCGATATAGAATTTTATTTCGCCTTCGCCCCACCAGTACCGTTCAAGCGCTGTCCAGGCAAAATAGGTACCGACATACTGACCTTTGCCTTGTATGTTGTCTACGATAACATAATCTTCCCCGATGTTCGCATACTTTGTCCGGCGCCATTGTGCATAAAAATATGCGGTGTTTTCAGGTACAGGCTCCAGCGTGTAATTAACCGTGTAAAAAAAAGCATGGATAAGGCCGCCGTGCTGGTTTTCAATTGTAATGCGTGCATGTTTGCGAAACGGCATCGGAAAGAAGCTGTTAAATCCGCCGTACGGCGCAACAACAATCGGCATGGAATTCACCTGGCATTTAGCCGAAAAACCACAGCAGAAAAAATCTCCCAGAGGTGTTTCGACAGCAGGATTTTCATTATTGTCCCAATACATGCGCAGAATCAGATCGCGGAGGACAAACTCTCCTGCGGGAGAACTGTCCTGTACTGTTATCCATATATGATGGATAACGCCCGGTCCGTTTATATCCGCCATTGTTGTTTCAGTATCCGGTTCCAGGTCAAGGAACGCTTTTCCCTTTCTGCTTTTTCCTAATATGCTGGCAGCTGTTCCGCCTTTCCCTTTTTCTCCTGTAGGATTTTCCGCATTAATTGATCTGCTTTCCGCATTATCAAGTTCTGCCAGATTTGAAAGATTTCTTTCTATCATAATTATCCTTTAACTCCCCCTGACATCAAATCTACCAGATATCTCTGAAGATATATGAACAGAATAACAATAGGAATAGTGACCAGTGTGCTCATTGCCATGATTTCTGCCCATTGAATAAAAAATTCGCCGCGGAAACTTGTTAATCCAAGCGGTAAAGTCCACAACGCAGCACGCTTCATCATTGTTGAGGCGAACAGATAATCGCCCCATCCCGTAACGAACGCAACAAGGGAAATGGCGGAAATGGAAGGAACTGAAAGGGGAAGGATTATACGGAAAAAAATACCCCATTGTGAACATCCGTCTATCTTTGCAGCTTCTTCCAGCTCTATAGGGATATTGTTAAAAAATCCGACAAACAGCCATGCACTTGTTGGAAGAAAAACTGCAGCATAGGTTACCATTAATACACCAAGACTGTTGGTCAACCCCAGTTTTGCAATATTCATATAATAAGGAATAAGAATAATAATCCACGGGATTGTCTGTGTCAGCGCTATCATGAACCACAGCGGTTTTTTAAATTTGAAGCTGAACCGGGAGATGGCGTATCCCATTGTTGCGGAAAAACTTATGGCTATGAAAGTTGCGATAAGGCAGACCCATAAACTGTTCCACGACCAGGTACCAAAACCGGAACCGCTGAAATTATATGACTGGATGGCATTCTTATATGCCTGCAATGTAGGCTGTCTGGGTATCAGGCCGTGGTCAAGTGAAAATATATTCTGCGTTGTGCGCAGGGAATATGAAATCATAATGACGAACGGAAGTAAAACAAAAATACATACCAGTAAAACCAGCATATATTTTATGATACCTGCGGCTGTTTTTCTGAACGGCTTCATAATGCACCTTCTTTATTCTGATTCTGAAAATAAATAATGGAAAAAATCAGGCAGAACACAAGCAGCAGGACACCCTCTGCACATGCCATTCCGACTTTATAAAAGCGGAACGCGTTGAGGTATATATCAATGCCTATAACACCTGTAGCACTGTCCGGACCGCCTTTTGTAATGAGATAAATGAGCTCAAATTCCTTTACAGTCCACAGGACCTGCAGCGTCAGAAGTGTATTCCATATTGGCTTTATCTGGGGCCATGTAATATACAGGAACTGTCTGAATCTGCCGGCGCCGTCTATGGAAGCTGCATCGTAATAGTCCTGGGGAATTCCGCCGAGTGCGGCAAGGAGCATTAAAGAGATGAACGGAAAATTTTTCCAGATACCGATAATAGTAACGGCGGCAAATGCGCTTGTCGTCCCGTTGAATACCTGGAACGGGCCTTTGACAAACGGTAATTTTGTAATCATCCCGCTTAGAATGCCGTAATTCGGGTCAAGGGCAATGAGGAAAACATTACATACAACGACGGAAGGCATTGCCCATGGAATGAGCATAAGCCCCCGGACAACCGATCTCCCGACGAATTTCTTATTCAAAAGGAGTGCGACAAACAGTCCCAGTATCATTTTGCCAAAAACGCATAAAACTGTATAACTGATTGTAGCGTATCCCATCGTTTTGAACTGGGATAATCCAAAAACAGCAATATAGTTTTTAAATCCCGCAAACGGATGGCTTTTTGAACTGGCACTCAGCGACCACTGCTGAAATGACATCAGAATAGTCTGGAAAATCGGTATGAACACAAAAATTGAGAGTACTATGACAGCCGGCAGAATGAACTGCAGAATTGTAGTACTTTCCCTGTTTGATTTTAACGGTGAAGGTTTATTCAAAATAGTACCCCTGTACAAAGCCGGATGCATGTTGTCAGTATCCGGCTGCAATTAATAAAAATCAGTTCTTGAGCGCCTTTATCATCTCATTCTGTCCCCAGTCAAGGGCATCTTTTACAGAACGGGTGCCAAGCAGCGCGCTTGAGATTGACTCCTGTAAAATATGATCGAACTGATTCCACTGTTTTATGTCAGGAACTGAACGCATTTCAAAATTCTGGCATGACTGGATAAAGGCTGCCTGTTTAGGATAAATTTTGGCATAATCAGCATAAACAAGTTTATTTGTAGGAGCCGCACGGCGCATTGCAAGTTTCTGTGCATATTTGCTGTGCAGGTATGCAATGAACTCAAAAGCTTCGTCGGGATGTTTGCAGTTTGTTGAAATTGCAACAGGGTTGCCCCATGAAACGAGCACTGGTTTTTTGTCTGCGGAATAAGCAGGGAACGGGGCAAAGCCAAGATCGTTTTCATACTGGTCAGGAGTCATCATCGATTTAAAGTTTGCGATCGTCCATACGGCAGCCTGACAGGTCGCGACAGAACCATTTGCGAACATTGCATGAATGTCTGTGACCGTTTTTGTACCCTGAGGAGCCGTATCATGATACATCTTCTTCATGAATTCGACCGCTTTAATATTTTCAGGTGAATTGAAAATCAGCCTGTCGGGAGTATACGGACCCTGTTCTTTCGGGAATATTCCGCCGCCTGCAGTCCACAGCCAGTGCATGTGCCACCATCTGCTGAGCGTTTCTACAAACGTCGGATGTCCCCATCCGTAAACGTCAGGCGTTCCGTCCTTATTCGTATCAACCGTAAGTTTTTTAGCGGCATT
>DCFX01000035.1 GCA_002314445.1 Treponema sp. UBA1793
AGCAGCTGACCAATGAAGTCGAGCGGCTTTATTTCTTTATTAAGTATGCGGTACAGACCATCGCATATAGTAAGTTTCAGATTTTTTTTCTGGGCAATTTCGTGTACATATTTACAGGCAACGGCACCCTCTGAAAGATAACCGAGCTTGCTGATATTTGTAATGAGGTCGTCGAGATCCTTGAACTGCGACATAATATCTTTTTTAATCAAATCCTGTCCGAAACGCCTGTTGCGCCCGTATTTACTTTTACAGGTGACGTCAAGGTCTCCGACTCCTGCAATAGACGTAAACGTTTCGGCATGTGTCGCCCCCATGGCAAAACCAAGCGACTGAATTTCATTAAGTCCTGCGGCCATGAGAAGCGATTCGGCGTTATCCCCGAACTGATCGGATGTTTCGGCAAGAGCATCCATTGCCCCGTACACGACCGCGATGACGTTTTTCGCTGCAGCGCATATCTGCACACCGACAACATCAAATGATGAATACGGCAGTATGCCGGGAACACGAAGCAGTTCACGCACTTTTATTGAATTGCGCGGATTTTCACAGGCGGCAATAAGGCCGGTGATTTTTCCCATCGCGACTTCTTCAGCATGGCTTGGTCCCGAAATATAAACGGTACAACCTTTGTAGATACCGGGCAGCACATTTTCTATTGTTTCAAGCACGAGTTTCGGACCGTCGGCACCCGGAACAAATCCTTTCGTAAGAGCCGCAATGCATGTCGTTCCGTCCGCTATATTCGGGACAGACGTAATCTTTTTTATTGTGCCTGCAAGGTACAACGATGGGGAAGCAATAATAAGAAATTCTTTACCGGTCGCAGCTTCTATAATGTCTGTCGTAACCGAAAGGTTTTCCGACAGCGGATATCCGGGTAAATACCGTTTATTTTCGTGCTCCCTGTTGATGGAATCCGCGACATCCTGCTCAAGAGCCCACATCCGGACTTTGTGACCACCCCTGGCAATCGCCTGGGCCAGACCCGTTCCCCATGCTCCTCCGCCAATAATACCGACAGATTTCGCTTCCATGTTATACCTTCTTACAAATATTTTAGTACCAGGAAGAAGAATTGTCTTCCCAATCGATTATCTCACTCTCCCTGAAAAAAAGTTTGATTTCACGTGCCGCACTTTCATCGCTGTCTGAAGCATGAATAATATTGTGCTGTGTATGCGAGCAGAAATCACCGCGGATTGTTCCAGGATGAGCTTCCGCAGGGCTTGTGGAACCGATCAGTTTGCGTACAAGCATTACACAGTCATCACTCTGCCACACCATTGCGACGACAGGGCCTGAAGTAATATAATCAACAAGGCTGTCGTAAAAAGGCTTGCCTTTATGTTCTGCATAGTGCTGTGCCGCGAGTTCCGGCGTAATCTGCATCATTTTAAGGCCCACAAGTTTCAGGCCTTTCTTTTCGAGGCGGTCTATGACTTCGCCTACGATTCGCCGGTTCAGTACGCCGGGCTTCAACATAGTAAAACAACGTGTCATAGAGATTAATTATAGTGAAAGAGAATATGTTTAGCAATACGCGTCTAAAATATGCATTTCTACATGACCATATAGCTTCCGCCCCACAGGCCGGTTGTCGTTTCCAGCCCGCAGTAGCAGAAAAAAGCGATAAGTACAGCCTTTACCCCGGGAGCAAAAGCAGCTGAAAAACGGAAAGTACATGAAACGCCTTTTGTTCATCACCGGAAGCTGTATCCTGTGTGCCCTGTTTCCAGAGATGCCCTATATGTGAAAATCCTATTTTACTGCTGCAATAATTTCAGACTCATCTTCGAAACCGGCCAGACTTCGAAGCGTGGAAAGGTTTGAAAGAAAATCGTATTGATCCGAAATAAGCGCTTTTTCATCAGTACTGACGAGAGCCTGCGCCGTCGAAACATCGGAACCTGTTGCACTCGAAAGTTTGAATTTCTCGAGTACGTTTTCGTAGTTAGTTCTGGCATATTCAAGGGCTGTAGAGGATGAAGGGATGGTAAGCGCAGAAGAAACCCAACTGTAAACGGCTTGTGCGACATCAAGGTCAAGCGTTTCGCCTTCATCAATTGTATCGAGCTTTGCCTGCTCCAGCGAATTTTGTGCCTGCTTTATCGTATTTCCAAGTACCCAGACATCAAGATCCATGCTTGCCGACAGCGTAACGCCGGATTCGGGAATGATTGTTCCCGAATCAGCGTTGAACTCTCCGGACAAAGCTGCTGAAACTGTCGGGAAACAAGCCCTCTTCGCAGCTGACAGCGTCTGCCCAGCTTCCTTAGAAGCGAAAAGATACGACGAATATGAAGGGCTGTTTGAACGAGCTGTGGATACAACAGAAGAAACAAAATCATCAAGAGCTCCGCTGTCCATTGAACCAAGTTTCCGTATCAATTCATCGTACTCGGAAAAGTCGACTGGAACTAAAACGGACGATGCGGCTCCGCCGGTAAGGGAAGAAAGTTTTGCTTTTGCTGAAATAAGAGCAGCCTTTGCCTTGTCGAGAATAGCCTGATAGCTCGCAATCTCTGATTTGACCTCAAGAAGGTCTGATTTTGAGAGCGTACCTGTTTCAGCCTTAACCTGTGCAATTTCCAGACGGAGTTTTGCTGCATCAAGATCGCTCTGTGCCGCATCAAGCGATGCCTGATCTTCCAGTACGGCAAAAAAAGCCGAATCGACAGTATCAATAACGGTGATGCGGCCCGCGCGCAGATTTTCACGCGCCTCCTGTACGGCAAAATCATATTTTTTTGAAAGTGCACTGTTTTTTCCGGCATCAAAAACAGTTGCAGAGGCAGAAAGACCAGCGGAAGCAGACAGTCCGTCGGATAAAGAATCGGGAATAGAATAGGCAGCCGAACCCGACGCAGAAAGGCTTGGCAGGGCTGAATAATCCTGCGACTTTTTGACAAGAGACGCCTTATCGACAGCAAGCATATATTTGCGCACTGCGGCAGACTTTGCAAGAGCAAGCGAACGAGCCTCCGAAAGACTAAGCTGTCCGGTTATTTTTTTATCGCCGGTTTGTACCTGGACAGATTGAGCATGTATATCAGGTACAGCGAATACTGAAAACAGAAAGACTGATAGAAATACCCGGATATATATTTTCATTTTTTTCTCCCAAACTAGTTATTCGTAACGCAGCGCATCAATAGGATATAATCCCGCGGCTTTGCGGGCCGGATACCATCCGAAAAAAATACCGACCGCGGCGGCAAATCCGGCGGAAAGGGCAATAACTGCCGGATTTATAAGCGTCGGTGTATTCATGAATGTCCGGAGTATGTATGCCGCAAGCAGGGCAATCAGGATTCCCGCCGCACCCCCGAGCAGACTGAGAATCATCGACTCGGAAAGAAACTGCAGGAGTATATCTTTTTTCCGCGCTCCCACAGCCATACGTATGCCGATTTCGCGCGTCCGCTCCGTGACTGATACCAGCATGATGTTCATAATACCGATGCCGCCGACAAGGAGCGAAACTCCTGCGATTGCAGCAAGAAGCGCTGTAAGGGTCTGCGACGTCTTCGAAGCTGTCTCAAGAATCTGGGACTGGTTCATAACCCTGAAATCCGCGTCGGCCTTTTCCGAAAGTTTGTGGGATTCCCTCAAGATGGCCGTAACTTCGGTTTGTGCTTCCTCCATCAGATCTTCGCTGATGACGCTCATTTCAATCGATTCTATTCTGCGGTCCTTGGTAAGGCGGTTTACCGCAGTTTCAAGCGGCACCATTACGACATCATCCTGGTCAGAACCCATCGAGTTTGACCCTTTGCTCTTCAACACACCAATCACGGTAAAAGGAGTCGTAAGTATTCTGACAGACTGTCCGACAGGATCTTTATCGGGAAAAAGTTTTGCAGCTACGGTCGTCCCGAGCACGGCAACTTTGCTCCGCATCTGAATATCCTTTTCCGTGAAAAAATCACCTTCCTGTATATTCCAGTCCTTAATTTTCAGATAATCAGGCTCAATGCCATATACCGAAGTAGACCAGTAATTCGGCCCGCCTACGACATATGTACCCGAAAGCCTTATTTCACCGGTTATTGCAGACAGATAACTCGACTCGGCCCGAAGCTTTTCAACATCGGTCATCGAAAGCCTGTTGGCTTCGCGGGGGCCGGCAGGAGGCATAACCATAAGAAGGTTTGTCCCCATCGCTGCAATCTGTTTCCGTATCTGTTCCTGAGACCCCTGTCCGACGGCCACCATGATGATGACTGAACAGACTCCTATTATAATACCAAGAGATGTAAGAAAACTGCGCATCTTATTGCGCATAATACTCCGCATCGACACTGTAATGAGTTTTGCAGCAGTCATGACTGTTCCTCCTACGCAAGATGTCCGTTTTTTTCGCGCCAGGCAGCAAGGTCTCCGGCTGCATCCCGGCGGTCCGTAACAGGGACATCTGAAACTATGGAACCGTCGCGGAGCGTAATAATCCGTTTGCAGTACACTGCAACATCAGGTTCATGCGTGACCATGACGATAGTCTTGCCTCTGCTGTTCAGTTCCTGAAAGAGTGACATTATTTCGATAGACATTTCGGTATCAAGATTTCCGGTCGGTTCATCAGCAAGAATAAAGGCAGGATCCTTGACCATTGCTCGTGCTATTGCAACGCGCTGCTGCTGTCCGCCGGAAAGCTGGTTGGGCGTATGATCAAGTCTGTCGCCGAGACCGACATCGCGGAGTGCCGCAACGGCCCGTTCACGGGCGTCTATTTTCTTGCCTGAACGGTCATAAAACAGTGGCAGTTCAACATTTTCAACAGCGCTTGTGCGGGACAGAAGATTGAATCCCTGGAATACAAAGCCTATTTTTTCATTGCGGATATCAGCAAATTCATCGGTACTTGCTTTTGACGTTTCCAGACCGTCAAGTATGTAGCTCCCTTCCGTCGGTTTGTCCAGACAGCCGAGCGTATTCATAAGTGTCGATTTGCCGGAACCGGAAGGTCCCATGATTGCCAGAAATTCCCCTTTCTGTACATCGAGATCAATGCCCCGCAAAGCCCTGACGACTATATCGCCGATTGTATACTGACGCTTGATTCCGTGCAGCTCAATAACAGACATAGACTACTCTACCTTTACCTTAAGAATGATATTTTTTCCCAGAAGAGCATCTGCATCGCTTACTTCCGTTTTAAGAGAATCGCTTATCCCAACCTGAACCATGGCAGCTGCAAGTTTCCCGTTACTGTCGATATACCATAACGTTTTACGGGTAACAGCGTCTGCTGCATCAGTCGTATTTTCCTTATTTTGCCCATTCTGGGTAGTACGCTGGCGTTGTTCGTGCATTCCGCCGCCGCCCGGGCCGCCGCCGGGAGGTCCGCCTGCCCCCGGAATTCTGCCGCCACCCATAAGACTCGACAGTCCGCTTTCCTTGTTTTCCGAACCGGCTTTTGCAGAAGGTTTATTTTTTAACTGCTCGTCATACTGTGCAAGCGCTGTATTTTTCTCCTCCTGACTCATCCCTGAAGGAAGACCTGCAGCAAAAAGCAGCCTGCTTTTCTCTGCATCCGTTAATGTGGACGGTGTAAAACGGAGAGCCGCGCTCGGTACCGTCAGAATATCATCTTTTTCCTGTTTTATAAAATTAATGTTTGCTGTCATGCCGGGCAGTAATTTCCCTGATTTATTGTCAGCAAGAATGATAACGTAATAATAAACGAGATTATCGCTTGTTTCGGGAACAAGCCGCACTTCCTTGACAACTCCTCTAAACTCAACTCCAGGATCAGCTTCCACTGTAAATGTTACTTTCTGCCCTTTTTTGATAGAGCTGATATCGAGTTCATCCACTTCCGCCTCTATTTCCATCTGCTCCAGATTTTTAGCAATCGTAAAAAGCGTTGTAGAAGAAGAAACGGAGCCTCCCGTAACACTTGCACCGGCATCAATTTCACGGGAAAGCACTATACCGTCTATGGGAGATGTAATGTATGCATACTGATTAATTTCGGTCGTAATTTCTTCGAGAGAGACCTTTGCAGATTCAAGTTCCGCCTTGTCTATACTCAATGCGGCAAGTGCCGATTTGTAGTCGAATTCCGCAAGGAACCCTTTGTCGAAAAGGGTCTTGTCGTTCTGGACAGTCAGCAATTGAAGGTCATATGTTGCCTGAGCCTTGTCCACGGAAGCCTTTGCCGATTTTTCCTGAAGTTTAAGCAGATCGGTATTAATTGTCGCAAGTATCTGTCCCTTTTTTACATGTGAATTGTAATCCACGTACACCTTCTCAATACGGCCGCTCATTTCGGCAAGTACATCCACGGAAGAAACAACAGCAAGTGTTCCAGTACTTGAGACCGTACTTACAATTGACCCCCTCGTCAGTGTCGTAAATTCATAACTTTGTTTTTTTGGTGATGTTTTTTTAGTTGAACAGGATACAAGCACAACGATTGCAGTACATGCACAAGCAGCAACCAGACTGATAACTGATTTTTGTCTTCTCATACTCTCTTTTATTCCTTAATAATACATGTTAACATTTTAATCCGATTTTTCTGAACGTGTATCTACAATAAATTCATATACGACTGCTGTCAATTGTGTATACGGATAACTTTCCATTATTTTAATAAATAAATTGTTATGATAAAAAGATATTAAAATAAACAGGATAAAATCTGAAATACAAACGCTGTATAAATGCAAATAAAACGGCATCGTATACTATAAGAATGGACAGATTATTTAAATATGATTTTCTGATTCAGTCCTCAAAAGATATTCCTTATTAATCATCTCCGTGAATTACAGCAATCTTGTGAAATTCTTCATTTATTTCCTGAAATACGGCAACGATAACCGGATCAAATTGGGTGCCGCTTGATTCAGATATAATTTTCACTGCTTCCGAATGAGGGAACGGCGGTTTGTACGGACGTTCGCTGATAAGCGCATCGTATACATCTCCTATCGCCATAACCCTGCATGACAACGGAATAGCAGCCCTTTTTAATCCGTCGGGATATCCCGTTCCGTCCCATCTTTCGTGATGATGCAGCGTCAACTCCATCGCTGATTTCAAAAAAGAGTTCTTTCCCAGTTTTCGGGAAGCTGCTTTTATGGCATTAAACCCGATTATTGTATGCTGCTTCATCTCCTCAAATTCTTCCGCAGTCAGCTTTCCCTTCTTCATGAGAATACTGTCCCGGATGCCTATCTTTCCGATATCATGAAGCGGAGCGGACAGATAGAGTGAATCGATAAATTCAAGGCTGAGCTGCTTTTTAAATTCTGGTTTTGTCATCATCCTTTCCGCAAGCAGCTTTACATACCTTTTTGTCCGCTGAATATGTTTTCCCGTTTCCAGATCCCGGTATTCTGACAGATTCGCCATAGCATCGATTGATACTTCCTGCGTAAGACTCAGTTCGCGTGTCCTTTTCAGAACACGTTTCTCAAGTTCTTCATTGCGCATATATAATTCAATTCTTGTACACCGCAGGGATAGATGTGTAAGAATCCGGGCTTTTACTTCAACGATATCAAACGGTTTCGTTATATAATCAACGGCTCCAGCCTGGAATCCCTTTGTTTTGCTTTCAATATCATTTATCGCTGTAAGAAAAATTACGGGAACGTCGGCCGTCACGGAGGAATGTTTCAGCCTCCTGCACACTTCATATCCGTCCATGCCGGACATCATAATATCAAGCAGAATAAGGTCGGGATGAACAACAGCTGCTGTTTTCAGCGCTGATTTTCCGTCAACTGCAACGGAAAGCTGATAATCACCTCCAAGAGCATCAACGAGAATATCGATATTATCTTCCGTATCGTCAACGATGAGCACAACACAGCCTGATAATTTTTTCATATTTTCGATTCCTCCCGTAAGGTTTTCTTTAACTGCTGCACTAAATCGAATGCTTTTTCATACTGATATTTTTCTGCAGACCGGATCATCTGCATGACTGTACGTCTGACCGTATCAGGCCACAGCACATCTGCATACTGCTGTAAAATAATCCTGCATTTCACGGGCATGTGAGTCATTATAGGCGGCTCAATCATCCTGAGCATTTCAGTCAGTTCTTCGGTGGAACCATCCCTCAGGGAAACATGTTCCTGCGTATCTCTGCAAGTTTCAGCAACTGTCTCCGGGCCTGCATCTGTTGTTTCCTCTTCTTTATCCTGCCCTATTCCCAGTACGGCGGTAAACCAGAATGTACTGCCTTTCCCGTATACAGATTCGACCCCTACACTGCCACCCATTAAAGCTGCAAGCTGTTTGGAAATAGCAAGGCCGAGTCCTGTTCCTCCGTATTTTCTTGTTGTTGAAGTGTCTGCCTGCTGGAACGATTGAAACAATTTTTTTTTCTGTTCGTCTGTAATCCCTATACCAGTATCCTCTACCTCAAATCTGAGTTCGCAGGTATCTGCAGACCGCGACTGTTCCCTGACA
Organism: Treponema sp. UBA1793; assembly: GCA_002314445.1. Classification (GTDB taxonomy): domain Bacteria; phylum Spirochaetota; class Spirochaetia; order Treponematales; family Treponemataceae; genus Treponema_D. Next base: position 8,437 of record DCFX01000035.1, read on the forward strand.
CGGACTGTAATCCTGCCTTTTTCCGTAAATTTAACAGCATTGCCGGTATAATTAATCAGTATCTGTTCCAGTTTGAGCGGATCTCCGCGTAAAACACTGGAAATACGGGAGTCGCTGTCAAAAATCAATTCAAGCCCCTTTGAAGTACATTGTTCCTGCATGAAATTCGACAAATTTGAAAGAATGCCGGACAACCGGAATTCTACAGAATCCAAACTGAATTTTCCCGACTCAATTTTTGAAAAATCGAGAATATCGTTAATAAGTTCCAGCAGGTGGCTGCTGGAAAGCTGTATTTTCCTGACATAATTTTTCTGCTGTAAAGTCATGTCAGATTCTCCAAGCAGATACGACAAACCGACGACGGCATTTAAAGGTGTCCTGATTTCATGGCTCATATTGGCAAGAAAATCAGACTTTGAACGGGAAGCCTCTTCTGCAGTTTTTTTCGCTTCAACAAGTTCCCTTTCCATATCTTTTCGATTTGTAATATCTGTCGCCACAGCACACACTCCGGTAACATCATTTCCCGAAACAAGCGGCACCCGGGCAGACAGAAACGTCAACGTCTCTCCTTCCTCTGTTGTATAACATTCCTCACAGGTATGCATCTGTCCGTCGCTCATAACGGCCATATCGCTTTGCTGATACTGTCTGCCTCTTTCTCCGGGAAAGATATCCTCACTGCCGTATCCGACAATTGAACTTCTGGGTTTACCGGCCAGTTCCTCAAATGCGTGGTTCACAAGCTGATAGGTGTTTTCCCGGTTTTTTACATATACGACGGAAGGTATGCTTTCAAGGACAGACTGGAGAAAAAGTCTGTTTTCTGTCAGTTCCCTGTTTGACACAGTAAGCTGTTCCATCAATTCTTCCCGGGACGGAAGAGAAATCTCCCTTCTCAGTTCATCAAGCAGCAAAGTCCGGGCAGACAGAGGGATATCATCCTCGAAATATTTGAGGAGCTTTAACACCGGCTTTCCGGTATCAGTTATCACGGCACATATCTGATCAAAAACGGTATCTGTATATACATCGTCTTTCTCCGCTGCAATCATTTCAAAACAGACTGCCTTGCGGTAATGATATTCCTGTACAGCAATATGAATGTTGGCAGACTTCCCCAGGTTCAATAAATTCTGCATCAGTTCGGACAGCACGGAAGCTATTCTTGCGGTAGTTATTTCAGAAAAACCGGTTTTCAGCAGCATACGGTATATTTTTGTACGGGCAGAAACCACAGAAATACTGCTCGTGACAGTCAGATATCCGATTTCGGTCATTCTTACCCCCTATGAAACGCTGTTTTCCTTCCATTTATATACGAGAACACGTGTCCCGACGCCGACGACGGATTCTATAAAAAATTCATCCATCATATTTCTCACGCTCGGAAGACCAAGTCCCAGACTGTTTGCCTGCGAACTGTACTGCTCCTGCATTGCTCTGCCGATATCCGGAATACCGGGTCCCTCGTCGCATGCAAACAGTTCAATTCCTTCGGTATCAGTATGCATCTTTCTGACAAGACTCACCGAAAGGATTCCCGTCCCTGCATACCGTAAAATATTCGTAGCAAGTTCCGAAGCAGCAGTCGCAACCATAAACTCACACGCCTGGTTGAATCCCGCTGCAGTTGCTATCTCGCGAACAGCAGAAACAGTAAGCTCGCTGTCAAATATTTCGGACAGCGACACTGTTTTTGTTTCAAGTATAATGCAGTCTCTGCCGGAAACAAGTCCGAATGTATATTTTTCGGCCGTCATAGAGTTTTACGGGCTCTTTCCCTGCGTTTTTTTTCAAGCAGCAGGATTCCTTCGTCCAGTGTGCCCGCCGTATGAATATAGCTGTAATCAAGTTCAAGCCCCAGATCGAGAAGCGAGTAAACGATTCCCGGCCGCAGGCAGACCCATACAGAAGGTATCCCCATCACATCGAGAGCAGCAGAGACATCTCTGAATGCATTGAATACGGCAGAATCCATAATAGTGACAAAAGCATAATTCATGACGACACCTTTTATACCTTTCGAAGCTTCTTCAAGTATGGTGTTCAAATCATTTTCAATCATTCCTGCCGATATCTGATCGCGGGGTGCGACAATGAGATACTCACTTATCTGTGTAATTGATGTTGCAGAGTTGCTTGTAAAATCGTTCATTGGGCGGTTCCGCCTTATTAATTTTCTTCACGCATGGTAACTTTCAGGTTGAGTTTGAAAAAAGCTTCTGACAGCGCATCTTTTAACGTTGCCTTCGTATTGATTTCGTTCATTTCAACTCCCAGATGGATAATCGTCTGTGCAACAGCGGGAGATATTCCAGACAGGATGCATTCGCATCCCATGAGTTTTGTTGCTTTCGTTATCTTTATCAAATGATTTGCAACGGTCGTATCCATCGCAGCGACGCCCTGAATATCAAGAATAATAACTTTAGCATAACTCTGAAGAATTTTGTTCAGGACACTTTCCATCATATACTGAGCCCGCATGGAATCTATGACTCCCACGACAGGAAGAACAAGTACTCCGTCCCATAGTTGAATCGTCGGAGTCGACATCTGACGGATCATATTACTCTGCTCGCGGAGTTTATTTTCATATTGTACCTGCTCGGTAATGTCAACAGCTATTTCAAGAACGCCGACCATTGCACCGGTATCGTCTTTCAGAGGTGTTGCATAATGCATAGTCGGCATCGGATGTTCATTGAGCGTTACGTCGCCGCGGGAATAAACAGGTTCATTGCTTTCCATAGCCTGCTTCATCCAGCATTTATTCGTCTTACAGCAGTCGGAATGGAGGACCTCATAACATTTACGTCCTATAATCTCTTCAGGATTGACATGTGCCCGATCCGCTATAAAACGGTTCGCATAAATGATATCAAAATCTTTATTTATAGCCAGAACGAAAGCCGGAATCTGATCAAGCATAGTCTCCTTAAATTTACCATCCACCTTTTGAAGTTGACTGTTTTTGGTATCCATAACGGGCTGCCTCCTTGCAATGACACACTTTTATTCATCATGCTACTATAGTAAGGCATAAATTCACCGATTTCAACTTTTTTACAATTTGTTTTAATGCCTCTGTCTTTCGATAACGATCCTGTTACGTCCGTTTTCCTTCGCTTCATACAAAGCCCGGTCGGCACTTTCAATCAATTTAAGATACGTATCCGTTTCATTGCTAAGACTGCATGCAATGCCGAAACTGACTGTAACTATATCTGAAACGGAAGATGCACTGTGGTCAATAGCCAGGGAATCAACGGAAGCCTGTATCCGCCTGCATATGACTTCTGCTCCCTGTGAATCTGTGTTAGGCAGTACAATAGAAAATTCTTCTCCCCCGTACCGTGCAGCATAGTCTCCTATCCGTTTTATATTTTTACTTATTGCCGACGCTATTTTCTTCAGGCATTCATCTCCTTTCACATGTCCGTACACGTCGTTATACTGTTTGAAAAAATCAATATCAATCATGACAAAAGAAACCGGGGTTCTTGTTTTTACTGCCAGTATATATTCATCTTTGAATACAGTATCCAGAAAACGACGGTTTGGCATATGAGTCAATTCATCCTGATTCGCGAGAACTTCCAGCTTCTTGTTAGCAACAATTAACTCACCACTCTTCATATCATCCTTCCGCTTCAGAATTCCTACAAGCAGAACAATGACAGGGATAAAAATACATATAACAATCATTTTCTGCTTGTTCTCAAGCGTAGGATTTCTGAGCAAAAAAAAGAAAACAGAATAGCCAAGCGTAATAATACCGCTTGGAATGCCGGAAACAAAACCGCCTGAGAAAGTAAAAAAAACAATGACAGTAATTAAAACAACATTCGGATTCGGTATTTTCAATTTCCATATCAATACCGTTACAGCGGCAGTACCGATACTGCTTACCAGCACATCAAAAAGTTTATTACGGTTAATCTTCATAAACATTCTTCACCGTTCCCCTGTCCTGACAGACTGCTGCTTTGTTTATTAAAACCTGTACCTTTACTGTATTATAACATATAACACACATATCTCAAATCTTTATTTCACGCCGTACCAGCAGTATATTGTGCGCTTCATGCAGGAGACGAGCTTTACAAAAAACAATTCCTCAGGTATAGTTGTTTCCATTCTATATCCGGTAAATTCACATGAACTACTACATATTCCAGAACAGCAATATCCTCATAGAAACTGATTCACACAGACTGCCCGATATCCGTACATGGAACAGGCTTGCGGATCAGGGAATGCTGGATACTACTTTTGAAGAAAAGCCATTATCATATACGGCAGCTTCATTCGCTTCAGAGTCAGACACGGAATCTCCGACAGGCTGCACATTCATTCCGCTCAGGCAGTTCTTTGCAGAAAACAGCGACGATGAAGGCGCGCTCGCGGCAAGGGCTAAGGGACTGCTGAACTGGCGTGCGGCAAACAGGTTCTGCCCCGCCTGCGGCACACCTCTTTCAGATGACGAAAATTTCACTGCGCGGAAATGCTCTTCCTGCGGAAAACAGTACTTTCCGCGTATTGAACCGTGCATTATCGTACTCATCACAAAAGGAAAGGAAATGCTGCTGGCCCGTCATAAAATGCGCAATCAGGATATTTATACGTGCATCGCAGGATTCATTGAAATCGGGGAAAGTGCAGAACAGGCTGTTGTACGTGAAATACGGGAAGAAGTCGGACTTGAGGTAAAAGATCTCCGCTATGTAGGCAGCCAGGGCTGGCCGTTTCCCGACCAGCTTATGCTCGCCTACCGTGCGGAATATAAAAGTGGTGAAATACGCGTACAGGAGTCGGAACTGTACGAAGCAAAATGGTTTTCTCCCGACGCGCTGCCGCCTTTTCCTAAAGCCGGCAGTATGGGCTGGCGGCTTATTTCCGGTTTATACGATTAAAATTGTATTTTATCCTTATCAGCGGGTCCGACAACTGCAAACCACTGGTACGAGTTGTCCACCCAGTACTTTTTAAACGCACTTTCGACATCGTCTGCTGTGACATTGTTTATTGATGCAACCTTTTCGTCATACTTGTACGGATCGCCGAATTCAAGCAGGCTTATTGCAATTCTTCCTGCAACATCGCCATTTGTCACAGACGCATCGTAAAACGAATTTATATACTGATTTTTAAATCCCTCAAGACGATCTGCTGCCGGTGTAAATTTAAAGCTTCCGTCGTCATTTTTGCCGTCAATTATCTTTCCTGATGCAAAAACATCCTGCGCTTCTTTCTCGTATTCTACAATATTTGAAAGATTGCTCGCTTTAAATATATATACATCAGCCATTCCCGCTTTCATAGGAGAAATAGAACAACTCGGAGTATAACATGCTCCGTATTTTTCGCGTACCACGTTAAACAAAATCTGAGAATACATAGTTGCAGCTATTGCAGACGCAACCATATCGTCGCTGTCTATTGAAGGGCCCGCATACACCTTTTCAAGATAGCCGGTTCCGGCAGCCGCATCACTTGTAATGACAACAGGCTCTCCCCCGACTTTAAGCGGCGGAATCACCTGAGACTTCAACTCATATGTCTGCTGCTTTATTTTTCCGAATGTCTTATTAAGCTGCTTTGCAAGTTCCGCTGCATCAAAATTACCGACAGCGACAATCATAATGCGGCGGGCATCCATATCCTTATCATGCAGTTTTTTCATATTGTCAATCGTAATATTGTCGATTGAATATGGCTTCACTGCATAACTTACCTCATACGGATGGCCGTTGAAGACCGTCTGCGTAAGCGTATAGCTCAGCATGCTTTCAGGGTCGGTTGTCAACTGCTGCATTCCCTGTTTATAATTCGTCATAAGAATTTTGTACTGATCTTCATTGAAAGAAGGATTGAGAAAAGCATCTGTAAAAACAGGAAGAACCTTATCAAAATAATAATCGATGCAGCTCATCCCCAGCACGGAACCTTCCCTTGTCGATGACGGGGAAAGTGAAAAATTCATCTGATAGGCAAGCTGTTGAAGTTTATCGTAACTGTATTCTTTTGAACCGTATGTCATCATGCTGAAAAGTGCATTTTCCAGTCCTGACGTGTCTTTGGTAAGATAACCGGTTCCTCCCTTTACGATAACGGCAAGAGCAAGTTTTCTGTTCGCTGTATTTTTCTTTACATACAACGGAATCCCATTCGACAATGAAACAACCTGTATATCACCGGACTGCACCGGAGTCACGGCTGAAACAGAAAAATTAATAATAACGCACAATACTGCGCAGCATAGCGTCCGCAATAAAATATTTTCCCCAGTCATTGTTTTCATTCAGCAGCCTCCGCGCTTTTATATGCAGGATCTTCATACCAGAATGCCGTATCCTTCGTAATTTCAGTGAATCCCGCATCGGCAAATGCCTGCTTCTGCTGTTCATATACAGATGGATTAACAAGAACTGTTACGAGTGCATTTTTTCCGCTTATATATTTAGTAAGAAAGCCGTCAACGCCCTTCTTATCAACCTTCATCATATTTTCGACATAATGATAATAATAATCGTCCGAAGCGGTTATCCACCAGAAACGCAGGTTCCCTTTTATCTGAGCTGCGGTTTCCGAATCGTTTATCCAGTTATCTTTCATTTTCTGGTGAATCCGGTCGAACTGAGCTTTAGTGAACATATTTTTATTGCCAAGTATCTGTGGAACAATTGTATCAGTAATCGTCGCAAGGAAAAGCTGCGTGCGCTGCGGCAGATTTCTTTCAGGATCCGTAACAAGGGAGCCGAAATTGAGCACGCTTGTCGCACGGGTCGTCTGATAGCCTTCCCATACATACTGCTGGTCGGGAATGCCGATTTCCTTCGTATCCATCATTGTCTTTACATACACACCCTGCGGATCCTGAAACAGATATCCCGTAACATCAGCAGAATACGTCGATTCTACATCGCGTCCGGCATCGGGTCCGCGGAACATAACGGAAATCTGCGCTATCTGCGGAGAAATTTTATCATACGGCATAACCTGATACGTTACATGCGGAAGCGGTTCATCAAGCTGAGGGTCAAGAGTTTTTTCCCACGGATCACCGCCTCTCTGCCAAGAACCGTACAATTCCTGAGCGAGCTTATACACTTCGTCAGGATTCACATCGCCGCCGACGAAAAGTGCCGCGTTATTCGGAATGTAGTATTCCTTTTGTATGGCTTTTATCTGATCGATTGTCGCATTGCGCACGACATCGGGAGCACCTGCTGCATCGGTACGCCACGGATATTTCGGAAAAAGAGTTTTTCTCAAATCATTTGAATAGATTGTATCAGGATCTGAAAGACCGCCTTCAATTTCGGAAAGCACGACTTTTTTTTCAGTTTCAAATTCCGCAGGATCCAGAAGCGGCTCACGAATTGCATAGCTCCAGAATTCCATACCGTCACGAAGCAGTTTCGACGGAACGGTAAAAAAATAATTAACACATTCCGCGCTTGTCATTCCGTTCCAGTTTGGAACCCCCATATCGCTGATTGCACGCTGCACTGCGGCTGCATCGCGGTATTTTGAATTCCCTTTAAACATCATGTGCTCATACAGGTGAAATAATCCGGCATTTTGCGGAGTCTGTGCAATACCTCCCGCTTTCACCGCTATTTCGATATATGCAAGCGGCGCCGCATGGTTTTCTATGACATAGACGTTCAAACCGTTATTCAGTGTATAATGATACACATTCTCAACAGGTGTTTTTTTCGCGCTCAATGCAAACACGGAAAAAACGATGACAGCCGCACAAAGTACGGCCCGTTTACTATTTTTAAGCATACTGTTCATTATATCACTAAAATGAACGAATTACAGCCCGGTTACAGCATAGAAAACCCCAGATAGATTATAAGCGCTCATTTTCTGCTTTTACGGATTTTTTCCCCATATATGCAGTGATTTCATTATTGCCGTCCTTAAGTTTCTCTGCCGGCACAAAAGCACTGTCAATGCGTTCTCCATTTACGATAATGTATTCTATGCCTTTATTCACATGCTGCAGATTTTTCACTTCGATAGTCAGCATTCTGCCCCGCCACCGGCGCCCGACTTTAAATCCGTCCCACTCATGGTTAATGCAGGGATCGATAAGCATACCTTCGTACTGCGGACGTATGCCGAGCATATACTGCGTGATACTGTAATATGACCATGTTGCTGCACCTGAAAGCCATGATGTCCTTGCATTACCGGCACGCGGACTGAATGTCGAATACGTCGTCTGCCCCTGCACATACGGCTCCATCTGTCGGACTTCCGCACGGTTATTATATGCAGCAGGAAGTGCGGCCTTGCAGTAGTCATATGCACGGTCCCCGTTACCGGTAAGGGCTTCTGCCATAATTCCCCATCCCTGTGTATGGTTGAATATACCTGCATTTTCTTTTATTCCCTTGAGAAAAACGACCGACGACATTGTTGACTGCGGAGCATGAACAAAAGGCGGAGCGCAAAGCATGAGTCCGTACGGCGTCGCAAGTTTTTCATTAACAGCCTTTAGTGCAAGGTCTGTCTGTTCAGGAGATGCCGCTCCGCTGAGAACGGCCCACACCTGCGTATTCAGATACACCTGACCTTCGTCTGCTTTCTGCGTACCGTATACAGTACCGTCTTCACCGACAGCCCAGATAAACCACTTACCGTCCCAGCACTTCTTCTGGATTGCCTTATCGAGTTTGTCCCTTTCCGCAAGTGCCCATGCTGCTTCTTCAGTCTTTCCGAGGCGGTTCGATATATCTGCATATGTCGTCAGTCCGAGCCTGAGCTGGAACGTAACGAATACGCTTTCACCATGATATCCTGTCTTAAGGCAGTCGTTCCAGTCTGCAAGCAGCCCCGCAGGGATTCCGTCTTTTCCCATACGTTCAAGATTGAACAGAAGCGCCTGTTTCAGATGCCCGTACACAGATGCTTTCCCATGATCTGCATACGGAACTGTTTTGTTGTAAAAATCAAAATTACCCGTCTCTGCAACGTATGCGGGAACGGCATTGAAAAACCACTCGCAGTCATCAGAACGGAATTCCTCCGGTTCTGGACTCTTCTCGTGACCGGGATTATGGTCGACGCGGATAACAGGTATGGCGCCGCCGCATGCGACCTGTCCCGAAAGCATACGTACAAGCCGTTCTTCAGCCTGTTCCGGGATGGCAGCGCTTACACCAAGAATATCCTGAACGCTGTCCCTGAAACCAAGTCCGTCGCGTTCTCCGTTATACACAAGGCTTGCAGCGCGCGACCACGCAAACGTAATAAGGCAGTTATACAACCCCCACATGTTGATTGTATGGTTAATATCTTCGTCAGGAGTCTCGACTTTAAAACTTTCAAGTTCCGAGTGCCACTGATTCTTTAGTTTTTCAAGTTCCGCGTCAGCACGTTCAACAGAACCATATTCTGCAAGAATTTTCCTGCCGGCGGAATCCGCATCACCAATGCCGACCATCACCATAATTTCTTTCGTTTCGCCCGGCTTCAGCTCAATTTCCGTTTCGACCGTACCGCAGCTGTTGTCACCGTATGCATCCGAGTCTGAACATTTTCCGTTAATGACAGCCTGCGGCTCTTTGTATGAACCGTATGTTCCGATAAATGATTCGCGGGACGTATCATATCCGGTCATGGGAGAACCGGTGAGAGCCATCCATTCGTGCATGAATGCACCGCCCTCTTCACCTTCAGGATGCTGCACATACAGATTATCCTGAATCGAATAGCGCAGAAGATTGTCAGCAACTTTTTCACCTTTGACGATAAAAAGCGAATACTGCAGGTTAACCTGATCCTGCGTTGTATTCCACTGATTTGTAAATTCACAGTAGCTGAACACGGAAAGCCTGCGTACTTTTTTTCCTGTATTTGTCACCTTAAGGCGCCAGTACTCGAACAGCTGTCCGAGTGGAACGTAATATGTTGTTTCTGATTTTATATCCGAATATTCCGACGTAATAACAGTGTATGCCGTACCGTGCCGGCAGGTACTCTTGTATGTATCGAGCGGTTTGCCGACCGGCTGCCAGCTTGCAGACCAGTAGTCGCCGGAATCGCAGTCGCGCAGATAAAAATAACGTCCGGGCTGATCCATCGGAACGGAGTTAAAACGCAGACGCATAAACCGCCCCTGAGCTCCTGATTTATAAAATCCGTAACCTCCGGCATTGTTCGTAATGACTGCACCGTACACTGTAGATCCGAGATAATTGCTCCACGACTGCGACGTATCAGGTCGTGTAATTACATATTCTTTATTCTTATCATCAAAATAACCATACTGCATACAGCCTCCTGAAAGCAGCGAAAACGTTGTAGCTTCACAATACATCATATATTTCCGGTTGTCAAAGTAACAAATACTTGCACACTCAAAGGAAATGAAATACAATTAGTTACGTTACAAGAGATATTCTGATTATACAAATATCCCTATGTGCCATATTATTAAAAGTTTTTCTCAGAAGGTATCATACTATGTTTTTTCCACATTATTCTCTTTTTCTGGGATGCTGCATCCCCGTAGCTTTATCTGTTTTATTTTTCATCCTGTTTATTCGCTCGAAACAAAAAGAAAAGATCGACTCTGTATTTATTAATATACTTTTTGCACAGGCAGGAAAAGCTGTTTTTTATTTCGACATCAGTAAAGAAAAAATAATTCCAACAAAAAGTTTTGAAATAGTTTTCGGCGAAAAAATATTATCCGCCCTTAACATCTACGACGATTTTTCACATATAGTCTTTTCCGGGGATATGGATAATTACAAGAAAACGATACGAAGTATATGCAGCGGAATTAATATAACCAATTTTAAATTCCGGATTTCAGTAGACGAAACAAGCGTAACATGGTGTTCACTGACAACTACTGCAGTGAAGACAGGGCGAAGTAAACCGCTCATCATCGGTTCGCTGGAAAATATCGACCGGCAGGTACGTGAAGAAGAACAGCTCCGTTTTAAAGCAGAACGGGATCCTCTTACAAAGCTTTACAATAAAATTACATCTGAAATGCTTATCACTTCTATACTTCTTGACCGGAAATACAAAGACCGTATGAACGCGCTCCTGATGATTGATATAGACAATCTGAAACAGATAAACGATATGTTCGGGCATCTTGCCGGAGATAAAATCATTACACGCCTTGCTGACTGCATCCGCATGGTCTTCAGGGAAAGCGACATTCAGGGACGGGCCGGCGGCGATGAATTTGTCGTATTCATGAAAGATATTACTACAAAGGAAAACGCTCTGAGTAAGGCACGCAAAATGTGTGAAGCATACAGAACTGTGTTCAAACAGAACAATGCTCAGGTTGAACTGACATGCAGCATAGGTATTTCCATAGTGCCTGAAGACGGAACAACATTCTGCTCTCTGTATTCGTACGCGGATAAAGCCCTGTACGCGGCAAAAAATAACGGAAAGAACCAATGCGCATTATATCCTGATTGCCGTGCCGAAAAAGCCTGAATGTCAGCACGCAGAGGAGGGAACAGAACGATTGGTAAGGAAGTGCATACAGCAACAGCATATGGCTTCGTGAGCATCATGTATAATGATTATACCTTAAAAAAAATGAAAACAGCCTGCTTTCACACTGGAATCAGATTGATTTCATAATGTAACCAGACTGTTTCCACGCTGAAACAAGTCTGATATTCAAAACAATGTCCAACATATCCGGGAAATAATGCCTGTTTTTACAAAAATTAACCATGTTCCTCATGAACAATTATTCCAGGCGTTACGCGGATTAAAACTTATTTTTAAGTAGAAAATATCTGCTTTTTACACTATGTATATTCATAAACCACTTTCATTCTTCATAAAGTATGAAAGTGGTTTATAGTTCAGCAAGCATCCCGAAAGTTGCTATGATCCCGGTACAAAAAGCACCAGCGTATTACCTGAATGATTTTACACCATCCAAATCGAGTGTTGCAAAATAGTCGTCAATAGTCTCTCTTCGCCTGATTTCCGTGAACGAACCGTCCGGGCGTACAAGGATCTCTCCACAGCGGAGTTTTCCATTGTAATTGAATCCCATAGCCCTGCCGTGAGCCCCCGCGTCGTGAATTATGATTATATCGCCGGCAGTAATCTCAGGGAGCTGCCTCTGCACGGCAAATTTATCGCAGTTTTCACAGAGAGAACCGACAACGTCATACACATGATCTTTCAATGCATTTTCTTTACCGCTCACCGTAACTTCGTGATATGCACCGTACATGCCGGGACGCATAAGGTCTGCCATACATGCGTCCACACCGATGTAATCGCGGTAAATATGCTTCTCATGTATTGCAGACGTAATGAGCCAGCCGTAAGGACCGGTAATCGGACGCCCGCATTCCCAGTAAATGCCGAGAGGATCAAGCTCTGCCGGTACGATTTTTTCATCATAAATTTTCCTGATTCCCCGAGCCACATAATCGAGATCTACTTTTTTCTGCCCCGGTTTGTACGGAATACCAATGCCGCCGCCCAGATCAACAAATTCAATACGGATATCAAGTTTCTTCCTGAGTTCAACACAAAGATCAAAAATAAGGTTTGCCGTATCAACAAAAAAATCAGGATTAAGTTCGTTTGACGCAACCATAGTGTGCAGCCCGAAATGCTTAACTCCCTCTGCTTTACATTCCTTATATGCTTCGAACAACTGAGCGCGCGTCAAACCGTATTTTGCTTCTTCCGGTTTTCCGATAATCGCGTTGCCGCCCTGCTTCAACGGCCCCGGATTGTAACGGAAACAGATAACATCCGGTAATTTTCCACCAAGCGTTTTTTTCAGAAAACTGATATGAGTAATATCGTCAAGATTACAGATATTGCCGTGATCGTATGCATACTGAAATTCAGCAGCAGGAGTTTCGTTTGATGTAAACATGACTTTTCCGCCTTTTATTCCTGCCATATCGGAAAGCATAAGTTCCGGAAGGCTTGAACAATCTGTTCCGCATCCTTCCTCTGCAAGAATTTTCAGCATATACGGATTAGGCATTGCCTTTACAGCAAAATGTTCCCGAAAAACAGGGAAGATACTGAATGCTTTTGTAAAATATTTCATGTTGTCACGAATTGCTTTTTCATCATACAGATAAAACGGCGTCGGAAATTTCTTCACTACTTCAATAAGCTGTTCATGGCTAAGCGGAAAATCAGAACTCATATAGGCCTCTCAAAATATATACTAAGTATGCCAAAAAAAAGACGATTCTGCAACAAGTTTATAATATTGATTTTTAAATTATCCAAAACGTTACTTATGGTCTATACCATATTTATAAAAATAAACTGAAGAGTATCATATAAATTGTTGCATAAAAAATTACGGATGCCGGTCTCGTCGCCCCTGAATATTTTACATCAGCCATTTTATTAATTATCATTTCGCCGCTGCTTGTACCAATCTGCCTGAAAATTCTATTTGGGTCAAAAGATGCGCAGCCTGTTCCGGCATAAAAAAAGCGCAGATGCAGCTTTTGCATCCGCGCTCAAAACAGCAACCGGTATTACTTCCGTTTCAAGTACTTAATACTATCAAGAGCTACCGCAGCTATAAGAATCAATCCTTTGAAGACGAACTGAAGATTCGTATCGATTCCAAGGAACGTAAGGCAGTAAGTAAGGCCAGTAAAAATAATAACACCTATAACTGCACCGCTTATCTTTCCAATGCCGCCGTTGAAAGAAATGCCGCCGACAACACAGGCTGCGATGGCATCAAGTTCATATCCCTGGCCGGTTCCTGCGCTTGCATTTGCTTTAAAGGCCTCGAGGAATGCCCCGCATCCATAGAAAACGCCTGCCATAATAAAAATTCCCATCGTTACCCAGAACACGCTTATACCGCTTACGCTTGCAGCTTCAGCATTTCCGCCGACTGCGTACATATTTTTTCCGAACGTCGTTTTATTCCAGATGAACCACGCAGCGAATATTGCGAAAATGGCAGGAATAATAAGTTTAGGGAACGTCACAAGATCACCGCTAACAAAACCAAGAGTCCATCGGCCGCCTATCATATCCTTTATGTTCGAGTCAATCGATCCGACTGGCGTGCCGCTTGTTCCAAAGAACAGGAGGCCGTAAATAATGAGCTGTGTCGCAAGCGTTGAAATGAAAGGATGTATTTTAAGCTTTGCAGAAAAAAAGCCGGCAAATGCGCTGAAAGCAACGCAAAGCACTATTGAAAGCAGCAATGCAAGTCCAAGTCTTCCGAAAAGAGGCAGACTTGTAAAATCCCACGGTCCCATATGAAGGAATGTAACAATATTTTTCCCAGGATGAAGGATAAGACCCGTGATAACGGCTCCCAGAGCAACCATACGGCCGACACTCAAATCCGTACCAGCAATGAGGATAAGGCCCGCAACGCCAAGTGCATAGAACATACGCACAGAAGACTGCTCAAGAATCGTAAAAATATTCGGCAGAGAAAGCAGCTGTCCGTTTCCGGAAATAGGAGCAATAATAATACAGACTATGAAAAAAATAAGAATGGCAATGTACAAACCGTTATCCAGAAAAAATTTTGACATTTTAAACTGATACAGATAGTTCTGCCAGTTCAGCGACACATTTTCCGAAAAGCGTGTCGTTCCATTTCGAAGGCTTCTGTTTTTTTGTACATGATCAACGTAAGTCTGATTCTTAGCAGCTTTTGCCCTGTTAATCTGAGTGTTATATTTGCTTTTTGCATCAAAAAGAGATGACTTCAACTCATAATTATTTATACGGAGATCTTCTTTACGAGCAGCATGATCGGCCGTTGAGTTTTTTCCTTCGTAGGATTTCATTATCTCCGTACGTCTTACTGCAAATTCCGCTTTCAGTTCAGCTGTTTTTTTATTATATTCTTCAGTGAACCTGGCAATTTCTTTATTCTGCTCTTCTGCTGTTTCATAAATGTTTTTCTTTGCAAGCTCATTTGCATACTTAACAGCTTCTTTTGAAATTGCTGCAATTTCCTTTTCATTCCGTGCAGCAATTATTTTTGCCTCTTCAATCTTTTTTTGGTTTTCAGTAATAAAAAGTTTACGGGCAGCAGCATCAATCAGTTTATTGCGTTTTGCGGCAGCTATTTCCTGTTTAAGAATGGAAATTTTATTAACTCCATCCTTCCGCAATTCAAGAAGTTTATCACTATATTCTTTTAACTTACTATCTTCTTCAAGATAATCAATACGTTTTTTTTCCATCACATCCTCCACATTATAGATATTTTGCCGAAAGTCTGAGCAAAGCTTCCTGGTCGGTTTCTTCTGTATTGACAATGCCGGCAAGCCGGTGATTTGACATAACAGCAATCCGGTTTGTTATACCAAGTATTTCCGGCATTTCGCTCGAAACGACAATTATTGTTTTGCCTTCTTTTGCCATTTGAATAATCAGCTGATATATTTCATATTTAGCACCGACATCAATACCTCGCGTCGGCTCATCCATAAGAAATACCTCAGGCTCCCGCTCAATCCATTTTCCGATGATAACTTTCTGCTGATTACCGCCGCTCAATGATGTAATAAGCTCGTCAGGAGAAACACACTTCGTTTTCATCGTTGTTATCTCCCGGTTTGCCGCTTCATACAATTTTTTGTTAGACAAGATACCGTTTGTTTTATAACTTTCCAGATTAGTAATCGTTGTGTTAAATTCTATCGATGCCTTTCCGAACATTCCGTTGAATTTCCGTTCCTCTGTAACAAGTGCAAAACAATGTTCCATAGCATCACGGCTGTTTTTAAAATGAAGTTTTTTACCATTATAAATCATTTCACCTGAAGCAATTGTGCGGACACCGAACATTGCTTCAAGGAGTTCTGAACGTCCTGCACCGACAAGACCGTACAATCCGAAAATCTCACCTTTACGTACCTTGAAAGAAATATCTTCAAGAATCGGCTCGTATTTTGTAGCCAGGCCTTTCACTTCAAAAACGTAATCACCAGGCACATTGTCAACATCAGGGAAACGTTTTTCAAGTGACCGTCCAACCATAGCGGAAATGAGTTCATTCATTTCCGTCTCTTTCGTTCCTTTGTCAAGGATCATTTTTCCATCGCGGAGAACTGCAACTTCATCACAAACGAGAAACACTTCATCCATTTTATGGGAAATATATACAAAAGAAACACCTTTCTTTTTTAGACTCTGAACAATTGAAAAAAGCTTTCCTACTTCATTCTCGGTAAGAGACGAAGTCGGTTCATCCAGTACTATTATTTTGGCATTGTAGGAAACAGCTTTTGCGATTTCCACCATCTGACGCTGAGAAACAGACATTGTCCGCATAATGGTATGAGGATCAACATTCATGTTCAGCGAAGTGAACAGGTTAATACTGTCTTTCAGCATTTTTGCTTCATCAATAACACCGAAACGCTTGGGATACCTGCCCAAATAAAGATTATCCATAACAGAACGATCCAGACACTGATTCAATTCCTGATGAACCATTGCGACCCCGCTCTCAAGTGCTTCTTTCGGACTTTTAAAATCTACCGGTTTACCGCAGAGCATAAACTGCCCTTCATCTTTTGCATAGATTCCGAAAAGACATTTCATCATTGTCGATTTACCGGCACCGTTTTCGCCCATAAGGCCCAGCACGGAACCTTTTTTTACTTCAAGATTAATACCGTCCAGAACTTTATTTTTTGAAAAAGATTTTGAAAGGTTTTTTATCTGCAGGACAATATCATCCATTATTTACCCTCGTTAACTTCTAAAAAAAGGCCACATCCCGCAAAGGAATATGGCCTGCCCCATCTTAATCAATCTTGTAAAGAATTTAAGATCGGTTTATTAGTATTTCAGTTTGTCAGTATAGTCACGTCCAGAGTTAGTCTTAACCATATTGACCGCATATGCATCGTAATTGTTCAGGTTTGTAAACTTGTCAAGGCAGCTTGATTCGTTCTGGCCATCACCCTGCACGACAGACAGTTTAAGTCCAAGGAGCGGTGCATAGTAATTAAGGGCCGGGAGATACGACGATGAAAGGAAGTTATCTGCAGAGTTATAAATTGTCAGCAGAATTCTCTTTTCCGGAGCTGTTGACTGTTTGATTCCCTGGTCGCGGTTTCCTGCTTTGTATAATTCCCAGTTGGATGAATTAACACCTGTATTCTGGGCAAGCAGTGCCTTTGTATCACTCTTGTATACAATATCAGCAGAAATCTTGTTCCCGTATTTATCCGGCTCAGAGATACCTTTTGTATAGACATCGGCACCTGTAAGTCCGTCAAGAAGATTGCGGAGAATCTGAAGCGTTGCACTAGCCTGTGCATCAACGTTCTGAGATACAGTTCCCGTAAGTTTTCCTGCACCAATAGCTTCAATAGCATCCGAGTTGGCATCATAACCGAAAATCGGTACACCTGCAGGATAGTTGGAAGCCTGCAGACAGCCCATAGCCATACCATCGTTGTTTGATACGACCATATCAATCTGTGTTCCGAATTTTGTTGCCCAGCCGCCCATTGCTTCTGTAGCAGCGTTTGCATTCCATGTTGAACCGTCAGTTCCGGTCATTGCCTTGCCTTCCAGTTCAACAACTTTAAGCGTTTTTCCGCCGACAGTTACTGAACCTTCTTTTGCAACACCTGGATCGGTTGAACCGTTCCAGGTTCCGAGAGCTTTGCGGATTCCTTCTGTACGGGCCTTCGAGTCGTTATGGCCGACATCGCCGATACAAAGAACATAGCCCAAAACTCCATCACCATTACGATCTATCTTTGCAGGATCTGCACTTGCAAGGAAATCGGTAATAAGTTTACCCTGAACAGCACCACCACCTGCTGCATCAAAACCGACATAATAAGTCTTATCATTCCAGTTCATTGATGCCATATCAATTTCGCCAGATGTCGGATCAGACGGCTGCCGGTTAAAAAACACGAACGGTTTGTCTTTGTTCTGAATCTTTACGGCCTGTTTACCGCATCCGACGAACAAAGCACTGACAGCTACAGCAAGCACTCCAATTGATCCTGCTAATCTTTTCATAATCATACACCTCCAAAAAATCACCCTGAAATATTTTATATCATTTCTTTTCAGCAGAGATTTTCATCATAGGAAAAGTATATCTTATTCTGGTGTTAAGTCAAATCAAAAACACTACAACGTTGTAGCATCACGCACCGTTACTCGCTTTTTCCCTTTTCAGGAAGCACATTCTGCTGTCAGGCATCGATTTCCGCAGCAAGATGATGAACAATGAATTCGCGGCGCTCCGGCGTATTTTTTCCCATATAGAATTGAAGGACATCCGGGATATTTTTGAGTTTTTCAATAGTCACCGATGTAAGATGTATCCCCTTATCTGCGCTTTCTCCGGGTTTGCGTTCGTGGATAAACTGGCTGAACTCGTCGGGACTTATTTCGCCAAGACCTTTGAACCGTGTCACTTCCGCATTTGAGCCAAGCACTTTAAGTTCTTTGTCCCTGGAAGCTTCACTGTAACAGTATGTTGTAGTCGTTCTGTTCCGTACGCGGAAAAGAGGGGTTTCAAGAATGTATACATGGCCGCTTAACACAATTTCTTCAAAATAAAGCAGAAAATAGGTAAGCACAAGGTTGCGGATATGGTAACCGTCATTGTCGGCATCTGTTGCAATAACGATTTTTGCATACCGCAGGTCTTCCATATCTTTCTGGATGCCAAGTGCAAACGTGAGGTTTTTCAGTTCCTCGTTTTCGTAAAGCGCAGATTTTTTTCTGCCGAACATGTTCTCAGGTTTGCCCCGCAGAGAGAAAATCGCCTGGGTTTCGACATCGCGGGAACCGACCATGGAACCGGTGGCAGAATCTCCTTCGGTAATGAAAATCATTGAATTTTCGCCTTTGGCACCGTCCTGCATATGATAGCGGCAGTCCTTGAGTTTCGGGATTTTGAGCATGACTGTTTTTGCAGCTTCCCTGATCTGCTTGTCAGTAACGTTGTTGATTTCCGCATGAGCTTTCTGATTCTTAATGATTTTTTCTTCAATTGTCCCGGCGACATCAGGATTGTGGCGGAGCCAGTCATCAATGGCAAACTGTGTCTCCTTGATGACTGGAGCGCGGATTTCTACATTGCCGAGTTTGTTCTTCGTCTGGCTCGTAAACATCGGATTGTCAATGCCGATTTTTAACGCCACGAAAAGTCCACCGGCTGCATCGCGTATATCGTATTCTTTTTTGTAGAACTCGTTTATTCCTTTTGCGAATCCGTCGAGAAACGCTGTCACATGTGTACCGCCGTCTTCGGTACTCTGTCCGTTGACGAACGAATACACAAATTTATCAAGGCTGTTTGTATGAGTAAGGACGAACTGAATATTTTTCCCGTTGTATGTAAACACAGGATAAAGAGGCCTGCTGTTTCCCATTTCGTTTGTAAGCAGGTCTTCAAGTCCCTTTTCGCTTCTGTATTCCTTATCGTTGCAGTTTATTAAAAGTCCCGGATTGAGGTATGCATAGTTCCACAGACGTTTTTCGACCATATCCATGTTGAAAGAAAATTTCCCGAACATCTCTTCGTCCGGCACAAATTCGAGATATGTTCCGTTCTGGCTACCTTCTTTTGCCTCGCCGGTTTTACCGCCGATTTTTTTTCCGCGGGCATATTCGACAACGGCCATTTTTCCGTCCCTGATCGAGGCCGCACGGAAATAGGAAGAAAGAGCATTAGTCGCTTTGATACCGACGCCGTTCATACCGATTGCCTGTTTGAAAACAGAATTGTTGTATTTCGCACCTGTATTTACGTTTGAAACGCAGTCGTCAAGTTTTCCGAGGGGAATGCCCCGTCCGTAATCGCGTATCTTTACACGTCCGTCATGGATATCTATATCTATTTTTTCGCCGAATCCCTGTGAAAATTCATCCACAGCATTATCGATTCCTTCTTTGAGCAGAATGTATATACCGTCGTTTTCGTTGGAACCGTCGCCGAGACTTCCTATATACATGCCGGGACGGAGGCGGATATGTTCAAGGCCTTCAAGGTGGAGAATACTATCCTCGTCATATACACCGTCCTTGGGAGCAGAACGTTTTGACGGTGATTTCTTTTCCGCAGGAACAACAGCTGGAGACGGCAGAGAACTTCCAAAGGCAGAATTCTGTACTTCCACCTTCTTTTCTTCGGTTTTCACGCTTTTCGCAGCTGTGTTCTTTTTCGGCACAACAGTTTTTGCTCCGCTTTTTTTTACAGCAGTCTTCTTTGCCGGAACACCTTTTTCTTTTTTTACAGTCTTTGCAGTCTTTACGGTTTTTGCTTTAGCTTTTACAGAAGATGAAGTCCTGCTTTTTGCAGCAGTTTTCGTCTTTTTATCCGTACTTTTTGAAGATGCTTTTGCAGCGGCGGCAAGTAGACCGCCTTTTTTCGTTGTTCCACCCATAGTTTTTTCAGTATACAACATGACGACCCGACTTTCAACGGTTGAAGAAATTCGCTATGATACATACTGAGTTAAATAAATACGCAATGACAAACACAATTACTGAAGGCCCTGTCTGGAAAGGACTGTTAATATTTTTTTTCCCGATTCTGCTTGGAACTTTTTTCCAGCAGCTGTACAATACTGTTGATGCTGTGGTCGTAGGCCAGTTCATTGGAAAGGAAGCACTTGCTGCGGTAAGCGGAGGAAGTGCTGTTTATGTTAACCTGCTTGTCGGCTTTTTTACAGGTCTCTCGACAGGGGCGACAATAATAATCTCCCAATTCTACGGAGCGAATCACGAAAAGGAATTAAACCGCTCAATCCATACGGCCATGACGCTTTCCGTATGGGCAGGTATCGGTATGTCGGCAGTCGGCGCGCTTATTACGCCGTTTGCAATGTCCGCCATTGCGACTCCTGACGATATATTCGCTCAGTCGGTGACGTACCTCCGGATTTATTTCATCGGGGTTCTGCCCATGTTCATCTATAATATGGGCGCGGGCATACTGAGGGCGTTCGGCGACAGTAAAAGTCCCTTTTTTATACTCGTTGCAGGATGTATTGCGAATATCATACTTGACCTTGTCTTCGTCGCTGTTCTTCACCGGGGAGTTGCAGGCGCGGCGTGGGCGACTGTCATTTCGCAGACATTGTGTATGGTTCTGACATTTATTAAACTGATACACCAGCATGATCCGAACTGCCGGTTCAGCTTCCGGCTGATGCATTTTACGCCTCATCTTCTCCGCAGGATGATTCATGTGGGATTGCCGAACGGAATACAGTCATCCCTTTACACAATATCAAATTTGATAATTCAATCTAACGTCAATTCTTTCGGTACCGACATGGCCGCTGCATGGGCTGCCTACGGAAGAATTGATTCAATTTTCTGGATGACGATAAGCTCTTTCGGTGTCGCAATTACTACATATGCAGGACAAAACTACGGCGCGGGAAGGAATGAACGTATACATCTTGCTACGAAACAGGGACTGATCATAATGTGCGGGACAGCTCTGTTCTATACCGTACTCTTTTATTCTATAGGAAGCAGAATATTCCTGCTGTTTACCCGCGATACAAACGTCATTGCGGAAGGCACGCAGATACTCCATTTTATTGCACCGTTTTTTATAACATATGTCCCCATTGAAGTATTTTCCGGTTCCATTCACGGCGCAGGCGAAACGTTCAAGCCCATGATTATTACAATGCTCGGCATATGTGTTCTCCGCATAATCTGGCTGTTCACTGCAGTTCCGATGCACAACACAATCATTATGGTAGTCGCATGTTATCCCGTTACATGGATATCAACTTCGGCGGCGTTTTTTATCTATTATAAAAGGGGAAAGTGGATACGGGCACATACTGTTACTAACAGCTGAGAAGCGCGGCTGACAACCGGGAAACAGTATCCACAATTTTCTGCGCATTATGTTCCTCAAGAAAAGTACGGCCTTTAAAACCCCATGCAACGCTGATGCACGGAATTCCCGCATTTCCCGCGGTTTCAATATCAACTTCGGAATCGCCTACATAGACACACTGTTCCTTTTCCACAGCAAGACGTTTCATAACCTCAAAAACTGTATCGGGAGCAGGTTTCTTTCTGATGCCGCGGCGGACACCGGCAACGGCATCGAATATTGCAGGAAAATACACGCGGGCAAGCGTTTGAACCGCATAATCGTCCTTATTCGATACAACTGCCGTTTTTATTCCCGCCGCGCGAAGTGAAACCAGCATTGCGGCTATTCCTGCATACGGCTGAGTTTTGTCGGCACAATGCTTCGCGTAATATGCGGAAAAATCGGCATTCACTTTTTCGATAACGGCAGCCGCGGTTCCCGCAGGAACCGCACGCTCTATAAGCTTACGGATTCCGTTGCCGACAAAATTTCGAACCTCGCCAATCGTACGCACCGGTAACGAATTTTTCTCAAGCGCCCGGTTTGTTGCGTCAGCAAGATCATCGAGCGTATTGAGAATAGTTCCGTCCATGTCAAAAATCACGGCCTTATAGTTCATCATACCCGTCACTTTGCAACGATATTGACCAGTTTGTCGGGTACGACAACGATTTTCACGATCTGCTTGCCGTCCATGAACTTTTTTGCATCATCCTGCGCCAGCGCTGTCTTTTCAAGAACATCATCAGGCGTTCCTGCAGCTGTTTCAAACGTGCAGCGGAGCTTTCCGTTCACCATGACCGCTATAGTTTTCGTATCATCCTTGCAGAATTCCTCGCTGAATACAGGCCACGGTTCATAGGAAATCGTATTGTCGTGCCCGATTTTCTGCCAGAGTTCTTCCCCCATATGAGGTGCATAGCATGCAAGCATCTTCACGAAACCTTCCCACATTTCACACGGGATGCTGACGAGACTTGACACTTCGTTGATGAATATCATCATCTGACTGATTGCCGTATTAAATGAAAGGCTGGAAGTATCATCCGTTACTTTCTTTACAGTCTGCGCATACGTTTTCCTGGCAGATACGAGCGCTTTGTCCGTAATCTTTCCCTCAAGGTTTACGTCACTCAGAGGTTTCAGGGACACGCCCCACACCTTTTCGAGGAACCTGTTAATACCGATAATTCCCTGTGTATTCCACGGTTTTGACATTGTAAGCGGGCCCATAAACATTTCATACATGCGGACGCTGTCTGCTCCGTACTGTTTTATTTCTTCATCGGGATTTACGACGTTCTTAAGCGATTTGCTCATTTTTGCAACAACCTGCTCAAGCTGTTCGCCTGTCGTTTTTTCGATGTACACACCTGGTGTCTTCTCTTCAACTTCGTCAACAGGTACAAGCGTTTTGTTCCCGCGCTGATATGCGAACGACGTAATCATCCCCTGATTGATAAGACGCTGGAACGGTTCTTTCGTATGCACCACGCCGATGTCGTACAGAACTTTATGCCAGAAACGGGCATAAAGGAGATGAAGGACAGCGTGTTCTGCGCCTCCGACGTACAAATCGACAGGCATCCAGTATTTCTCTTTCTCAGGATCGCAGAAGCAGGTATTATTGTGGGAATCAATATACCGGAGGTAATACCAGCAGGAGCCGGCCCACTGAGGCATCGTGTTCGTCTCGCGCTTCGCATATCCTCCGCATTTCGGACAGGTACAGTTCACCCAGTCCTCAATGCCGGCAAGAGGACTTTCTCCCGTTCCCGTCGGCTGGTACGTTTTCACGTTCGGCAGTTCCAGAGGAAGATCCTTTTCGTCAAGCGGAACGGTGCCGCAGGTCGGACAGTGTACAAGCGGAATTGGTTCGCCCCAGTAACGCTGACGGCTGAACACCCAGTCGCGCAGTTTGTAGTTGACAGCCTCCCTGCCTATTCCCTGCTCAGTAAGCCACAAAATGATATCCTTGATTGTCTGCTTTGTCGGGCGTCCGGTAAACAGCCCGCTGTTTATTGTATATCCGTCGGCCGGAGTGCAGGAATCGGCAACAGCAAACACGCCGGGGTTCGCCGCTGCGAGCTTTTCATATGCAGCTGTATCTTTTGCAGTCTCAAGCAGTATTTCAAGCCCTTTCTTTTCATCACCGCCGGCAAGCGAAGCGATTTCCTCTTTTGAAGCAACAACTTTTATAATCGGCAGATCAAATTTCCTGGCAAAATCCCAGTCGCGCTCGTCATGCGCAGGAACTGCCATGATTGCACCCGTTCCATAGGAAATGAGAACGTAATCGGAAATCCAGATTGGGATTTTCCGGCCGTTCACAGGATCAATCGCATAGCTTCCGGTAAAAATTCCTGTCTTTACTTTTGCAAGGTCGGTACGCTCAAGGTCGGATTTTTTTGCAGCACTTTCAACGTATGCGTCTACTCCAGCTTTCTGCGCGGGAGTGGTCAGTTTTGCAACCATCGGATGTTCCGGTGCAATAACCATGTATGTGGCTCCGAAAAGTGTATCAGGACGCGTCGTATAGACAGTAAGTCTTTCGTCTGTCGGTTTACCATCTTTATCTGCAATACTGAAGTTGACCTCGCCGCCGGTACTGCGTCCGATCCAGTTGCGCTGCATAAGCTTTACCGATTCAGGCCAGTCGAGCGTATCAAGGTCGTTGAGCAGCTCGTCGCCATATGCTGTTATTTTAAGAATCCACTGACGGATTGTTTTGTGCGTGACTGTCGAACCGCAGCGTTCACACTTGCCTTCTTTCACTTCCTCGTTGGCAAGTCCCGTTTTGCAGCTCGGGCACCAGTTGATCGGAGTCTTTGATTCGTATGCAAGTCCTTTTTTATAGAGCTGCAGAAAAATCCACTGCGTCCATTTATAGTAATCAGGTTCACAGGTAATGACACAGCGGTCCCAGTCGTAAGAAAAACCGAGCGCTTTTATCTGCTGTGTAAAATGTTCGATGTTGGCCATCGTCGTCGTCTTGGGATGCGTTCCCGTCTTTATTGCATAGTTCTCAGCCGGCAGGCCGAATGCATCATATCCCATCGGATGCAGAACGTTGTATCCGTTCATGCGGAGATAGCGGCAGTAGATATCTGTCGCCGTATATCCTTCAGGATGCCCTACGTGGAGTCCCGCCCCTGACGGATACGGAAACATATCCAGAATATAGCGGCGTTTCTCTTTCGGTACCGATGGATCTTCCGTTACCTTGAACGTTTTGTGTTCTTCCCAATATTTCTGCCATTTCGGTTCAATGGTCTCAAACGGATACTTTGCCATAATGATTGCCTCGAAAAATAAAGTAATTGCTGCGTTTGCAAAAGTCAGACGGGCTTTGTAAACGCAACATTAGATAGAGTGATAAAAGCCTCTTGAAAAAGTTAACAGACTTTTGCAGGCGGCTCAATTCCTATTATATAGATAGACCGACTTTTTACAATTGTTATCCGGAAATTCGGCGCTTAAACCGGACCTCCCTGTCCGGTCATGCGGCCGCCTTAGAAATTCAGTGCGCTTACAACCGCGGCAACACCAGCCCTGCCGACATTGCTGCTTTTTCCTGCGCCCCACACCTGGCGGCCGTCTTCTATTGTGATCTGCACGTACGCCATTGCACTTGTGTCGCTACCTGTCCCTATGCTGTGCTCATGGAACGACGTAATATTGAACCGCGGAGCGGGAGTCTGCTGCATCGCATTGACAAAAGCATCAAGAGGACCGTTGCCTTTTGCACCTATTGCATATTTTTTGCCCTGCCAATCAACCGTCCCACGGCACAAAACCTGTTCGTTTTCATCCGTTCCTTCTCCGCCTTCAAGATGTGTTTCGTTCAAATCGATAATCCTGAGAGGGCTCGTTTTTGCAAGCCACGTTTTGTTAAAGATGTCGTAAATTTCAGCAGGCTTGAGTTCCCGCTGTGCCTCATCTGCGGCTTCTTTTATAACGTCGCCGAGCGCAGGATGCATTGCTTTCGGAAGCATCATGCCGTAATCCTGTTCCAGAATAAAGGCCGCGCCGCCCTTTCCTGACTGGCTGTTGATTCTTATTATACCTTCATACTGGCGGCCGAGGTCGTGCGGATCAATCGGAAGATACGGCACGTCCCAGAGTGCGCCATTGTCCATTTTAGCGCGTGCAGCCATTCCCTTGCGGATTGCATCCTGATGAGAGCCGGAGAATGCAGTGAACACAAGTTCTCCCGCGTACGGAACGCGCGGTCCGATTGTCATGCCGGTAAGTTTTTCATATTTTGCCGCAACATCTTCTATTCGCGCAAAATCAAGTTCAGGATCGACACCCTGCGTATACATATTGAGCGCAACGTTTACAATATCCAGATTACCCGTGCGTTCCCCGTTCCCGAACAACGTACCCTCGACGCGGTCGGCACCTGCGAGCAGTCCCAGCTCGCACGAAGCAACACCCTCGCCGCGGTCGTTATGATTATGCAGGCTGATAATGACATTCTCACGGCCTGATATGTGTCTGCAGAAATATTCAATCTGGTCTGCAAAAATATTAGGGGTGGCGCACTCAACTGTCGTCGGCAGATTGAGAATGATTTTATCTTTTGTTGTCTGTGCCCACTGCTGTTTTACGGCTTCACAGATTTCAACGGCAAATTCTATTTCCGTCGTCGAAAAACTCTCAGGGGAATATTCAAGTCGGATTTTCGTATCATGCGCATCCGCAAGACAATCCTGCACGCATTTTACACCGTCTACCGCAAGCTGCTTAACCTGTTCCTTCGTCATGCCGAACGTGTATTTGCGCTGGGCAGGGGACGTTGAATTATAAATATGAAATATAGCCTTAGGAGCGCCTTTGAGTGATTCAAATGTTTTTTTCACAAGATGCTCGCGTGCCTGGCAGAGCACCTGAAGCGTTACATCTTCCGGCACCCTGTTTTCCTCAATAAGACGGCGGAGAAAAGTATATTCAGTGTCGGATGCAGACGGAAAACCTACTTCAATCTCTTTAAAACCAAGTTTTACGAGCAGATCAAAAAATTCAAGCTTCTGATCCACACCCATCGGATTTACGAGTGCCTGATTTCCGTCACGGAGATCGACAGATACCCATACCGGTGCTTTCGTAATACGCCTGTCGGGCCACTCCCTCTGTTCCATTTTAATTGCGGGAAAAGGCTGATACTTACCATTGATTTCCATTTTTCTGCTCCTTTTTTTACTGCGCCTGACGGCAATACTTTTTTTTAAACAAAAAAAAGACCTGCCGCCATAAGCGACAGGTCTGTAAATTACTAAAATTTACGACTATACAGCACCATCAGCTCAGGCGATTTGTGAGAAAACCTGCTAGTAGTAGAACTGTATAAATCAT
The DNA here is from genome assembly GCA_002314445.1 of Treponema sp. UBA1793. GTDB lineage: Bacteria > Spirochaetota > Spirochaetia > Treponematales > Treponemataceae > Treponema_D. Next base: position 35,672 of record DCFX01000035.1, read on the forward strand.
ATTTATATTATGCAGCAAAAATCAAACAATGTCAAGAAACAAGTATGCTCATTCATTTCTTGCAGATTCCGTTAAACACAGTCCGCAGCCTGTCGTTGAACATCTCTGTGTCTGCATGGAGCTGATGCAGAAAAGTATTGTCGTTCAATGAACCAAGAACGGCTGTCATCTCATCCGTATTACGGTATGTCATCTTCCTGAAATAATCCGTGTAATCCTTCTCTCGGGAAGAAATTGAGGCAGTATACATACTGCTTGAAACAATAGTGACATCGTCAATGATGTCCTGATAGATATCGTTTGTAAACTGCTCTATCGGACAGGAATACAGCTGCTCCAGAAGATAAAGTGCATATCTTGTTTTATACCGTGAATATGACAGCTCACAGGAATCATAAAATTCATGAACACCGTTCCAGCCGGTAATTGTTCCGTCCTTGATGCAGGTAAATAATTCCTGTACCTTTTCTTCCGGAATGATCTGTCCGCCTACATTGAGCCATGAAGTATATAACGGCAGTTCCCGGAGGGATTCGATCACTTCATGCGTAAGGGTTTCCTGTTCTATTTTTGTACAGTACTCAACAAGTGTACGGGCACAAAAAAATTTAACGATTTTCCGGTACATTTTATATGCACGAACCGGTTTAAATATCATGGCACCGTATTTCTTCTGGCACTGCGGATCGAAAAGCGTAAAATCAGCATCAGGATTCTGATGAAGGAAATCTTTGGCTTTCTGATACAGTTCCGCCGGCGTCCCGGCACTTTCGGCAGCAGCTTTATCAAGATTGGGAAGAATGAGCGATGTTAGATAAATTATCCTGTCAAGAGATGACATAATTTCCTGCATCGTATCGGGAGCAAGAGGGTCTGTCTCAATATGCTGCACTTTTACGACACGTTTATCGCGGGTCTGGAATTTATACTTATTCCGCACGATTGCAAACATATTATACATGAACCACCATGCCGGAATAATACGAACACACTGGTCTCCGTTTTCTCCCATTGTAACAAGCGCAAACGGATACGGAATATCAAGTTCGTGCTGATAAGACCCTTTTGCTACGAGCACGAACGATGCAAATTTGCAGTTGTGTTTAAAATCACTGCAGAGCCCCGGCCAGAATCCGCGTTTGGCCAGAATTTCTCCGTCGGGACTGCGCGAATTATGATTACTTCCTATCGTCGCGCCAGCCGCAATATTTGACTGCCCCATAACGGTCGAAGCAATAAGAAAAGATGAATTATGGTGCTGTTCATGAAAAGGAAATATCAGATTGTTAAGAATCTCACAGCAGGAAACGGTGGAATTGTCGCCAAGTATCGAATTAAGCAGACGCGCACCGTATTTGAGCTGACAATTACGCCCCAATACGAAACGTACTGCCACAGACTGATAAAACACATGGCTTCCGTATCCCATGATTCCGTTTACAAGTTCCACACCTTCACCAATCTGGGATTCTTCCTCTTCGGAAGAAAGAATCGTAATGTTTTTAAGTTTAAACGCACCTTTGATATATGCGCACGCCCCGACTTTCGCATCTTTCAACAGTGTCGTATTCTTAATTACCGCGTCGTTCCCGACAACGCCGTACGTGTTAAGTTCGCCGTCGTTCCCTTTTTCCGTAAGTTCAATAAGGCGCTGCATCAATTCTTTATCGTCACGGTAGCGGGACCAGAGATAGGCGTCTGCCGAGATCATGCTTTCAAAAGGAAGGACGGAACGACCGCCGTTTTCATTTCCCACACTAATCCAGATGCGGTTTTCTTCCGGTTCTCCGTGTTTCAATATTCCTGTCCCGAATTTGGAATGATTTGTACAGCTCATCTCCTGAATATTGAACAGCAAAACTCTGTCTCCGAGCCGGTAATTTTCAAGATAATAAACATTTCGTATAACGTCGTCGTCTCCTGTCACGACATTCGTAAGTTTTGAACGGTAAATACCCGTTTCAAGTTCGAGATCGTGATACTTAAGTCTTGCAGGACGAAGACTTCCAAGCACTATAAATCCCGAAAAGACAGATTCCTGTATAAGAGACGGATCAAAACTTCCCTGAGCAGCGTCGACATAGACATTCTGCCATAGAGGATCCTCTGATGAATTAAGATTATGCTCAAGTATATTTATTTCCTGTGCGGTTAAATGACGCTTGCCGACAGTCAGTTCTGCAGGTACGGAAATGTGTACAGTATTTCTGTCTATATAGGTTATTTTTAGCATATTTTTATATTTTAGCTATGCATATCTACTTTGTCAAACATTGAACACTTGTATATAATAAGGGACAGGTTATGAAGCAAAACATCCTGAAACTGATTTTTCCTTTTATTTCTCTTCTTCTGATATTTGGTCTTTCTTCCGCAGTATCCGCCCAAACGGCTGATGGACCTGAAGGATTCGGCGAATATACGCTTGAGAACGGCATGAAAGTCTTCATTCTTGAAGATTTTTCATCAGCGCCGGTACGCATCGAATATACCGTGCATGCGGGAATAAGCGCGCAGACACCTGAAACGGCAGGATTTTTTCCTTTGTATACGCGTCTTTTTCAAAATGCGGGCAAAACGTCGTATGGAGCGCAGAACAAAAACTGGTTTCCGGACGCAGCCGGTTCAACGTGCGGAGCAGATTCCGCACGGTACATCATAACGGTTGCATCGTCACAAGCAGAAAGTGTACTCAAACAGTTCGCATACTGCGCATTTTCCCCACTCTTCAGTGATACCGATTTGAAAGCGCAATTTTCAGAACTTAAGACGAAAGTAATGAATTACGCTTTCAGCACGGCAGGATTTATTAACAGCAGCATAGATGCAAGGGTATATGCAGATGCTCCCTGGAAACAGGATACAGGAATATACCCGTCTCTTTTTACAAACACGCCGGACGCACAGGTACGGACAATTCTGACGGCCATCTCGCGTACATATTATACGCCGCAGAACAGCGCCCTCTTTATAAGCGGAGGGATTACAAAAAAAACAGCGCTTGCTCTTGCAGAAAAAACATTCGGTTCGTGGCCTGCGGGAACTGTTTCAATTCCTCAGAACGATAATGGAGAGACAGCAGCTGATGCTGCAAAAAAACAGCGGCGTTTCGTTCTGTATGATCCCGTCTTTTCTGCCGACATGACCCAGATTGTCGTACAATACACGGGGCTTTCCATGACGCAGGCAGATACAGCCGCTGCCGCATTTAACGCGCATGAGTCTTCGATTAAAACGGAACTGCTCTCTCATAAGGAGCTTGCAATAAGGGGGGCTGAATATATCAATGCGGCGGCTGCACACAAAAACGGACAGTCACGACTTATATTCCAGTCGCTTCTTGAAAAAACTAAGGCCTCGCCGTGTAAACAGGCAGACGTATTCCTCAGCAGCGTAAAAGGAGCTGCAGACAATGCACAGAACAGCGGATTCGTACAGGCGCAGCATGATTTAGTTACGGACTACCGCTCTCTGTACGGCAGTTCGTCTTCGCTTATGGACAAACTTTCCGAATTATGGGCGGTCGAAAATAAACTGAATGACAGAACGGCACAACCGCTTATTTCATATCTGCTCTCACGGCCTGTTGAAATTATCAATTTCAATGCCGAATCGTTTCGTACAGCATATGACAGCGAAGAACCTTTCGTATTCGTACTTGTAAACAGCAGCATATACAATAAGTATGCCGCAGAATTCAAAAATGCCGGATATGAACCTGTAACACAAAAAAACGGTTCATGGTATACACAGGAACTGTATAAAAACGTGCTGAAAAACCATACAGCCGGGGCTTCCACGCCGGCAGCAGACGGAGAACAGGATGATGCATCCTGGTATGCATCACAGAATGCTTCGCAATTCTCGTCAATTACGCTTTCAAACGGCATTCCGGTCGTGTTCAAGGAAAATAAATCTTCTTCTTCCGTCCTTATCATGATTTCAATAAGCGGAGGAAAAATAAGCAGCGCGGATAATCCCGGCTTTTTCTCAATTCTTGTCAATGCACTTGCAGGCAACATCCAGAAGGAATTGAATACGCAGAAAGAAAACGGAATAATCGAAGGAGTTCCTGCCGTTCTTGCTGAAACGGATTTTACAAGCGGGATAATCACGGTCGAATGTCTTTCTACCGACATGAACTCGGTTATACAGTGCATATCACGTGCGGTTATTTACGGAAACGTCCAGCCTGCACAGGCGGACGGACTTATCTACGATGCCCGCTCGCGCAAACGGCTCCATGACAGCGACACGGGGAACCAGCTTTACGGCAGCGCAGTCCGTGAAATTTTTGCAGGCACACCGTATACAGCGCTGTTTGACAGCGACAGGGATATACTTGAAAATATGCAGTTCATGCCTCTGGCTTCGTCATATCCGTCACTGCTAGACGCCTCTCGGTACACAATCATTGTCACGGGCAGTTTCCACAGAGAGGATGTCAGCAATGAGCTTGAAACATCATTCGGCATACTCCTGTCGCAGACGGAACGCAAAAATAACCGGCAGGCAGTTCCCGTTCCAAAATTTCCGGATGACAAAAAACTTTCCGTACGGCTGCGCCATCTTTTTCTCACCGACGTGGATGCAGGAGATGCCGGACCGCAGCCTGCAGTTCTTGTCCCGACAAAAAATTTCTCCGATCCGGTACAGTACTGGCTGCCGTCACCGCCTCCGTCGTCGCCTGATTTTGCCGTATTCAATGCGCTCGTCTACACGCTGCGTTCGAGACTTGAAAAAAACGCAGCATCGGTTTCAGCAGACATCATGGTGAAGGCTGATACCGCTTCGTACGGAATGCAGGCCGCAGTCATTACGCTTACCCGCATCGGGCATATGCAGCAGGCAGACGCACTTTATGAAAAGACAGCCGCCAAGCTCTGTAAAGATGCGGAGGATAATGCTGCATGGAAAAATCTGGCGGAAGAAATGTTCAGCTGCTGGGTGCTCGGCAGCCTTTCCGGCACACAGTCGAACCGGGGCACAGCTCTGCTCATGCATGAAGGCATAGAACAGGCGGGTACAGGAGACATAGAAAAAGATGCAGCGCAGTACCTCACAGACTATGAAACTGTATGCACCGCTTCTCAAAAGATGACGGCTGATATATGCAGCAGATATTTTACATCGCGTGCGCCGCTGCGGCTTTATTCTGCGGATGCCGTAAAATAAAGTTCTTTATCCGCACACAAAAAAACCGGAATCATCCGCTATGTGCGTAAGGCGCAAATCAAAATTGTTGTGAGGCACTGACTCAAGCACCTGCAGGCTGAAGCAGACAGCGACAAGCGCAGGAGGCTGATTTAGTTCCTCATTTTTTATACGCCTCACGTACGTATCATAATATCCCTTTCCCCTGCCCAACCGGTTCCCGTCTTTTGAAAAAGCCAGCCCCGGAACGGCAATCGCGGCATGAGGCGGGAATTGCAGCGTGTCTACCTTTTCCGCTGTTTTTTCAGGTTCAAAAATACCATACGAACCTGCGGTAAGCTGACCGGAGACAGGCCTATTCCCGTCGAGATAATAAAAATCCATCTGCCCCTCCCCGTACGTACAGGGAACGGCAACGCGTTTTCCGTCTGCCAGCGCCGTTTCAATGATATACGACGTATTAACTTCGTCGGGTAGTGGGACAAATAAAAGGACAGTCTCTGCATTCTGATATACTTCTGAAGTGAGAAAAGCGCGGTCAGCATCAGCGGATGCCTTCATTCTGTTCTGACTGTCAGCACAGAATGATTTTATATGCATGCGCATTTCACGTCGCAGTGCGTCTTTCTGACTAACGAGATCCGACTGTTCCACCACCGCCTCCAGCTTTATTATTTTTACCGAACAGTAATTCTTCGTAGCGTGATTTCATTATCGTCACGCAGTCTTCAAGTTTTGCCTGATGGCGTACAATATCCTCTGCAAGCGCACGGCAGTTAGGCGCGCCGCAGGAACCGCAGTCAAGACCGGGCAGCTGTTCAATAATGTCTTCCATATTTTGCATCATCTTGCGTGCGGTTGCAAAATCACCGCTCAACTGCCGGGCAGGACGTGGCGTAATTTTCTTCGTAAATGACAGCGCTTCTATATCGGGATCAGGTTCATCGAGCAGATCAGTAAGAAGCGGCGAGGCCGCATTAGCCCTGTCCTCCGACGCATTCTCGGCTGCAAGCGTTGCGGCAAGCGTTTTATTCCTCACTGCTGGAGAAGCCTCATTCTGCGCTTCTTCCGCAGAATGGGGGCGCTCGTTTTCCGGCAGCGTACGGGAAGCTAAATCTGCCGCCTGTACACGCCTGTTCCGCAGTCTGTTCCGCAGAACGGCAAGACCTTCACTGCCCGGCTTTATCATGAGAGGGCCGTTGATACAGCCGCCGGGGCATGCATCAATCTCTGCAAAATCGTACGAACTCATCTGCCCGTCTTCAATCGACTCAAGCGTCTCGATTACCTGCTGAATGCCGCATGCCGTAATCCAGTTGAACTTTTCCGGATGTTCGAGAAAATGCACAGCATATTCCGATTCGCCCGATTCGCGCCCCCATGCAAGGCCATCCGGCGCATCGCTGTAATATTCCGAAATTTCAGGAAGTTTTATTCTGGATTCGACAGGTTTTCCGTCTTTCGATACAAAGTTCAGAGCTTTGAGTTCTTCAGCAATTTCGCTTACCGATTTTTTCTCATCGCTGCGCATTTTTCGCAGTTCCGTAACGAGCGGCAGATAGAGCGATGCAAACGAAAAAGCACCGTCAATCGCAGTTGAATCGTAGCCGACAGGGGAACGCGCAACCGTTATCTTCGCAGAGCACGGCGAAATAAGAAAAATACCGGTTTTATCCGCAGGGCCTGCGCGCGATTCCAGATCCTTACGTGCCCTTCTTGCAGTAAGTTCGACAGGAGGCAGCAGTGGAAGTATGTTGTCGAGCAACGAAGGGAAACGCACTTCTATCAGTTTGATGACAGTCGGACACGAAGATGAAATGAGCGGTTTCGGCAGATTTTTTCCGTGGCTCAGCAGATACGACGTCGCGCGGCTTATGCGGAGTGCATCCTCTGACACATCGAACACGTCAGTAAAGCCGAGAAGCTTGAACGCATCATGTATCTGCTTCTTTGAATAATGAACATTGAACTGCCCGTATATCGACGGAGTAATAAGAGCCGCCTTCAGCGTATACGGCTCCAAATCCTTTATATCGGCAGAGAGTGAATATTTAGCCTTGTTCGGGCAGTGCCTGATGCATTCTCCACAGTCGATGCACCGTTCCTCAAGAATATGAGCCTTGCCGTTGCGGACCCGTATTGCCTCTGCAGGGCAGCCGGTAACGCATATAGTGCAGCCCTTGCACATATCCTCGTGAAGATGAACTGAATGAAACTGTGACGGAAACTGTTCTTCAGGCATTCTGTATGTGTATCTCCATTGTCACTTTCGTACCGACTCCGACAGTACTCTCTATATTCATAAAATCAGAATTGCGTTTCATATTGGGAAGCCCCATGCCGGCGCCCCACCCCAGATCGCGGGCTTCCGCAGATGCCGTCGAATAGCCCGGCTGCATAGCAAGTTCTATATCAGGAATTCCGGGTCCATGATCTTCCATCACGATTGAAATTCTGTCCTCGGCAATATCGACCGTTGCTTTTCCGCCGTGCGCGTGAATCACCATATTGATTTCCGCTTCAAACATTGCTATTGCAGTCCGTTTCACCGTTGCGACAGGGACTCCAAGCTGCTGCAGTTTTCTCTTGATATCCTGAGAAGCTGTCCCTGCCTTTGAAAAATCATCCCCTGAAACATCGTATTCGTATTTCATCGTTCAGCTTGATTCCCCTTCAGTCCTGCAGCAAAAAGTTTTCCGCACGCGGGGAACATAGGCATACCTGTTTCGATAATAAAAAGATTATCCTCTTTTGCAAGAGAAATCATTTCTACCGTAGGTTTCTTACCACGGACAAAACAAACACCGTCAAGATCAAGCAGGCTCGCTGTTCGGATCACCTGTATATTTACGAGACCTGTAAGCAGCATCCCCCTGTCATGATAAAACGCCATGACGTCGCTCATCATATCTGATCCACAGGCTGTCATAATTTCCTTATCCTTAAATTCTTCTCCGCAGACGATCGTACCATTCACAATCTGCGCAATTTTTTCAACAGTCATACTGACTCCTCTGAAAGTTAAACCGAAGCTTGCGTGCTGTGTTTCTCTTGTTCATGTATACATACTATCACGTTTTCCTGAAAAAAGAAAAGAAAATGTCCGGGGCCTAAGGCCTGTTGTGCGGGTTAAATAAAAAAATCGTACAGCTATGTGTACGATTTAGCGCCCCCTGCAGGTTTTGAACCTGCGACACATGGATTAACAGTCCATTGCTCTACCAGCTGAGCTAAGGGAGCGGGCGTCCTCAATCAGGAACGTAAGAGTGATATTATAGAAATCCGGAAAAAAAGTCAATAGTTTTTCTGATTATTGAATCAGCTTATTTTGTACAGACGTTTGCAGACAGCCAAAAGCCTCTTCCCGGGGACACTGGTAAGCCGATTTTTTCTTAGCAAATCCGGCAAAAAAGTGATATAGTAGTAGCGTATGGTTGAATCATCTACAGACATCCTTGCTCAATTCCAGCATCTCCAAAAATCGGGCATGCTCGATTCCCTTGAAGACATGCAGAGGGAAAATAAAGAGTTGAACCGTATTATTTCTGATATGGTTCAACTCGTTTCCTATACAGGCGTTGATTCAATGCTCAGGTTCCTTATTTCAAAATTTCTTGATTATTTTATTCCGCAGACACTCGTGGTTATAGTAAAGCAGCCCCGCAACGACTCTCTCCAGCAGTATCACTTTAAACGGCTTACAAAAACACGTGATTTCATAAAGGAAAGTTCTTTTTATACTTTGAAGGAATTTTTTGATACACATACAAATACGTATCAAAGCGGAGAGGCTGTTTCGTTCAAATCAATCGAAAAGGAATTTGCAGCCGATACATTTGAATCCGATTTCCTCAGCCTGCGGCCGAACCTGATCATTCCTCTTATGGGAATCGGCGGCGTATATGGCATTATCATCATGGGGGACAAGATTGTCGGCAATGAATATACAATAAACGAACTGGACTATATGCACCGGATGTTTTCAATTCTCGCCATTACGATGCAGAACGAACTCCATTACGAAACATCAATTACCGATCCTAAGACAGGACTGTTTACATATGACTATTTTTTTAAGCGCATTCAGGAAAAAATTGCGTCTGCCCGGCGGTATAACACGTCTTCTGCAATACTCATGCTCGACATAGACCACTTCAAAATTTTCAACGACAAATATGGTCATCTTGCCGGAGATAAAGTACTTGTAGCTCTTGCGCAGGCCCTCCAGCATACGGTCAGGGAAGATGATTGTGTAGCACGCTTCGGGGGGGAAGAATTTTCAATACTGCTTTCCGAATGCGCACCCGACTCTCTTTTCATCGTAGCAGAGCGGATACGCAAAGCAGTCTCCGAAATTGAATTATACGAAAAGGAACAGAAGCTCCAGATAACGGTGAGCATCGGCGGATGCATGATTGAAGCGTTCAGGGGCATCACACCGAAATATATTTTCAAACGCGCAGACCAGGCTCTTTACTATTCAAAGGAAACCGGACGCAACCGGTCGACAATATTTACAATCGGACTTCTCGGCCGGGCTCTCATGGAAAACCAGGCTGACGAAAACGACAGGCCGGTGTAAAAACAAACACCGGCCTGCATATTCAATTACTTATTTTACAAGAATAAACTCAACCCTGCGGTTTTTCCAGTTGTTGTCCTTATCCTTCCAGTCTACGACAAGTTCCGTGCCGCCCTTTCCTTCTGTGGAAAGACGGGCAGCGCCCACTCCCTTGTTTACAAGGTATGACTTTACGAACTCTGCACGTTTAAGAGACAGAGGGATAAGAGCCGGTCCCCACGACCGGGGATTATCAGTTGTTTCTTCGGCATCGTTGTCTGTAGTACGGTTCGCATGGCCGACAACGGTTACTTTATAATCCTTGAATTTGTTAAGGATATCGGCAATACGGTTGAGCACTTTCTCATTCTTTTCAGCCTGCTCCGCTGTAACGCCATCTTTCTTTCCGGGTGCAGATTCAACTTTGAAATCAGCATTATCAGGGCGGAAGATGATTGACGGAACAGCCATTTTAAGCACGTTGCCGTCGCGGATAACGAGAACGTCCACTGGTATAATTCCGTTGATTGTCGACGACATACCGAGGCTGTCTTTTACCGTAAACGTCCACGGATAATCCATAGCTGACTGTACGCGTTCGGCCATGCCGCCTGCATCCTTCTGTATATTGCTCAGGCCGTCCCACACCATGCGGTTTGTGATAGTCGATGTACCGCCTGTCTTCCAGAACATATTCCCGTGCGGATCGTAAATCGTAAACGTCCAGTCCGTAATTTTTCCCTTTGTTGAACCGTTGAGCATTATAAAGAGATCATCATCGGTACCATCATTATCCGGGCTGAAATATTCAGGCGCTGTCTTTACGGTGAGTACGGGCGGCAAAGCTGAACAAACGAACGGAGAAGAAGAAACCGTAACTTTATTTCCCTTTTTGTAAGCTATCTGCAGTTTTCCGGTGAACGTACCTTCACCCGGTTTTCCGGTGCTGTCAAGTCCGTCCCATGTGATTGCAGCAGGAACGTTCGGGCTGTCTTTGTCGGACCAGCCGCGTATTGAATTTCCGCTCTCGTCGCAGACATCGAAATTCCATGATAGAATGCCATCGGCAACAGTCGTACGGATTGAAAAAGTCTGTGAATCAAGTACGCCGTCTCCGTTCGGTGATATACCGTCGGACTCTGTCGTAATGTATGCTTTCACTTCCCTGGTGTCGAGTGCAATACCGTTAAACGCGGTACTGAACTTGTTGCCGGCATCATCTGTCGAGCCAATTGTAATCGAATAGATTCCGTCGGGAACTTTATTGCCGGATTCATCCGCACCGTTCCACTCAAAACCTGCTTTTCCGTCTGTCTGAACGGTACCCTTCCAGGTGTATTTCCGTACAGTCGTCCCCTTTGCATTCTTTACTTCAGCCGTCCACAGACTCTCTGTCGTACAGCCCTTTACTGCGACAGGAACTGTATCCTGGCTTCCGTCTCCGTCGGGAGAGAACGATGACCAGGGAATTTCAGCAGCAAGATACGGTGCCTTTGTGTCGAGCGTAAACGGCTGTGTCACCGCAGACGCTGTCGAATCGTTTGCGGAAGTTATCTGAAGTGATGCGGAATACTGGCCGTCCGGACAGATGATTCCGCTGTCGTCTTTTCCATCCCACACGAATGAGGATGGAACGGACTTATTTTCGCTGACAGTCTTCACTACTGTTTTGGAATCGGCAGAAGTAACTGTAAACGTATATTTAATAATTCCGCCGCTTCCCGCGTGTGTCACCGGCGTAAATGTAATCGAATCCTTAACATTGTCGCTGTTCGGCGAGAATGCCGTACTCTGCATGGCGAGCATGATTGTCGCTTCGGTCGTATCAAGGCTGAATGCATCGGAACGGATAACGCCGGTATTGCCGGCAAGGTCTGTCGCGGAAAGTTCAAATACGTACGAACCGTTCGCGGCAAGCTTCCCGGAGTCGTCAAGGCCGTCCCATACGATTGAGTCAGGAGGAAATTCCCCAAACGGGAACTGCCTCACAACTTTTGACGGATCTCCGGCCGCATAAATTTTTCCGTTCCACGACTGCACCGTCGCAAGCGTCTTCGGTGTAAAGAACTGGCTGATTGTAAGCGTACTCTTTGAACCTGCGCCGAACACTTTGTCGGAAACGCGGACCTGTGCATCAGGCTTTGTCGTATCAAGAACGAATACAGGAGACGAGACCGGAACGGGTTCAAAACCGTTAAGATATTTTGCAGTTACCTTAGCCTGATAGCGTCCGTTCCCCAGCACAGTGCCGTCAGCATCAGTTCCGTCGAACACGATTTTTTCCGGCGGTATTTCGGACGATGACGAATCATACGTGCGGCATACTTTGCCGTTCGTGTCGGCAATTGAGACAGCCCACGATGTAAGCCTGTTTCCGCTGTTCGCAGCCGGAACGGGGATCGTCACATTGAACGTAATTGCCGAAAGTCTGCTGTCAGTTTTCGGAGAAAAATATTTACTGCCGTCAATCGTAATATTTGTTGCGGGTTTCTCAGCAGAAAAAATAATGTTTGCAATAGAAGCGGGAGCCGAAACGTTGCCTGCACGATCCTTCGACGTAATGTCGTACGAGTATACTCCATCGGCAACGGGAGCGCCCGAATCATCCGTACCGCTCCAGCTGAAATTGAGCGGCTCCGTATTCTTCCACGAATAGGTGCGTACGACGGAACCACTGGCAGCCTTAAATCTGCCGATCCACTCGTCCTCTTTTGAGCCGGACTGCTTTATGCCGAACTCCGACTTTGCACCTTCACCGAAAATGCGGTCTTTCGGCTGTTCGACAATGACCGCAGGAGCATGTGTATCAACGACGACTTCATATTTATCAGTCGTACCCATATTGCCGTTATCGTCCGTTGCCGTAAAATAATAATAATACGTTCCGTCAGGAACCGTTTCTCCGCTGTCGGCAGCGCCGTTCCATGTTACGGCTGCAGGGATATCAACTCCCTGTTTTGGCGTAAACAGCTGCTTGAAAAATGATTTGAACGTCACTTTCTCAGGAAGAGCTATTTTGTTTCCTATGGTGCGGACCGTTTTTCCGCCTGCATCCTGAACAACAAGGCTCCATGCCTCGACATACCGTTTTTCATATATGCGGAGGGGAATGACAAGTTCATCCTGTATACCGTCGTTATTCGGCGAAATGAATTTAGTATTTCGTTGTGCAAAAACTGGAGACGCACTCAGAAGAACTACAGATGCTGCTACTGATAAAATTATTTTTTTCATTACTGGTTATCCTCCTCTCCGTTCCACAGTTCAATCTTCGGCGGGTCGGTATCCTGCATACCGAGATTGATTTTTACTCCCCCTGAGCATGCATTCACCGTCTGGTACAACTGCTGCCATGCGGCGCTTGTAGTCATCTCGCTCTGTCCCCATCCGTTCTTCTTTAAATATTCGCTGTTCCCTGCATTGAACGTAAAGCGGTACCCAAGACTGACTGACGGCATATAGTTTGCATATCCGGCGATTGATTCGCGGACATTGATTTCTTCTGCGATACGCAGATACAGCATGTTGTTGAACAAAAGCTGCATGCCCGTATCTACGATGAGATTCTGAAATCCCGGGGCGGTTAAATCAAAAGACATGCCGCCTTTAAAATAGTCATTCGAAAAAAAGACTGCCGCTGCACCGACGCGGAATGTTGCGATCTGGGGAAACGTACCCGTATCTTCATCGGCATACATTCCCTTCAATGTTGTAAACGTATAATTTTTCCCAAGATTGAGAACCGACACACCGATGCGGAAATCCTTCATAAATCCCAGCTGTTCAAGCCGGTACAAAGCGCCGATATCTGCGCCGAGAGACCAGTCGCTGCCTGCACCCCAGAAGAGACCTGCGTTCAAGCCGGCACCGACGCTCAAATGTTCGGATACTTCCTTTGCAATACCAATGTTTGTACCGACGATATTCCCCACATTCATTTCGTCAAACGGCAGAAAATCACCTTTTATGATTGCGCTTGCGACGAACCACTTTGACGGAATCAGCAGACCTGTCTGGAATGCAGAACCGAAAGCATGGTCGGCATCACTTGAAGAAAAAAGGGCCGTGTATCCTGCGTCGAGAGTAATACGCTGTTCATACGCAATCAGGGCAGGATTAAAGGCAATAGAATCCGGACCTGCAGAAAAAATTCCGCCGCCTGCACCAGAAGACCCTGAAGTTAACTGAGTGGGACTTGACAGTCTGTCCAGACTTTCACTGCCCACCGGCGGATTATAGGCAAACAGCAAAGTTGTCATACAGACTGCAGCTAGCACTGACACGATTTTTTTAATCATTATAAAAATCCTCCCTAAGATCAGTCGGAACTGTCATAAACAGCTCTTTCCTACAATGATAGTACTAAAAAATCCGCAGTTAATCCACAAGGACAGCACTGCAGACATTTGACGCATAGAAAAGAATAACATACAATAGAGTGCATGAAAATGTTTACATTCAAAGGCGGCATTTATCCGCCTGAACATAAGGATCTTTCCTGTGATTATCCTGTCACGGATGCGTTCCCCTCTACTAAGACAGTGACAATACCAGTCACTATGGGCGGTGCGCCGAATGAATGCGTCGTTAATGCCGGCGACCGTGTTGTCAAAGGGCAGGTAATCGCCCGATCGGACAAGTACATGTCGGCACCGGTGCATGCCTCCATTACCGGTATAGTAAAAAAAATCGGGCCTCACATGGTTACAGGTAATACCGAAGTTCCGTGCATCACGATTGAAGCCGACGGTTCCGATGAAACGGCGTATATGCCGCCTCTTAATCCTTTTACCTGTGATGAAAAGGATGCGCTTCAGCGCATAAAGGATGCAGGCATTGTCGGAATGGGCGGAGCGTCTTTCCCCACGCACGTCAAGCTCAATCCTCCGGAAGGCACGGAAGTCGAATATGTCATTCTCAATGCGGCTGAATGCGAACCGTACCTTACCATTGATTACAGAATCATGAAAGAAACAGCCGGAAAAGTCATTGACGGGCTTGCAATCGAACTCCGCCTCATGGGTGCGCGCGGCATCATCGCGCTTGAAAGCAACAAGGCAGATCTGCAGGACACTCTCAATACGGCAATAGCCGAAGCCGGATATACGGACGATATGGAAGTACGCATCGTAAAGACAAAGTATCCGCAGGGCTGCGAAAAAAATCTGACGCTCGCCCTTCTTGGACGCGAAATCCCTGCCGGCGGTCTTCCTGCTGCTGCAGGCTGCCTCATTTCAAACGTCGGTACTGTATGCGCCATATCCGATGCTTTCAGGCTGGGAAAGCCGCTCATCGAACGCCCGCTTACAATAAGCGGCGGTGCATGCGAAACATCAAAAAATCTCCGCGTGCCTGTCGGTACGAACGTCGGCGACCTTATTCCTGAGGTCATACAGTTAAAACGCGGAGAAGTCGCAAAAATCATTTCAGGCGGCCCGATGATGGGTTTTGCAATGACAAATGCAATGTTCCCGATTGTAAAGGGAACAAGCGGCGTTCTCTTCCTCACAAAAAAAGAAACGTACATCGTCGATGAATCGCCGTGCATCGGCTGCGGCGCATGCATCCGGGCATGCCCGATTAATCTGGTTCCTGTCATGATGGCACGGACAATCAGGGCGGGGGATTTTGAAGAAGCGAAAAAATACGGACTTATTGACTGCATTGAATGCGGCTGCTGTTCGTATGCCTGTCCTGCGCACATACGTCTTGTGCAGCGCTTCCGCTACGGAAAAAATGTTGTGCGTACGCGTGATGCCGCTGCCAAAGCAAAAGCAGCCGCAGCAGCGCCAGGAGGAAAGAAATAATGGCTGAATTAGAAAAAAACGAAATATACCTGTCACCCTCTCCCCATTTTACAGGGGGAAATACAACACAGAAAATCATGTGCGCGGTCATTCTCGCGCTGCTTCCGGAATGTGTGTACGGCGTTATATTGTTCGGAGTCCGCGCGCTTGTCACTATTCTTGTTTCAGTTGCAGGAACGGTGTGTTTTGAAGCGCTTTTCCAGAAACTCACAAAGCATGAAATCACAATAAACGACTGCTCTGCTGCCGTTTCGGGCATTCTGCTTGCGCTCGTCCTCCCGCCGACGACACCTGTCTGGATGGTACTGCTCGGTGCTGCGTTCGCTATAATTGTTGCAAAAGGTTTCTTCGGCGGACTTGGGGCAAACGTATGGAACCCGGCCCTCACGGGACGGGCGTTTCTGTTTGTAAGCTTTCCCGCCGCACTCGGAGCGTCGTGGCTTACCCCTGCAACGGACGCAATAAGCAGTGCAACGGTGCTTTCCCAGATAAAGGCCGGCACATTTGTTGCCGACTCAGGAACATACATGCAGTATTTCCTCGGAAACCGTGCAGGATGCATAGGTGAAACAAGCATCCTGCTTATACTGATTTCATTCGCCTTCCTCGCACTTACGCGCATCATCGACTGGCGCGCGCCGTTCACCATGGTTGCGACAGTCGTTCTGCTTACATGGGCTACGGGCGGAGACGTTCTGATGGCTCTTCTTTCGGGAGGCCTGCTTTTCGGTGCAACTTTTATGGTAACGGACTTCTCAACGGCTCCTGTCACGCAGCCGGGACGGCTCGTGTACGGCGCAGGATGCGGACTTATTACGTTCCTCATCAGAAAATTCGGAGGATATCCGGAGGGCGTCATGTTCTCAATCCTCATCATGAATTCTTTCTCTGCATTCCTCAACAAACTTACATGGACAAAATACGGCTACGGCCGTCGTGCACGCAAACCTGTACCGGTCAAAAAGACGGTAACGTCGTTCGATGTTAAGAACGCGAAAGAGGAGGGAGCAAAATGAAACAGATGCTCAAACTCGGCTTTACGCTCGCAGCTTTCGCGGTCGCAGCCTGTTTTCTGCTTGCACTCGTAAACAATATCACTGCCCCTGTCATCGAACAGCATCAGATTGAAAAGGCAAACGCCGGCATGAAAGCGGTATTCGCCCAGGCAGATTCTTTCGAACAGGTTACAGATTATAAACCAAGCACGGACAGTGCAATCAGCATAGACAAGATGTATCTGGCAAAGGAAGGCGGTAAAGTTGCCGGTGCCGTCGCCCAGGTGACGGGACCGACGTATGACAGTGCAACGATTCTCGTCGGAATCGACCTGAACCGCACCGTAACCGGTGTGCAGTTCCTTGCACTGAGCGATTCTCCGGGATTCGGGCTCAAAGCAAACGATCCCTCATACAAAACAAAAAGCGGTTCGACATTTTACGGTCAGTTCACAGGTAAAAACGCCGGTGACGGATTTGTCGTAAACGAAACGTTTGAAGCAGTTTCCGGAGCGACGATTACAAGCAGGGGTGTCGCAAACCTTCTTTCGCAGGGAACGTACAGTGCCGGCGAATACCTTGCGGAAAAATACGGAGGAGCTGCCGCTTCCGGCAACGCTCCAAAAGCAGCAGAACAGCCTCAGCTTTTCACATTTGAAGATGCCGTAAAGGATATCTGCAGCAGTTCCGAATCATACAAAGGCCTCGGAGTTTCGGAAGACGTTGCACATGACGCTTCTTACTATCCGCACAATATGATTATCGACCGTGAATCGCTTATAAAAGACGGCAGCGGCAAGACTGTCGCTGCGGCTGTTTCGGTAAGCGGGCAGACATACAGCGAAAACGGTGGAACTATCGTCGTCGTCGTAAACGCGGACCGTACCATTCTGGGAGCGCGCATAGTAAGTCTGCAGGATTCTCCGAATCTCGGGCAGATGACGGCAACTCCGTCTTTCTACAATCAGTTTGAATCGAAATCTGCAGATCAGAATTTCCGTCCGGCAAAGGATTATGACGTCGTTTCCGGCGCATCCATTTCAAGCGATTGTGTTGCCGATATGGTAAAAGTTGCGGCATATGAAGCCGCAGCCGTTATGGAAAAACACGGCGGGAAAACGGCACCTGAAGGGAGCGCAGAATATACGCTGAATGAACATTATCTCGAGGAATAGGTATGTCAAAAGTACATCCTGTACCTTTGACAACTGCAGCTTGTGTGCAGGTGCAAACTTCGATCCGCGCCTTCTCCGGTGCGGTTGTCGCTAAGGAGTAATTATGGAAAAAACAAATAAACTGTCAACTTTTATAAACGGAATCGTTAAAGAGAATCCGCTGATTGTACTTTCAATCGGGCTGTGTTCATCTCTTGCCGTAACCACTAACGTATTCAACGGAATCGGCATGGGACTGGCAATGACCTTTGTCCTGATTATGAGCGAATTGATAATCAGCCTGTTCCGGAAACAGATTCCGGAAGATATACGGCTTCCGATTTTCATCATCATTATTGCAGCATTCACGACAATCGTGCAGCTGCTGCTCAACGCATACCTTCCGGCACTGTCCGACGCGCTCGGCGTCTTTCTGCCGCTCATCGTCGTAAACTGCATCATCATGGGACGCGTTGAGTCATATGCCTCAAAAAACACTCCTGTGGATTCAATCCTCGATGCAATAGGAATGGGACTCGGTTACACATGGGTTCTCTTTATTATTTCTTTAGTCCGCGAACTTTTGGGAAGCGGAACGTTCTTCGGGCTGCGTGTCATACCTGAGGCATACACAATCGGATTCTTTTCCCGCGCACCGGGCGGATTCTTCGTATTCGGTATACTCACTGCGGCAACTGCAGCCGTAAGCAAAAAAGTTACAGCTAAAAAAGGAGACGCAAAATGAATCAGTATGTAAGCATATTTCTCAAGTCGATGCTTGTCGACAACGTCGTCCTTATTCAATATCTGGCAATCTGTCCGTTTATCGGCATGACAAGCGATACAGGAAAAGCAACGGGAATGAGCATTGCAACGACGTTTGTCATCATCCTTGCGACAGCTGTTACCTACCCTATCTATTACGGAATTATGGTACCGCTAAAGCTTGAATTTCTTGAAACGCTCATCTTTATTCTTGTCATTGCCGCACTCGTACAGCTTGTGGAATTCTATCTGAAAAAATCGATTCCGGGATTGTACAGCGCGATGGGTGTTTATCTTGCACTTATTACGACTAACTGCGCCGTTCTCGGTACAACGCTCAACTGTATCAGCAAAAACTACAATTACATACAGTCGCTTGTCTACTCACTGGGAACAGCCTGCGGCTTCCTGCTTGCAATGGTCGTTATGTCCGGAGTCCGCGAACGTATGAAGAGTTCCACAATTCCGAAGTTCCTGCAGGGCAAGGCGATTCTGTTCATTACGGCAGGACTGCTCTCCCTGTCATTCCTCGGCTTCAGCGGACTGATAAAATAGAACGTTCAAATTGCTTCCGGCAGTTTGAACTCCGCGGGAATGTATACAGGCAGGATTTTCTGCACAGCGTTCCTGCTTTGCAAAGGCCGCCTTCAGGACGACAATTATAGGAGGTATGATAAAAATACATCCGTGTATTTTTATCAACTGTAGTTGTTCAAGCGCTGCTTTCACAACTATCATTTACGGCATCCCTGCCGTACCGCTAACGCGGAGTTTTTATAGGAGTAAATATGAATACTGTACTTATAACAGTTATTGTTTCTTTTGTTCTTGCGTTCGTCATAGGAATACTGCTGGGATTCTTCAAGAAGATTTTTGCGGTACCTGTCAACACAAAAGTCCAGATGATACGCGACGTGCTTCCCGGTATCAACTGCGGAGCCTGCGGCTATCCGGGTTGCGACGGTTTTGCTGCCGCGTGTGCCGCAGGAGAAGCTCCGGCAGACGGCTGCGCTGCAGGCGGCGTAAAAACCGCACAGGCTGTTGCAAAAGTACTCGGCGTAAAAGTCAACGCAGAAGATCAGGTTGCAGTGCTTGCCTGCCGCGGATGTAAGGGCAACTGCATTCCCAGAGGATTTTACAACGGCGTAAAAAGCTGTGCAGCAGCCCATCAGGCCGTAAACGGAACAAAAATGTGTCAGTGGGGCTGCGTCGGTTTCGGCGACTGTGTAAACGTATGCAAGTTCGATGCGCTCACAATGGGAGACGACGGACTGCCGCATGTCAATACGAAAAAATGTACAGGATGCGGCATATGCGTTAACACATGCCCGATGCACCTGCTGTTCAAAGTACCGGTCTCAAGAAAAGGTGCCGTCGCGCTCTGTTCAAACCGCAATGAAAACAAAGCTATGGTGCTCAAGACATGCAAAGCCGGCTGCATAAAATGCGGCAAGTGCGAAAGAAGCTGTGAAAAAGACGCAATAAAAGTGATAAACGGCATTCCGGTCGTCGATTACGAGCTCTGCAACAGCTGCGGAAAATGCATTGAAGGATGCCCGACTCATGTTCTTGCTCTAGTTGAGAATATCATATAATATGAAGGCATGGCTAAGAAAGAATCACAGGGTGGCAATTTCTTCCAGAATCTGTTCGCCTCACTCTTCGGATCAAAGGATCCGGAGGCTGAGAAAAAGCGGAGACTGAAGGAAATTGCTAAAAGCCTCTCAAAATCACACTATCATTTCTATAAAGCAGGAAGCAGTGAAGTTCTCCCTGCTTTTGCAAAATTCATATACGAAATCTACAAAACAATTGCTCCCGCGCAGGCAATGTTCCAGAATGCACAAAGCCAGAATACTTTCAAGAATTTCGTCATCGACTATTCACTGTCAGACAATCAGCGGAAAATAGAGGAAGAACTTACAGAAGAAGCTATAATTGCAAAAAGCAAAACAATTCCCGTACAACAGCTTTCACAGCAAATCAAGGAGTCGCTTGATATATTTGAAGGGGAATTCGGAACAGATAAAATAAATACGGCAGAACAATTGTACAGGGAGCTCATGTACTTTAAAGATTTCTGCACGTATGATTTCTACTTTATGCTGAAAAAATTCGACTCGAACCTTATCGAAAAGCAGTTCGCAGGAACGCCACGTTTCGATAAAATCAACGGCGAGTATGTAGCAGACGATTTAAAAGATTTCATTTCCGTAGCATGGAACGTCACGGAAAAAATCGACTGGAATCCGCTGATGAAGCTGCTGAAGGATATGAAAGGCGTAGAACCTGTCTCTCCGGGTGTCTGGAAAAAAATCGTCGCAAGACTGCAGGCAGTCCGTCAGTCAGGTGCATTTGAAATGATGGTTCAGCTCATCACAAAAGATCCTGATTATGCACCCATTATTTCTGATATTCCCGTCAACATCGTAGAACCGTTTATCGACAAGTTTAAACTCGAAGCTGCCTCCGCAATGCATAAGCTGGAGTCCGCTGAAAAAAGCACGAAAATAAATGATATTCTTGCCAAGCTGTTCGGAACGTCAGTCGTCCTGTATCTGAAAAATTACACGGAACAGAACAGCGAAACGCTCATCAAAAAACATATCCGCGGTTATATCTATTATGAGCCGCTCAGTTATCTTAAGGGCTTTCTGCTTGAATTTGTTAAAAAAGACATACGTGAGTATTGCGAACTTATTCTCATCCGCGGAAAATGGACATCCACCCCGCTTTCAACTCCGATGTCGAACGCATACAACGATCTTCTTGCCGCATCGGAAGGTATTACGACCTTCGATCAGGAACTTGCCGAAGAAGGTGCCGTAGGCATAAAGATAAAAACACTGCTCCCCCGCATTCAGCACGATGCCGACGCAAAAGGCGTTATAAACAGACTTATCAATGATGCAAATGAACAGGCAAAATCGTTCATTGTGAACAGCACACGCAATCTTATTACTATGGGAAAAACGATCAAAGCGCTGATTGAAGACGAGAATAAAAAATCGCCGGAAATGATAATCAACTGGAAAGAAATCGAACACTTCGCCGACCACCCGCCCCGGGAATTAGGAGTTGAAGTGTACAAAAAAATTTATCTTTTCGCCACGCTCATGCAGACCTGCATGGTCAACGGGTAAAACGCAGAGTTGCCATACAGGGATGCAAATGTAAAAACATACAGATGCATCCTCCTGCCGCATTAAAAACACAGAACCCCGGACTTAACGGTTGGCAGATATCCTGTGCGACAGCCTGGTGCCGATCCACTGGATAAGTTCGACCATTATCAGGATGACGACCACTGCAATTGCCATCATTTCAGGCCTGAACCGCTGATAGCCGTAACGGATTGCAAGGTCGCCGAGACCGCCGCCGCCGATTGCACCAGCCATTGCAGAATACCCGATTAAATTAATAATTGTTAATGTAATACCGTCAATAAGGGCCGGCATTGATTCCGGAATAAGCACCTTGAGTATTATCTGCATCGTAGTGGATCCCATCGCGCGGGCAGCCTGAACGACTCCTGAATCAACTTCAGAAAGAGCTGATTCTATAATACGTGCGACAAACGGCGCTGCGGCAATCGAAAGTGGTACGATAGTCGCTTTCGTTCCGATACTCGTACCGACAAGGATGCGGGACAGCGGAAACAGCAAAATCATGAGAATAATGAAAGGAAAAGAACGCAGCGCATTAACAATTCTCGTCAATACCTGATAAAGAACGGGACGCGGCTTTATACCCGCCTGAGGATCGCTTATACACAGCAATATGCCGAGCGGCAGTCCGAGCAGAAGACTGAATACAGTAGAAAAAACAACCATCTCAAATGTTTGAAGAGTCGCCTCATTTACAAGCATGAATATTTTGTGCAGATCCATTGTTACGCCTCCTCTACAATAATGCCTTCGGCTTTTAAATAGGCAACTGCCCGCTCAACTTCCTCAGGTTTTCCGCTGATATCGGTAATGAGCGTGCCGATCCGGCTTGCAGGCAGCTCCTGTATGCCACCTGCGCGGATGTTGAATTCAACATCGAATTTCCGTGCCATCCGGCTCAGTACAGGCTCGTCAGTAAGCCGGTTCGTAAACCGGAGAACATACTTTCCGCCACCGTCCGACCAGCGCACAATGCTGTCCCTGTCTGATACGACTGTATCAGTTTCCGGTGCAAGATTTGCAAGAAATTCCTTTGTCACTTCATTTTTCGGATGCAGAAATATATCTTTTACAGCGCCCTGCTCGACGACGCTTCCGTCGTGTACGACAGCAACCTGGCTGCATGCATCGCGCACGACTTCCATCTGATGTGTTATCATAACAACTGTAAGATTCATCTGCGCCTGAA
This sequence comes from Treponema sp. UBA1793, assembly GCA_002314445.1. Taxonomy (GTDB): domain Bacteria; phylum Spirochaetota; class Spirochaetia; order Treponematales; family Treponemataceae; genus Treponema_D. The sequence goes on from DCFX01000035.1 coordinate 58,464, forward strand.
TTTTTCTGATAAGGTTCAATATCGATTTCGTTGTCTGCGGATCAAGGGCGCTTGTCGCTTCATCGCAGAACAAAATATCAGGGCTGTTGGCAAGCGCACGGGCTATTGCGATCCGCTGCTTCTGTCCGCCGGACAACGTGCTTATCGGAACGTTGCGCCTGTCGGCAAGATCAACGATTTCAAGCAATTCCATAACGCGTGCATCTATTTCAGCTTTCGGAGTACCGCATATTTCAAGAGGATATGAAATATTCTGTCCTGCGGTACGGGACGAAAACAAATTGAAATTCTGAAAAATCATACCGATACACCGACGGCGCTGAATGAGCGCATTGCCCGTAAGATTGTCAACACGCTGACCGTCATACAGTACAGTACCGCTGTCCGGCGATTCAAGAAGGCTGACAAGCCTCACAAGCGTCGACTTTCCTGCACCGCTTTTTCCGATTATACCGAATATGCCGTTTGACGGGATATTCAGGCTTATATCGCGCACAGCATGAACTTCAGGAGATGTATGGCTCGTTTTGTATGTTTTTGCAAGGTTATTAAGAACTATTTCCATTATTGCACTGTCTCCTTTTTCTTCGGAATCCCGTCGGGATACAGCCCTGAAACCATATATTTATCAGGAATTCTGGCCGGACGGCCGGCCTTAACGCTGGCCCAGGTCACATCCGCTGTCGCGCAGATTGTACCATCTTCCTTGCGGACAGTCTGACGGAACGTACCCGATATAATGTTAAGCTTTACAGGCTCTACATCGATGAACAATCTGTCATCAAGGTACGCGGAAGACTTATAATTAATATCGATATGCGTAATGTATAAATAATAACCGTCTGCAACAAGATTTTTGTAATCAAACCCGATTTGATGCAGATACTCCATCCGACCGAATTCCAGATAATTCAAATAAACTGCATTATTAACATGCCCATATGAATCACACTCATATGTACGAACAACAAGTTGTGTTGAATATTTCATGGCAACATTATAGGAAGAAAATCCTTAAAACTCAAGACATAACGACATCAGCGGAGCACCGAATCGACAAGTTTTTTAAATGCTGGGTCAAGCGCAATATTGGTATAAGCCAGGTCAGGCGATATGATGAATATACCATTTTTATCCTTAATAATCGCATCATCAGGGGCAGATTGTAAGTCGTACACATTATCGTTATTTGCACCGAATGGAGTAAATACGAACGGAAAAGTTTCTTTTTCATCTGCAAGCGGTTTTACATCGAAGGGAACTGCAGACGACTCTGGTAATGACGTTTCAGCATTTTCAGTCTCATCAAGTTCTTCAAAATCCGGCATAACTGGTTCCAAATCAAACATCGGATTGTCACCTGATTCAGCAGGAACGGATGATTCTACAGAACTGAAACCCGGTATTTCGTGCAAATCTTCAGGATTAAACTGCGAATCTTCAACTCCGAATGATTCAAGACTGACATCTTCGGCAACAGCTGGTATTTCGTCCGTTTTTATACTGTCGTTTTCAGGGGGCATATTTTCATTTTCTTCATTAAGAAACGAATAATCAGGCGGTGGAACAGTATTAAAATCTGTCACTGCTTTATTTTCTTCTTTCGGATAGTAATTCCTGCGTGCAGGCTCACCGAACTGGAGCGGCTCCGACATAAAGCCGTTATCCTCCGAGATCAAATTCTTCTTGTTTTCAGAGCTTATAAATTCGTCCACATCGACAGATTCCGCAGCAGGAACATTCAGGGCATCAGAGCTCTCAACATGTCCCGTCTCCGACATTTCCTTCTGAGATTCAGTAGTCTCTGCAGACTCAATCTTTGTTATTTCTCCCCGTGATTTAACTGCCGCTGCTTCTGCTGAGGCAGCCTCAGACATTTTCCTCAGAGATTCTGCATCTCCCATCGGTTCTGCATCAGATGACTCTTCCTGCGGTACAATTTCTTCCGCCGGCTCCGCTTCAGGAATTTCTTCCGGTGATTCAAATTCTTCCGCAGGTTCTGCTTCTGAAACTTCCTCAAGCGGTTCCGCTTCTTCCACAGGCTCTGCCTCAGTAACTTCCTCAAGAGATTCTGTTTCTCCTATCGGCTCTGCTTCAGATGTCCCTTCCAGCGGTTCAATTTCTTCTGCTGATTCTGCTTCAGGAACTTCTTCCGGTGATTCAAATCCCTCCGCAGGTTCTGCTTCGGAAACTTCCTCAAGGACCTCTGCATCTTCTGCCGGCTCTGCCTCTGCCACTTCCTCAAGAGGTTCTGCTCTTTCGGCACTTTTTTGCATAACCGGCAGAGCTGTGTGTTGTGTACTTATACTGCCCTTCTGCAGAATTTCCTCAAGCATTCTGCGTATTTCCTGTTGATCCTGCAAAGGCCTTTGTACATTCTGACCTGCGAGTGCATTTCCCGACTGAACGTTGAGCGCATTAATAATTTCATCCCAGCTTTTGTTAATAAGTGCATTTGTCTCGTCCAAATGCTTTTTTGCCCGACGCCCCAGGCTTTTCGTTATTTCAGAGGAAACATCCTGACGACGTCCGGCAATTTTTTTCGAGATATCATTCCAGTCGACGCTTTCTTTTTTCTCAAGATATTCATTTACAAGCGCAAACTGGAAGCGTTTGATTCTGTCACGAATGACAACCATATCATCATGTCTCAGACTGAATACCATAAAGATAATGAGAAAGAGGGTAATAAATACACTTACGAGCAGAAGAACCTGCACAGCCTGCGGCATCATGAACACAGAACCCTGATAAACACCGGAAACTTTTATGAAAGGATTTTCTTTACCGGAAATCAGTATCCAGTCGGAATCAGTCTTGTCACCGCTGCCGGAAAAAGTCGAAACTATTCTATCAGGGCCTGCCGAATTACTCTGCCATTTTGACAACATTTGTTCTTCAATAACGTCACGGCCGACATTCGGCATGCCGAATACAAATCCGCCTGTTTTGCCATCGGCATCAGAAATAAGTACACACAGATTATTGACGGAAACCAGATTCTGCATGACAAGCATACGGTCAAAATCCTGAGAATCGACATAAAAAAGTATCGTACCCCGGTATGCCGCATATGAATCATAAAACGGAAATGAAAAAATCAGCCTGCTGTTTTTCCCGTCAAACACAATGCGGTATTTTTCAGCATTACCCGTAAGTGAATCCGCTGCAGCAACTGCCGGAAATGGAAATTCAGACTCTCCTGACGGAGTCTTTAACTCATCGTAGTTTTTATACATACGGAGTGAGTCAGTCTGTTTTAAAACATCAGATGCATAAGTACTGAATTGTATATTCCTGCCATTCGCATCAACAAGGCGGATACCGTCCAGTCCCGGGGTTTCGGAAAACAGGTCTCCGGTAATTTTCGTACGCTGCCGGACATCTGCATCTGCCGGTTCCTGCGAAAGATACGTGGACACAATGGGATTGCCCGCATATGAATCAGTTCCTGTTCCGAACCGTTCGAGTAGAGTCTTTATGTATATTTCGCTGCTTTCAGATACCGTGTCGAGCTGTTTCCGAATCCCTGTTATTTTTGCCGGCTCATAAAAACGGGCTTCAATCGTTGAAAAAAGTCCGGCAAAGGCAGCAATAGTAAAACAGGCAAAAATGACAACAGTAATCAGAAGACTGACAGCGGTTTTTTGTCCTGAAGTCACAATATCTCCGCAATTAACTTTTACAAATAGTCTGCAAGTAGTCCTTACTTATCATCGGCGTATATCAGTAGAAATTTCAGTGATATTCTTTCTGAAATTCAGTATACTGATAACAATGGTAGAAATAAAAGAGGAACAGGAACGCAAAACGCGGTGCCTGCTCGTTGGAGCGCCCGGAGATAATCTTTCCGAGCTCAAAGGACTTGTTGATACACTCGGGATGGAAGTTGCACAGGCACTTATTCTCGTGAGGCTTGAAATACAACCGGTTTACGGTATGGGGAAAGGCAAGGCTGCAGAGCTTGCAGCGCTTGCAAAAGAGATTCAGGCTGACTGTATTATTTTTGACTTTCAAATTGACCCGACAAAACAGCGGAACTGGGAAAAACTTACCGGCTTTCCGGTATTTGACAGAGAAGAAGTAATTCTGCAGATTTTTGCCCAGCGTGCACAAACTCACGAAGCTGTGCTTCAGGTTGATCTTGCCCGCCTCCAGTACTCACTGCCCCGGCTTGCCCATACATACGGCGATATGGCGCGACAGCGCGGCGGCAGCTATGGTTCCAGAGGTACCGGTGAAACGCAGCTTGAACTTGATCAGCGGCAGGTGCGCGAGCGCATATATCAGACAAAGCAGGAACTGAAAATCGTGGCAAAAGGGCGCGAAACCCAGCGTAAACGCCGCGACCGCGTTCCTCTTCCGTCGTGCGCTCTTGTCGGCTACACGAATGCAGGTAAATCAAGTCTGCTCAACGCACTGACAGGTGCCGGTGTTTTTGTGGAAAACAAACTGTTTGCGACACTCGACCCTACAACTAAACGGTTGTCCCTTAAAGACGGCGGCAGCCTTCTGCTTACGGACACCGTCGGATTCATCAGCAACCTGCCGCATACGCTCGTCGACGCCTTTAAATCAACTCTCGAGGAAGCTGTAAAAGCAGACCTTCTTCTGCTTGTGATAGACGCTTCCGATCCTGAGGCGGAAAATCAGTACAAAACAGTCTGCAGCGTCCTTGATGAAATTGGTGCCGGAAAAAATCCCCGCATCGTTCTGCTCAACAAGATAGATAAACTTGATACCGACGGCATACAACTGGCGCAGCTCAAAGTCACATTTCCGGGTGCACTTTGCATAAGTGCAAAACAAAAATCAGGATTTGACGAACTGGCTGCACGGATGTCAGCGCTTCTTCTCGGAGAACAGCATGATTATATACTACCGGTTGCAGAGAAAACACTGCTTGCAGAGATCCGGAAAAACGGATTAATTCTGAGCGAAGAATGGATGGATGACGGTATTCACGTAACAGCCCGTACTTCCGGAAAACCGCTTGCGCTCATAACGCCGTATCTGGTACAGTAAAAACATGAAACTGACTCTGAACCGCATACTCGGCATCACAGCAGCATCTCTTGCCGGTTTTATTATCGTTGTAACCGGCATTTCATTTGCCGTAAAAACCGCAAAGCCGGGAAAAAATCTGAGGGCAGCAGACCCCGAACCGGGTGAAATCATAAGCAGAAGTGACAACGGAAACGGCAAAGTTGCGGCGTTTACGGGACTGGGCCGTATCCGTGCCGTCACAAAACCGGATCCGAGGAAAAGCAGCGGCATGGGAATACCTGTCGTCATTACACCCTGGTTTTCCTATCCTGACGGCGATACAGTTTTTTATGAGGAACTTTCCCGGAAAAGCACTGCTATGCAGGTAATCATTTCACAGTATTTTTCCCATTACACGGAGGATGAACTCCGCTCTATGGGTGAAGAACGGATAAAAGCGGATCTGCTTGAACAGCTTAATGCCCGTTTTTCGCTTGGAAAAATCATGGCAGTCTATTTCTCAGATTATATTTTTCTGGAATAAGCGCAACTTTTGATCAAAGAGAGTGTCTAACGGGGGAGACCTGAAAAAAAGAGGTATTATCATATGAACGAAACAGCATCATACGCAGCCCAAATAATAATAGCAATTGTCCCGATTGTTGGAATCGGCATCGGCGGTATAGTCATCTTTTTCTATATTTTATGGCGCCACCACGAAATAAAACTCCAGATAAAAACAGGAACGTATAATCCGCCTAAATTCGACTATAAAACATTTTCTCTGCTCTGCGGACTCCTCCTTACATCAGTCGGCGCCATTCTTACGCTCGTATTTGCCATTATAGATCATTTTTCTTATACGCTGCTCGGAGGCCTCATTCCTTTTGCCGCAGGTATTTCATTCCTGCTGTTCTATAAATTGAATCCGGATTTTCATAAAAAAGATGGCAAATGAGCTGCTCTCCGAAATTGAGCATTCCATAATAAAAAAGCGTGATGCACTTCTTGTAAAATCAACACTCTCCGGTGACAAGAATGCGTTTGCAAAACTCATGAGCGCGTACAAACAGCGGATATTTGCCCTCGGCATGAGTTTTTTCAAAAACGAAGCCGACGCAGATGATTTTGTGCAGGATGTATTCATCAAAGCATATACTCACATAGATTCATTCAAAGGCAACTCGCTCTTTTCAACGTGGCTTATCAGGATAGCATATAATACGGCAATCAATTCAATAAACAGGCGTAAGGAATACCTTCCGCTTGTTGACGAAGAAATTATCGTATCGACAGATACTTCCCCGGAAGAACGCCAGATCCGCCTTGCAACAAAAGAAGCTGTACATGAGGCGCTGAATGAACTTCCGGAGAAATACGCAGTTTGTCTTGACATGTATTTTTCATATGATATTCCATATATGGAAATAAGTGAAATTACAGGGTTTCCTGTAAATACAATTAAATCACATATTTTCCGCGCAAAAAAAATTCTACGGAAAAAGCTGGAGGAACTGGTAAAATGAATAACGAAAAATGCAATAAAATCATGGATCAATATCTTGAACTCGACAGAGGACAACATCTTCCTTTATCCCTGACGATGCATCTCCTTTTCTGCAAAAAGTGCCGCAGGGAAATCAAATGCATGGCTCATGCAGAAAAAATTCTCCACGAACCGATACGAATTCCTGTTCCGCTTACAGACAATACGATTGAGTCTGTACTCCTTACAATTGATCCGCAGTTTTCAGATTTGAAATTAAAAAATCCCATATCAATGGTAAACTGGATAATAAGCGGTATTCTTATGATTCTGTTTATGGTTGCATTTGCATTTTCTACGAACAGCAACAAAGATCTTGACGTAGCCATGAGCCTCGTGTTTGCAGGCTGCGTCATTACTTACATACTGATATTCGTATTCAGCAACATAGAGTTTTTCGTGAAGAAAATTAATACCATGAAAATGGCTGTTTAAGTCCGGAACAAAATGTTTATTTCAACAAACCGAGAGGGTTGACTGTCTTGCCGGATTTAAACACGGTAAAATGAAGATGAGGTCCCGTGCTCAATCCCGTATTGCCTACCCTGCCGATCCTTGTATTTGTGTCAACATTTTGTCCCCTCACTACGAGAATAGCACTCAGATGACCGTACAAGGTTTTATAACCGGAATGATGCGATACGATGATATAGTTACCGTACGTTGCACTATATCCCGTTGAAGACACCTGCCCCGCAAGAGCTGCATATACATTTGATCCCATCGGGCAGGCCATATCAATTCCTGTATGGAATGAACGCTGTCCTGTAAAAGGACTTTCCCGCCAGCCGTAAGGTGATGACAGCCAGTAGCGGACTTTAACGGGACGCATAAAAAGATCCCCGTTAATTTCCTGCCGTGTCACCCAGTCAAGCTGGGCATCGGGAACGAAAAGCGTAACACCCGAATCAAGTTTAAAATCTCTGGTCAGAGAATTTACTTTTGCGCATTTGTCGGCGCTTACTTCAAATTTTTCAGCTATGGATGAAGGCGTCTCACCGTCCTGTTGCACTGTATACAAAATGCCGGGCATTGAAGGTATTTTTAAATACTGACCGACCTGCAGGAGGCGCGACTGACGGATACTGTTTACACTTATAATCGTATCCTGTGTCACGCCGTATTCATCGGCAATAATGCCTATCATATCACCGGATTTTACACGGTACGTCTGATAATATAACGTACCTGCGGTTCCGGCATCAGTGGAAAGTAACGAAGCAGCGGCATCAAGTTCATTATCAGACGACGAAAGCACACCTCCTGAAAATTCAGGAACACCTGTGGTTTCAAGACCACCGATGCCTTTCTCGGTGTTTATTCTGCCCGACACAGTCACAATTATGCAGCCTGCAATTGCACACATGCAAAAAGCTGCAGCACTGTACGCCGCAATTTTTTTGGCACGAGTATTACAAATCGTACCAAACGCAGAAGTTACCTTACTTTTTATAAAAACCAGTACTTTATTTACATGTGTCATAAAATGCCTAGGCATCTATTTTACTCCTAATCACTACCAATTGCAATCAGTTTTTTACACATCGTTATTACTATTTGCGGTCAAGCCCTATAAGATACGTCTCAAACGATTCCGAACGGCATGCCTCGGGTTTAAATCCTTTTGCTGTCGTAAATAATTCACGCATTTTTTTTATAAACACCTGCTGATCACCGTTCTGAAATATTTTGACAGCAAAATTTCCGCCTTTTTTGAGCATATTTTCCGCGTACCAGATAGCCATTTCGACAAGCTGTTCTGAACGTGCCGTATCGACAGTGCGGTTCCCGGTTGTCAGCGGAGCTGCATCGCACACGACGCTGTCATACGGCCCCAGAGCCTGTATCCGGCTGCGGATATCTGCATCATTCAAGTCTCCCTGGATAAATGTGAGCTTGTCGCCCTTTACGTTTTTTGCAAGCGGATTCAGATCACAGGAAACAACGCTCCCTCCGCTGCTTAATTTTCTGAGCAGGAAAACAGTCCAGCTGCCCGGAGCAGCACCAAGATCAAGAGCCGTACCGTTTCCGGGTATAAGTCCGAACTTCTCATCTATTTCCTTGAGTTTATACACAGAACGCGCCGGGTATCCTTCGGAAAACGCTTTACGAGACCAAAAATCTGGTTTTTCATAACTATTTGCAGGCATATATATGAATTTTCGGCACATACAGTAAAAAAAGTTACAGATTGCTTAGTATCATTTTTTTATATATATTAATAGATATGGATACCATATTTTCCAGCCGGCTTGATTCTATTGAAAAAGCACTTGATAAAGCGCTTCCCGTCAAAGTAAATTCACTGTGGAAGAAAGATTCTTTCGGCGATATCCCGGATGAAGTAAAAGATGTATACCTGCACTGCCTTACGGAACCGTGCAAAAATCTTATGAATCTCGGCGGAAAAAGGTGGCGGCCGCTGCTTCTCATACTGTGTGCGGAAAACGCACGGACTGTGCACGCCGGAACAGCACTACTTTCCCCGGAAGATACCTATCTTCTTACCCCCCTCGTCGAATTCGTGCACACGGCAAGCCTTATCCATGATGATATTGAAGATTCATCTGATACACGCCGCGGAAAACCCGCTGCATATATCACTTACGGACTTGATACGGCGCTCAATGCGGCTTCATGGCTGTACTTTGAAACCCCTGTCTGCATCGATACGCTGGACATTTCCCCGGACGCAAAGAAAAAACTGTATGCGCTCTATGCAAAGGAAGTCCGGACGCTGCATCTTGGGCAGGCGATGGATATTCACTGGCACAGGCAGAATGATTTGTTCCCGTCCGTAGAAGAATATACTGCCATGGTTAAAAACAAGACGGGAACGCTTGCGTCGCTGGCTGCACAGGCGGGTGTTCTGGCAGGCGGAGGAACAGACAATGAGGCTGAACGGGCAGGAAGGACTGCCGCAGAAATCGGCGAAGGATTCCAGGAACTGGACGATGTACAGAATCTGACGACCGGCAATCCCGGCAAAAAACGAGGTGATGATATTGCAGAAGGTAAAAAAAGCCTGCCAGTCCTGCTTCATATAAAAGATCATCCTGAAGATAAGCAGCTTATTGCATCATACTTTGAACAGGCGCACAGAGAAGGAATTGAGTCAGCTGCAGTCGAGCAGTGTATCGGACTGCTTACAAAAAGCGGAGCAGTCAGCGGTGCGTTCGCTCACGGAAAAAAACTTGTTGAAGAAAAAAGCCGTGAGCTGGCGGATATGTATAAGACAACGGAAACAAGCGGAGAGGGAGCACGGATCATCAGTTTGTTTACAACGATGCTGGAAAAGCAGAAAATATAATACAGGAGGTGCACCATGCTGAATGAAACGGCAGAAAAACTTAATAATCAGGCTATTATGCTCGCCTCCAACGGCGATTACCCGGAAGCTATTGCATGCTTTGTACGGGCTCTTACAATTGAAAACGGCAATTCCCTGCTCTGGTTCAACCTTGGCGTTACATACCGCGATGCGGGGAATCTTGACAGTGCAAAAGAAGCACTTATAAAGGCGCATAAAATAAACAGCACCGACGAAGAAATTATCGAGGCGCTGTCACTTGTCTGCTACAGCCTCGGCGAATTCGACAGCACGCTGAATTACTGTGTCGAAGGGTTGAATTACAATCCCGGCAATCCCCATCTGTGGAATACAACCGGTGTTGTTTATTTTAACCGTAATAATTATACCGATGCGTGCAGTGCATTCGAACACGCCGTTTCGCTTAATCCTTATTATTACGACGCGGTTTTTAACCTGCACGACACATATAAGGAGCTCGGCAACAAACAGGGCGAAGAAGAATGCATTATCCGCATGAAGGAAATGGAAAAACATGGAGAACCGAAATGAACGCACAGTACATTGTAACAGCTGTAAACACTGATTCAGTGACGCTTACACCGGAAAACGATGCAAGTGCATGTGCCGGATGCGGAGGGAATTGTACTGCATGCAAAGTCCGCTTTTCAGTCGCAAACAGCCGGCATCTCGACGTAAAACCGGGACAGAAAGTAAAAATCGGAATGTCGGCAAAGCATGAGGCTCTGCAGGGGATTTTATCACTTGTATTCCCCGTGTTATGTGCTGTCGGCGGTTTTTTTGCAGCCTCTCCCCTTGCCATCCTTTTCGGTAAAACAGCGACAGAAGGAGCACGTGCGTTCTGCGTACTGCTGTTTCTCGCAGCAGCATGCGTTGTCGTTCTGTACATAACGCGAAAAAAGCCGAACCCGGAGAAACTTGAAATAACTGAAATTTGTTAGAGATGTTCCCGGGCAAGTGCACTTATGGCATCAGCCATCTGCATAAGCGGGACCTGCTTCTGAACAGCCCCTAACTCCCATGCAACTTTAGGCATACCGTAAACTATAGAGGATGCCTCGTCCTGGCCCAATGTCCAGGCTCCCTGTTTCCGCATCTCGGCAAGCTCTCCCGCACCGTCGCGGCCCATGCCTGTCATTATAACCCCGAGTGCGTGATTCTGATAATTCTTTGCAACAGATTCAAACAGATAATCTGCAGACGGGCGGTGACCGTTCCGTGGAGGATCCTGAGAAAGCCGCACAAATACTCCCGATACTTTTCTCTCAACGTAAATATGATAATTGCCGGGAGCAATATAAATATGTGCATCTTCAACAGTGTCTCCGTCTTTTGCTTCCGTAACGGTAAGCGGACAGATTCTGTCAAGGCTGTTGGCAAATTCTGCGGTAAAACCGGCAGGCATATGCTGAACAACAAGAATAGGCTGCTTAAAATGGGGATCTATCATTTTGAACACATCGCGAAGCGCATTCGGACCGCCCGTCGAAATTCCAAGTGCAACAATTTCTATGCGGCCGCCCTCTCTCACGGGAGTAATAATGGCAGGCTCTTTTTTCTGCGGCTGGGTCCACAATGTAGGAACAAATGTTTCGACCTTCTCCGGACCAGCAGCCGGCTCACCTTTTTTCTGCGCAACAAACCGTTCGGCATCGCGCATTTTACTTTGATGAACAAAAAATTCGGGATCATTCGGATGTTTTCCGATAAGACGGGCATAGGCCCCGCCGTAAGATGAAACCATTTCGGTCAAATCATCGGAGACAGTCGAAAGATCCATCGATATGGATCCGCCCGGTTTCGTTATAAAATCGCTTGCGCCCAGTTCAAGACACTGTATGGTAACCGCAGCACCCTCTGTGGCGACGCTCGACAAAATAATAACCGGAATATCCCATTTGCGTGCTTTCCGCTCACGGAGAAATTCCACACCGTTCATGACGGGCATTTCAATATCGAGAACAATAACATCAGGTTTTACAAGCGGTATTTTTTCAAGAGCAAATTTGCCGTTCATTGCAGTGGCAACAACATGCATCCCCTGATTTTCATTCACAATCCGCGATATGAGGTTGCGCATCAGCGCGGAATCATCACAAACAAGTACTGAAATATCATCCATAATCTTATCCTAATTTACACTTTTCTGATACAAACAAGCCCAGTCAGTCTTGAGAAACTGAAACTGAGTTTTCATTCCGAACAGCGATTCCGAATGACCGATAAACAAGTAAGAATGCGAGCCCATCGCATCCCAGAAACGGTTAATAACGGCCAGCTGAGCCGGTTCATCAAAGTAAATAAGTACATTGCGGCAGAATACGACATCAAGATTGCGTGCACCGGAATCGTTCTTGAGATTATGGTAGTCAAAATGAACGGTATCCATGATACTTTTCTGCATTTGATATCCGCCGGTCGATTTTGTAAAATATTTCTGCAGATAATCCGGCGGGATGCCTTCAATCCTGTTGTCCGCATAAAATCCCTGCTGGCCGACCATAAGGGATTTCAGCGATATATCCGACGCGGTAACCGAAAATGTGTAAGATGGAGGAAGAATCGTTTTCAAAATCATCGCAATAGTATACGGTTCCTCTCCGGTCGAACACCCTGCACTCCAAACCCGTACCATTGTGTCGCCTGTTTTCTTTTTTTCTTCAAGAATATGGGGTATGACGTAATGTATAAGAGCATCAAAGTGAGGTTGATTGCGGAAGAAACGGGTCAGATTCGTTGTTACGGAATCAAGCATCACCCTCATTTCTTCCTTATTAGCCGTTATGAGACTATAATATTTTTCTACAGAATCAATTTTCTTCTCACGAAGAAGTTCTTTTATACGACTGTCAAGGATAGAACGATTAGTTGTTGAAAATGTAATTCCGCTCTCACTGTAAATAACTTTCCGAAACAGTTCAAATTCCGCATCCGTCAATAAATCTGGCATATTTCTAATTATAACACCTTTTTTATTAAAAAGTAAATGTCTCTAAAAAGTACATTTAAACACATTGACAGAATATGCAGTAAATGGGAAAATTAGAGGCTATGAGTAAATATATACTGGTTACAAGCGGGGTTTGTTCAAGCCTGGGAAAGGGAGTTGCCGCAGCATCAATCGGAAGTCTGCTGGAATGCAGCGGGCTCAAAATCTCGATGATAAAGTGCGATCCTTATATCAACCTTGATGCAGGCAATATAAGTCCGTTTCAGCACGGTGAAGTATACGTTACAGAGGACGGAGCCGAGACGGATCTCGATTTGGGCAATTTTTCACGTTTTACCAGCGTAACTATTACGAACGATAATTGCATTACAATAGGAAAAATATATAATCAGGTAATCCAGAACGAGCGTGCGGGACGTTATAACGGACGGACGGTACAGGTTATTCCGCATATTACCGATGAAATCAAGCGGAATATTCTAAATGTGGGGTCAAGAAGCGGTGCTGACGTCGTCATTGTTGAAATCGGCGGTACAGTCGGTGATATTGAGTCAATTCCATATCTCGAAGCAGCCCGCCAGCTGATTCATGAACTCGGTAAAAATCAAGTGTGTACGGTACATCTTACGCTTGTTCCGGTTATTACCGGCGGCGAACTCAAGACAAAACCGACGCAGCATTCCGTAAAACAGCTCCAGGAAGCCGGTATTCAGCCCGATATCCTGTTGTGCCGCTGCGAAAAAGTACTTGATACAGAGATGTGCAAGAAACTTGCACTTTTCTGCAATGTTTCACCAAATGCGGTATTTACGTCGACGGACGTGCAGAAATCGATTTATGAACTTCCTGTTATATTTCACAAAGAAGGAATTGATGCGCAGATTCTTAAAAAACTCGCAGTCACTCCTGAACGCTGTAATATCAGGCCGTGGACATCATTCCTCGAAAAATTGAACGAACCAGGGCCTGTTGTCCGTATAGCAATGGTCGGAAAAAAAGACTATCTCGACGAATTCTACAAATCGGTGAGAGAATCGTTGTTCCACGCTGCCGTTACAGGCTTCGGTGCTGAACTTGAAATCCTCAAAATTGATGCAGAAACGCTGGAATCGTTTAAAAACGCAAAAGATATAGAAGCTGCTTTTAAGGATGTAAACGGTATTGTTGTCCCCGGCAATTACGGGCAGCGGGGCTTTCTGGGCCTGCTCATTGCTGTAAAATATGCAAGGGAGAACAATATTCCGTATCTGGGAATCGACCTCGGCATGCAGTTGATGGCAATCGAAACGGGGCGTTCGCTGTGCGGGTGGGCGGATGCTGACAGCACGGAATTCATCCAGAACTGCGGCCACGCAATCATCAGTCTGCCGGAAGAACAGGCAGGACTTTCCGCCGCAGGCACTATGAAACTGGGAGCAGGAACTGTCCGTCTTGTAAAAGGGACAAAACTTGCAGGTGTTTATAAAAAATCGACAATAGTCGAGCGTCACCGCAATAAATATGCTTTCGACAACAGATATGCAAAGGATATGTCCGAACATGGTCTGATTACCTCTGCGACTTCGGAACCGGACAACAGAACCGAAGCATTTGAATGGGCTGGCCACAAATGGGGCATCGGCGTTCAGTATCATCCCGAATTTGTCTCAAGGCCGACGAAACCGCACCCGCTGTTCATGGCGTTCATCGCAGCATCTCTTGCTGTAGAAAAATGATCTGTTACCGCCGGAATGCGATTTGTTTCGTTCTCCTGTCCTGCCTGACTGCGGCAGGGTGTTCGCTGAAATACAGCGATGATGTCCGCAGCGCAGAAGACAGTGTTCCGGAATTTATTTTTTCCGATGCGGATTTCTCCCGCTATGAAAACAGCAAAAATACGCTTTCCATGCATGCAAAAAGGCTTGAACAGTATAAAGATGGAAACAGAACGTATGCGGACAACATACAGTTTAAGACCTGCGATAAAGACGGAAATATCGATACGGAGGGAACCTGCGGCCTGCTTGCCTCTGACTCATCTCAAAAAGAGTATTCTCTATACGACGGCATAAAAATATACAATCATTCAAAAAACGTTCAAATAGATGCGGATCAGTTGAGATGGAATGGTAAAAACGAACAGCTTACAAGCGGCCGTAACGATACAATCACAATTAAAAAGGAAGGAACTACAATCCGCGGGTCAGGTTTTTCTGCAAGCGGGGCAAGCAACGAATTTGTATTTACAGGGGCAGTTTCCGGTACTGTAGATACAACCGATGAACCGGCACAAAAGGATGCAGGTGATGGGAACTGATTCTCTGTTTCGTAAAATTCTAATTGCCGCTGCTCTTTTCGCGTCCGTATCTGTATCAGTTTCAGCGGAACGCATTTCTTTTTCTGCCGACAGCATGTCAGGAACGGCAGGAAGCACGTCCGACACGACGACGCTTGAAGGAGACGCATACGTCCTTACATCGTCAATGGAAATTTCGGCTGATTCAATAACGATGAGCGGCCGGAATTTCCGGTACATAGAGGCGTCAGGCAGCATTGAAGGTAAAAACCTTGACACAAAGATGGAATTTAAATGCAACAGTCTCACATACGACAGAGAGACAAAAATAGTACTTCTCAAGGATTCTGTACATCTTGACGATACGGAAAACAGTGTTTCGGCAGATGCACAGATCATCGAATATAATCAAAATACCGATACGGCCATAATGCAGATAGACATAACGCTCAAGCAGAAAGACAATGTGTGCAACGGTGCATATGCAGTATATCGCAAAAAGGATCAGATGCTTGAATTAAGCGGCAATTCTCAAATCAAACAGGGAGCTGATACGTTCCGCGCACAGGAAATCACGTTAAACCTGGATACCCAGGAAATAACGCTTGACGGCCGCGTAAATGGTTCCGTCGTCGACGACAAGAGCAAAAAAGATGCTCAGCCGCCTGAAGACGGTGCCGGATTATCTGCAGACAAACAGCCGGGTGCGGCAGATGCAGTTCCGGGGAAAGATAAAACAGCCGGGGAACCGCCACCCGGAGACGACAGCAGCGGAATGCCTGATGGAAAAGCGGACAGCGGAACAGGAGCAGGACTATGAACGATAACGAGAACGAGAACAGCGGAACAGCCGCCGGACAGGAAACTGATTCTTCGGCCGCCGCGGCAGATACGGCACCGCAGGCCAATTTCCACACACTCCGCGTTTCAAGTCTCTACAAAACATTCGGGCGCAAAAAAGTCGTACAGGGAATCGATTTTTCAATGAATACCGGCGAAGTTCTCGGGCTGCTCGGCCCGAACGGTTCCGGAAAAACAACAACATTCTACATGATAGTCGGATTTTACAAGCCGACAGCCGGAGAAGTATTTCTGGACGGCATCCAGCTTACATCCCTTCCCATGCACAAACGCGCCCGCCTCGGTATTTCCTATCTGCCGCAGGAACCGTCCGTATTCCGGAAGCTTACAGTTGAGGAAAACATATGGTCAATTCTGGAAACCCGGAAGGATTTGACACGGGAAGAAAAAAAAGCCCATCTTGAAGAACTTATAGACGAATTCGACATACAGCGTATACGGAAACAGTCCGCATTTACGCTTTCGGGAGGCGAGCGGCGACGGACAGAAATTGCACGCTCGCTTGCCATCGAGCCGAAATTCCTGCTGCTTGACGAACCGTTTGCAGGAATCGATCCTATTGCCGTTGCCGATATCAAAGGCATGATAAATCTGCTTGCGGCACGGGGAATCGGTGTGCTCATAACCGACCATAACGTGCGGGATACGCTGGAAATAACGAACAGGGCCATCATAATCAGCACCGGACAGATTATGATGCAGGGATCGAAACAGGAAATTCTTGCCTCGCCTGTCGCACGGGAAATATACCTCGGTAAAGATTTTTCAATGTAAAAAGCTTAAAACACCCTCTAAATCTCTATGAAGTAAGGATTTTCATTCTTTCAGTTTGACATTCTGAAAAGGTTACGTTACTATGTAAAGTGAACTATTCCATAATATGTGTAAGGAGAAAATAAGTGAATTTAACAATAGTTTTATTCATTGTTCTCCCGGTCGCAGGAATTGTTCTTGGATGGACTATTCGATGGCTTTATGCCAGATTTCAACTATCTGCGTCAGAACAAAAGGCAGAACGTGTAAAACAGGATGCAATCAGGGAAGCAGAAGCACAGAAAAAAGAGATTTTGCTCAATGCAAAAGATGAACTCATTCGGGAACGAAACCAGCAGGAACGGGAAAACAGAGACCGCCGGGCAGAAATACAGCGTTATGAGGCCCGCGTAACAAAGAAAGAAGAACTTCTTGATCAGCGTACAACAGAATACGACAAGAAGGACAAGGAACTTGCAGAGCGTACCGATGCCCTGCAGAAGCGCGAAACATCTGTTCAGGCGCAGGAAGAAGAATACAGGAAAGAACTTGAACACATTTCAGGTCTTTCGCAGCAGCAGGCAAAAGAGCTGATCATTAAAGATCTTGAGAATGATGCGCGTCACGACGCACAAGTCCTTCTCAATAAAATCGAACAGGAAGCTCAGCTTTCTGCGGAAAAGAAAGCCAGGGACGTCCTTGTTACGACGATACAGCGTCTTGCTCCTGAAGTTACAAGCGACATCACCGTTACGACAGTCTCTCTGCCGAGCGATGAAATGAAAGGACGCATTATCGGAAGGGAAGGACGCAACATCAGAACGCTGGAAACGCTTACCGGCGTAGACATTATTATCGACGATACGCCTGAAGCTGTTGTCATTTCATGTTTTGATCCGGTGCGCAAGGAAATTGCAAAAGATTCGCTTGAACGGCTTATCTCCGACGGACGTATTCATCCTGCACGCATTGAGGAAATCGTGCAGAAAGTGACGCACGAAGTTCAGAACAAGATTTATGAGGAAGGTGAAAAGGCTCTTTTCGATCTTGGTATTCACAACATGAGTACCGACGGCGTAAAGGCGCTCGGACGCCTGTACTTCCGTACAAGTTACGGCCAGAATGTGCTGATCCACTCAAAAGAAGTGGCAATGATTGCATCAATGCTCGCTGCGGAGATTGGAGGAGACAGGGAACTCGCAAAGCGTGCTGCCGTTCTCCACGATATCGGTAAAGGTGCTGAAAGCGACAGCGATCAGAACCATGCAGAAGTCGGAGCGGAGATGGCGCGCAAAATGGGTGAAGATCCCCGTGTCATCAATGCAATCGCAGCGCATCATAACGACGTAGAGGCAACAAGCATTGAAGCCATATTCGTTCAGATTGCCGATGCTATTTCGGCCGCACGTCCGGGTGCACGCCGTGAGACTATTGACAACTATGTAAAACGGCTCGAGAACCTTGAGCAGATTGCAGAAAGATTTCCGGGTGTTGAAAAGGCATATGCCATTCAGGCCGGACGTGAACTGCGCATCCTTGTCGACAATGCAAAAATCGCGGACGATGAAGTAAAATCGCTTGCACAGAACATAGCAAAGCAAATCGAATCGGATTTGCGTTATCCGGGAAGGATCAGAATTACGATGATCCGCGAAACACGCATCGTAGAATACGCAAGATAATTCGGCAGTACAGGTAACAAAAAAGTCCGCAGTTATGCGGACTTTTTTTATGCTTCAAAAAGAATATCAGAGTTCAAGCGAAATATAGCCGGCAAATATATTATCGTACATATTGTCTCCGCAGGGCATAAAACGGTAATAAAATCCTACCGCCGGGATATATTTTTTGTTGAGCAACTTGGAAAAATCATATTCTAGTCCGATCCGGAAGCCATTGCCCCACTTTGCGTTCGATTTCACAGAATCTCCGTCCGTTGTATTATAAAAATCGCTGCGGCTGCCCAGTGCATATGCACATGAAACGGCAAATCCTTTTGAAAAAGGATATACCTTCATTCCAAGTAAAAACGCATAGCCGAAATGATACGAATAAAATCCGTCATTCCAGAGAAAATCTGTCAGTATATCGGCACCTGCAAATATGTGCACAGGTTCAACAGGTTTGTAAAAAATATCCCCGCTGAAACCTACAATAATCCGTTTATAGCCGTTTGTATTTGTAATGGAAGAGACAGAGTCGTTTGTTGTCTTTCCATAAGACGGATATCCGGAAGTCAGCCCAAGGTCAAATCCGATTACTGACGCATTCTCTGCAAAAAGAGACACGCCGAACAGAAAAAATGCTGCAATGACAATAATACGCTTCATCAGTACTCCTCACTTTGTTTCACTTTAAATTAAATGCTTTATCAAGGTCAACAACATCGCCGCCGCTTATGTGCACTATATCGCCAAGAGCCCGGGCTGCTATGACCGATTCAGCTGCATAATCAGCCACTTCCATTCTGTCGAATGCTTTCACAATCGTTGTGCCAATCGTTACCAGACAGGTGTTCTTTACAATCAGTGCCGGACATGATTTCTGAAGCAATGACGCGGCTTTTTCCGGAGCGGCAAAGAACTCCGCCCGGGAGAGCGTTTTTATATCGACAAGCATCATGTACGTTTCGGGAATAAGCTTAGGATCAAACACGGTACTGCATATTGTAAACGCGCCGATATTCGGAGGAAGCGAGCTCGTAACGGCCTTTATGTCCCTGTGCTGCTTATACACAAGGCTGTGAAAATAAGCGGAGTCGGCCGGCACTTTCCCCTCTTCAGAACGCCCTTCCATGACAAGCACCAGATCCTGCGCTTCAATATATTCCCGGTCCCCTGCCTCGGGCGTAATAACAAACGATCCGTCGGAAAGAGCCGCGGAATACACCCCCAGCGCGCCGGTGAACAAATGCTGGCGGCACGCACGGTGGATATACTCAATAAGTTCTCTGCGGACAGCGCATTCTTCCGCTGTCGGTTCCGTACGGGAAAACGTACCATACGCTGGAAACAATGCGGTACCGGATGAAAAGCAGTTTTTGCTGTCAACAGAACCGAGGCGGAGCGCATTCAGCTCAATTTTTGCAAAATTTTCAAGCGTTTCAAATATACGGTACGACTTAAAAATATCATCTGTACCGATACAGATGCCGTGGTTTTCCAGTTCGACAGTCTGGCATCCATCTTTAAATTTTCCGGAAATATATTCTCCGAGTTTTGTGCTTCCGGGTACGGCATACGGTGCCATGCCGATTCTGCCGCAAAGCTGCTGTATTTCAGGAATAAGTGCGACGTGCGGAATTTTACGTACAAGTGAAAAAGTGATAAGGGCGGGAGGATGGGCGTGAAACACAGTCTTTATGTCAGGGCGCATTTCGTATACAGAGCGGTGAAATGGAAGCTCCATCGAAGGTGCATGAGGGCCGTCCACCGTTCCGTCTGCCTTTACACACATAATATCCGCACGCGTAAGGGCACCCTTGTCGTAACCGCCCGGCGTTATCCAGATATCGCCCTTTTCATCGATTATGGAAAGATTTCCACCGGACGTACTCGTCATTCTATTGGAATACACCCGGTTCATCACCAACACAAGCTTGTCTGCGGGATGCATCATTTCGTTTTTCATATGGAAAAGTATATCACTTCTCTTTAGAAAAAAAAACGAGACCGATTATGCACGCTCCAGGACGATTTGAACGCTCTGGCCGCATTCAGGAATAAAACTGATATACAGACCAGCATTCATCAGTTCCGCACCTCCATACAACTGCCCCTTTTCTCCCGGTATATACATATTTGGCTTACGGACACTTGATTCAGTCACGCGATACATCATATTTTCGTCAAGACCGCGCAGTCGTATATTTTCAGGAGGCACGTTTGATTCAGCATAGGTCCATACAACGATTAAAACAATCTGACTGCCGTCTTTAGCAACATTTTCCCATGCACTGTAATTGGTTACCTCGTCCGGAGATTTTTCAGACCACGGCGTTTCAAGCCGGTACAAATCACCAAACTGGACTGTATGTCGAATTTTTTTATATAGCTGTACCTGCTCACTGATCTGAGTAAGCTCCGCATCCGTTAATCCTGTGAGATCAAGTTCATAACCGAAAACACCTGCCATTGCAACATGCGCACGTTGTTCAAGTGGTGTTACTCTTCCTGTCTGCTGGTTTGGAACGATAGATACGTGACATGACATACAGCACGCAGGGTAGACAATACTTGTCCCCATCTGAATCTGTACCCGCGAAAGGGCGTCGGTATTATCGCTCGCCCAAGTCTGCGGCATATAATACAACATTCCCGGATCAAAACGGCCGCCACCGCCTGAACACGACTCAAACAAAATATAGGGAAAGCGTGTCGTAAGAGTTTCAAGCAGACGATACAATCCAAGTATATACATATGTGAAATTTGTTGACTTACTTCAGTAGGGCATCTGTTGTAATCCCATTTTACATACGATATATCAGCAGATGAAAACACATCGATAAAAACTTCTTCAAGATACGACACGACCTCATCTCGGGAAAGATCCAGTACACATTGATTCCGCCCGAGAGTTCTGCTTCTTCCGTCAATATGTATACACCAGTCAGGATGTAAACGATACAAGTCACTGTCAGGTGAAATCATTTCAGGCTCTACCCAGAGACCGAATCCAAGTCCACATTTATTCATGCCGTCCGCAATGGCGGAAATTCCTCCCTGAAGCTTTATTTCATTTACATTCCAATCACCGAGTGAACTATGGTCATTGTTGCGCTTTCCGAACCAACCGTCGTCGAGCACAAATAGCTCCATCCCTGATTTTACGCCTGAAGCTGCAAGATTAAACAATTTCTCCGGTGTAAAATCAAAAAAAGTTGCTTCCCAGTTATTAATTACAATCGGACGCTCTTTTGTTTTCCATGTACCGCGGCACAGATTGTTTCTATATAAATCGTGATAGATACGGCTCATGCCTCCGAGTCCGTTCTCAGAACGTACCATGACTACTTCTGGAGAGCAGAATGATTCACCCGATTTCAAAGTCCATGAGAAGCTGTCTGGATTAAGTCCGACCTGCACACGCGTCATATTGAACTGATCAGCTTCAACCTGTGCAGTAAAATTTCCGCTGTATACAAAACTGAATCCGAATACCTCTCCGTTATTCTCATCTGCATTCTGTGCAAGAAGCGCAATAAAAGGATTCTGCTGATGACTGCTCATTGCACGTCTACTGTCGATTCCCAGAAGCCCCGGTTCGATACGGCGCAGTATTACATGACGCTCCCGGGCATGCGCTCCTGAAAGCTGCAGCATTTTGTAACGTGTACCAAAGAAATCAATACTTGTACTCATAATCCGGCGGAGTAAAACAGGTTCTCCTCTGTTTTGCACAACCGTGTGGCGGCAGATCACATCATATGTATTCCATACAGTATAACACAGGGTCACAACAAGGCCTGTCTTCGTATCCTCCAAATCTATTTCAAGTGTATCGGCATCGTTTTCGTCGCAGACATACGTTGCAGGAAGTCCCTGCAGTAATGGCTTTCCCTGTATAATCCTATAAGTTTTATACAGCAAATCAAGCACATTCGAACCATCCTGAAGATCCGCTTCAAGTGCCGCCATCCGGAAGTCACCTCTTCCCGCAGATGGGTACTCAGACGGTTGTGAATCATGCGAAAATACAGACTGTCCGTACGTTTCTGCAGGATTTGGTGAAAACGAATGATCAAGAACCGGTGGGACACACAGATCAGACCAGTTTGTTATTCTTCTGAACCAGCCGCCATGTAAAAGATACAAACCGCTGAAAATACGGATTACATATGTTGAGCCGGGAGTGTTGAGCAGAAAAACCTGTTTGTCTGCATCAAAAATAATACTCATACAATTCCCCCAATTTATATTATTAATTTAAAAACCGACGGACGAATGATTCATCCGCCGGAAATACAATACTACTTGAACAGAGCATTTACTTCTGCATTTGCAGAGCTCAATGCGGCGCTCTCTTCTTCTTCTCCCAGAGATATTTTGTCAAAAGCTCGAGTCATTATTTCTGTTACTTTTGTTGCATTATCAAGTACGGGATATACAAATGTACAATCAGGATCAGCAGCTTCATCGGTAAAGGCCTTTACATTGATACCTTTGTCAGCATAAGTCTTGAGCGCTGCATCCACGCCACTCTGGATTGCAGGAAATACGACTCCATAAGAACCGACAATTTTCTGTGCTTCTTCCGAAGCAAGAAATTTCACCCATTGCCAGGCCTCTTCGGAATGTTTTGTACCAGCCCAGATTGAATCAGCAAGACCATTTGTCATGCTGCGCCTGCCTTCAGGGCCTTTGGGCAACAGTGCAAAACCGACAGGAATCGCTCCATTCGATACATATGTTCCTATCATCCATGAGCCATCCAACAAAGTTGCAGCCTTTCCTGAAAAGAGCAGCGTATTAGCTCCATTATTAGTATCTGCATACGGAGCTTCAAATCCCTTAAGTTCCATCCTGTGCAGCCATTTTATGGTAGCAATAAAACGGGGATCGTCATAATGATAGGAATGATTATAAAGTCCGTCTGTATACATCCATCCTGTAGAAACGGCGAATGAACTGAACTGCCCTTGTCCGCGGTCATCACTGTGATTTAGTGCAAAGCCATATTGAGCTACATTATTTTTATCAAATTTTGGATCAAGTCCGTTACGTCCCGATGAATCAATCGAAAGTTCTGCGATAAATTTTTCAAATGTTCCTCCATCTGCTGGGTTCCATGTAAGATTATTCGCTTCTGCCTCCGTAATACCGGCTTTTTTTAGTGCATCAATATTATAAACAATAGCAATTGTATCCCAATCCTTTGGGAGTCCGTAGCACTTCCCGTCTTCGGTCTGCCACAACTTCTCAAGGCCATTTAAATAAATCGATGCATCCACATTATCTCTTTTGATATATGAAGTAAGATCAATAAGCTGCTCTTTATTTGCAAATTCTTTAAATTTGGCAAGGTGATCTGTAAATACATCACTTGCAGAACCTCCTACCATCTCCGTCTGCAAACCTGTCCAGTAATCACCCCAACCAAGTTGTGTAATTTCAATTTTAATATCCGGATTTTTTTGCATAAACACATCGGCACATTTCTGATATGCCGGTAACTGAGCCGAATCCCATAACTCGTACTTTATCGTCACCGGACCTGACGATTTTTCCGTCCTGTTTTTACTACTGCATGATGCAGTAAAAAAAGAAACTGCCGCAATGAATATGCATGCTGCTCCAGCAACTGTTTTCTTCATATATTTTCCTCCTGAAAATAAAAACCAATGTTAAATAATTCCGGCAACAGACTACCGGATACCTGCTACCGAAAACCGCTGAACTGAACAGAATTGACAATTTTTTTCCCAAAGACACTGTATATAGCAAGTGCAGGAATAATAGCTAGGACAGTGCCTGCTGTAAGCCCGCTCCAGTCAGGCTGGCCCTGTGGTGTCTGAGATCGAAAAACTCCAAGCGCCACCGTGAGCGTTCTGATTTCATTTTTTTTACCGACGATAAGCGGCCACATATAATCGTTCCATGTATTGATAAATGTTGTTACAGCAAGAGTGACAAGAGCCGTCTGCATAAGCGGTAGAATAATAATAAAAAACGTCTGATACAGTCCTGCTCCGTCAAGATATGCTGCTTCCTCTATTTCTTTATTAACTCCCAGAAAAAATTGACGCAAAAAAAATACCGCATATGGCGTCATAATAAATGCAGGAGCCATTACACCTGCATACGAATTAAGGAGTCCAAGCTGTCGGACGAATACGAAATTGGGTATCATCATAACGACCCCAGGAACCATCATAGCTGCAAGAATGAGATAAAAAAACTTGTCGCGTCCGGGAAAATGAAGCCTGGAAAAGGCATATGCAGCCATTGCACTGAACAACGTCGAAAAGACCGTCACTCCTACAGCAACAATAAAAGAGTTTTTCAAGTTCACAAGAAAATTTACAGCCTGACCGGTTCCCCCGAGAGCGACGGATGTCGTTGCATCTACAAGTCCCAAAACACGCCGATAATTTATAAAGGTCGGAGACGGAGGCAGCAACTTACCTGCATCAACATAAATTCTGCTGTTCATGGTAAGTGATGTACGTATGACCCAGTAAAAGGGAAACAGCGTCACAATAATAAGAATACCAATCCCTGCCAGTATAAGCAGACGCAGTACCGGTGATATATCGCTTTTATTTAATTTTTTGGACATCATTCCTCCTAATCGGATTCATTACCTTTCATGATTTTCATTTGAACCGCACTGATACATACCAGAATCGCAAACAAGACCATTGCCGCCGCAGACGAATATCCCATTTTGTATGATTCAAAACCGTTTTTATAAATAAAAAGATAAATCACATATGTTGCTGTAACAGGCCCCCCTCTTGTCGTAACAGCAATCGTATCGTAAATTTGAAAAGAACCTATAACAGTCGTAATAAGAACAAAAGCCATAACAGGCCGTATGTATGGTAAAACGACAGAGAATAATTTCCGTACAGGTCCTGCACCGTCAATTACAGCAGCTTCCTCGATTTCTTTAGGCACACTCTGCAGGCCGGCAAATACAAGCAAACCTGTATATCCCATATTCCTCCAGATATTTATCATGGCAATTGACGGAAGGACGGCACTTGTGGAAGTAAGAAAATCTATTCCCTTCATTCCGATAAAACGAAGAAGCACATTCACAATCCCGACAGAAGAGTCAAGCATCCACAACCAGAGAAGCCCTACAACCACGTTCGACATAATCCAGGGGGTAAGTAAAATACCGCTTATAAACCCATTGTGTGCTGCCTTATTCATAACAAGTGCTATCAAAACGGCAAGAATCGTTTGTGCAGGAATATTAAGCAGAACATAGAGAACTGTTACTTTCATAGCCGTCCAGAAATCCTTATCCTGGAATAATCTGATGTAGTTCTGTACACCAATAAAATGGGCTTTATTGAAAAGATCCCAGTCAGTAAAGCTGTACCACAATCCGCGGAGTGTAGGCAGCATATAAAATGCGGCAAATCCTGTCAGACATGGAACAACAAAGCTAAACGCAATGAGATTCCGTTTCAAGGCGTATTTATTTGTTTTCATAGGAATAGTATAGCATTGTTTTTCAGTCTGTCAATAATTTTTACATTTTTAATGTAAAAATTTACATATTATATAATTTCATTTACATTATTTAAATTTTCAGTATACTATACTTACAAAAGGAACAGTAATGACTATTACAGAAATAGCTAATGCAGCAGGAGTTTCTATCGCAACCGTTTCACGGTATCTCAACAAAGGTCCGGTAAAGGAAGAAACACGAAAAAAACTTGAAGGTATCATCCTGAAACTCAATTATGTGCCGGAATCAATAGCGCACCACATTGTTAATTCTCCCACGCAGTCAATTGTAGTTCTAACGCACAGCCTTTCAAACTACTACACAATGGAATTCGCTGAAACTGTAAATGAAGAATATACCAAACGTAACATAGCATATTATATTGGTTGCAGCACAAATATTTCGACAGAATACAAATACCTTATGGACCTTATTTCACGGGGAACAGACGGTATAATCATACATGATCCGGCAATGGATCAGACTCAAGTTGATATATACAATCAGATTTCCGAAAATCATGTTCCGATCGTTCTTGTACATTCATTCCCCATTGATTTTGCATATAACACCATTACGGTAGATCAGAATATTGGTATGAAAAAGGCGATGCAGCATATGCTTGGGCTTGGACATAAAAAAATTGCATTTGTGCGGGGAGCAATCGGGTATTCTTTCGACTTGAAAGAACATATCTGGAGAGACGAAGTTAAAAAAAGTGGTGTTGAACCGGAAAAAGAAGATTGTCTGAAAATCAGCAATTCGGACGACGAGACGGGAGTTGCACAAACACATAAAGCAGTCATCGATTATTTTAATACCGGAAACCGTCCGTCAATTATCTTTACCTGCAATGACATTATGGCACTTGGTACACTTCAGGCACTGCATGAACTGGGTCTTTCCGTACCTGACGACATTTCACTTATGAGCCACGATAATACAGTTATCTCAACAGCACTCGGACTCACCTGTGTCGACATGAAAACACGAAGTGTTGCTAAAGGAGCAATTGATTTGCTCGATTATGCCATGCATGGAAACGACACAACGCCAAGACATATATCCATTACACCAGAACTCGTATTAAGAACATCTGTTATATATGCAAAATAAAGGAGCGTGTTCTGCACCTGCAAAACACGCTCTCAGTCCCATTCTGTACCGACTAATTCCGTACTGTAATAACTGCGCCAAGCACAAGAAGGTGATAAGCGAGAGCTTTCAGCCATCTGAGTATAGAAGCGAAATTTCCTGCCGGTAAAGCACCTTTTTCAAGAAAATCGATAAGGATGATTGAGGCTATCCATGCGATCATGATAATGACCATAAGAATTGTATCGATTGGAGAACTGAATGTTACAAACATCCGGAGCAGCAGGAAAATACCTGCAAGGACTTCGATAATGCCGAATACGATGCAGCTTATCTGGGCGCTGTCGCCGCTCAGGACAGATTTGATTGCTACTGCTATTTCGTTCCCGGAACTTCCCTGCAGTGTCCATATGCCGCTTACAAGGAAAAATAAGCCGAGCGCCACCTGCAAAAACAAATAGCCTACTGAATGTTCACGCTGTAATGCCATATATTACCTCCTGAATAATATATTATTATCTTCTAGCGGTAGACTACATGAAATGTCTGAAATACGAGTTTGATATCGGGGGTAAAATCGAAACCTACTACCGACCCTTCATCCTCCAGATATTCCCTGTGTTTTTCACGCCATACTTCAAGATTTTCATCCTCTCCTTCCAGCTGTGCCATTTCCCACGTCACTCCGCTGAAAGGAACAATTGCGACACCTGTCGTTTCAATAATGCAGCGGGGTGTACCGGCTCGATCAAGCACAACGTAAAGTTCACCTGTCACGGGAAAAGGTTCGTTGTCTGCCGCATATGTAGCATAACTTGTAAAGAGTGCTGTTTTTCTTCCTGCAAGCACAAGTGAAAGAAGTTCATCACCGACAAAACCGTGTGCCTCAAAGCTTATGTCGCCTGCGCATTTTTCATCCTTATCGCGGCCGGTATCCCGCAGAAAGTGTCCCCAGTATACGTCTGCAAGTCCCATTATCTGCTCCTTACAAGCATAAGAATAAACGCAAGTATAAAAAAGCAGCTTGGAATTACGGTGAACAGCAGCGTTGCAAGAGGAATACCCGCAACGGAAACCCCTCCGGGAATAATGATGCCGAGCCGGACCATCATATCGTATACAATACCGGCGTAGGATGTAACAGCACCTGCAACGAGAGACATCCATGCAGCATCACGCGTCTTCGACCACAACATTATAGCAAGAAATGCCGTAATGCCTCCAAGTACGAGCTTTACAATAAATAACAGCAATTCAGACTGAACCACGCTCCGCCTCAAACGAAAAATTCTTAAGTTTGCTGAATACTCCCTTGTCTGCTCCGAAAGGAACGATTGACGGAATGTTGTAATCGGGACTGATGACAAGTCCGCAGTCAAGACAATGAAGGATAAAAGCTCCGTAGTTTGTCTCGTCAATTTTCGGATACAGATACGGGCCTTTCCGCGTCCAGTAGTGCGAAAGTACCGTATCATAAATGAACCAGTCCTTTTCTTCACGATACTGAAGGGCTGAAATCATGTCATAGAGAGAACGGACGGAAGCAGCTGAAAGTGCTGCCGGAATGCGCGTACTTTCAGGCATGGGGTTGTCCGCTGCCGCATTAATCTCAGAAAGCAGAGGTTTTACAGCGACAAAATACAGCGAAGAGGCCCAGGGGAGAGGCGGAATAACGATAACAGCATCAACATCCCGCCAGTCAATATGTTCCTGATTCCATGGTTTCCAGAACGAAGTATTGTCTTTTGAAAAAAACAGAGCTGCTTTTAAAGCTGCCGTGCGGTCGGTAAAAGTATAAACAGTCCGGTCTCCTGCCAGCAGATCGCTCACGGCCTTTGCAATACGGGGTGTATAGTCGGAATCAAAACTTCCCGTAAGCCCGCGGTTCAACACGTTTTTGAACATGGTAAAAGCAGAACTTCCACCCCAGCCAAGTACAGCCCGGCCGCCTTCCTGATACATATCAGTGAGCCGTATGCCTTTACGCGTATAAAGGAAACATCCTCTGGCACGCTGTATCGTACCATAGCGGTTTGTAATCTCTGATGCCAAAAAATCAATCGGTAACATTTGTGTCAGTATAGCAGAAAGCAGTACTTTCTGCTACGTTACAGCAGTCAGTAAAAACTGCAAAAAAATCGAAAATATGCTAAAATGAATTAATATGGAAGATAACAAGACGGAGAAAAAAATACAAAAAAACATACGCACTGCGACGGTTGTTGTTCTCGCTTTTCTCTTCCTCGGTTTTTATGTCTTACTGTGCATTTCGTCCCTGAAGATAATAAGTACCAGTACGGCAAAACAATATGAAACTGACTGTAGAAATCTTGCACATGCCTATTCGCACAACATTACACAGCTCATAGACCGCTATCTGTCAGACTTAAGAGTTTTTTCTGCTTCAGACATATTCAAGACTGGAACAGAAGACGAAATCATAAACTGGGTTTATCATCATGATGAAAGAAGACCCTCTTACTTTTTAAACCTGTTCTACGCCGACAGAGAGGGAAAGCTCTATTCGTCAGGCGGCCTTTCCGCAAATATAAGTGACCGCGATTATTTCAGGGATATTGTTCTTAACGGACAAGCAACGGCCGTAGATGATGGTTCCATTTCCAGAACTACAGGAAAACTGGTGCTTCATGTAGCCCGTGCAGTTTACAACGGCAAAAAAGAATGTATAGGCATAATCGGAGCTTCAGTTGAATTGACTACGATTCGGAAAATCCTTGACAATATAAAAATAGGCAGGGACGGATATGCAGCCATCATCAACGATAAGGGCGAATTCATTTCTCATCCTGACGAATCATTTCTCCTTAAAAAAAATGCAGCACTTATTCCCGGAAAGACGGAAACAAATGCCCAGTACATTCATAGAAACGGTTCCGGATATTTTAAAACCATTTCTATAACAGGTGTACCAGTTTCCATAGCTTTCGAGCCGATTGAAGAAACAAAAAGCACTCTTTGTATAGCGATTCCGGAATACCAGGTACAGGAATTGTACAATTCGGTGCGTCAGTCCCAGATATCAATTTTTTTCACGATGACTCTGGGAATATTAATCTGCATCATAGCAGAAACGATAATCCTTCATATTCTCAATGAAAAATTCATAAAAGATGCCGATTATGATAAGCTGACAGGTCTGCTTGTTCGTACGAAATTTGAGCAGGACGCACAAACCTTTATTAATAATAATCCCGGCAGGCAGTTCATGTTCATCGATGCGGACATCAGAAGTTTCAAAGTACTGAATCAGTCATACGGTACAGGCAAAGCCGATTCAATTCTGCTTTTTTTCTCCAGACTGCTGCAGCAGGTTACGGAACAATACAAGGGCCTTCTCGGACGAGGATATGCAGACAGATTTTATGCACTGTTTATCATTGTCAACGAACAGTCTGCAATGATAAATTTCAGGAACAGCTTGAAGCAAATCAGTGAACAGATAAAAAAATCGGAAATGCCTTTCTACACCAAATTCGGAATCTCATTTTCAAATCCGGTGGGTAAAAATGTAACTGTCCAGGATTTAACAGGCAAGGCTGCATTTGCAAAGGGAACTATACGAAACAATCTTTTGTATCAATATGCTGTTTTTACGCCGGACATGCAGAGGCAGATAAATGAAGAGCAGGAAATCGAAAGCTGTATGGAAAGCGCACTTGCAAAATGCGAGTTCTTTGTCGTATATCAGCCCAAGATATCGCTTACTACAGACAGAATAGTCGGTGCAGAAGCTCTTGTACGATGGAATAATCCGAAGTTCGGCATAATGTCCCCTGCAAAATTTATCCCGACATTTGAAAAAAACGGATTTGTTGTTGAACTTGATTTTTATGTCTATAACGAAGTATTTAAATTTCTGCAGAAGCAGATAGACGAACACAATACTGTCGTCCCTATTTCATTGAATATGTCAAGAAGCCATACGAATCCTGAACAATTCGTAAAACGGTTCAACGCGCTTTTCCGGCAGTATTCAATTCCGCCGTCGCTTATTGAAGTGGAAATCATTGAAAGAACATCTGAAACAGGAAAGTTCATGCTGCTTGAAACTACCCGTCTGCTTCATGAAAATGGTTTTAATGTCGCAATGGACGATTTCGGAAGCGGAGAGTCATCGCTCAATATGCTGAGTACAATTCCCGTTGATGTCCTGAAATTCGATCAGATATTTCTCAAGCCGGAGGAATATACTGACAAAACTTACGGTCTCATAGAAAAACTCGTCGAGCTTGGGAAACAGCTGAACAAGCAGACGATTTTTGAAGGGGTCGAAACAAAGAAACAGATAGACTTTCTCAAATCAATACATTGCGACGAAGTCCAGGGGTATTTTTATTCACGCCCCCTTAATGAAAATGATTTTATAAAGTATATCATCGACCATATATAAAAAAGCTGCCCTGTAAACATGAAGTTCAGGACAGCTCCTCTATAATCAATTTTGAATTCTACTGGATTTCGGAAAGTTTCTTCTGAAGAAGGTCTGTAGACTGTTTCGGGTTTGCTTTTCCATGAGACTCTTTCATAACCTGTCCCATAAGCCAGCCGATTACATTCGTTTTCCCTGCCTTATAATCAGCAACGGCTTTCGGATTGGCCGCGATAACACTGTCAACAACCTTTTCAATCGCATCTGCATCGCTCACCTGCTCCAGCCCGTCTTCTTTTATAATGACATCGGCTGTTTTATTCGTTGCAAGCATTTTTTCAAATATACTTTTCCCCTGCTTGCTCGTAATCTTATTCTCTTCAAGTGCGTCGGCAAGACCGCGGATATGGGCAGGTGTAATCAATATATCAGTAATCGTCTGCTGCTTTTCATTGAAGACGGCAAGAAGTTCTGTAAGAATGAGATTCGCAACTCGTTTCTGGCTCTTTGCTCCCTTTACAGCCTCTTCAAACCACAATGAAAGTTCACGCGTAGACGTAAGTGTTTCGGCATCGAATTCCGAAAGTCCGTATTCCTTAATAAAACGGCAGCGCTTTGCTTCAGGCAGCTCACCGACAGCATTTTTTGCATTTTCAATGAGCTCCTCACTTACGCTGAACGGTTTTATGTCGGGTTCAACGACGAACCGGTAATCAACAAATGAATTTTTTGTACGCTGAACTATCGTCTGCCCGTTTACTTCGTCCCAGCCCATTGTTACTTTAAAACCGGGATTAAATTCCTGGCGATCCGTTTCAAATTCCTTGAGCTGACGAAGCGCTTCATACGCACACGCATCCTTTATAGAACGAAAAGAGTTCAGGTTTTTTATTTCGGAAATGGGAGTATGATACAGCTTTCCGTCTTCCCACACATTGAGGTTGATGTTTGCGTCACAGCGCATATTTCCTTCCTCAAGGTTACCTTTCGTCACTTTTACATAACGGAGGATTTCCTGAACGGTTTCCATGAAAAGTGCAGCCTCTTCAGGGCTCGTCATGTCAGGTTTTGTGACAATCTCAATAAGCGGCGTGCCGCAGCGGTTGTAGTCGATGTAGGAATGTTTCCCCTCAAGATGAAGCGACTTTCCCACGTCTTCCTCAAGATGGATACGTTCAATACGGACACGACGGTATTTATTATTAATAATGCAGTTTTCGCCTATGAAATTCACCGGACGAAACGCGCTGCCGCCCGGCTGCTGTTCCTCTGGAAAGTGTATAAACGGAAGATCAACATAACCATTTGTGCACAACGGCATATCGTATTGTGTAATCTGGTACCCCTTTGCAAGATCCGGATAGAAATAGTGCTTCCTGTCAAATTTTGTAAAACGGGCTATCTGGCAGTTGAGTGCCTGTCCAGCGACTGCGCCAAGTTCCACATAGCCTTTACTTACGCGGGGCATCGCACCGGGAAGGCCGAGGCATACAGGGCAGACACGCGTATCAGGCATGCCGCCGTATCTGTTTTCGCATGCACAGAACGCCTTTGTCTTTGTCAGCAGCTGCGTATGTATTTCGCATCCTATTACAATTTCGTATTTATCTATCATAAACGTTTACCTACAAATTAATAATTTCCAGCACAGTGCCGCATACAAATGTGCGGCAGGTACATATTTGCATTGACCGATATCAGTATGAAACCGGAGACCCGCATCCCTGATGTTCGTTTTCCCAAGACTGCGCTATCTGCAGTATTTTGAGCTCGCTGAACATCGGGCCGGCAAACTGGATGCCGACCGGCATTCCGCAGGAATCGCTGCCGCAGCCGGCATATACTCCGGCTGCATGACCTTCCGTAATACCAGCCTTAATTCCGGCGCCGCCTGTATGTCCTGCAGGTACCGAAAGAGACGGAATACGTGCAAGATTTACGAACGTTGTAAAAAGATCACTTAAATACATTGCAAGCGGGTCATCAACTTTCTGTCCGAGCCTGAATGCAGGGGTCGGACAGGTAGGACAAAGTACTATATCGTATGTCTCAAATAATTTTGACATTTCACGCTGGATACGCGCACGTACAGTCATACCTTTTTTATAGGTATCGCCCGAGAACTGCTCTGACAAAACATAATTACCGATAATTATACGGCGCTTTACTTCGGGACCAAACCCCTCGCTCCGCGTATGCACGTAGAGTTCGTCGTATCCCTCTCCCGGATCGACACGGTGTCCGTAGCGGATTCCATCGAACCGGCTCAAATTTGAAGCAGCTTCCGAAAGCGCAATAACATAATAACTTGCAATGGCTGCATCAAGAACAGGAAGATCGATAACATCTATTTCCGCACCTTTGTCTGCAAACCAGCGGCGCGTTTCATCGAACACAATGCCCACGTCTCCGTCAAGGCCTTTGCTTTCGAGAAACTGGCGGGGAATTGCAATTTTCAGCTTTGCAAGCTCTGCACTGCTGCAGGCTGTAAGATTTCTGAGATTTTCCCTTTCAGGAAGATCTTCGCTCGTATCATCGTACGTATCCTTGCCGCACATCATTGAAAGAGGTATGGCTATGTCGGACGGCGTGTGTCCGAGAATACCGACCTGATCAAGTGAACTGCCGTATGCTACGACACCCCACCGGCTCAGAACTCCGTACGTAGGCTTGAGCCCGTAAACACCGCAATAGCTTGCGGGAAGACGGACAGAACCGCCAGTTTCGGTTCCAATGCCGAACAGCGCCTGATTTGCAGCAACAGCAGCAGTCGATCCGCCGGAAGAACCTCCGGAAACATACGCGCGGTTTATAGGGTTGCGGGTAGGGCCATATACGGAATACTCCGTAGAAGAGCCCATTGCAAATTCATCCTGATTACACCGTCCGAGCGGAATTGCACCGGCCTTTTCAAGACGTGCAATGACTGTCGAATCATAAGGGGCGACATATCCTTCAAGAATTTTGCTTGCACAGGTAAGACGTTTACCTTTTGCTGAAATATTATCTTTATTTGCAAACGGCAGGCCAAGCAGCGGTTTTTCCGTAAACAGCTTGTCAATCGTTCCTTCGCTCCGTGCTTTTGCAATTTCCTTGTCTGCCGATTCAGCTTTTGACTCAGCATCGTCGTACATTTCAAGAAACGCGTTAAGCGGCAAAGCAGATTTCTTATCAGTTTCAAATGTAGCAATAGATTTTTTTACCAGCTCAGCGCTCGTAACTTTTCCGTCTTTCAGCGCCGTCTGCATATCACGTATAGTATAATTCATAGTTCCTCAACCATTTACAGAACTTATTGCCGCGCAAAACCGCACAGCCGCTGTACTGCATGAACAATGTGCAGCAGTCAGCCGGCAGAATACGTCCACGCTGTCTGAAAACACTCAATGTATTTTCAGGCTCCCTCTCCCAAGACTTTCGGCACCTGAAAATAGCCGTCCATAAAGTCTTTCGATATTTTCTTAACGTCGTAAATCTCAAGTCCCGGTACTACATCATCGGACCGGAGCTTTGCAACTTCGGTTGAGGGATATGCATTGTAAGGATTCTCGCTGTCGTCGTATTTTGAAAGAATTTCAAAGTAGCCGACAATATCGTCGACCTGTTTTTTTAATATAGTAAGATTGGTGCTCTCCGGGGAAAGCCGGGAAAGATACAGAAGCTTTTCAAGTGTATCTTCATCAATAGTCTTGTGTGCTGTCATAACGCATATTTTAGCGGATTTGCCTGAAAAGTACAATTGTAAAAAGGAGGAACCCGGTATTATAAACGTATTCCTCCTTTTTATTTACTGCGCGAATGAATCGAGGACTTCTTTAAAAATGGAGAGACCAGTATTTATCTCTTTATCGGTAATCGTAAGAGGAGGGAGGAAACGGATAACATTACTGCCTGCAGTTGACACGCACAAGCCTTTATCCATGCATTTCAATTCAATGTCGAACGGTTTTATCGTATTAACAATTTCCACTCCGACCATAAGCCCCTTTCCCCGAACATCTGTCACGATGGGAGAGTTCCAGCTTTTTACGGTGCTGCGGATATAATCACCTTTATGATTCACATTGTCAAAAAATCCCGGTGCGGTAAGCGTTTTTAATACGACCCGGCCTGCGGCACATGCAAGAGGACCTCCCGCGAATGTTGACTGGTGATCTCCTGCTGCAAATACGTGATTTGCCTTTCCCCTGAAAAGGCATGCTCCCATGGGAATGCCGCCGGCAATTCCTTTTGCGAGAGTCACCACTTCAGGATGAAAACCGAGCTGGTCGCTTGCAAGAAGCGTTCCCGTCCGGCCTATGCCTGTCTGTACCTCATCAGTCATGACAATTGCGCCCGCCTTCCGGGCTGCATCTGCAGCAGCCTGAGCCCATTGAGCGTCAACGAGGTTTACGCCGCCTTCGCCCTGAATACATTCAATAAAAAGTGCTGCTGTCGTATCATCAAAAGCAGTCTTTATTACATCCCAGTCGTTTGCCCGGATTGTCCTGAAACCTTCAACATATGGTGCAAAATATGCAGGATGAAACTGCTGCTGCCCTGTTGCAGTAAGCGTCGCAATGGTCCGTCCGTGGAATGACTGTTCAAGCGTGTAAATTATACAGCGTTTTTCTCCGCCGTTCATATATCCGTATTTACGCGCAAGTTTAATTGCCGCTTCGTTTGCTTCTGCCCCGCTGTTTCCGAAATAGCCGCCTTCGTAGCCGGTCGCTTTGAGAAGTTCATCTGCAAATGCAAGCCCTGAATCAGAAAGATAATAATTTGAAATGTGTATTTCACGCGCAGCCTGTTTTTGAATCGCCTTTACAAGGGGCTTGTAATTATGCCCCAGGCAGTTCACTCCGATTCCGGCAATAAAGTCTATGTACCTGCGGCCGCGATCGTCAACAAGCGTTGCATTACTGCCCTTTACAAACACTTTGTCAAAACTACCGTAGTTATTAACAATTTTCTTTTCCATAGCAGACTCCTTATTAATAAAAATTCTTCACATTTTAGCCGATATTACAGCTGCAAGTCCGAATGTATTTTTCCGTATATAATAACGGTACTGGACACCCGCTGTGACCTGCAGAGATGTCATGAATCCGACGACAGGTGACAGGACTGCATCAGTTCTGAGGTATACATAGTCATTACATGTTGCCGATTTCAACACATCAATATAATCACTGATATTGCGCAAGTCTGGTTCAGGAAATGTAACTGTGTCATAATTCAACTGCAAATCATATCCAGCCTTCAATCCTATGCGGTGGAGATACAAATTCAGTATCGGAATACCGAACTGCGATTCCCATCCGACTATCAGCACTTCCGCATTTGTATCGCAGGAAGTTCCGCTTACACCATACCACTGAGACTGGAACGAAAAGGGCATTCCTATCACAAAATTATTAAGATAGGGAAAGGGCAGAAGATGCGGTAGTTTAAAACCCAGTTTTATCACAAAACCGATTCTGCTCGGATCAGTAATTCCATCGTCTTCTTCAGTCGTTTTCTGCGAATCATAATCAAGTACCAGAGTAACATCTGTTTCAAAACCAAGCTGTTCATACGCACTTATACCGGCCTGATGATAATTATTGTATGCACCCGTAAGTGAAAAACAGTTATCTTTGTAAGCTTCCCAGAGCGGCGACCAGGCGGCAATTTTTTCCGTCACTTCCGTATCAGTATCTTTGTAGCTTGTCGACAGCGTAAACAATTCCTTCACAGAAAACGAAAGATTATGATAGCACATATCAAGCGGAACAAGCCACTTTACCGCACCAAGAGCCTGAAGCGTGTAATCGCCATCATTTGTAAACTGCCATGTACCCCCTAATGCAATATCAACAGGCAGGCTGCTGTTCTTTACATATGCCGAAAAAGTATAATCGTCGTCGAACGTCAGATAATTCGTAGCGGGATCAGCGAATGCAGCACTGAAGGACAACACACCTTCGGTACTGTCAATCGGGTCGCTTTGTGTTAAATAGGTGACGCCAAGCCCGGGAGCAAGCTGATATTCGCTGTCGTCCAGTGAAAACTGATACAGCGGAAGCATCGGTATCCATGTTCCGCGGAACATGTACGGCAGCGGATTATATCCGTTCAGCTGATAATCATTAAGAAATTTCTTCGTCTTTGTTATTCCGAAGGAATCTGTAGTTTCCTTCTTTTCTATTACAGGAATATCTTCCGGATCAAAACGGGGAAGCTGACTTTTACGTTCTTCAATTTCTTCAGTTTCAAAAGAAAGTTTGTCAAATGGAATTGTGCGGATTTCAAAATAAGACGCTTTGTGCGCGCTGTACATTAACACCCCGTCCGCTGCTGCAGGATCATGAATTCCTCCGGAGACGTCAGTATTCTGCAGCGACAGGGATACAGGCATACCGTCATTGTCAAGCTGAATATATCCGAACCGGGAAAACGAGCCGGGTTCTTCAGGTAAATAAGTAAACATCATTTTTTCATCGGTACACTGCAGGCTCGTTATCATATAGGGAAGAGTCCATGAACGTTCTGTACCGTCGTCAATATTGGCGGAAAAAAGTGTCAGTTTATTCTCACAGAGTGCGAGACAGGCTATCGTTCCGGTATGCGGTGACACAGTGATATACGGTATGACATCAGGAGGAAAAGCACGTTGATACAGTATGTTGTCGTTATCATCCATTCTATAAACACGAAGCTCCGCATGCTGTACAGCCGGATAAATACCGGCAACTGCAAAAGTTCCGTCCGCATTTTTTATAATACAACTGTCCCTCAGTGGAAAATCATCATGCAGAAAAGTTCTGCCGGGTACATCGTAAATGCGTACCCGCTGTTTAACAAAATGATTCCTGCAGCCCTCTGCTTTATACGATACTGCAATATACTGTCCGTCCGCCGACAGGGAAAGGTGCGTTACATCAGTTGCCGTGAACAGGCGTATTTTTTTATTTCCCGAAGTAAGCATTTCAACTTCATGACGGGCATCATCATACCAGATTGCACCATAAGGACTCTGCAGAATATATTTTGCAAGGCCGTCCTGATCATTCGGAAATACAGCAGTACTGCATGAATCAAGTACTTTCATTTCCTCAATATCGGACGGGAGCGGAATAGTATCTTCAAAATCTTTCCATGCATCACGTAGATCCACGTTATACACAGTCTTGAATATCCCTGCAGTAAGGGCAAACAGATGCACATCTCCGGATGCATGCCAGAAGTCGACATACTGCTGCATTCCCCAGCGCTGCTGCAGGTACGCAGCGAATGCACTCCCTGCCGCCTGCGCCGTTTTTTTACCGGGATAAATGTCACGCACGCCGGAAGCCTGCATCCACGTAGGAAATTTATTTTCCAGTTTTGCCTGAGAAAGCAGTTGAAGCGATGCCCAGTCGTTGAGACAGTCAGCGTCATCCGTATTCCCCATCGTTGAACAGATGCCTTCAACAAACGAAAGCGGCATGTTGAGAAGATATGCAGGCTGGAGTGCGTCTATTGATAAAAATGAGGATAAAAACTGCCAGGCGGGACTTCTGATGGACAAACTTACGCCACGTACGACTTCTCTGTTGAACTGATTGAGGACTGTGTTGCCGTAATATGCATTTTCCGCATCAGGCATTGCATCATAAATTACAATGCGATTATACGGAGACGCAGAATATGTAACGGACAGTACATCAGAATCCGGAGAAATAACAACAGGCATACGGAAAAATTTCTGAAGCTTCAGCTCTTCGCCTGCCTTTTCGTACATTTCATCGCAATGCTGTGCAATAAGCTGTGCGGTATGCGTACATTCCCGGGGGAATATAATGTCGAAATGTTTCGTCGGAAGCACAGAAACAGACCGTATCTGTTTGTATTCCGCCGCATAGGAGGACAGGCTCGTAAAGAGCAGCAGTAAAACTGTAAAAAAATTCTTATGCATTCTATTGGAGTTGATAATCATATGGTCATTATTTCAATCAGTAAATCATTGTACCGATACCACGGTCGCTGAACATTTCAATAAGAAGAGAATGAGGTACACGTCCGTCAATAATATGAGTGCGCGGGACACCCCCCTTGAGCGCGGTCATGCAGCATTCTACTTTCGGAATCATTCCGCCGGCAATCGTTCCGTTTTCAATAAGCTGAGGTACCGTCGGCATCGGAATCCGCGTAATAAGCGATTTCGGATCGTTCATATCCTTCAATACGCCGGGAACGTTCGTCAGCTGCACAAATTTTTCGGCTTTTAGTGAAACGGCAATTTTAGCGGCCGCTGTGTCGGCGTTGATATTGTAGCGGTTCGTATCGCCCTGCTCTCCCAGTGCAACAGTAGAAATAACAGGAATAAAGCCCCTGTTAAGAAGCGATTCAACTATTTCAGGATGTACTTCCGTTACTTCCCCGACGAAACCAAGATCGGCACCATCCTTATCAATCTTTTTTGCGCGGAGCATGCCGTTGTCGACGCCGCTCAAACCGACAGCCTGCCCGCCTTCCTGCAGCAGAAGCCCGACGATTTCCTTATTAAGTTTTCCGGTAAGCACCATCTCTACAATTTCCATCGTCTCTGCATCAGTATAACGCAGTCCATTAACAAACCTGCTTTCCTTGCCTACGCGGTCGAGCATTTTATTAATTTCTGGTCCGCCGCCGTGGACAAGAACAACGTGTATGCCGATTGTATTAAGCAGCACAAGGTCTTTCATTACCGCGGCTTTCAGCTCATCGTTAAGCATTGCATTGCCGCCGTATTTTACGACGACAATTTTACCGACCCACATTTTAAAATACGGCATTGCCTGCACAAGCACGTCCGCCCAATGCGCATTATCGAGAGTCCGTCCGCGGTTTTCGTCCTTCTGTATTTCTATATCCGACATAGTCTGCTCCTTGAAACAGCGCCACGAATGGCGCATCTGTACTCACTAACATAAACCCAAAACTGTTCGTTTCAGGAGTCTTTCCGCAAAAAATGATCCGCCCCATATAAAACGGCGGGACATGCATTTCAGGTACGGTAATCGCCGTTGATTTTTACATAATCGTATGTAAGATCACATCCCCACGCGCGGCCTTCCGCACAGCCGTCTTCCATCGTAACAAGAATTTCGACAGCCTCTTCGCTTAATATTTTTTTTGCAAGGTCTTCGTCAAAGGTAAGCGGCACGCCCTGATCAAACACCTTTATCTTCTGGCTTCCGTTAATTTCATCATCGGAACCGGGGACAAAATAGCGGCGGGCATGCGCATTGCTTGAAAAATACACGGATGTCTTTTCCGGAGTAAAATGTATTCCGCTGTATCCCAGAGCACACAAAACACGTCCCCAGTTTGCATCCTTACCGAACATTGCAGCCTTAACAAGATTCGATGAGATGACTTCCTTTGCAAGCGCACGTGCAGCCGGAACATCAGCTGCGCCGGTCACCGTACATTCTATGAGACGCGAGGCGCCTTCCCCATCAGCTGCAATTTTTTTTGCCATAACAGTATTCAGGGTGTTGAGCGCCGCAAAGAATGCATCAAACTCTTTTCCCTCTGCAGTGATTTCCTTATTCCCGGCCATACCGTTTGCCATAATCGTAAGCGTATCGTTCGTACTTGTATCACCATCAATCGACACGCAGTTATACGTGCCGAGGATGCTTTCGCGCAGAGCCTTATCCAGCATTGCAGCAGAAACTGCACAGTCCGTCGTAATAAATCCGAGCATCGTTCCCATGTTGATGTGGATCATACCGCTGCCCTTGCACATTGAACCTATCGTTACAGTCTTTCCGTCAAGCACAAACTGAACTGCACATTCCTTGTACTGTGTATCTGTCGTCATAATCGCAATACGGGCCTGCTCATGATTCTGTCTGGAAAGGCCCGCCTTCAATTCCGGCATTTTCTCTTCGATTTTTTCCACAGGAAGCTGCTGACCTATAACGCCCGTCGAACAGACAATCACGTCGCTGGGAGAAAGGCCGAGCGCATCCGCAGCCGATTTTGCCATACGGTATGCATTCTCCGCCCCCTGCTTACCCGTGCACGCGTTCGCGTTACCGCTGTTGACAACTGCAGCCTGCATTCGTCCGTCTGCAATATTTTTTTTCGTGAGCTTTACACATTCTGCCTGGACACGGTTCTGCGTAAAAACACCGGCAGCCGTACAGGATTTTTCAGAAAATATCAGAGCTGTATCATTTATTTTCCGGCTCGATTTGATATGGCACAGCACTCCATTCGCCGTAAATCCCGCTGGCGCCGTAACACCGCCGTCAACAAAGCGTATATCAGACTGCATATTTATACACTCCTAATACATAAATATACTGGGCAGTATAGCGCAAACACATAACTATGGCAATAACATTTTTCGTTTTCCTGTTCCGATATGATCCGATACGTGCATCACATTGATTGCAACTTCAGCTGTCACGAACTACAATAGTATCATGAAAATGCATACTATCTATTCATCACCATTCGGAAACAGGATTCCGAATTCGGCAGTACGGTCTGCCCGCATAACGTATCATATATGTCATTTTCTTTTTGACAAAAATGACATTTCCGTTGTTCCGGCTGCAATTCCAGCAGGAGAAGCATATAAAGATTTCGGCATGTTTACCATTGTAGACAAAAACAAGACGACAGAAGCTGTCCGGGAAATAGATCCTGAAAATTCCATCATAATCGGTACTGTCCGGATGGGCTTCGGCCACTGGCGCATGGCAATTGCAATGGCGTCGGCAGCACATCATCTGGGATATACGCCTTATCTGATTGATCTTATGTCGTTCAACGGGAGCACTGCGCAGAAAACGATAAGATTCCTTGAATACTGGTATGATGAATTTTCCCGTATTTCCCAAAAATCAAAATGGTTCAACAAGCATATCTGGGAAAAAACAACTTCAATCGGAAGCAAAAATCTGAAGTCGTGCATACAGCAGCGGTATCTGTCGCAGCTTTTCATACCGATATTTTCAAACCTGCCGAAAAACGTTCCGCTGCTTTCAATGCATCCGTGGATCGGCCACGCAGCTGTCATGAGCGGAATGGCAAATGTTGTAAGCATCATTCCCGACAATCTGCCTATGGCATTCTGGCTTGTCGAAGGAAGCAGGCACACGGTACAGTCTCCGTCTGCATACATGGGATACCGCACACTTCTTTCAATGGATGCCTCATACCCTGTGGAGCATTGCCTGCCGCCTGCAATGCTGCTTGAAGCCGGTCATTATGTTGATTATGAAATTGTTTCAACAATTGAGCGCGACTGCAACCGCAGGCTTGAGCGGTGCAACAGCAGAAAGGCACGCCGCTTTCTTTTAACAATGGGAGGAGCCGGCGCACAGGCGAAGTGTTTCGCAGACATTCTCCGCATCTGCCGTACATCGGTCGATGAAGACAAAGCTGCGTTTTTTATAAACATGGGTGACCACAAAGGACGCTGGGCAGGACTGAAAGAGGAACTTGATAAAGAGAATTTTGCATACGTACTGCATACGGACTGGGAGAGTACAAAACAATTCGTTAATGATGCTGCACTTGAAGACATACACGGCATACATATCTTTCTCCATGAAGATTTTTACGCTGCCGTTTATCTTACGAATCTGCTGATGCATGTAAGTGACATCATGATAACAAAACCAAGCGAACTTTCCTTTTATCCCGTTCCGAAACTGTTCATACAGCGTGTCGGCAGACACGAAGCATGGGGTGCAATCCGCGGCTCTGAGATGGGGGACGGCACAATAGAAACGGAAAGCCGGGCAGACCTGCACAGAACTCTTCTTACACTCATAAACAGTAGTGATCTGCTTAACATGTATATACGTCATATTAAATTGAATGACAAGATGGGAGTATATGACGGCGCATACAATGCTGTTCTTTTCGCATATCGAAAAGAACAGGAAGCGCAGTAATGATTCATAAAATCTGTTATAATCTATAGCATATGGAGGATATTCAATGAAGAAATTAATCTGCATGACACTTTTTGCTGCGGTACTCATTCTTACATCGTGTGCGACCGCAGGTGCAATGGTGAAAACGCACATTCCAAATCCTGATGATTCATCAGCACCTTTGAACAAAGATGAATATATCGTACTTGGAACTGTTTCAGGTACAGGATACGTCATCGCATCTGATAAGGAAATAAACTCTGAACGCAAAGCTGCTTCAGAGGGATTACGGCCGGCGTATGATATCATTCTCGAAGGTGATACACTCCGCTACGGTTACCTTAACGACCGCGCGTATCCGTTCCAGACTGCAGAAGAAAAAGCAGTTGCAAATGCAACTTATAATATGATAGAAACGGCCCTTTTCAATGGAGCTGATGCTGTCGTCTACGTAGCGAACCGGGTCAGTATTATTCCTGTCGTAAATAAAGACGGAAGCCGAAATCTTTTTAACCCCCAGAGCAAAATTACTGCAAAAATTTCGGGCATTGCAGTCAAACTCAGGGACAGAGGTACCGGCATACAGCCAGGGACAGGGGAACAGGAAAATCTTGATCCTGCGACAGCAATAAAAATGAAAAAGGAAGCAGAAAAAGAGGCTGCGGCCAAAACAGCTGCAGAAGCAAAGGCTTCGGCAGAAAAAGCAAAAGCTGCTCAATCAGCAGCAGCTGCAAAAGACAATACAACTGTTTCCGATACGACAACAACGCAGGAAAGCCAGACATCTTCCGCAGCGGCGGCAGATACGGCCCAGTAAAGCTGTCATCCAGTAAAGTACCGTATACAGCAACGGCTGTATCAGCAAGTCCGCCGGTTTAATCAGCGATTCCTGCAGGTACAGCCGTTTATGCATGTAAGCGTATGCAGTTGCAAATCAGAATTCTTTGAGCGTACGTTCAATCCGTTCTATTGAGCGGTCGACGCCGAGAATCAGAATTGAACCGATAAGAGGCGGGCTCACCTTACTGCCTGTCGTCGCCATACGGATAGGCATCATAAAATCACCCATCTTTATTCCCATCTCTTCTGCCCGTTCGCGGGCAAGATTTTCCGCAGCCTCATGTTCCATACCCGGCAGCGCTTTTACGAAATCCTTCGCTTTTTCAAGCACTTCCTTTGTTTTTGCTGCATCGAGTTTTTTGGGGATGATGTCAGAAACAGGCGGAACAGCAGGTTCCGTAAACAGGAAGTGCACTATTTCCGCAGCATCGGTAAGATAGTGCAGCCGCTCCTTTATAAGGGGCATAAGTTCCATAAGCACGGCCTTAACGTCAGTGCCCGACATGTTCATATTTTTGTCAACACAGACAGGCTCCCCGTCATCACCGAGAGCGATGCCTGAATATTCAGGTCCCGTGTGCGGAGCAGGAAATTCATCTGTTACATTTATCGGTAAAGCAGCATCTCCCGTTCCTGTAATAAACGGCAGCGTCCATTTATAAAGATCCTCATCAGAAAGGAGCCGGATATACTGTCCATTATACCATTCCAGTTTTTTGTAGTCAAAAACAGCCGGCGAT
Source organism: Treponema sp. UBA1793 (assembly GCA_002314445.1). Taxonomy (GTDB): domain Bacteria; phylum Spirochaetota; class Spirochaetia; order Treponematales; family Treponemataceae; genus Treponema_D. The sequence goes on from DCFX01000035.1 coordinate 103,303, forward strand.
TTGTTGAGGTGCTCGATTTTGAACCCTTTGCAGAGTTCATCAAGAGAATACATATCCCTGCCATCCTCGTACGAACAGCCGAGCATCGCGACATAATTGATAATAGCCTGGGGCAGATAACCGCGTGCACGGAATTCATTTACGCTCGTCGCTCCGTGACGTTTAGACAGTTTCTGTCCATCCTTTCCATTAACCATCGGAAGGTGGCAGAATTCAGGATGATCCCAGCCGAACGCACGGTACATCTGAACGTGCAGCGGTGTTGAAGGAATCCACTCCTGTGCCCGCATAACATGTGTAATATGCATAAAATGGTCGTCCACAATGTTTGCCAGATGATATGTCGGGAATCCGTCGCTTTTGAGCAGCACAGGATCGGGACTTATATCCTCATTCTTCCATTTTATATCGCCCAGCAGATAGTCATGAAACTCCGTCTCTCCGGAAAGAGGCACCTTTAACCGGATAACGAACGGTTTACCGGCATCCAGATTTGCTTTTATTTCTTCCGGTTTAAGGTTGCGGCAGTAACGGTCATATCCCGGAGCCATTTTGTTCTCAGTCTGAATCTTACGGATACGCTCAAGCCGTTCCGCGTCACAGAAGCAGTAATACGCCTCACCTTTTTCCAAAAGCTCATATGCGTATTTTTTGTACATTGCAAAACGTTCACTCTGAACATACGGGCCGTACGGACCGCCTTTTTCGCCACCCTCATCCCATTTTAAACCGAGCCACGCCATTGTATCGTAGAGATTCTGCACATATTTTTCATCATACCGCGTACGGTCTGTATCCTCGAGCCTCAGAATGAATTTACCACCCTGCGATTTAGCAAACAGATAATTAAAAAGAGCGGTACGTACACCACCGATATGCTGCATTCCCGTCGGAGACGGAGCGTAGCGGACACGAACTTCCTTATTTTCCATAAATATCCTCAAAATTGGTTCACACGAATGTTGTGACAGTATAACAGAATAAAAGACAACGGACAACTAGAGTGACTTTAACAGTGCAGTGCAGCCCCTGCTGATATCGAAATAGGTTGCATCAAAGTCGTCCGTATACCAGGGATCGGTAACATCACGTGCAAGGCCGCAGAATTCCAGCAGTTTATGCATTTTATGCGAACGGTCCGGGCCGAAACAGCGGCGCATATAGTACATATTCTCGTCGTCCATACCTATAAGCAAGTCGTACTCGTCATAATCTTCCGGAATAATCTGACGGGCACCGCGCCGTTTGTACGGAATCCCCGCTTCATCAAGTCTCGCCCGTACGCCCGGATGCATATCGTTGCCGGTTTCTTCGGTACTTGTCGCAGCCGATGCTATTGCAAAATCATTTTCGCGCCCTGATTCTTCCGCAAGATATTTCATGACGAATTCCGCCATCGGTGACCGGCAGATATTTCCGTGGCAAATGAAGAGTATCCGGTGCACTTATGCAGACTCCCGTTCGACAAGAGTTAAAGGAAGCAGAATGCTCATAGCCTTTTCATCCTGTCCGGAGGTACCGTTAACAATCATTTCGACGGCACGCTCCCCCATCGCCTTTTTCTGTACGTTTATTGTAGTCAGGGGCGGATTCGTATATTCAGCCATTTCTATGTTATCAATGCTTACGACAGCCACTTTTGAAGGAACGGCAATATGGTTTTTATTCAGATAATGCAGTATGCCTATCGCAACCTCGTCAGAACCGGCACATATCGCGCGCGGCGGTTTTTCCGCAATTTTTTCCATAGCAGA
>DCFX01000067.1 GCA_002314445.1 Treponema sp. UBA1793
TATCAGGACAGCAGGCTGCTTAAGACGAGCATTCTTGAAAACGTACGCATGGGACGTCCTGATGCGTCGCGCGAAGATGTTACGGCAGCTCTCAAAAAGGCTCAGTGCGGCGATATTATTGCGAAACTGCCACACGGTATTGATACAGTGTTTGGAAGCCGCGGTGTCTATCTTTCGGGGGGAGAATGCCAGCGCGTTGCACTTGCCCGGACAATACTTAACGATACGCCTGTCGTCGTTCTCGACGAAGCTACCGCATTTGCGGATCCTGAAAATGAATATCTCATGCAGAAAGCGTTTGCAGCGCTTTCAAAGAATAAAACGGTCATTATGATTGCGCACCGGCTTTCGACTGTCCGGCACGCTGACTGTATTTATATGCTGTCAAAGGGAAATATCGTGGAAGGGGGAGTGCATGAAGACCTTCTTATTCAGCACGGTCTGTATGCCGGAATGTGGAACGAGTACCTGCAGTCTGTTGACTGGAATATAGGCGGAAAAAAACGGGAGGATGTTTAAATGATTGAAAAACTGATGAAGAAATATGCGCTTTCAAGAAAGGGTGCATATGATTTTATAAAAAGTACGGCGGCGTGCGTAGTAAATGATATCGCAATGATGCTTCCTGTTGCGCTGCTTTATTTTTTTGTCATGCAGCTCCTGCCGGTGTCTGTAGGCGGAACGGCAGGGACAAATCAGTACCGTGGGCCGCTTTACTGGCTCTGTGCAGTTGCCGCCGTGTTTCTTGTGCTGTATGTGGTGAACTGGATAAAGTACGACAGCCAGTTTCTGTCTACCTATAAGGAAAGCGCTGTCCGGCGTATGACACTTGCTGAAAAACTGCGTGAACTTCCGCTTTCTTTTTTCGGCAGGAAGGATATTTCTGATCTGACAACAACTATTATGGGTGACTGCACGCGGCTTGAACAGGCGTTTTCACACTGGTTTCCGACGTTTGCAGCTTCCATTATTTCAACGCTCATCATTGCGGTGAGTCTGTTTTTTTTCAACGTGAAACTGGCAGCCGCAAGCCTGTGGGTTATTCCTGTCGCACTTCTGATTGTATTTTTTTCACGCTGCGTGCAGAACTGGGCCGGAAGAAAAAAAATGGCAGCCGATATTGCATGCGCGGACGGGATTCAGGAGTGTCTTGAGACTGTACGGGACCTCAAATCCAATAATGCCGAGAGAAGGTATCTTTCGGGACTTGATGAAAAAATCAGGAAGATTGAAAAGGTGGCCATAAAAAGCGAATATGTGACGGGCGTTTTTGTCGTAAGCGCACAGATGGTACTTAAGTTCGGTATTGTAACGACTGCTTTCATCGGCAGCATGATGCTTGCACGCGGAGAAATCCCGCTGCTTACGTTCATCATGTTCCTGATTGTTGTCTCCCGCATTTACGATCCGCTCGGCCTGTCGCTGCAGAATCTTGCTGCTATCATCAACACCCAGCTTAACATAGACCGCATGAACGAGCTGTATGACTGTCCCGTCCAGACGGGAACTACCCGTTTTGAACCGGCCGACAGTACCATTGTGTTCGATCATGCCGGATTTTCGTACAATGAAGGCGAGGCCGTTCTCCGTGATGTTTCGTTCACCGCAAAACAGGGAGAGGTAACGGCACTGATAGGACCGTCGGGCGGTGGAAAGTCGACGGCAGCAAAACTTGCCGCCCGGTTCTGGGATGTAGACAGAGGAGCCGTCACGTTCGGCGGTATTCCCGTCCGTTCCGTTGATCCGGAAACACTGCTTTCCCGGTATTCAATAGTCTTTCAGGACGTGACACTGTTCAACAATACCGTTATGGAAAATATCAGGATTGGAAAATACGGTGCATCAGATGAGGAAGTACGTGCTGCAGCCCACGAAGCGCAGTGCGACGAATTCGTACAGCAGCTTCCGCACGGGTATGAAACCGTTATCGGTGAAAACGGCTCGGAACTTTCCGGCGGGGAACGCCAGCGCCTTTCAATCGCGCGTGCGCTGCTCAAAAATGCACCAATCATTCTGCTTGACGAGGCAACAGCTTCTCTTGACGCGGAGAACGAAACGAAAGTGCAGCGGGCGCTTTCCCGGCTGGTAAAGGGGCGGACTGTTCTTGTTATAGCGCACCGTATGCGCACGGTATCAGGTGCCGACCATATCGTACTGCTTAAGGACGGTGTAGTTGCCGAAGACGGAACGCCTGAAGAACTGCTTTCTCTCGGCGGTTTATATGCACATATGGTAAGTCTGCAGAAAACGGATGCTGATTACTAAGTCATCCTGTTTTTCAGTATATTTTTAGAATCGGTACACGCCCTTCCCCGGCCGGATATACTCATTCGTTGACACGGGTGAGTAAGCTGTATACAATCAATATGTTAGCTTTAACTAACATATTGATTGTATTTCAGAGGCTTATATGCGGAACGTAACGTATGGAAACTGGGTACCTGAAAAAATGCTTGCCCTGTACTGGGTTATATCGGTACTAACCGGTGTTTTGTGCATAACCGGCTGTTTTTCAGGATGGCAGATTCCGATTGTGCTGGTCACCGTAATTTTATGTATTATCGCGCTTGCATCCGCGGTGTATATGCAGCTTTGTCATCATATTTTTTCTCCGTGGATGCTCAGCGGTCTCGGCCTTCTGTACGGCCGGAAGTAACGGGGAAAAAATGCACAAAAATGTTCATGATGTGGATGCGTGTACCGTTATAAAAGACGGATTTGAAGGTATGCTTTTTCGTTCAGCTGTCAGCATACATCCGCAGACGTCCGTACTTGTCGTCGGTGGAAGTGAAGGCGGCCTTCATACCGCATCAGCTGTGGCAGGAGCGTTTGCATCACGCGGAACTGATGCTCTTGCGGTTGCATATTTCGGTACAACGCAGACTCCTCGTCATCTTTCTCTTATTACAGTTGAGACTATTCTGTATGCAGTACGATATCTGCGCGGGCTGGGGTATACGAAGACCGGCATATACGGAATTTCAAAGGGTGCGGAACTGGCTCTCGTTTCCGCAAGCCTTATTCCAGAAATTTCATTTGTCATTGCACTTTCTCCGGCATGCTGTGTCTTTGAGGGAATTGCAAAACCTGCGTACTGCGGGACTTCAAGCTGGTCATGGCAGGGGCACCCGCTTCCCTATGTTTCTTTTAAAGATATCAGAGTTAATATTTTTCTGAATCTCCTTAAAAACCATGAAATGGGATTCCGCTCTGCATATGAGCAGGTATTGCCGCAGCGGAAAAATGAAAAAAATACGATAAAAGTGGAAAACATACGCGGACCAGTACTTCTTCTTGCTGCTGACAACGATGCGCAGTGGCCGTCTGCAGAAATGGCACACGCTGTATGCAGACGGCTGGAAGAGCATGCCTTTCCGTATCAGTTCCGTGTACAGACATTTTATCCGGCAGGACACATTCTCTGCCCCGTCCATTCGGCAAAAATCAGGAACCTTCTGCGGATGTTGTATACCGTCGAGCGAACGTTCCCTTCAGAATGTGAGAAAGCCCGGGCAGACGCATGGGAACTGACACTGTCATGGATAAACAGCATATGAGGAACAATATGGACGACAATAAACATTTCTGGCAGAAAACTGCTAAGATATACAACCTTTTTACCAGAGGCAGCAGGGCGGGAAATGAAACGTATGCAGAGATTGAGGCCGGAATACAGCAGCAGCTTACGAAAAAGATGCAGGTACTTGAACTGGCTGCCGGGCCGGGAATGCTTTCTTCAAAGATAGCAGAATCCTGCGGTTCTCTTATAGTAACGGATTTTTCCGAAGAAATGCTCGCTCTCGCAGAGAAACGGGTGACGCAGCCGGATGTAACTTTTGCAGCAGCCGATGCAACAAACCTTCAATACGACGACAAAGCTTTTGATGCCGTTGTGATTGCGAACGCACTTCATATCATGCCTCAGCCGGAACGGGCTGCTGCAGAAATAAAGCGGGTATTGAGAGACGGCGGGCTGCTTATAGCTCCCACGTTTACCCGTAAAAGTATGAAACCGAAGTTCACCGAGCGGCTCATGGAATCTGCCGGATTCAGAACATACAGCCGCTGGACCCACGATGCCTTTCTGCAGTGGCTTGCTGCGCAGGGCTTTACAATTACATACAGCAGGGTAATCGCGGGGCCGACTTTTCCTGTCAGTTTTGCGGTGTGCAGAAAATGAACGCTGTTTTGAGATGAAATCGCGTGAAAGATTTAGATAATTTTAAGATATATATAAGGCATTCAATATCATAAAATTCCCTGCCACGGAATTTTATGTACCAGGGCGTGGAATTTCATGTACCAGGGCGTGGAATTTCATGTACCAGGGCGTGGAATTTCATGTACCAGGGCGTGGAATTTTATGTACCATGACGTGGAATTTTATGTACCATGACGTGGAATTTTATGTACCAGGGCAGGGAATTTAATTTTTTACCCACTATTTATTTTACCTTAAAATTGCACTGAGAGGGGAGTCTTTCCGGATTAGTGTATACGTATGGAAAGTTGACTTGATTTTGTATACAGCCCGGTTGCGAATAACACGATTTTTAAAAGATTCATCGTAAGAAAGAAGCACTTTCACTGCTGTCCATGCAATGTGCTCTCTGTTTTACATATTTGTTGAGTGATGCCATTTTTTTCATTATACTCTCTGATATGAAGTCATCAATTGATATTACAGAACTTGGAAATGTCTGGCAGCAGTCGTATTCACTGAACGAAACAAGGGCAGTGGACAAGCTTTTCAGCGGATTTGTTTTTTATCTTGATGCCGATAAAGACAACCGGGTGTATCTCCATCTGAAAAATCGGAATGGGAAAAACGTTACGTTCCGCGGCCTGTTTCTTGATTACAAGCCGCTTCTTGTGGAAAATAATTCACCGTCGTATGTGCTGTATTCATGCATTGAAGCTGCATGCAGGCTGCATACAACATTACTTTCATGGACGGCAGAAACCGGCGATGCCATTTATCTTGATGAAAATGATACCCTTGCCGATGCACTTTTTACTTCCGGCTGTCCTGTTTTTTTAGGAAGCGGAAAACAGCCGCTTACCGTATCTTTTTCTGATGATGCACACCGAGACGGAAATCTGCTGCTTGAAATTAAGGAACAGCAGGCGGAATCTACTGGCACTACAGTGTATACAATCCGACCGGTATTTCGTGCTGACGACGGTCTGCACCTGCGCGTGCAGGCACTTTCATCCCGTTTTATTGCGGCAGACAACGTTGTGTACCGCTGTTCCGATGCCGGTGCTTTTTATAACCGGCTCTCATCATTTTCGGGCAATACCGGGAGGAAGGAACTGGAGGAGTGTCTTTCTCTTTTTGCATCATTTTTCCCTAAAATCGGCATGCTGTCCGCGGGCTGGCAGTACGTTCAGCTTCCGCCTCAGCACGCGGAACGCGCGCTGCAGTTCCGCGGCCTGGATGATGAAGGCAATCTGTGCCTTTCGTTCCGCTGGTATCACGAGCCGTTTGATGCATCGTTCATTTCCGATAATAAGCCGGCCTCTGTCGTACGGGTACATGATGAAGCGCACCGGATTGAGCGGTACGGTCTGCTGTATGATGATGCCGGCATTTCACAGGCCGGAATAGAACAGCTGCTCAAAACTACTGCAAAAGAACATGCGGATGAACTTGACGCGGAAAGCACTCAGTATATGGCCGACGGAAAGGAGCTGTATGTTTCTGCAGCGCTTGCTCTGCCGTTCCTTTCCGGACATTTGGGCGACCTTGTAAAATCGTACCGACTGTTCGGTACGGATACGCTTTCAAAATACAAACTCAGGACAGTAAAACCTAAAACCACGCTCAGCCTTTCGAGCGGTATAGATTTTTTCGACACAAAGTGTACGGTAGATATTGCCGGTCAGACGTTTACGCTCGGAGAGGCATACAAACAATACGGAGAACACAGGTATATTCCGCTTTCGGACGGAACCCGTGCCATAATCGATCCTGAGTATTTTGTACGGCTCAAACGGCTGCTCGGCAGAGAGTCGAAAAACGGAGATTATAAACTGTCGTTTTTCGATCTGCCGCTTATTGACAAACTTATTGATGCAAAGACGGAAGGCGACGGTACCAGACTGTGCCGCGAATTCTACGAGGGATTCAATACAATAAACAAACATACGCTTCCGCCGACGGCACTGAACGGCAGACTGCGTGATTACCAGAAATACGGGGCAAAATGGCTTTCATACCTTGCCGGACACAATCTGGGAGGATGCCTTGCAGACGATATGGGACTGGGTAAGACGATACAGACGATTTCGCTGCTTGCTTCGGTATATGAAGGCCGCGGAAAAAAAACACTTCCGTCGCTTGTCGTTATGCCCAAAAGCCTTATTGCGAACTGGCAGGAGGAACTGTCCCGTTTCGCGCCTGAACTTGATGTGTACGTGTATTACGGTGTTGAACGGAATCTTCCGCAGGCGCTGCACCATCAGGTTCTTCTTACAACGTATGCACTTATCCGCAACGATATTGAAGAACTGCAGAAAACAACGTTCGAATATATCATCCTTGACGAAGTGCAGGCTATAAAGAACAGCAGCTCGCAGGCGTCAAAATCAGCAGTGCTCTTGAACGGCAGACACCGTTTTGCATTGAGCGGTACTCCCATGGAAAATAACGTGGGAGAATTGTATTCGCTGTTCCGCTTCCTGAATCCTGCAATGTTCGGCACTGCCGCTGATTTCAACAGGAAATTCCTCGGGCCTATACAGAAGAACGGCGATATACAGGCGGCCGAAGACCTCGGTGCAAAAATACGGCCGTTTATTCTGCGCCGTTTAAAGCAGGACGTTGCAAAAGAGCTGCCGGAACGTACCGAGCAGGTATGCTTTGTCGATATGAGCAGCGAGCAGGCGCAGCTGTACGAACGGCAGCGGAAGTTCTATCAGGAAATCATAAACAATGAAATAGCGCAGAAAGGGTTCGAAAAGTCGACATTCTCTATTCTGCAGGCGCTGCTTGAATTGAGGCAGCTTGCGACAGTGCCGGAATCGAAGACTGACGGTGAAATTGTTTCTGCAAAATGGGACGTACTCATAGACCATATTTCTGAAATTACGGAAAGCGGACACCGTTGTCTTGTGTTCTCAAATTTTCTTGCCTCACTCGATGCCGTATCGCAGCGGCTTGAGTCGCAGAACACGGCACATCTGGTAATGACCGGCGCTACGGCAAACCGGGTGGAACTTGTTAAAAAATTCCAGCAGGATGAAACATATAAGGTCTTTCTCATGACTCTCAAGACGGGCGGCGTCGGACTTAACCTTACCGGTGCTGACTACGTATATATTATTGATCCGTGGTGGAACAGAAGCGCTGAACAGCAGGCTGTCGACCGTACGCACCGCATCGGCCAGACGAAAAATGTGTTCTGCTACCGGCTTATTGCACGTAATACTATAGAAGAGAAAATACTGGAACTGCAGCAGAAGAAGGCTGACTTATGCGCTTCGGTCATTGCGACGGACAGCCAGATGATGAAGAAACTGACTCCTGACGATATCAGTTATCTTCTCCGGGAGGAATACCATGGATAAACAGCAGGGCAGTTTTGATTTTGGATATGATCCGAAAAAACGGATTACTGGTGTACAGAAAGGAACAGAGCATATTCAGACTATTCCGCGGGAACTTGTCGATGAACTTTATCATAATGCTTCGCAGACTGTAGCGCGTCTTAAAAAATCTGTGCATGAACTGCCCGGCCTACAGGACTGCCGTACGCGGGAAAGCCTTTGCAGAGGAATTGCGGCTTTTGTCTGCAGTGGACAACTTTTTTCAGAATATGTGCAGTCCCTGAAACCGGAAGAACTCCGCGTCCTTCTCCGCGCAGTCTATTCATGGGGGCTGCCGTTCCCCGAATCACTTGCAGAACTTCATATAACGCTTTCTGAACGACCATACTACGGTTATGATATGGAGAACAGCAATCTTCCGTTCAACTGGTGCATAAATTATGAGAATTCCGGCATACAGATAAAGCCTGTTATGAAGAAGTATCTGCAGCGTGCACTTTCTCAGTATCGTGTGCCGGTACAGACAGTCCGCGTGGATACAGTTGCTGCGCTTCCGGGCTTTTTTTCTGCCGCACAAGGCATACCCTTTTTTACAAAATCGGTACAGATTATGTATATACTTAAAAATGCAGGGTTCTTTGAACGGAAAAGCGGAATGGCGGTACTTAAAGGTATACGGAAAAAAATTGCGGATATTGTACCGCTTTTACCGTTTATTACTGCTTCACAGGCGGTTTCAGAAGGATATACGCCCGCACAGGCTGAAAAGCTGGAGAATGTACGGGTCGATCTCTGTCTTGCATTTCTTGCCGCATCGTTTACCCGTGACGGTGAGTGTTATGCTGATGTTGAAACAATACCGTCCGAGCCGCTTGAATTATACCGCATGTGCATGAGGAACTTTTTTGCTTCTCCAAACCTTGAATACGATCTTAAATACGTATACCCGCAGGTAAAGGTTTCAGACTATTCATACAACGCACGTAAAATGAGTTCATACCGGAAACAGTTTCTGCATACGATTCCTGACCGCATGAAGCAGTGGAAATATGCAGATCCGGTGTTATTCAGAGATTTCCTTGACCGCTCGCAGGAAGATGGTTTTCCTTCTCCCGCTGCACCGGGTGACTGTTATTATTATACGGGATATAAAAACACCGATCAGTATTCGTATACAGAACGCTGCTGGAGCAATTCTGAAAGCAGGTTCCGTTCTATCGTTTATGACTGTTCATATACGAATCTGTTCCTGCTGTTCGCCGCACTCGGACTGTTTGAGATTACCTGGCAGAATGCGGCCGGTAAAGAAAGAATAGAACAGAAAAATCATCTGCACCAGAACAATATGAACCTGTATTGCTTCGGCAGAATAGAATATATACGGATGACGCCGCTGGGTGCGGCCGTATTCGGACTTACAGACCATTTTGACTATGATGAAGAATCTGCGTTTCCGCCTCCCGTTCCGGGAAAGGAAGATACAATCGTTCATATAGATCCGGACGACCGTGTTATGCAGTTATTTCTTGAAACGTTCTGCAGCAGGCTCGGTGCCGGATTGTATAAAGCGGACTCTGCAAAACTTGCAAGAATCAGCAGGACACCGGGAAAGGTGGAGTCTCTGTTTGACTCGCTCGGACGGTATGCAAAAGAGGAACTGCCTCCTGTATGGCGGCAGCTGCAGAAGGACTGCGGGCGTAAAATGATTACACTTAAGCAGGAAACCGGCTGGATAATCATTTCCCTCACTGGTCAGAGTCCGGACTTCATTCACGCCGTGGAAACACTTCCATCAGCAGGCATTGATTTTCTGCGTATGGAAGGATGCCGTATTGCCGTGCAGCAGAACCAGCTGCATAATTTTACTGCATGGCTTGAATCACGCGGATTTGACATCGGCCGCATAGAATCAGCTGCAATCCGGAATCAGCGTTTCTGAGCTGCAGTCCAGTTGAATACGCTTGTGTCGTTATATGACGGCATGTTCCGCGCGGTATAAATCCATGACCAGTGTCCCGGATACTTTATACCGTCTACTGTAACAGTGTCGTACGGCGTATAGATGACTTTATCACCAAGCAGCATTTTAATGCGTCCCGCGCAGTCCTTTTCAAGAACCGTCGTATCATCTTTTGACTGGATGAGCCAGACATTCATTTTTGCAAGCTTTTTTATCTGACTGTCAGTCGTCTCCACACCACCGCGTTGTTTTGCAACTGAAATTGCAGGGCATGTCGGAACGACGGCTGCAAAAAGCTCAGGATTGTTAACCGCCATGTGAACCGTCATGTAACCGCCTGCAGAACAGCCGAATACATATATACGTTTTGAATCGACATTAAGGCGTGATGCAATATCTTTTATCATGTCTGCGGCCGTCTTTAAATACCCGTTCTTATAATTAAAATACCAGGTATCGGGAACCTGCGGAGCGGCGACATATGCGCCGCCGAAAATATCCTGAGAAGCCTTTTCCGTAAAACCGAGCGCACCCCTGTTTGCCCTCAGCTGTGACGTATTATTCTGAACGTCGCTCCAGCCGCCTTCACCGTTCCCGTGAAACCAGATGATAAGCGGATGTTTTTCACCGTCGTCCGCATTTGCCGGAGTGTACAGTTCATAATTCATATTACCGTACCATGCAGGTTTAAAAGCACTGACCTCTTCGTCGATAATGCAGCCCTGGTCATACGAAGCGTCTCCTGACACAACCGTTCCCTTATCGGAACTGAAAGAACTTTTCTGTATCACCTGATAACTGATATTCAGAGAAAGATTCCTGCTGATATCACCGGCAACATAATTGAGCGTTCCCTGTCCCTTTCCGTTGTACTCACAGTGAAGGTCAAGAACGATATTACCATCGGCATCAACAGCTGCTTTTTCCACGGAACGCAGGACATGCGTATACGTACCGTACTGCGGAACTGAACCGGTATCGTACGGATTTACCGCTGTCGCATACACAGCGAAAGTGTCCGGCGAAACATTCTCCGGCAGTGCTTTCAGTCCTGCATCTGCAGTTTTGATAACAACCTGATTTACCGCTTCGCCGTAATCATATACATGTGCATGCAGGTCAAATATGACGTTATACTTTTCCTGTGCAAAGGCTCCTCCTGCCAGTGCAAGTACTGCCGCAAATGCCGCGCCCGCTTTACAGATTTTTTTCATACAAATACTCCTATATATAGAACATGTATCTGCAGTATATACAGGCGGCGGAAAAACGGGATATAAAAATCCTGCGGTTTTTGATAATTCTATGCACATTTCCGTTATAAAAAGGCGTTGGTGCAGAGTATCCCCACGGGGATGAACGAGCCTGAAACAGGCTTATACGCCGGTATGAAACACCTCGAAGGAACAGGGTGAATTCCCGTACTGGTTGGGGCTGAACCCGTGCGACGGAACAGGGTAAACCATCCACAAGGTTACAGCTGTACTCGTGCAGCGGAGCAGGAAAATTTGAAAAACGTTGTGCAGCCGGAAACCCGTGGCACATCTATATCCACTTTATACCCGTTCAAATCTGCATCACCATTGTTACCGCTCGGTTTTTAGTTAGTAAACTGCCTGATATAACTTACAATTTTCTTCATAAATACATTCTCTCTGCGGAAATAATCTTCTTCACTATTTGTCACCTGGTCGCAGCTTTGTGAAATAAGTTCATTATAGTTCTCCGGAAGTTTCTTTAAGCTGTGCGAATAGTATATCGCCCTGTCTTCCGCAGGACTATAGAAACCATTTATATAGAACAGACATCTGACACCGGTTCTAATAGCAGTGTTCAAATTTTCATGCATCTGAATGTAAGCACCGCGACGATACCATCTGTCTTTTTTATATTCTGATATCAGATAAGGGAACCTCTAAAAACTTCGGTTTTTAGAGGTAACTCTGAAAACGCGATGTTTTAAGTCGTGATATTACAACGACTTAAAACTCGACGGCACCTCTAAAAAGTCACTGTAAGTGAGTTTTTAGAGGTGCCCATAATCTATATACCCGATTCCGTTACTCAATTCACGCTTTTGTTCTTCTTCTGCGAATTGATTTATTTTTACAAGTTCTTTCTCATAGTATTTATTTGGATCATATAAAATCTGTGACTCTAAAATAGAAAACTTACGAGGTTCTTCTTTCCGACAAAAAGAAGACAGGTCAATAAAATCCGTAAAAAGAACCGCATATCCTGTTCCATCAGATTTTACACAGTGATACGGAATTTCAGGTTCGATATTTTCTCCGAATAGTTGTTCAGCCGTAATGCTGCTTTTTGCTTTTTTCATTACAATCAGGTCTACCATTCCATCAATTTTTCCCGGAAAATAGTCACCTCTTGGAACACTTCCCGAAAGAATAATTGTTTCGATTTCAGATTTATCGATTGTAGTTATAAATGTATTTGTTTTTTGTTTTAAATGTGCAATGAAATCTTTTTGCTTTTCAATTACGTCTTCTTTTTTTTCCATATTTAACTCCCGGCGGCGTCAGCCATCAACATAATATCATATTTAACCAGATGTCAGGCGGAAAATTTCGTGTTTTTTTTCGCGGATATTCTATTTCCCGGAAATCGTGTTAATCGCCTCTCTTCTTGAAATTTCCATGAAAATCAGACCTGCCGCAAATGTCATTGAAACCCACAACCAGAACCGGGGCTGAGCTGCTCCGGCTGTCATAGAAAGAATTGGAAAAATGGGAATGAATGAATTTGCTGTACCGTGAACCATCATACCTGCTAAAGGCCTGTTATCGGATTTTCTTAGTGCCCAGGAGAAAATGAATGAATATCCGAAAGTTAACATCATAAACCCAATGAAATTCATATAGTTCTGACTTGTTCCGGAAATTAAGAACAATGGAATATGCCATACTGCCCAAATAATTGAAAGTAGCATTGATCCGGTTTGAGTGCCGAATTTGGTCTCAAGATGTTCAAGGATATAGCCTCTCCATCCGATTTCTTCTTGTCCACCGCCTAAGAATACCATAATTAACCAGTACAGTGGGAATATGTAGATGTTTGGCAACAGCATAGAGAGTCGGTTACAGCCGAAAAATTCGGGAGTAATCCAGGCAGCAAATGTTGTAACGAGAAAGATTCCCGCCGGAATAAGCCAGGTTTTCCATCCGAACCTGATGTCAAGAAATCTCTTCAAATATCTGACTACAGCACCTTTTCCTTCGATTGTTCTTAAGGAAAAAAAAGCTCCTGCTGCAGGACCAAAAGCTGCAAGCATCGAAACAGGTACTGTTATTGTTCCGAGTATTTCAGGACGAATGTTTATGCAGCCTTTGCCTGCCAGAACCAGCGGCATCCAAATGCACCATGACCATAAAAAAGTGACAACAAAAAACCTTACTGGAAATTTTTGGGTTACATTCATTTATACCATCCTTCCTTTTTATACGTTTACATCAATACAGCTGCCGCAACATACCTGTCCGGTTATTTCTATTACAACACATGCCAGACAAAAAAGTGTCCCTATATTGTCAAAAGTACAAAAAAAGTGCATGATTCCTTCTCTATGATGGAACCAGAACTGATAAAGTCGTTAAAGCATTATTCAGCTAAATCGTTTATAACTGATATAACCTCCGGAATTATTGTCGGAATAGTCGCCCTGCCGCTCGCGGTCGCTTTTGCGATTGCCAGTGGTGTCGGCCCTGAACGCGGTATTTTTACGGCAATTATTGCAGGATTCATTATTTCTGCGCTGGGCGGAAGCAAAGTACAGATAGGCGGCCCGACAGGCGCGTTTGTCGTAATCGTGTACGGTGTCATTGAAAAGTACGGTTATTCGGGTCTGGTGACAGCAACTATTATGGCAGGGGTGCTTCTCATCCTGCTCGGAGCGTTCCGGCTCGGCGGACTTGTTAAATTTATTCCGTATACGATTATTACCGGTTTTACGGCAGGGATTGCAGTAACCATTTTTACGACGCAGATTGGAGATTTCCTTGGATTAACAACAGGCAAAATGCCGGGTGATTTTGCAGGAAAAATCATGATATATGCAAAGTCGCTTGGTACAATCAACTGGTATGCGTGTATTGTTGCATCAACCTCACTCATTCTGATATTTTTGTGGCCCCGTGTCAGTAAACGCATTCCCGGTTCTCTGATTGTCATCAGTGCGGCAACGGTACTCACTGTTATCATCAATCATTGTACCGGTTTGACGCTTGATACAATCGGCAGCCGGTATGGATCGATACCTTCATCATTCCCGGCTCCGTCTGTTCCTGTGTTCAGTATTCCTGTCATCACCGAACTTTTTCCGACCGCTGTTTCAATTGCGTTTCTTGCGGCTGTTGAATCACTGCTGAGTGCTGTCGTTGCCGACGGTATGATTGGGGCAAAGCATAATTCTGATATGGAACTCATAGCACAGGGAATTGCGAATATTGTCAGTCCGATATTCGGCGGAATTCCTGCGACCGGTGCTATTGCCCGGACGGCAACGAATATTAAAAACGGGGGCCGTTCGCCTGTTGCCGGGATTATCCATGCACTGACGCTGCTGCTGATTATGCTCTTTTTCGGGCGGTTTGTCGTATATATTCCGATGGCCGCACTTGCTGCGGTTCTGGTGTCGGTTGCCTGGAACATGGCAGGCTTTCCGGCAATCAAAGCGCTTCTGAAGGGGCAGAAATCAGACATTACCGTACTTGCGGTGACGTTTTTGCTGACTGTGTTTATCGATCTGACGGTTGCTATAGAATTCGGCCTGCTTTTTGCCGCCTATTTCTTTATAAAGAAGATGATTGATGTTTCTGAAGTCCGTGAGCGCCGCAGCTCTATTACCGGCGGGCTGTCTGATTCAGGTGATGCCCATGACCGGGGCGATCTGCCTGTTATTCCTTCCGGTGTACTGATGTATGAAATTGAAGGACCGCTGTTCTTTGGGACTGTCCGTAAATTTGAAATTGCCGTTGAGCAGGCAGAGGTCGACTACCGGGTGCTTGTTATCCAGATGCAGAATACCATATATCTTGATGCAGGCGGCCTGCAGGCACTGCTGCAGCTCAAAAATGCCTGTGACCGTAAACATATTACCATTATTCTTGCCGGCATTCACACGCAGCCGTATATCCTGCTGGAAAAAACAGGGACAGCCGATGTCCTTGGCAGGGAGAATGTCTTTGATTCGGTTACCGGAGCACTGGAACGTGCTGCTGCAGTTGCCGCAGAAGTAAAACAGCAGTGAATGAACTGATGGAAAACACCGGCGGTCTCTGAATTGACTTCCATATTCTCATTTATGCAATCGAAAAGGACGGCGTAGCCGCCGAAGACGGTAAAGATATACAGCCTGTTATACTCTGAAGTCTGCCGGCTGTATTTATACCATGGGACCGTTTCCGGCCTCAGCGTTTCTGAGCCGCAGTCCAGTTGAATACGTTTGTGCCGTTATATGACGGCATGTTCCGCGCCGTATAGATCCATGACCAGTGTCCGGGGTATTTCACACCATCTGCTGTCACAGTATCGTACGGTGTATAAATGACTTTATCACCAAGCAGCGTTTTAATCCGTCCTGCACAGTCCTTTTCAAGAACCGTAGTATCATCTTTTGACTGAATGGTGTATCCGCCGGGAACCCGCGGCACATAATTCTTATTATCGGGTACTTTGATACTGCACTTTTATGCTAACCGCCCGGAACCTGCCGTTCCGACGGAACACATTCCCTGTAAAAAGTATCCTGATTCATGTATCAGGCAGTATAAAATCGTCAGTATTTCTGGTACACTTAGTTCAATTAAACCAAAGGCTCTGTAAATATAACCCATGAGAGACACAACGGCGGATTATTTTTTAAATCTTCTCAAGCAGGATTCTGGCATGAAGCTGCTGCGTTCGCATTCGGCTCATCTTACCATATCGTTTCTATACAATGCGTTCCGGGAGGAACACGTTCAGTCAATTCCGTCTGATCAGCTTGAATCGAAGCTCGCGCTTTTTCTGCAGGCGCATCAGGAAGATGAACATCTGATGGAAGAGGAGGCGGAGGAGACTGTTTTTGTTCCGGGGCAGAATGAATTGTTTGCCGATTTTCAGACAAAGGCGCATGTACTGGTCACATTCTGGTGTTCCGACGACCGCGCATATTTACGGAGATACAGTCTTGCAAGCGGTGTATTTGTGGTGGAACTTACGGCGGGCATCGAGCGGCTGTTCTCGTGGATTGAGAACAGTGAGCCTGCGGAGTTTGTGGGGACTGAATCACGGTTCCAGAATATTCTGCTGCGGCTGCGCGATTTGAAGGAAAATACGCAGGAGGCGCCGGCGGAACGTATTGCAGCACTGAAGGAACAGAAAAAGAAAATCGATGAACAGATAAAAAAAATCGAGCTGACGGGCGTGCCGCAGATGTATACCGAGGTACAGATTAAAGAGCGTCTTGAAGGCATCAGCCGCGATTCCCGCGAACTGCTCGGCGACTTCAGGCAGGCTGAAGACAACTTCAGGGCAATCCTGCAGGAAATCTACCGTGAGCAGGGTGATATGCAGGCGACGCGGGGCAGTATTCTGGGATATACACTTGATACGAATCACGCGCTTCGTGTTTCGCCGCAGGGGCAGTCGTTCTCTTCCTTTTGGAATTTCATTTCGCAGGATACTGACGATGAAATAAATTCGCTCATTAATGCCATTCTTTCTGCCGCCGAGAATCAGAATGTCGTCTGGTCAGATGATTTTCTGCTGCATCTGAAACAGTATCTGTATGATGCCGGTCATAAGATCATCGAGCAGAACCGCGTGCTTTCGGACCGCATCAGCAGGATTCTTTCAACGCAGGAAGCGGGCAGTCGTTATTTGATCAGGCAGCTTACGGCCGGGATAAAAAAAGAAATGGTAACGTATCTGGAACGGATTGACGGGGGTGCAGAAAGTCCCGGACGCGATTTTCTTTTCGTCGAAGGGAAGCCTGGTCTTTCTTTTCCGCAGGCGCGTACTCCGGTGCTGGATGAACAGACGAACACGATGGAAGAGATGAAGCCGTTTAACGCTCAGGCGATAGATTCCGCTTCGCTCAAGGCGCTGTTTAATCAGTTTTATGTTGATGAAAAGGAACTGCTTAAAACGGCGGATGCGTTCCGCGCAGAGAAAAACGGCATGCAGTTTACACTTGCCGAACTGATGCAGAAGTATCCGGTAAAGAAAGGTCTTGCAGAAGTGGTTACATGGTTTGCGGTTGCGGAACATGATGACCGCATGAAAGTGGAATCGGAAAAAAACGATGAAATAGAATTTACCAGAAACGGTACACGTGTCAAAGTAACTGTACCGAGGATGTTGTTCATATGAGCGGACAAAAAATTCCGGTATGGGCGCCAGTGTGCGTCAAGCTGCTGCAGGGACCGGTGTATGCAGGCGACTCAGCATGGCCGCTGCTTTCTTCATGGAAGTCAGATGTGCAGAATTATTTCGCGGTGATCGGCGTTTCCGTTGTGGTGAGCGACGAGGACGGATATGCGTTTCTTTCGCAGAGCGATGACGCGGTTGAGGATAACGGCGGAACCGACGTACCTCTCTGCGGCAGCGGAGAAGAGACGGTTGCAGTGCCGCGCCTCGTCAAAAAATATCCTTTGTCTCCGGAAGTGTCGCTTCTGTGCGTGCTGCTCCGCGAAGAGCTTGATACGTTTGACGCGTCGGGGAATCAGTCTGCTGTCCTCAGAATGAAGGAAAGTGAGATAAAAGACAGACTCGCCGCTTTTGTGAAGGATAAAAACGATCAGCTGAAATTCTACAACAAACTTGATTCATATCTTTCGCAGCTGGTAAACCTTACGTTTCTCCGCGAAGTGTCCGACGCCGCGGTTACGTCTTCCGGCGGCCGCGAATTCGAAGTACGGCGCATCATCCGCGCTAAAATAAATCCGGAGTTTTTGAAACTGTTTAAGGCGAAACTTCAGCAGGAGAGTGGACATGAATGACATGTTGTTTTCTTCAGGCGGATACCGGCTTTCCGTATTTCAGCTGTACAACTGGGGCGTTTTTAACAAGGCAATTTACACGATTGACTGCGGCGGAAGGTCGTCGCTGCTTACCGGCGAAAACGGCAGCGGCAAGACGACGATTGTCGATGCAATCGTTTCGCTGCTCGTACCTCCGCAGGCGCGTTATTACAATCAGTCTTCAGGAACGGACAGAAAGCGCGACCGTACTGAAGAAACGTACGTGCTCGGTGCGTACGGAAACAAACAGGACGAAGAAGCGGGCGGCGTAAAGGCGCAGTCGCTCCGCGATCATGATACGTTTTCGGTGCTTAACGGCTGTTTTGTAAACGACGATATGCAGAGTACGGTGAGCTTGCTGCAGGTGCGTTATTTTTCAGGCGACGTTCTGCAGCACATGTTCGCGCTTACGAAACAGCGCGTATCAATTGAAGACATTCAGAATTTTCTGAAAACAAAAAATATGATGATAGACCGGAAAGGCGAATGGAAGCGGGCTGTTTCAAATCAGTTCGGTACGGTGTTCTTTGATTCGTTCACCAGATACAGCGATGCGTTTACAGGCGTATTCGGATTCCGTTCCGACAGGGCGCTCAGACTTTTTTCACAGACTGTCGGACTCAAGGTGCTGGGCAGCCTGACGGAATTTATCCGCGCGAACATGCTTGAAGACCCCGGCACTGAAAAACAGTTTGAAGAACTTGAAGTTAATTATGAAAAGCTTATGGAAAGCTACAACGTGATTCAGAAGACGAAAAAGCAGATTGAACTGCTCCAGCCGGTGATCGACACGGGAAACAAATGGAAGGAAGCGCAGGCTGATAAAATAAAATACGATGCGTTTAAAAGCACCATTCCGTTGTGGTATGCTGACTGCGCGCTCACGCTGTACGGAGCTGAAGAAAAAGAACAACAGAACAAACTTGCCGGGGCAGAAGCGAACCGCACTGTTACAATCAATAAACAGAACGACGTGCAGAAGGAGATAGATTCGCTCAACATAGCGCTTGCGCAGAATGAAACTGCCCGTCATATTTCTGAAATTAAAAATCATATCGAACAGCTTGAATCGGAAAAGCAGCGGATACAGGCGGCCCGTTCAGCACATGAAGAAAAACTGCTTCGTGCGGGGCTTTCGCTGCCTGAGACGGAAAAACATTTTTTGAATAATCTCCTTGAAATAGAAAAACAGTTGTCGGTGAAGCAGGCCGATAATACGCTGAACGGCGAAAAACTGTTCAAGGCCCGTACGGAAAAAAATGCATTGACCGACCGCAGCGGCATCATAAAAAACGAACTCGAATCGCTGGGAAAAAGGACGTCCAACATTCCCCTTGAAAACGTGGAGCTTCGTGCCCGCATCTGCAGCGCGGTGAAATGCGCAGAATCCGATCTGCCGTTTGCAGGCGAACTCATCCGCGTTGCACCGGGAGAAGAACAGTGGAGCGCAAGTATAGAAAAACTGCTCCATAATTTTGCACTTGACATACTGGTGAGCGAAAAACTCTACGAGAAAGTGACTTCATATATTAAGAGCACCGATATGAACGGACGGGTCGTCTATCTTCGTACCGGTGAAAGTTTTTCATTATCCGGCGGCCGCAGGACGGCACCAGCGGAAAATACGGTTCCCGGAAAACTTGAGATAAAGCAGAATCATGCGCTTACACCGTGGATCGACGATTATGTGCGGAATCATTTCGACTATCTGTGCACCGATGACACTGCCGAAATAAAGCATGCTGAGCGTGCGGTCACGTCGACCGGCCTTATAAAGAGCGGCATCCGGCATGAAAAAGATGACAGAAAGCCGCGTGCAGGTTCTGTCGTGCAGGTACTCGGCTGGGATAACACACAGAAGAAACGGGAGCTGAGCGCTTCGTTCGACGACGTACAGCGCGGTATTGAAAAGGCTGATGTGGCACTCGGTTTGCTTGAAAAAAAACAGGATGACATCAGCGCTCAGACCCTGAATCTGAAAATGCTTTCCGAAGAAACGGTGTGGGACACTATCGACACGGAAAGCCGTGCGAAGCGGATTGATTCACTTATTGATGAAAAAAAATCGCTTGAATCAAAAGCGGGCGATATCCGTGAGATTAACAGCCAGCTTGACCGTAAGAAACAGGCTAAGAAACAGTATGACGACGAGCTTGAGCGCATCAATCAGGTGAAGGGGCAGATTGACGGCAGACTGAAAGAGATTGCCGGTAAGATTGAGCAGAATACAGCCGTATGGAGCGTCGTGCCTGAAAGCGAACGGCAGCACAT
>DCFX01000017.1 GCA_002314445.1 Treponema sp. UBA1793
TTGCGTCTCTGTACGGACTTCACGGAAAGGCTTTGAAAAAAGCTGTCGATGATGCGCTCGTGTTCGCGGGGCTTGAGCAGCGGCGGCATGATAAGGTAAAGACGTTTTCGGGCGGCATGAAACGGCGCCTTAACATCGCGTGCGCCATTGCCCACCGCCCGGAACTTGTAATCATGGATGAACCGACTGTCGGCATTGACCCGCAGAGCAGGAATCATATTCTTGATTCTATAAAAAAACTGCGCAGCCAGGGAATGACGGTCATCTATACGACTCATTATATGGAAGAGGTCGAAGCGATTGCATCCCGCATTATTATTCTGGACAAAGGTTCAATCATAGCGGAAGGGACGACAGAGTCGCTCAAAGAGTCTGTGGCGAACGAACGCCACTACACAATAGAAGTTGAAGAGAACGGAAAAATTCCTGAGGAAAAATTCTATACGATTGAAGGCGTAAAGAAGGTTCATCTGGAAGGAAACACAATCAGCATATCGTCAATCAGGGGAATTGAAAATCTTGATCAGATTATTGCGCTGCTTACCGAAAACGGAGAAAAAATACGCAATATCACGAGTGAAACGGCAAGCCTTGAGACTGTATTCCTCAAACTTACCGGCCGCACGCTGCGCGATTAAAGGAAGTTTACGGCATCCCTGCCGTACCGCTGATGCGGAATTTTTACAGGAGGAAAATATGAGACGATTTTTTTCGATTTTATGCATGGATTTAAAAAATTTATTCAAGAATCCCGTCCTTCTCGGGTACAATACGCTTTTTGCGGTACTGTTTATCCTGATTATGGGATATTTGTGCGGCGGCGATTATGAACACATGAGCGACGCATATCAATATTACGGCGTGTCTTTCATGATATTCGGCATGCTTGAAGGTGCCATGACGGCATCAAACTGCTTTATGGAGCGCGATATTAAAAAACCGAACCTCCGCATCATTTATTCGCCAGTCGGCCCGACGGCTGTCTGGCTTTCAAAACTGACTGCATCGTTCCTGTTCGACTATGTGCTTCACCTTCTGCTGCTTGCGGTGCTCTGCCCTTCGCTTCATATTACGCTCGGCCTTCATCCGCTGTACTTCATTGCGCTCATGGCACCGGTGGAATTTGTTTCGGCCGCATTCGGAATTTTTTTCTGCTGCGTCTTTCACTGCGAAGAAACGACGAGCACTTTGCTGAGCACGGTCATCTCCATATTCGGTTTTCTCGGCGGTACGTTCTTTCCGACCGACGGGCTCGGCCGTACTGTCGCACTGCTGTCCCGCTTTTCGCCGGTACGGTGGCTCAACGATGCGTTTTTTTCACTTGCATGCGACAACAACAGTTCGTATGTGCTGCCTGTCCTTATCGGTACAGTCGTTATCTCGGCAGTCCTTCTAGGCGGATGCCGTCTGCTTTTCAAAACGGAGGATTATCTATGAACACATTTTTTACAGTACTTGCAAACGATTACAGGCGGACTGTCTCCCGCCTTGCAGGGACTATCATTATGACAATCGTTATGCTTGTTATGATTCTGCTTGCAGTATATATCACAGGGCTGCAGCAAATCAGGGGACACATTGCGTATATCACCGGCGGAACGGCTGCCGTTGTTCCTGTGCATCCTGCCTATCTTGAAATTACGGCAGTAAAAGAACAGCCGCCGCGTTCGGATTTGTACAAACAGAAGTACGACGCTTTCGTGACGACAGACGCGGAAGGAAACATACACATTGAAACGCTCAGGAACACAAAATTTAAAGAGATGATCGCATCCACGCTTACACACCGGCCTGATGCAGACGGATATGCAGCAGGTGGCGCGGAAGGCAGAAAAACAGGCGTGAATATTATAGGCTTCCTGCTTATGTTCCTCCTGATGCAGGTTTTTTCAAATCTGTTCGTCTTTGCAGACGACAAAGAACAGGGACAGCTCGTACGCATTACATCAACGCCGGCTTCGTCAGGGTTATATCTTGCCGCACACTGCGTCTACAGCCTGTCGCTTATCACGCCTGCCTGGTTTCTGCTTGCCGTACTGCACCTGTGCGGAATCAACATCGGATTCACGCTGCCGGAATACGCACTTCTCATTATAGTAATCGGCGTGTCCGGCATAGCGTACGCGCTGCTGCTTAATACGTTCATCAAAAAACCGGACAATGCAAACATGCTCGGCAACGCAACAATCATGCTTGCGTCGCTTCTCTCGGGCAGTTTTTACGCTGCACCTCCGGAACACTCATTCTTCAGCATACTTGTACGCGTCATGCCGCAGAAAGCGGTTATGGACTTTTCACGTGCACTTGCGGAAGGAACGGCACTTCAGCACACCGGTTATATTCTGTACATACTCTGCCTTGCACTGGCAATGCTTGCCGTATCGTGCGCAGTACTGCGCCGGATGAAGCGGTAAGCAGAAATCAAGCGGATACAAAACAGTCTGCACATAATTATTTTCTAACCAAAAGAAAACGGAATTTTTATACTGTACTGTCATACTGCGGCTATGGATTTAGACACTGTTATTTCAAAAAAAAATCTGTACCCTGTATTTCAGCCGGTAGTGTCGCTTGAAACAGGCGAGGTTTTCGGGTACGAGGCGCTTGCGCGTACGGAACCGGACGTATTTTCAGGAACGACGACGCAGCTGTTCGAACTTGCGGAAAAGCAGAAAAAGCTCTGGGAGCTTGATAAACTCTGCAGAAAGACCGCAATCAGAACAGCCCGTGCGCTCGGCCTGAAACACCGCCTCTTTTTGAACGTTAATCCTGAAAGCATGCGCGAACATAATTTTCAGGAAGGCTTTACCAGGCAGCAGCTTGCAAAATACGGAATCGATCCTGCCGAACTTGTACTTGAAATAACAGAAAATTCGGAATATGCGTCAGGAAAAACATCATTTTTAAAAGAAGTTGCGGATTATTACCGTCAGCAGGGATTCCGTATTGCCGTCGATGATGTCGGCTCCGCATATTCCGGGCTGCAGAGGGTCTGTTCCATCAATCCTGATTTTATTAAAATCGACATGAGCATCATACGCGGTATTGAAAAAGATCAGGTCCGTCAGGCAATGGTAAAGAGTCTTGCCGCATTCTGCACAAGTTCGGGAGCAGGTCTTGTTGCTGAAGGGATAGAAACAGCAGCTGAACTTGACGAACTGTTGTCGCTCGGCGTTATGTACGGCCAGGGATTTTTTCTTGCGCGCCCCGCACGGACTTTTA
>DCFX01000031.1 GCA_002314445.1 Treponema sp. UBA1793
TTTTCTGACGGAATTTTTATGAAATATATATAATCAGGCTATATAAGGAAGTATCTGTACTGAAAATATTCATTTTCAGTAATCCGTGCATATACACAGATAATCTCATTCGGGAGAAAATCATGAAATCTCTAAAGATGACAAAAAACGTAATGCTCTCCATGCTCTGCGGAGCAGGTTTACTGTTCTCAGTAAATGCCCAGAATGCGCCCGTAACGCAGACTCCAAGTGTAGTACGGAGTCCTGCTCCTGTACAGCCGTACAATGTAACGGTCGGAGTCGGCAGTAATATTTCCGAAGTACGCTTCAACTGGATTTCCGGTTCATCTGCTGCTCCGCTCGTACAGCTTGCTGAAACAAAAAAAGTACAGAAAAACAGATTTCCTGCCAATTCGACATACACAGGAATCTCCGTTCCAGTCATTGCAACAGAAGGTGTACAGGACAATCCGGACAACGCCGAAACTGCTACCGGAGAATATGCGTGCAGAGTAACGGCGGAAAATCTTAAGGCAGATACATCGTATTCGTACTGTGTCGGGGACGGCCGGAACTGGAGCAGTGTATACACATTCACGACGGGAAATGAAAACAGCATCAGTTTTGCCGCTTTCGGTGATCCGCAGATGGGAGCTTCAGGCGATCTTGAACATGACCGCGCAGGCTGGCAAAAAACTATCGGGGAAGTCATAAAAAATCATCATGACGTCAATTTCCTGTTTTCACTCGGGGATCAGGTAAATGACTACGATTCACTGGCAAAGCAGCAGGCGGAATATAAAGTTTTCCTGAATCCTGATAAAGCGCATGACTATCTGCAGGATTATCAGCTTGCAGTACTTGAAGGCAACCACGATCATCAGATGGGAAAATATTACAGTTATCACTACAATCTGCCGAACGTTACCGATCTCGGGCAGACAGTAAACAACAAGGCGCTTAACAACGACGGTGACTACTGGTTCTCGTACGGGCCGGTTCTTTTCATAATTCTGGAAGGAAACAACTTTTACGACACGGCAGCCCACGAACAATTCATGGAAGATGCAATTGCCGCCGATAAAAACGCAAAGTGGAAAATTGTCGCATTTCATCAGGCGCCGTACAGCGAAGCAAATCATGCAACGGCAGACAAACCGGACGACGATGTTCTGTTCATGCGTCAGAACTGGACAAAACTGATGGATGCATATCACATTGATGTCGTGCTGAACGGGCACGACCACTACTATACCCGCACATGGCAGATGAGAAACGGCATGCCGGTCGACACGACGCAAACAGACGCCGTCACAAATCCTGAGGGAACTGTCTATATTACACTTGATTCGGGAACGGGCAGCAAATATTATAAATATAACACAGGTTCCGACCACTCGTTCAGTGCGGCAGGATGGCAGAACAATGTACCGACATATTCATACGTTACCGTCTCCGGCAGTCAGTTCAGGATTACAACATATGAAACTGACTCAGGGGCTGTTATAGATACATACACAATAAACAAAAAATAAGGAACAGGCAGTGGTCCATACAAAATGAAAATCCATACACCCTGCAGACCGCTGATTACTGATATCGTGCTTGTGGTACTGGTTGTTGCCTATACCGCAGGCGCGGTACTGGCCAGCCGCCACACATCGTACTACGACATGTACAAACTTTCCGGCAGAGACAGTATTTCCTTTGAAAAGGCTGTCGTTACCGGAGTTTTATCGGAAAAGGTTCAGGAGCATCCTGAACAGAAAGGAATGGCAACAGGCTTTCAGGAACTGACAGTGCGCATTCTCACAGGGCAGTACGCCGGAAAAACAATCCCTGTTACAAACTATCTCAACTATGATACAAGCTACCGTTTTGTTAAAGGAAATAAACTTATCGTTTCCGTTAATGCAGCTGCCGACGGAAAAAAATTCCACGTCTTTGTCAGCACCCCTGACAGGCTGTACATACTTGGACTGTTTGCAGTAGTAATAGCGCTCCTCCTCTGTGCTGCAGGCGGCAGGCAGGGATTCCGTTCCGTACTGGCAATAGTGTTTACGCTTTCAAGCATTCTGTTCGTCTTCATACCGCTCGTATACAGAGGAATGTCGCCGGCTGGAGGTGCCGTTCTTCTTGCAGCAGTTACGGCTGGTATTACACTGCCGCTTACCGGAGGAACCGGACGGAAGACTGCAGCGGCGGCGGCGGGCACACTCATATGCCTCTGCCTGTCTGCCGGAGTGCAGACCGTGTTCTGCAGGCTCACCATGATTTCCGGATTTACGTTCGGAGACACGGACTCGCTTATGCAGATTGCTGCGCACACAGGACTGAAAATAGGAGGACTGCTTTTTGCGGCTGTACTTATTTCATCACTCGGTGCCGTCATGGATATTGCCATGTCAATCGCATCAGCTGTGAACGAAGTGCATGTAAACAACCCTTCCGCCGGATTCAGGGAACTTTTTTCCGCAGGAATGCACATGGGACGCGATATGATGGGGACAATGGCAAATACGCTCATTCTGGCATTTACAGGCTCTTCGATTGTTATGCTTGTCCAGATATATACGTACAACATGCAGTCGAATCAGGTACTCAACACAAACAGCATGGCAGTGGAAATCATTCAGGCGCTTTCCGGAAGTTTTGCCGTCATAAGCGCAGTTCCCGTTGTTTCCGCACTGAGTGCACAGCTTTTCGGCAGACGGAAAAATAAATAAATCTGTATGTCAGAATTTTACGTCAATGGTACTATTCTGTAACGACAGGAATAGAAAACCAGGAAGGTACGCTGTACTGTAAACTCATTCAGATATCCCTGCTCTTGAACAGTATCTCAGGTCGAGGTACACTTACCGGAAAGGATGTGTACAAATGGAAGAAGAACCGGAAGACAGTTCAGCAGAAAACGTATCACAGACTGTTTCTGACGGGAAAGAAATGTTTATGCGTTCAGTTCTCATTTTCCCCCATTTTGCAGATACCGCCGCAATAGATCATGTCCGCCGTATGTTTGATCCCGCATATACAAAAATAGAACCGCATATCACACTTGTATTTCCATTTTCCTCAATCTATACTGCAGATGAAATACGTAATGCGGTCGTTTCATGTGCAGCAGGCATATCCCGGTTTAAACTGACACTCCGGAAGACTGTCGTCAAAGATTCGTTCCTTTTTATGATTCCTTCTGAAGGCAGAGATAGTGTTACGGCACTTTTCAAAAATCTCCATGCCGGGCTGTTCAAACCTTTTCTTCCTTCTGTTCTTGAACAGGAAGAGTTTATTCCTCATATGACAGTCGGAACCTGTACTCCGGAAAATGCACAGGAACGTTTAGCTGCAGCCCGTTCTCTTTTAAGCGAATATACGGCTCTCATAGATACGGTAAGTGTAGAAATAATAGGTCCTGACAGTAAGGCAATAATAGAATCCGAAATTCTGCTTATGCCGTAACAGGCAAGGCAAGGGGGATAAAATGGAGCTCTTCAAAAATTTTTCGGTGCGTGACTGGCTTCTGTTTTCCGGTAATCTGTGTATGTTCACCACAAGTCTTCTGTACATTGCATGGTGGGTTGCAGTTTTCCGCCCGGGCGCATCCGCCGCACGGTTCATTTCCGCAGCCCTGCTTATACCCGCGGTTCTGTCCGGTTGTGCGGCAATACTGCTGTTTATTTTAGGAGTACGCATACAGTCAGGTGTCCGCCCTGTTGTACCCGCTGGTGGAATACTCATTGCAGCGCTCGCACTGTACGTACTGCTTTTTGCAGTAAGCCGGTATTTTTTCAGGCGGCCCGTAACGTCGGAATTATTCATCATGATACTCTGGGCAGCCGGAGAACTGTGTGCACTTTCCGCACTGTATACATCAGGAAGATTCGGAATTCCGGAGGCACTCTCTCTGGGACTGCTTATTTTTGCAGCAACGATAACCGGATTCGTCTGTTACCTGCGTTATTATCATCTTGACGGAACGACATCGTTCGTCGACGGGTTAATTCCGCTTGCAGCGGATGCCGGCGTCATTGTTGTTTTTCTCGTGCTGCATGCGCTCGCCTGACCGTCTGAATGATTATTCAGGATGCCGTAAAGGATGATGCCGAGTGAACGGGTACAGAAAACTTCCGCTTTCCTGTACCCGTCCTGTACAAAAATGTTTATTGTTTCCGTATTACTGCGGCAAACCGCCACAAGGCAAGGATAAAAGCTGCAATACAAAAACCGCCCAGCACGAAGATGCAGAATGCCGGATGCAGACTGGAATTGAGTCCGTACGCAAGACTGCTGAAAGCCTGCATGGCGTACGTTGCAGGAAGAACAAGTGCTGCTTTTTCAAACAGAGGCGGAAGTATGGATGCGGGAAACATGATTCCGCCAAGCATTACGGTAGGAAGGAAGACGAGCATTGATATCATGCTTGCGGTTGACTGACTGCGTGCCGTACTGCCGATTAAAATGCCGATGCCGACAGATGCAAGCAGTATGAGCAGTAATACAAGCAGGTACAATCCGGGATGGGACGGCCTGTCAGAGTGAAGCAGAACCGGTGAAAACACGTAAATGACAATGCTCACAATAAACAGATGGATACAGGCGCTTACAGTATGTACGGCAAGGACAGCCCCGTCCGGAATTCCGTTGATCCTGAACGCACGAAGCGTTCCCGATTCGCGGGCCCGTACAAGGGGAAGAGGCGTTCCCATGACAGCACCCATCGTCACTGCAAAAATGCTCATTGACGCTGCAAGAACAGGTTTCATCAGCGGATTTATTGACGAAAAAATGGAACCAATTACAACAAAGAAGACGAGCGGCACCAGATAATATGTCATCAGAATTCCGCGGTCGCGTATGTCAGCTTTCAGCTGTATGCCAAGATATATAAAAAAAGATTTCATCCGTATTCTCCTACACAGGATCTTCAACAAGTTCAAGGAAACGCTCTTCGAGCGACGGGCGCTCCACTCTCAGATCTTCGACCGTATCGCCGTTATTCTTAACGCATGTCAGAATCTCAATAACTGCAGACGATGCATTTCTGCAGCTCCATTCGATGTAACCGTCCTTCGTCTCCGTGTATTGGGCATCTGCTATTTCCGGCATTGCAGAAAACAGAGAACCGGCAGAAGTCCTCAGCCTGATTTTCGTTTGTCTGCTTCCCGCTGCCGTTATTTCAGAGGGCGTGCCGCACACGGCAATTTTTCCTTTAACAAGAATCGCAATGCGGCCGCACAACGTTTCCGCTTCTGCCATATCGTGAGTTGCAAGAAGAATCGTCATCCCTTCCTGACTGGCTTTTCTGATTTCATCGTGCAGTCCCGCACGGTTTTGAACATCAAGCCCGGCTGTCGGTTCGTCAAGAATCAGCACCTGAGGATTGCTGCAAAGAGCAAGGACAAGATGGACGCGCCGCTTCTGGCCCGTTGAAAGCTGCCGGTATTGTTTCCGCAGCAGCGGTTCCGCCCCGAATTTCCTTACAAGCTCGTCAGGTACGGCCGTATGGTGATATGTACATACGAGCCTGATGATTTCGCTCACAAGCATACTGTCGGGCAGGGACGACGACTGCAGCTGGACACCAAGCCTGCTGTGTAAAAGCGACTGCTGTCTGACAGGGTCGCAGCCTGCAACCTTGATGACACCGCCGTCCGTTGTCCGCAAACCTTCCATACATTCAAATGTCGTCGTCTTTCCGGCTCCGTTCGAACCAAGAAGTCCGAACACTTCGCCCTTCTTTACTTCAAAACTGATTCCGTCTACAGCCGTAACGGAACCGTACCTCTTGACCAGTCCTTTGACTGATACAGCCGCTTCTTCCATATGCATACTCCTATAAAAAAAAACATCAGAATATTAACTATTATTTTCATCCACCATGATATTATTTTGTTTAAAATAATAACCGAGTGCAGGAGCAAGCAGCTCCTGAAAAACTTTCCTCATCGGTTCCGTTTCATCCGGCCAGTTGTCCATATCCTGTCCTGATTTCATCAGGGTATTCAGAATTTCTGAATCACCATTTGAAAACCGACTCACCATATTCCACCACCCGGCCGCAATACGCTGGGCTTCCGGCCCTGAAGGATCAGCATGGCGGTTGTACAATAGCTGAAGCTCCGCAAACAGTCCGGTAAACGAATCCATAAACGTCTGATATTTTCCGGAAGAAGAAAAGTCCTTTGCTATCTTTTCAAGCTGCCCGTCACTGAAATACCATATAATGAAAGCGCAGGGATTCTCCTGCTTCATAACCTCCAGCACGGCCATCATTTTTTCAATGCTTACCCGGCGGCCTTTCTCCGATTCGCCAATCAGCATATCAAGGGCATTGATAGTCCTTTCAAGATGATTTTTCTGTTTTATGAGAATTTTTTTCTGCCGGTTGAAGAGCCTGCCGAGTTCCGCCAGATTGCCGGTTTTTAAAAGATTTCCATTGATTTTCTTCAATGGAAAACCCAGTGATTTGAGAAATAGTATCTGCTGAAGTTTTATGAGGTCCTCTCCGGAATATTCGCGCCTGCCGCTCCTGTTGAATGACGCAGGCAGCAGTCCTGAACGGTCATAATATTGGAGAGTACGTACAGTAACACCGCATAATTGTGCAAGTTTTCCGATGGATATGGAATCAGAGTCATTTATCATTTTTCCCCCGTGATACTTGCCCTGGAATACCGGCAATATCACTATTAGACTACATGACGTAACGTAATATGCAAGAGTCTGTGACAAAAAAATGAACTATTTTCTAATTCTGTGTCTTTTATCTGCTGTTTTTTGCCGCAATGACAAGCTGAGCCGTAATATGTACACCGATGTATCCGCCGAGGGTTTCAATAAAGCGGAATGTCTCGTCATAAAACGAATTGATGCCCGGCACGCGGCTGTGATCGGAAAAGGTCTTTAACAGATTGATGTACCGGCCAGCCGGATACGGAACGCTTCTGTCCAGCAGGATTTCTTTTGCATTATGGAAATATCCGCTCGTTTCAATTTCCTTTCTGCGGTCATCCATTTTCTTCTGTTGCAGTGCATGCATATCCGTGCCGGGAATTGACATGCCGTATTTTTCGTACAGTTTCTGCATATGCGCATCAACCGCAGTATCATCTTTTCCATAATAATTCCAGAAAACTGCAAGCAGTCCGTCGTCTTCCAGCAGCGCAGCCGATTTACGGTATTTTATAGCAGGGTCAAGCCAGTGGAAGGACGTCGCTGAAAAAACGGCGTCAAATTTCTGTCCCTGTGCATCATATGATTCAAAAGTTGTATTAAGAAACCTGATATCCGGACAGCCGGCAAGTCCAGCCTGTGCTTCCTTAATAAGATTCGCCCCTGGTTCAATTGCAGTTATATGGGAATGCCATCTGTCAGCAATCTGCCTTGTGGCAATTCCTGTCCCTGCACCCAGTTCAAGAATTCGTGAATCTGAAGTAAAGTGTCCGACGGAGTCAATACAGTCAAACAACCGTTCATCGTATGCAGGACGGGCATCAGTATATTCCGGCGACACGGAATCGAATGACTCTCTGTTGAATTGAAAATCGTTTTCTTTCATGAAAAAGTTATATCAATATTATTGTATTTTTTCCATACATGATCCGACTGCGTTTCAGCCGAAGACGAATCCCGTCATGGACAAAGAACCGAGTGTCCGGGCGTCGTTAAAGACGGTTGCACGATCCGCACCGGCGGCTCCGAGCGCATACATCAGCGGCATAAAATGATCGGGAGATGGAAGCGCAAGACGTGCCTCTTTTCCCGCCGTGGCAGTCTTCATAACAGATTCAACGTCTCCTGCAGCAACCGCATCGCGGATTGCAGCATCGAACGAGTCTGCCCAGCCGAATCCGCCTTCCCTGTTCCAGTCGACCATACCCAGATTGTGCACGATATTGCCGCTTGTAAGAATCAGTATATTCTCATCTCTCAGCGGCATCAAATCCTTCCCCAATGCATACTGCTCCTGAAAGGACGCAGTACGGTTGACGCTCAGCTGCACGACAGGAATGTCAGCGCGCGGATACATATTACACAGCACGGCCCACGTGCCGTGGTCAATTCCCCATGAGTTGTCAGCCTGAATTTCTGCATGTGTAAGTTGTATAACGCGCTCTGCAAGCTCAGGACTTCCTGCCGGCCGGTATTTTAACTCGTACAGCTCCCGGGGAAAGCCGTACATATCGTATATCTGGCGCGGATTGGAGACGGTTTGTATACGGAAGCCGTCAGTAAACCAGTGTGCGGAAACTGAAAGTATGGCCGCAGGACGGGGAATGCTTTCCCCCAGCTGCCGCCATGTACGGGTAAAATCATTCTGTTCAACTGCATTCATCGGAGATCCGTGCCCGGCGAATAAAACGGGTATTCTGCTGTTCATCTGGTTCCTCCATAAAACACGCTCAGTCCTTATTCAGAAAGGATATGCCGCCTGCACCGCATCAAATGATGAACCAAAAACAGAATTATTTTTTGAGTATTCTTTTTATATATTCAACATCCAGCAGCAGATTCACGGTCTCAAAGCTTCCTTTATAAAATACAGCCCAGTTATTAAAAACACAAGGCAAATCCTTTGCTTTCTGCAGTGTATCAACTTGAATAAAAGATACTGGAACGTCATTTGCCTCACAATACTGTCTTACCACCTCAATACTTTGACAGACATAGGGACATTGTACATCATAATAAATCGTCAGCTCTTTGTTTTCAATTTTCAGGCTTTTAGCATTTTGTGCGAACGCCGGCGTTGTTCCGTCAAAAGAAAGGGCAAACAGTTCATATCCGTTGTCAGTAGTATCGACAATCTCAAAACCGTACTTTTGTGCAAATGACTGGTCTGTAAGCCATGCTTTCTGCTTTTTTGCGCCAAGCATACAGATGCCGGATTTTCCTTTTTCTCTTGCATCAGAGATGCAATACTCCATCAAAGATTTTCCGTACCCTTTCCCTTTGTAACTGCCCGAAACCCACAGGCAGTACAGGTAATAATAGTTGTTCCCCGTAACAGGAACCCAGGCTGTTTCAAGAGGTGCGTATTCAATAAAGACAGCCTCTTTTACATTTAACTTTCTGAAGACATGCCCTTCTTTTAACCTGTCGGAAAGCCATTGACGCTTTGCTTCAACTCCTTGATGAGGTTTTTTACTGCGGATAATGCAGCTCAGATGCTCATCAGGGAGATTTCCGGTTGTTAAGTTTACAAAGTCAGTATTTAAAGGTACTGTTTCCATTCCGCCGCCCCGTATTCAGACATAAGTTACAGCTTATCGAAAAACTTTCCCTTAAAAAAATTTTCATGCCCGGTTTTTTTTGCAGTCATCCTGAACATAACGCAGCCGTCAGGGCATACAATGTCTTTGGAGTATCTGCTGGTTCCGCCGATGTTCTCTAAATTTCCGCCGCTCCTGACTGCTTCCATAATCGGAAACATCATCATCATTACTTTTGAACAGATACCCTGACCATCTTTATTTACGGGACAACCATACGTACAGGTATACGTATCTCCGATTTCCTCTCCATTCCGGCAATACCTTTCCGTTTTATCGCCGCGGAGAAAGCCCGTCACTTCAATTTTCCATTCATATTCTTCATCGTACCATTTCTTCATAATCAGCCTCCTTAGCCCTCTTTGTCAGATAAAAATTTCACCCTTCCCGAACAATGACACGGCTCCCGTTATTAATACTTCATCCATACTGTTGACATATCCCGTTATCAGACTGTTCCGGTGC
Source organism: Treponema sp. UBA1793 (assembly GCA_002314445.1). GTDB lineage: Bacteria > Spirochaetota > Spirochaetia > Treponematales > Treponemataceae > Treponema_D. The sequence goes on from DCFX01000031.1 coordinate 9,720, forward strand.
AGGAACCTTCCCTGCGATAAGGTTATCGGTTCGTTTTTTTTCCCGTGCTTATTCTGCACCAGATAGCTTATTAACGGACCTGCCGCACTTCCTGTTGCTATATCCTCATATACGCCGGTATTATCCCAGGACCTGCACTCCAATGTTTCAGGATCGAAAAAGTACACGAATTTTGCTCCAAGCTCAGCAAGTCTTTCTTCCAGATTATCTATATTTATTTTTATCTTATCAATACAACGTTTCACGGGAACAAGCAGATACGGTAATCCTGTGGAAACGACGGACACCGGATAACCGGGATAAAGCTGCTGCTCATTGAGTGAAAACCACGAAGCACACTTCCCATATTTTTCGCGGGATACAGTTCTTATAACTTCGGCCTTTCCCTGATTCATGGTAACTACTGCGGTACCGTTTTTTTCAACTGATGAAAAATTAACAATTCTGTCAGACAACCGGATGTTTATCGTTGCGGTTTTCTTACCTGCCTGCAGCAAATGAATCACTCCCGCCGTACCAAGCAGCGGATGACCCGCAAATTCCAACTCTTCCTGTACCGTAAATATACGAACCGGATATGCAGTATTTTGCTTCTCAAAAACAAATACCGTTTCAAACTGTTTGAATTCCCGGGCTATTTCCAGCATCATGTCCGGCCCGATGTCTCTGTCAGGAAAAACGATTGTTACACCATTTCCTGCAAGCACTTTGTCTGAAAACACATCTACATGGTAGTACTTCATCCGTAAATCCTTTATGGAACCTCAAAAAAACTTCAGTTTTTTGCGGTTCACTTTATTCAACGCAACCGCATGGATCGGCTGTTTTTACATTTTTTTACCAATATAAAAGACATATCCATAATATTCTTTATATTTTGAATACAAATCAGCTTCATAATTCATATATGCAACAAAAGCCTCTGCGGATTTATCTCCGGCATTTTTTTCCAAAAATGCTTTCTGTATCGCTTTCTGCGGAATAAAATATGTATCTGTCCAGCATTTCCCGGGCAATGTAAATGCGGCAACAAGGCTGTAACCTGCCTTCTGCAGTATTGCAATATTATGCCCGATCGTATCCATTTCAGGAACAGCATCAACCCAGAATTTTTCAATTTCAGCAGGCCGTTCATCGGTAAACCACGATTCATATGTCAAAGCAATATAGCCGTCCCTTTTCAGAAAATCTTTCCAATAGTTCAAACCTCTTTGAAAACCTATATTGGCAATAGCACCTTCAGACCATATGACATCAAATTTATTATTTTCAAACGGTACATTATCCATTGAACCGACAATGCCTTTTACCCGGTCCTGCAAACCGAGTTTTTCAGCTTTTGCGTTAAGTTTTCTGATAAAGTCAGGAAAAACATCAAGCCCGGTAATAGTCCCCTTTGTATTTTGTGCCAGAATCATAGTCTGCCCGCCCGTTCCGCATGCAAAATCGGCAATCTCCAGTTCACCTGAAAAATTGTCAATAAAACCTGCAGCCCTCATAGTAGCTTCCGGGCTGCCGGGTCCCTGTCGTTCCAGTCTTCCAAAATAATCACAAATCAAGGCCGGGTCAAAATCGTGAATCGCTCTTTCTTCTTTTTCCATACTATCAGCTCCTTGATTCTGTACTGTATCAATCGTTCTGCATCGGTTCCGTTTTTTTTATTTTCAGCAAATCCAGGGAACGCCGCCATAATGTAATGCAGCCTTTCTCCCTGATTCAGCTCCGGCCAAAAGCGCTTTTTTAATATCTTTCGAAACATAATATTCCGCTGAAAAACCAGCCTGAAATGCATCTCCGCAGCCCGTCGTGTCGACGACTCTTTCCAGCGGTAAAGCCGGCTGGTAATATGTACTACCATCCTTTATTGCAATACTGCCGTCCGCCCCAAGTGTCAGTACAATAATTCCCTTGTAATTCTCTGATATTTTAATTAAATCCCGTAATTGACTTTTTACGCCTCCAAAATATGCTATATCGACAGAATTAAGCCCTTTTTGCAAAAGTTCATATGTATTAAAATGCAGAAAATCTACCGCAAGAAAATTATGGCTTTTTTTGCGCAGCAATGCCTGCTCATAATTAATGCCATTTGCATGTGTTGCCCAGATAGTAAAATCAGCTATATAGTTCCAGTCCGATTCATGTAACGCGAATGTTTCATAGACGCCGCTGTGCCACGCACCTTCAACACCGGTACGCTCACCCTTTTCATCATCGACAAGCTTATTACATGCTGTTGTGCCGGTAATTCTGTATAAGTGAGAAACATCCACGGAAGATTTTCTCAACAATTCTTCAATTTGATCACCGGCTTTATCTGTACCTAATGCACCGATAAACGAACTTTCATGCCCCAATTGTTTAAACCTGATGGTTTGGTTTAATGAATTGCCTCCGGCAAAATACTTATCCTGCTGCGGAAAATAATCCAGTGCAGCAACGCTGAAACAGGCTGTTTTCATTTTTCTCTCCGTTAATACAATCAAATATCGGAACGACCTGTTCAGATTGTATCAAAAGCGCTGCCGCGGTTCAATTGCCTGCGGACACCCGTTTTTATATAGTACTCAGGCTTATTTCTTCCCATTCTTTTCTTAATAAAGAATAAACGCATTGGTCATATCTTTTACCATCTATCCAGTAATGTTCCCTGTTTTTTCCGTCTAATGTAAATCCGGTTTTTTCCAGCACCCCTTTTGATGCCTGATTATTTCCTGCTGTTGTTGCATATAATTTATTCAGCTCATATTTCGTATCCTGAAATACTTCGTCAATAAACAACCTGATCATTATTCCGCCATACCCCTTATGCCTGTTTGCAGCCGGAATATAATACCCGAATTCCAGACTGTAATTTCTGGGATTATAATCAAACCCGTTTATTTCGCCCAACACATCATCGTTTTCTCTGTTTCTGAGAACAAGATGCTTTCGTGCTGTATCCTCAAGCCCTTTTACAGTTCTGTTGTAAAATTCCTCATATGTTCCGACATCATTTACAGGTCTGCATGAATATAATTCATGATGTTTCTCTTCTGTTTTCCACCTGTAAAGCACTTCTATTTCCTTATCTGATGGTTGAATCAATTCAAACATACTACTATACTGGGTTCCTGCTTTCATTTTTCCAGTATACTACAGTTTGCATGACTGTAAAAGTTATTAAGTTTTCCGCTTCTGTCATATCGTGCGCAGCAAGAAGAATGGTCATTCCCTCCAGCCGTGCTTTTCTGATTTCATTGTGCAGTTCCGCACGGTTCAGCGCATCGATTCCTGCCGTCGGTTCGTCAAGAATCAGCACCTGAGGTTTACGACAGAGTGCAAGAACAAGATGAACCCGTCGTTTTTGCCCTATTGAAAGCTGCCTGTATTGTTTTCGCACAGGCTCTGTACTTTTATTGTATCATTCCATTAAACAAATACTAACATTTTTACAGTAGAGTGTTTGTCATATGTGCTTATATGACGGAAATGCAGAATCTCAGAAATACTCATGCGATAAAATCAAAGAAACAAAATCAAAGGAACAAGTTTTACTTTTAAGTATGGTAACAGGAATAAGCGCCTGCTTTATAAGTTTCGGAGGTTTTTATTATGGGAAAACAACTGTCCAATTAATTGATATGATGAAAAGAACAATTGAAGTTTCATCAGTAATTGTTGCGTATTTCAGCAGTATAAGATATAAAAATGAAAAAAATAAGTTAAAAAAAGCAGAATTATTTTCAAGCGAAGTTGTATCGTTAATAATGTTCATATCAGCTGTTCTTCTCGGCATTGTAACATTTTTAAAACTGCAACAGAAGCAAACATACGGAAATGTACTTATCGGTATTTGTATATCATGTGGTGATATAACAATGAATTCATTTTTTTTGATGCGGTATCATAAGCTAAGTACAAAATTGAAATCAAAACTAATAGCATCACAAAAATATTTTTATGCAATGAAAGTATTGTCGAATTTAACAGTATTAATATCATTGGTATTGATTTTTACTGTAAAAACACACATGACCGATAAACTTATCGATACTACAGCATCATGCATATTAATTTTAATCAGTATCTCTATGGCAGTAAGAAACCTTTTAAATATAAAAAATATGTGAAAAATCTTCCGGTCAAACGAATCTATTGTATTTGCATAGCGTTTGCAGCAATGGAAAAACCTCAGGAAATCTATAAAACTATGGCATTCAGAAACGCAATCGTTTTATCTTTTATCCTGTCTCTAACATGGCGAACCTGATCCATAATTTCCTCATCAGATCCTTTGAATAGTGCAGGATCTTCAAAAGGCCAATTTAATCTTTGAGTATTACCAGGAAATACAGGACATTCTGCTTCTGCTTCCTTTGAGCACACGGTAATTACATAATCGTATGTATTTCCTTTTTTATACAACTCAAATACGCTTTGTGTTTTTTTATTACTAATGTCAATTCCATCTTCCAAAAGGGCTTTTATTACATACGGATTCAGCATGCCAGGTTCCAGCCCTGCACTTTCTGCCTCAACTTTTCCTTTACTGCCTAATCTTGTGTATTCTTCAGCTATCTGGCTTCGAGCAGAATTATGTACGCAAACAAACAAAATTTTCATAAAAACACCTCTTATTATATTTAAACACACTTTTGTTAATTTTCAATTATTTTACAATTTAATTTCTACCATTTCGACCGTCCTGCAAAACTTTTTTCCAGTCTCCCTTGAATGGCTTTTTAATCCGATATTATCAGACTGCTTTACGGTCAGTTCCTTGATATCCGGTTCATCTGCAGGATATACTGCATGTATGGCAAAAATGAGAGATATCCTTTTAATAGTTCCCGACGGCGGAGCCCTTTTTGAGCCGGCAGGAATTGCAGACATTCTTAATCAGGCAAATCTGTCCGCAC
>DCFX01000012.1 GCA_002314445.1 Treponema sp. UBA1793
AGCATCTGAAAAACGTATGCCATGTCTCAATTCCTCTATAAGTAAGCGTTATGCGGTCCAAACGTCTTTCACATACGGCATATCCCTCAGGTTTCTGATTGTGTCAGTATCTGAAGAAACGGTAAGCTGGTCGTTTGCTTTGACGATATACGGACCGTTGGATGTATCTATATGAAAATATACGAAGCATTTGCCTGTTTTGCCAAATAAAAAATCTTTTAATCTGACAATATCTGCTTCGTTTTTATAACTGTTTTCAAGTTCGACGTGTACTTCCTGTATGGAACGCGTCTGGAGCTGATTCGGGTCTTCGATTGAATCCGCAATGAGAGAAGGTGTGTCGCGGCTTCCGTCCACTTTGCCCCTGATCGCGTAAACGCCGTCATTGTGAACGGTCATTCTCATCGTTTCCCATGTTTTCGGGAAAAATGTCACATCTATGGAACCGCTGTAATCCTGCAGCTTCCCAAACGCCATTTCGGTGCCCTTTTTTGTGCGGATTGTGCGCAGTTCCATCATCATGCCGAGCGCAATATATTCACGGCCGACATTGCGCGTCTGCCATGAATTCGATCCTGCCGCGGTAAGTGCATCTTTTTCGGCTTGCGCAGTTTTGGCTTCGCGCCCGATATTCTGGGAATTGAGCGTGACCGCGTTTTGAATCGCCACTTTATAGTCGTCCAGAGGGTGCCCGCTTATGTAGCTTCCTATAAGTTCTTTTTCTTCGTTGAGCTTTTCCATACGCGGCATATCCTCAATTTCTTCAAATACGAAGTCCGCAAAGACTTTCTCGTCTGTACCGCCGAAAAGGTCTTCCTGTCCGTATTCATTGCCGGCTTTCTTTGCATCGGCATAGTCGACGGCCCTGTCGAGATTTTTAAGCAGCGTCGGCCTGTTCTGACCGAGTTTGTCGAATGCACCTGTTTTGATAAGGACTTCGATTGCATGTTTATTTACGGTTTTAAGGTCAATGCGGTCAAGGAATTCCATGAAACTCTGGAAGGACCCGTTTTTTTCCCGTTCCTGGACAATGCTTGTTGCAGCCGCGTCACCCATTCCCTTAATGCCTTTAAGGCCGAAGACGATTTTTCCGTCAACGACATCGAAAATCGTATCGGAACGGTTAACATCAGGGGCATCAACCTCGAGCCCCATCCGGCGCGCTTCGGCGATATAAGCCGGCAGACCGTCGGTTGAAGTGATTTCGTTTGTAAGGTTCGCCGCCATAAATTCGGCCGGCTTGTGGCATTTGAGCCAGCCGGTGCGGTACGCGACCACGGTGTACGCCGCTGCATGTGACTTATTGAATCCGTAACCTGCGAAAGGAACCATGATTTCAAAGATGTCGCCTGCATGCTGTTCCGTGAAACCGTTTTTAACAGCCCCTTCGATAAATTCCTTCTTTTTTCCCATCAGGACTTCGATTTTCTTTTTTCCCATGGCACGGCGCAGCATGTCTGCACCGCCGAGTGAAAATCCTGCAATACGCTGGGCAACCTGCATGACCTGTTCCTGATACACCATAACCCCGTATGTCTCTTCAAGAATATCCTTAAGACACGGATCAGGGTATGTGACAGTTTCAGGATGCAGTTTTCCCTCTACATATTTCGGAATATAGTCCATCGGGCCGGGGCGGTACAATGCATTCAATGCTACAAGGTCTTCAAGTTTACGCGGCTGGGACTGGCGCAGAATTTTCTGCATGCCGGGCGATTCAAACTGGAATACGGCAACAGTGTCTCCGCGGGAGAATAAATCGAACGTCTCTTTGTCCGTCTCACTTACCTGTTCCGTACTGAATTCCGGTTCACCCGGTTTGCGGTGCTTGTTGATGATGTTTTCCGCATACCTGATAAGGGAGAGCGTTTTAAGTCCGAGATAGTCCATTTTTACAAGACCGCACGGTTCTATAATATCCATCGTATACTGCACGCCCACTTCGCCGGTCTTCGGATCCTTGAATATTGGAGCCCAGTCGGGAAGGGGAGTAAGCGAAATGACCATACCGGAAGCATGAAGTCCCGTATTGCGGTTGATGTTTTCAAGTTTAAAGCACAAATCAAAGAGTTTTTTGTACCGCGGGTCTTCACGGTAGGGAATGAGCTGTCCGTTGTCGGGATGCTTTTCGTCGGGCGGTGTAAATGCATCCTTGAGTTTTGCTTTCGGATTGTCGGGAATCCCTTTCTTGAGAATATTCACTTCCGAAAGGGGGATGCCGAGAACGCGCCCGACATCGGCAATAACTGCTTTTGCCTTGAGCGAACCGAATGTAACTATGTGGCCGACCTGCGGGTCTCCGTACAGATCGCGCGTGTGCTGGATGATGTCCTGGCGGAAATCGTAGTCCATATCCACATCAAAATCAGGCATCGATACACGTTCAGGATTCAGGAACCGTTCAAATATCAATTTAAAGCGGAACGGGTCTATGTCGGTAATTGTCATCGCATATGCGACAAGCGAACCTGCGCCCGAACCGCGTCCCGGCCCGATCGGCTTTCCGTGCTCTTTAGACCAGTTGATGAACTCCCACACGACAAGGAAGTATCCGGAGAATCCCATATTGAATATGATGCCGAGCTCGTACATTGCCCGGTCGAGTATTTCTTTTGTAATGACTTTGTAACGTTTCCTCAGACCCGTTTCCACCAGATGGAGAACGTACGAATCCTGTGTCGGAAACTGTTTCGGGATTTCAAAACGGGGCAGACAGTCCTTAAGCTGCTGTGTCTTGTACTGCGGAATGGTAAGATTGCACATAGCGGCTATTTTTACCGTGTTCGCCAGCATTTCAGGATAACCGGGGAAAAGCTGCGCCATTTCCTGTTCGCTTTTAAGGTACCATTCGGTCCTGCCGTCTCCCATTGTCTGGTGCGCATCTGCAAGCAGCTTTTTAAATCCTATGCAGCGCAGTACATCCTGCGCTTCTGCATCGTCGCGGTAGCAGTAATGCACGTCGTTTGTCACAACCATCGGAATGTTGAGCTTTTTTGCAATCGCAATGAGTTTCGGCGCGACGTCTTTCTGTTCCTGAATTCCGTGATCCTGCAGCTCTATGTAATAGTGGTCTGGTCCGAACAGCTCCGAATACCGCTTTACGAGCTCTTCCGCTTCTGCTTCATCCCCGTGCAGCAGCATCTGCGGCAGTTCGCCCTGAATACAGGCGGAAAGGCAGATGATTCCCTCGTGGTACTGTTTAAGCATCTCAAAGTCGATGCGCGGTTTGCCGTAGTACAGGCCTTCCGTAAATGCACGGCTTGAAAGCCACGACATATTCTTGTATCCTTCCGCGTTTTCACACAGAAGGATAAGGTGATAGTACTTTCCGCCGTACCTGTTTTTTTCCTGCACCGTGTGATCTTTTTCTGCGACGTAGAATTCCTCGCCGACAATCGGATTTATACCGTTTGCATGGCATGTATGCTCAAAGTTGAGGGCTCCGAACATATTGCCGTGGTCGGTGAGCGCAAGAGCCTTCATATTAAGCTGTTTTGCGCGCGCTATAAGCGTATCAATCTTGGAAGCTCCGTCGAGCAGCGAATAGTCCGAGTGGACGTGAAGATGAACAAAATTGGAAACAGGCGTGCCTTCGGGCGCGTCGGGAAATACGTGAATGTCTGCCATATCGGAGAAAGTATAGACGATTCAGGCGTTTAATGAAAGGGTGCGGCGGTGTTTACGCGGTTCATTTTGAAATAGTACTTCCACAAGAACGTTTTTCTGATAAGCAAGAATACGTTATCATTTCTATAGCAGATTATGTTATATTTATGGTATAATCAGGCCATAATTATAGGAGGTTATTATGCCATGTATAGTACCAATCAAAGATTTAAAGAATACTGCTGAAATATCAGAACTTTGTCATAAAGAAAATGCGCCAGTTTTTATTACCAAGAATGGATATGGCGATATGGTAATAATGAGTATAGAAACCTATGAAAGTTCCTGTTTTATGCAGGATGTTTATGGCAAAATAGAAGAAGCGGAAGATGATATTCAAAACAATAGATTAGTTGATGCAAAATCAGCAATTCAGAACAGTAAGGACAAGTATGAACTTTAATGTCCAATTAACAGATTCGGCAAAACATGATATTGATATGATCGTAGATTATATAGCAAAAAATCCTGATAATCCAATTGCGGCTGATAATTTTTTAAATAAGGTTTTAAAGACTATAGATCTACTGTCATATAATCCAATAATGTATCCATTTTGCAATAATGCCCGACTGAAAAAGAAAGGATACAGAAAAATGATTATTGACAATTATGTTTTTCCATACATAGTAAAAGAAAACGATGAGATAATAATAATTTCACGCGTGATTTATGCAAAGCGTGATTATGGAAAAATGCTGTAAGCACAATGACATCCAGTCTTTCCGCGTCAGGCCTTTTTTACTGCTTTTGTTGCATAAAATGTCGGCACATTGTACGTATGTAAATTTCCGTCTTCATTTATATCCTGATATATATCGCTTAACGTGAAACCTGCTTTCAACTGCCCGCCGATTTGCTCCTCGATAGTGTGTGAAAATTGAATGCCCCAGTCCTGCTCTACGGATTTTTTATACAGCTGTTCATCTTCTAACGGATTGAACGGCAGCTTTTGCACTATTTCCGTTTCATCATCGTTAAACAGATAGTTGATTCCGTTATCAAATCCTGCCAGCAGTATTCCGTTCGGTTTTAATATCCTGTAGCATTCATCCCATACCGGCTGCACATCTTCTATATAGCAGTTTGAAACCGGATGAAAAATCAGGTCGAACTGATTGTCTTCAAACGGCAGCCGTTTTGTCATATCGTGTTTTACGATTTTTACCGTATAGTGCTCACGTTCCGCTACGAGCCGTTCGCTTTCAAGCTGTTTATCAGAATAATCAAGAATTGTACAGTCTGCACCGAGCGCGGTGAAAACAGGTATCTGCTGCCCGCCGCCCGAAGCCAGGCCGAGTATACGCGCGTTTTTAAAACTGCAGAACCATTCTTTCGGGACGGCCTTTGTCGGCGTCAACAAAACTGACCATTCGCCTTTTTGCGCTTTCAAAAACGTTTCATGATTTATGGGTTCTCCCCATTTCCATCCGGATTCCACCCAGCTGTCGACGGCTTTTGCATTTATATTCTGATAGTCATTCTGATTCATACTGTAAAGGAGTATATAATGTACCGGTAAAATCTGCAAGATAATTTCAATGGCAGCCCTGTTGTTCATTTTTCCATCAGGAAATCTACGTATTCGCTGAGTTTGTTTTTATGTCAAAAAGAGGAACATGCATAAAATCCTCCTTACAGGAGTATACAAATAAAATAGCTATACGTTAAATATAATAGCTATATCGAAAATATTTGATACTAAAGGATTACCAGCAGTTTTTGTGAATCCGTTCTTTTATATTTATTTCTTTTTGAAGGACTGCAGGTACATCTTTTGACGGTTTACCGATCCCAATAAAGCACGGCATCAGGTAATCTTCGGGAAAATTTAAAACTGAAGTTTTTAGAGGTTCCTGCTATAAAAAATCTGACAACCTATCTTTTATTCGTGCGGAGGGTTTAATACCCCGACCCTTGGGTCGTATGAAGGGTATTAAATCCCGACTG
>DCFX01000065.1 GCA_002314445.1 Treponema sp. UBA1793
ACACATGATATTTCACGAATAATTCTTTGGCGGCGTCATCAATCATGTCATCGGTAAGTTTTACAGGATAAACAAAATTCCGCATCATCACCTTATTTGCACTGAACACTTCCTCAAGGCGCTCAAGGTTCGACGGATCGGTCGGATCTGCAGGCTGACGTTTATTAAGAGGGACAACAGAATCAAGGACAACACAATTTCCCACTGTATCAACAGTAAGAGCATCTGTCGCGGGTATGAAGAAACCGTTAAGGGGCAGTGCAAACTGCCAGCTGTATAAGCCTGCAACAACGTTGCTGTAATTCCCCGGTGCCAGTGCATAATAAATATCGCCGGCTGTTTTATTCTTGAGACGGGAAAATGCAAAAGGATAAAAGAATGCCTGCGGAAGCAGACGCCCTATATTTGCAGTATTTGCAGCGGTAAGCCTGTTTTCTGCAACAAAATCATGATCAAAAAAAATACTGCGTACGAAAGCATGACAGTCGGCTTCTGTCCCTTCTATTTCGACCGGATAAATATTGCCGCCGTTCCATACATAATCGCTTTCCTGCAATCCGCGGACAGTTCCTTTCGGATACACAACGACTGCTTTTATACGTTTTTTGTCCTTCAGCTTATATGCCAGAACGGCACCGAGTTCAGCTCTCGTTACGGCAAGAAAGACTGCCGTACTATCGCGCATCTGAAGAATCGTTTCCAGGCATGATACAAGATATGATATGCCGAAGTCACGGTGATATCCTGTAGGTCCGTGAAACAGTTCAAGCATAGAGTACGTATCGTCAAGTTGACGCACGACAGGTTCAAAGGGAAAGGCTTTTGTCGCAATTGTTTCGCATATTATCGGGCTGAACTCGTCTTTAATAAAAGCAGATGTAAGCGCACCCGCTACTGATGCAAACGATGTTTTTTCGTCTGTATACAAAATCCACCGGCGCAGATCTTCTGTACAGGACGGTACATAAAAACCTCCGTCCTGTGGCATGCAGTCAAGAACTGCCTGTGTAAATCCGACTGTATCAACCTTGTTTCTTGTGCTTGTAAATCGCATAATTATACTATAGCACAAAAAACAGATATTACCAATAGAATACCGGCTCTGCATTACCCGTGTTGCGAAATCATTAAGAAAGTCTTATTATATCACTATGAATTATATAACCAAATCATCGAAGGAAGAAACCGAACTGCTGGAGCGTTTTCTGCGATATGTGAAGACGTATTCAGAAAGCGATTCAGACAAGGCCGATAAAGGTATTATGCCATCGACTCCGCAGCAAAAAGATTTTGCCCGAATGCTCGCATCTGAGATGGTTACAATCGGTCTGACATCCGTACAGATTACAGATTTCTGTTACGTTTATGGTAAGCTGCCCGCTGCAGAAGGGTGTGAGGCTGTGCCAGCATTTTGTCTGCTTTCCCACCTTGATACTGTTGATGAAGTCAGCGGCAAAAATGTCAATCCCGCAGTACATAAAAATTATGACGGAAGTCTTATCCATCTTGCAGGAAGCGGAGTTCTTGATTCATGCCGTGACAATGCACTCGCCCAGGCTGCCCGCGAACATGATACTATCATCTCAACTGACGGTACAACGCTGCTCGGAGCCGACGATAAGGCCGGTATCACGGCGATCATGACAGCAGTTTCATATCTTGCATCCCACGAGGAAATAAAACACGGTACGATTGAAGTGCTTTTTTCACCTGATGAAGAAACGGGACATGGAATGGACAAAGTACCGCTCAACCTGCTCGCATCAAAACGGGCTTATACTGTCGATGGCGGCCATATCGGCCAGCTGGAAACAGAGTGCTTCAACGCCGTCGGTACGACTGTAACGTTTACGGGAAAAGCAGCACATACGGGAGATGCGCGCGCGGCAGGGATGGTAAATGCAGTGTCAATGGTATCTGCATTTTCCGCAAATCTGCCCGACCGTCAGTTACCGGAAACGACAGACGGGAGGGAAGGTTTTTATGCGCCGCTTGAGCTATCCGGAAACATGGAAAAAGCAAGCATATATCTTCTGCTCCGCGATTTTACACAGGAAGGCATCGACGAACGCAAAAAGATAACGGAACAGATTGCACAGGCTACAGCAGCTTCATTCGGAGGCAGCGTGGAAATTGTGCACAAGCAGCAGTATCGAAACATGAAACAGGGACTTGATGCGCACCCTGAAGTCGTGCGTAGTCTCGAAACGGCATACCGCAATTCAGGAATAGAACCGGTGAGCACTCCCATAAGAGGAGGGACAGACGGTTCCCGTCTTACGGAAATGGGAATTCCAACTCCGAATATCTTTACCGGTGCACATAATTTTCACTCGCGTACCGAATGGGTTTCGCTTAACCAGATGGAAAAGGCTGCCGATGTTATAATAAATCTCGCGCAAATCATCACCGGAGAACATCATGCATGAATATGTAATCGACGGCGGGTTTCCAATAAAGGGAACAATTGCTGCAGGAGGGAACAAAAATGCTGCCCTCCCCTGCATAGCCGCCGCTCTTCTTACGCAGGAATCTGTTATACTGCACAATATCCCGGACATTGAAGATACTGCCGTTATGCTGGATATTCTTCAATCGTTCGGAGCTGCAGCCGAAAGCATCGGGAAGCACAGCTGGAAAATCACTGCAGAAAAAATAGCAAGCTCAACAATACCGTCAGACCTTTCAAAAAAAATCCGCGCTTCAATTCTGTTCGCAGGGCCGCTTCTCGCCCGGACAGGAAAGGCGGAAATGCTTCCTCCCGGCGGAGATGTTATCGGAAGGAGGCGGCTTGATACGCATTTTCTTGCACTTACCAAACTCGGTGCGCGCGTTGAAATCAACGGAAAATTCGTTTTCGCGGCAAATAAACTTATAGGTACTGATATATTTCTCGATGAAATGTCAGTCACGGCGACGGAAAACGCTGTCATGGCTGCCGTTCTTGCAGAAGGAGCAACGGTCATCTCAAATGCAGCGAGCGAACCTCATGTGCAGGATTTGTGCAACATGCTTTCTGCTATGGGTGCCGATATAACAGGCACGGGAAGCAATATACTCAGAGTTAAAGGTGTTAAACAGCTTCACGGATGCGAATTTACAATCGGTCCCGACTATATGGAAATAGGCTCCTTTATCGGGCTTGCTGCCGCGACACACGGTTCCATAAGAATAACAGGCATCAATCCTCCTGATATGCGGCCGCTCCGCACAGGTTTCTGCAAACTTGGTATTTCATGGTCGACGGAAGGTTCTGACCTTGTTGTGCCGACTGTCCAGGAACTGAAAGTAAATGACGATATCGGAAACTCAACGCCAAAAATCGACGATGCTCCATGGCCGGGATTTCCTCCGGACCTGACCAGCATCATGACGGTTGTCGCAACACAGGTTGAAGGTACCGTGCTTATTTTTGAAAAAATGTTCGAGTCGAGGATGTTCTTCGTTGATAAGCTTATTAATATGGGTGCGTGTATTACGCTGTGTGACCCTCATCGTGCAGTCGTAACGGGACCGAGAATCCTCCACAGCGATCACCTTGTCTCTCCTGATGTACGGGCCGGCATGGCTATGGTTATTGCCGCAATGGCCGCACACGGGGAAAGCCGCATAAGCAACGTGTATCAGATTGAACGCGGCTACGAACGGCTGGTCGAACGGCTGCAGTCTTTGGGTGCACATATAACTACTGTTGATGTGAAATAAACTCATATGCGGACTGCACACGGAAAAATGCGTCTGCATCGGCAGCCGCCCCGTCGATTCTGTCGGGATGGAACCTTGCGGCAAGTTTTCGATGTGCAGTCTTTACCTGCTCCATAGTTGCACCAGAAGCAAGACCGAGTACACAATACGCAGCTGAAAGTTCGTCGTTCGCATACCGGTAATCAAGAAGCTCCGCCAGATAACGGGAAGGTTTCTCCGATTCCCGTTTTTCGCCCCATGAAAATTCGGCCGTATTGAGCAGTATGAATATTTTTTTGATTACTGCAGGGGTAAATTCTGTTTCATTTTTCCCGATAATATTTGCAAGGCATTCGATAAGCAGATCGCTGTTAAGGGGCTGTGCGGAAGATGCGCCCCTGCAAAGCGAATTCCAGTCGGCATGATATTCTGCACCAAAAGTATTTTTCATCAAACGGGCAGCCTCGCGATTGTCCCCAAGACTGCATACGGCAAGTGCACAAATATACAATGCTCCGGGGAAAGGTTCTCCGCGGACGATTGCAGTATTTCCCTGCTCCAGCGCTTTTTTCCAGGATGTTTCATCACTGACGCGTTTAAGTATCAGGGACAGGAATATACCTGATGCAAGCCCCGCAGCCAAGCCCCAGAAACCGGCAAATGTTCCTGCCGCGGTACAAATTATAATACAGCCGTATCTTTTCAGCAAAAGCTCAGTATGTTTACAGAATCTGTATCGGCATTTCCCTTTTTCAGGCAGCATCTGCGGAATTCCTTGCAAGGAATACGACTGAGACAATTATCAGGATTACGATATATACGCCGCTGCCAAGAAGCAGCGCATTTTGCCTTCCTGCGGCACCGAGAAAGACATAGTTCAGCAGTTTATACAACCATTGCAGCATCATGAACAGATAATATGCGAAAAAAGAAAACAGCGGAAACGAAAGAATCCATCCTGTTTTGAACATCAGTTTTTCACCAATCCTATAGTTCCACGCAAAACTTGCAAAACCGATAAAGATGATAAGGATAAACAGCGGGTACAGCATCCTGTTGAGCATAACCTGCCCAAAGACTTCTTCCGAATAACCGTATGAAACCGTCTTTCCCACAAACTGGAATAAAGAAACTATATTCATAAGTTCTGCACCTTTCGATACCCCCTGAAGCAGTTGAATGTCATCGTAGGATACAGGAAGAACAAGATGGTTACTTTCGTCTTCGGTCTTTCCAGGTGCATTGCTGTATAAAGGCTCGTTCACAATGCCTTCTGTATTCCGGTCAACAGAACGAAGCAGGATATATGGAACATATCCTGTAGAATCTGCTATACCAAGGCTGACCTTTGTCTCACTGTCAAAATCCGAAACAGAAACTTCGAGCATTTTAGCATACTGAACATACATGCTGTTCACGAATGAACCGTTTCCATCGATAGAAAAAATGGTAAGACCACGCAGATACTGTATCATTCCGTCCGTACTCAGCATCGGTGTTATGCCTTTTATATACACGATGTCGGTTGAACCGTCTGTATGCTTTATTGAAAAATATACGTCATTGGCGGTTTCAAATTCCTGCATATTGAAAGTTTCATCAATGAAAAAATTTTCCTTATTAAGACGGGCTGTCGCAAGCCCCAGATACCGCACCACATCAGGATCTATGGAAAGTATGTGGGACTGTAAAGATAATGTACGGAAAACATAATATGCTTTCAGGTTGTCGCCTTCCATGAAAAACTTATATCCTTCCAGTTTTTTCTTATATATTCTTTCCTTTTCCGTTTCTGCCGGCCTTTCTGCCTGTGATAAGTTGTTCCACGCCGCTGCGGCCGTCTGTCTCAGCAATTCTATATTCGTATTCTTAGGAGATGCTATCGCAATACCTGTCTCTGCATAATAATGAGCATCAAACCAGTTTCCCTTTTTATATGCGTCTTCTGCAAGTTTCCTCAGCTCGCTTACAGAATACCCTTCTTCGCTTACCCCTGCAGAACCGGCGGAAACAGGTTCAGTCTGTTTCTTCTTCTGAGAAGTTCTTAACTCCAGTTCAGATTTTGAAAAAAGCTTCTGAGCCTGTTCTGACTTCGGATCTATCTTTACAGCAAGCTGTGCATACTGAAATGCAAGTTCTGACTTTCCTGCATCATACATTTTCGTTCCAATACGTATATATTCATGCAGAAGCTTCGGCATTTGTTCAAGGCGCAGCTGCCTTGATCCCAGTAAAGGAGTTCCTATTTCTGCAGCCCCTGTAAGCATAAGCGAGCAGACAAGTCCTATAATCACGACGTGTCTGTATCTTTTAAACATGGCAGGCGAAAATCTCATAACACTGCCTTCCGGATTACGCCCGAAAGAAACGGCATAGCCGATTACGAAACCTGTTATAACAACAGCAGGAAGAATATTGCAAAAATACTTCAATCCCTTGTAGAGTCTGTATGTTCTTACAGACTTTTCAAGAAGTTCAGGTACGGAACCTGTAAAAAAACCGACCGCTATGCAAACGCAGAAACAAAAAATAATATAACCGAACAGTATTTGAAGTACACGTTTCATATGCTGCTCCTTTTATTTTTTGCCGCATGTATCCGGACTTCAATAATGCCGATGACCGTAAAAACTAAAGAGAAAAGTACGTTCATGCAGACAAGAAGCGGTTCATGAAGATGTGTCAGGAATTTTATGCTGCTGCAAAGCAGGCTTTCAAGATTTCTGAACTCCGCAAAATAGCTGGAAAAATACAACAGATTAAACGACATAACACCGGCGTCCATCACAAACACATACAGCGTATTGATCAGACGCCATTCGCTGCAAAACGAAATTGCATAAACAGAAAAAAGAGCAAGTCCAAAAGCAACAAAACTAAGCCAGCTTATTAAACCTTCATGCCATGCACTTTCTGCGCGCGCTTCAAAATTCTCAAGCGCTGCAGAAATCCAGCCTGGCACGGCAGGGATAGTTTCCCTGATCAGAATATCTTTAAAAGGAGAAGCTGTTTCAACCATTTTTTGAGTATCTGCATAACCAGGAAAAACAGCATTTTCCGGATTCGCACTTTCATTTATTACAATTGAATCCGCATTGGAACCGTCCGGCGTATGCATCAAATAAAAAACATCATTGCCCTCCCGCCTGAAATAACCGGAAGTCAATACGCTGTCTTCCGGTAACAGCCTGGGTGTCCACTTTCCCTTCAGCTCAATAAATGCCGGATAAAGCAGACACCATGTTACAGCTCCGAGCAATCCGTACATTATGACAGGAAGACATCCTCCCCGCGAATGACGGATACGATAGCAGCTGAGGAAAATACCTGACAGCAGAAAAACTATCGGTGCTATTACGAAAAAACCGTTTTCCAGCGCATATTTATTAAACAGTTGGAGTTGTTTTCCTGCAATAAGCCGGGTTGTATTAAAATAAAGCATATATAAAAATTCGCCAATTATACAACTGCTTAGAAGCATTCCAATATAGGCAGGAATCAGTAAAAGTGCTTTTTTAAGTGGCCTTATCATTACATCTCCAGATTACATTACTTCCCTTATATTATCGGCATATTTACAAATTTATTACCTGATATATCCACATATTAATACACTGCTTACCCACAAGTTATCCACAAGTCGAAAGAAAATAATTGAGAACTTTATATTTCCTCACAATACCAGTAAATAGACTATAATTTTTCTCATCTGTTATTTCCTTATATTACAACATTTTAAAAATTTTATTGCAGTAGAATTAAAGTATTTGGCCTCATTACAAATTCAAAAAGAGATTTCCGCTGTTATTCTCTTTTTTCTCCATATTTATCCACAACTTATCCACACTTATCCACCAAATCCACTTTTATGTATTTATACCTTAGTGCATAAAAAAAGACCGGAATGCAGTGCATCCGGTCTTCATCCTTAAAAAAATTGTATATCAACCAAGAGAAACAGTTCCCTGCGCATCAATAGCAAGAATTGATTTACATTCCGAACAGCGGAAACGCCCCGAACGAGTGGCACGAAGCCGTTTCGTACATACAGGGCAGGCAAATACCTTTGGAAAAATACTGCTGGAGACAGGCGCTCCATTTTTAAAAAAAGAAACAGCCTCTTCTGTCGTATCCTTTATATTGAAAAACTGAGAAAAACCAAGCAGCTGAAAAACTTCGTATACTTTCGGTTGAATTTCAAGAAGAACAATATCGCCGCCCTTTGGCTTTACCATTTTTAAAAAAGCAGTAAATGAACCAATGCCCGTTGACGAAACATAATTCAGTGAAGAACAATTGAAAATAAGATTGATAAAACCTGTTTCTACAACTTTCTGTATCTTTTTCTGGAAAAAATTAGAGTTATATGTATCTATATAGCCATTAAGATAAATGCACAAGCCGTTAGGAACATCATCAACTTTTTCAAGAGAAATTTTAAGGCTATCGTCCTTTTCATCATTAAACCCCGGAACCAGGTTATTACTATTTATCATATGCCTCCGCCATCCGGAAAAACTTTTAGACCTATACTATTAATGATACACCAAAAATTACTATAATGTCAAATCAATGTACCGCAGGTCGCTTCATCACTTTTAATTATCGGTATCTGCTGAATTTTTTTTAGAAAAAAAGCTTTTACTATCTAATATTATATTATATAGCGCATAATCCGAAAAACAAGTATACTAATTCCATGAATCTGGAAAAAATATGCGTTCTGCTTGTGCGTCCCGAGGAAAGCCGGAATATTGGTGCTGCATGCCGGGCTATGGCTAATAATGATATACATGATATGCGTATTATCGGAAAAAGGGAAGATTACGACAGCGAGAAGATTCACATACTGGCAATTCATGCCGGAGATATCTGGGAAAATGCTCACTTTTACAGCTCCATTACGGAGGCGACCGCAGACTGCACGCTTTCTGCCGGTACCACACGCCGCCGGGGAAAAAACAGAAAAGGTAAACTTCTGCTTCCAGAGGAGTTCGCTTCAAAAGCCGCGGATATTACGGGAGACAGTCATACCGATGCAGGAGGAACTGTTGCAGCCGTATTCGGCAACGAGCGGACTGGGCTTACCGACGAAGAGATGGCAGAATGCACTCTTGGTGTTACTATACCTTCAAGCGAAAATTTTGCATCCCTCAACTTATCCCATGCTGTTCAGATAATCTGCTATCATTTGTTTCGTGAAAAGAACAAGGGTATCAGCGGCTATACACCTCTTCCGCTCACACGGCTTGATAAAACCGTTACATCTATTGCAGACAGTCTGCAGAAAATAGGCTTTTTCAGCGTAACGGGAAGACCTGATATGGAGATGTTCTGGCGCAGTATTCTTTCACGGGCTGCATTATCCGAAAGTGAAGCTCAATATATAGAAAAAACATTTGCAAAAACCGCAGGACTTGCATCACGAAATGAAAAATCTAAAATCTGATGCATTCCGGCTGAATAATCCGGGATTTTTCCATTATACAGGCACGGCGGAGGCAGCTTTTCAGCTGCCGTACATTGCCAGGCCAGTTATGCATCTGAAGTTTTTCAAGTGCAACAGTCGATAATATTTTCTTTTTATCCTTGAGAATATTTTCTGCGATTTCTTTTATATCGTCCGGCCTTCCTCTAAGAGGCGGCATCATTATCGTATAATCTGCAATACGATAGTATAAATCTTCCCTGAACATTCCCTTGCGGGAACGGGACAGCAGATCCGTATTCGTTGCACAAATCAAGCGTACATCAACATGCCGTTCGGTATCAGACCCGACGCTGCAGAAATTTCCGGATTCAAGCACATTAAGCAGTTTTGACTGAAGACTAAGCGGCGTCTCAGCTATTTCATCCATAAAGAGTGTGCCACCATCGGCTTTTGCAAAACGTCCTGCCCGTTTTACAGCCCCTGTATACGCACCGGGAACGGTTCCGAACAATTCACTTTCTGCAAGTCCCTCTGGAATGGAAGGCATATTTACAGAGACGTAATTTCCTGATCTGCGCAGTGAGTATTTATGAATCAATTCCGCGGCCAGTGTTTTTCCTGTTCCGCTTTCTCCAAGCAGCAGAATCGTAAGTTCTTTCGGTGCAACGACGGCGAGCTGCTGTTTTACAGATTGAAGTTCTTCTGATTTGCCGACCATTTTTTCAAATCCGGAGATGTCGACATTCATGTTTTTTGGCAGCCCCGGCTTATCGGTCAACAACGGAATATCCGGCATGCCATCGATTCTTTTCTGCACTGCCTGGCGAAGCAGATACATATCGCCGGGAAAAGGAATGCAGCAGTTTTTTTCCAAAACAATAGTCCCGGACAGCAGCAGTTTCCACGAAATAAGAAAAAGAGGTGAAAAACGCATTGCGATTGCTCTGAGCTGTTTCTCCAGTGAATCATCAATGACGGCAATATCAATAATAACAACGCACGGAAAAGCAGCAAGCAAAACAGACGGGATAGAGGAATGATCAAAAATCAGTATAGAATAATCAGGTTCAAGTGCATGTTTACAAAAGCTGATAACCTCTCCATTCGATGAAAACAAAACAATCCGGTTAAAATTCACACAGGGAATCAAATAGTTAACCGATCACTTTTTGAACAAACGATACCAGACAAGTATAATTATATAGCACAGATAGGGAAATATCAAAAAAATCTTAAATGGATTGTGAAAAATTTCCGAATAAATTTCAAGTCCGTTATTGAATGTCTTTTCACTTACCCTCTTGATACGTTCCGAAAAGATGCCCAGCGCATCGCGGTAGTATACAAATATACTTGACGCAAACTGGTTTCTGCGGCGGTATGCCCAGAAATCCTTCTCCTTTATTCCCTCGCTCACGAGCACAAGAGACGGAGATGCCTTATAAATTGCTTCAACAACAGCTTCTTCCGCATACTTAGGATAATAACCGACATACCTTCCCACTATCTGTAAAGAAGGAAAAGTTGAACGGACGTTCGATTCTGCCTTCTGCAGCGTCATCTTGCGTGCACCAAGCAGATATACCGATTTATAATGTGATTCAAGCACCGATAAAATTTCTATAACTGCGTTAAAAGGATTATATCTGACTGGTATAGACTTTTTAAGAAATCTGGCACCTCTTATTATACTTTTTGAAACAGGAAGAACAAGATCTGCATTCCGTACGCATTCGGCATATTCGCTGTTTCTGCGCGCTTTCAGCAGATTCCAGACCGACAGAAATAGTATCTGCTTCGTTCCCGGTTTTGCGAGCAGCTCAAGTACTTCATTTTCAAGATTCTCCGACCGGCAGATGTCGACCGGCACGCCGGCAATCATAATTCTCTGAATACCCATACAATCTCCTATATAAAGGGTACTTCTAAAAGTCACTGAAAGTGAGTTTTTAGGGGTTCCCTATAGCAAGACAAAGCAAATACGCGATGAAAAACACAGATTACAGTTTTTGCAACGCAAAAACCGCTGATTGCAAAGCAGCTATACCGTACAACGCAGCAGTTTCACAACGCAGAATATTGCATGCAAAATGAACGGGAACAAATCCGCTGTCCCTCAACAGTTCGACTTCTTCCGGGCTTATGCCGCCCTCACAGCCGACAGCAACAGCCGCTTTCTTCATACGTGTACAGGAAGCCACGACATTTCCCAGCGGTTCGCATAAGTCGGAACGCTCGGAAAGGACAACCCCTGCAAATTCTTCCGGGGCCAATGTACTGCACTCTATTTTCCACAGTACGGCAGCTTCTTCAGCAGAAACAGGTTCAAATACTGTTGTGGCAACAGGAGAACCGCTTTGTTCACGGGCTTCTCTTATAATCCGCCGGATGCGTTCTGTTCCTGCGGCTTTTTCCTGCATCGCCTTTATACTGCCTTTCTGCGAATAAGTTCCCGCAACCGGTACAATATTTCTTATACCGCACTCAACGGCCTGCCTGATTATGAGTTCCATCTTCTGCGGTTTTGCAATAAATTGAAACAGCGTATATTCAACGGAAAATGCAGTACGTTCCACTTCACCGGCAGAAACGCCGCGGGTAACGGTACCGTCTGCGGCATGTGCAGGCGATGCACATACCTGCATGACGACAACTCCCGAAGTATCGTCAATATGGCAGACGGTCATAGGAACAAGGTCTCCGTCGGGAAGACGTACATCAATCATATCTCCGCTCTTTATACGGAGACTCCGGCGAAGATACCGGAAATCTTTTCCCGTTACGGAAAGAAGGCCTTTCTTGTCAGGCTGTTCCGCAGAGATATACTGGCGCATTATTTTACCGAAACTGTCGGTTTCACTGCCGCTGCATCTTTGGCCGCAGCTTCATCCTGCAGTTCTTTGAGAGTTTTTGTTGATTTTACAAGCTTCTGAAAATCCGTCGTCTTGAGAACTTCAAGAGCTGCCTTCAACTGAATGTCGTAATCAAGATCATACAGCGGAGTACCAGTCATGCGCGCAGCCTGGATGCGTATCAGTCTCCGTAAAAGACCTGCATCAAGCGCATATTTTTTCTGGAGTTCAACAGCATATGCGGCAATATCTTTTTCACTCATAGACGGATGGGCGTTTACGTACTTTCCGACATCATCCGATTTTATAAGCTCTGTATATGCTTTTTCCTGTTCGGGAGTAAGTTCCGGATAGAGAACTTCCCTGTCAGGAGGAATTCCGATTTTATCGATATTTGTATCGCTTGGTGTGTAATAACGCGCCATCGTCATTTTGAAGCCGTCCGTATCGCTGAGCGGAATCACCTGCTGCACGGAACCTTTTCCATATGAACGCTGTCCTACAAGATATGCAAGGTGATCATCCTTAAGCGCACCGGAAAGAATTTCCGACGCTGATGCAGAGCCGTGATTAATAAGAACCACGACAGGGAGTTCTGCAGGAACTGTAGTCTTATCCTTGCTTGCAGTATATACGTTGTTCTCAAACGTAAGCCGGCTTTTTGTTGAAACGATCGTCCCCGAATCGATAAACTTGTCCGCAACGTCGACAACGCTCGTAATAAGTCCGCCCGGATTATCGCGGAGATCGATAATAAGATTTTTGTATCCCTTCTTAGCAAATGAATTGAGCGCTTCCTGTACACGGTGCGGTGTTTCAGGAGTAAACTCTATAATACGAAGGTAACCGGTGTTATCTATCATGCCGTATTTTACAGTCGGGACTTCAATTACGGCGCGGACAAGTTTCACATCGAACGTGATATCTTTACCGCGAAGAATCGATACGGAAACAGGTGTATTAACCTGTCCGCGCAGATGATCAAGCACCTGTTCCATCGACATCTCGGAAGTTGATTCACCGTCGATTGCGGTAATATAATCTCCGGACAGAATACCGGCTTTCGCTCCCGGAGTATCCTCTATCGGAGAGGCAACTTCCACGTAGGCAGGTTTATCAGGAGTCGATTCAAAAGGCTTGCTGATAGAAAGTCCTACACCGCCGAAAGTTCCAGCGGTCGTATCAGACAAGTCTCTCATTGTGTTCGGATCAAGATACAGGGTATAGGGATCTTTCAACGCTTCCAGCATCCCCTTGAGTGCACCTTCATACAAAACTTTTGGGTCAACTTCATCTACATAATTCTGCTGAACATAATCGAAAACCGCGCTGATTTTCTTCATGTACTGGAAATTCGAAGCAGATTTATTATCTACCGATGATTGTGCAAAGCACTGTGAAGAAACAATGGAAACAACCAGAAAGAATACAGCTGAAATAACTGTATGCAACACTCTATTGTTGGTTTTGTTCATAATAGGACTCATGTATTCATTTTACGTTACCGGATTAAAAATTGCAACTATGCACAAAAGCGCGGGTGTGCTATACTTTACCTTATGCAAATCATTCCCGTTGCCAGCGGAAAAGGCGGAGTTGGTAAAAGTCTTTTATCCGCGAATCTTTCAATTGCGCTCGGCCAGTCCGGCAAAAAAGTAGTCATGGCGGACCTTGATCTCGGCGCCTCAAACCTGCACCTTGTCATCGGGCAGCATACAAATCCGGCTGCAAGTCTTGGTGCATGGCTTACTGACCACGGTAATTTTGAAGATATCATAGCACCGACAGAATATGAGAATGTAAGCTTCATCGCAGGAGACAGCCAGATTCCCGGACTTACCGCACTCAAGCCTTCTCAAAAAACAAGGCTCATACACAGCTTTCAGAATATAGATGCGGATTATCTGGTCCTGGATCTGGGTGCCGGAACCCACCAAATCATCCTGGATTTGTTCCTGCTTTCTCCTCAGGGAATTGTCATTACAGCACCGACAGTCACGGCAACGCTCAACGGTTACCTGTTCCTGAAAAATTCCGTATTCCGGCTTATGTATACGACTTACAAAAAAAATACACCGGGATACGATCAGCTTGAAAAACTCAGAAAGGATTCAACCTCCCTCCAGCGTCTGTATATCCCGAAACTGATCGAAGCACTCAAAAAAGTCGATCCCGAAAATACGGAACTTTTTATGTCGCGCATGAAAGCGTTCAGGCCGCGCCTTATTATGAATATGATAGATGATCCGAAAGATGCGGACAAAGCCCAGCGGATCAGACGCTCCTGCAGCCAGTACCTCGGGCTCGAAATTGAACACCTCGGCATTATGTACCGCGATACGCTCCAGGATAAAGCGCTTTCGTCCCAGCTGCCGATTATTGTATACAAACCGCAGGCTGTTCTTTCGCAGGCCATCTACCGTATTGCAGAAAAAATCCTCACCTCGGAAACGAGGACTTTCGACCAGGCATACAAACCTAATGAAGAAAGTTCCGATTCATTTCAAATCGCAGAGGAAGAGGCAAATGACGATTATGATTACAAATTATCGGGAATAGACGACCTTGTAGGAAGCGGCACTCTTACAGTTGGCGAGCTTGCAGAGATGATAAAAACTCAGCAATATGAAATCACGCAGCTGAAAAAAGAAAATCTCCTGCTGAAATCAAAAATTATACAAGCTGCTTCGCAGGGCTTTAAAATATAATAAAGGAAAATAACTATGTCTTTTTTGCCACTTTATGTAAATTATCCGTCATGGATTCATCCTGAAATTTTCCCGGGAATTCCCGTTCTTGGCCTGCTCCGCTGGTACGGACTCATGTATATATGCGCATTCGTAACCGCCTTTTTCATTCTGCGGAAGGAAATGCAGGAAGGTGCTCTCAACAACAATTCTTACACAGCGACAGAAGATGACATCTTCAGCTTCATTGCATGCGGCATCATATTCCTCCTTCTCGGGGCACGAATATTTTCCACACTCGTCTATGATACAAGCGGATTGTACAGACATAAGCCATGGCTTATTTTCTGGCCGTTCGACACCGCGACGCACCAGTTCACGGGGCTTGCCGGCATGTCCTACCACGGAGGCCTTATAGGCGGATTAGTTGGCATGTTTTTCTGGTGCTGGCGCCATAAGCGGCCTGCCTTCAAATGGATTGATGCAATGGGAGTCGCAATCCCTGCCGGCTATACGTTCGGGCGGCTCGGAAACTTTCTCAACGGCGAACTGTACGGCAGAATTACAACAATGCCGTGGGGTATGGTATTTCCGGCTGCGGAAAAATTTTCCGCAAAAATCGACTGGGTACAGAGATTCGTCGCATCAATAGGCATGACTGTTCCGTCCGGCGCAGTACTCGTAAATCTGCCGCGTCATCCGAGTCAGCTCTACGAAGCTCTTTTTGAAGGTGTCGTGCTTTGGGCAGTTTTGTGGCTCCTGCGCAAACACAAAAAATGGGATGGAGAACTGACCTGCATATATATTGCAGGCTACGGCCTTATCCGGTTCATCATTGAATATTTCCGCGAACCAGACGCAGATATAGGCTACCGCATCGCAAAAGATACGAGCGCCCCCATTTACATGAATACATCCCTGCTCAATTTTTCAACAGGGCAGGTCTTCTGCTTCTGGATGGTTGTAGCAGGCCTCTGTATTGGCATCGGAACGTACATTTACGCTAAAAAAACAGGCAAAATGAAAGCAAACTAAACTGCATGCTGTTCATAAAAAAGCCCGGTGAATAACACCGGGCTTTTTTATGCCATACTATCTTTCCAGGACTTTAGCAAAGTCAGCTGGTGTAAAATGCATATCCTCGGCTACTTTTTCCGCAGGGCCGGATTCGCCAAAACGGTCGATACAGAAAATATCGTCTTTATTCTGAACGAACTGATACCATTCCATGCTGATTCCGGCTTCGGTCGCAACAAGGCGTTTCGTCTTCCCGATGAGCTTATCGCGGATGACTTTATCCTGCTGTCCGAACAGTTTTACGTCCATGACAGACACAACTCGGATCTTTTTTCCGGGAACAAGCTTGCTTGCATCAAGAGCCATATCAACTTCAGAACCGGAAGCCAATACGGTAATATCAGGATTTTCGCTTCCTTCCTGAACGATATATGCACCTGTACGAACCGTATTCCTCCAGTCGGGATCGGCCTTCTCATATACAGCCAGTTTCTGGCGTGTAAGCGCAAGGCACACCGGATGATCTTTGCTTTCGTATGCCATTTTCCATGCTTCAACTGTTTCTTCCGCATCGCCCGGGCGCAGAACCTGAACGCCGGGAATAGCACGAAGCGCCGTAAGCGTTTCAACAGGCTGATGCGTCGGGCCGTCTTCGCCGACGTAAATGGAATCGTGCGTAAACACATAGATAACCGGCTGCTTCATGAGAGAAACTACACGGAGCGACGGGCGGAGATAATCGCTGAATATAAGGAATGTTGCGCAGAACGGACGAAGTCCGCCGTGCAGTTTGATACCGGCGCTTATTGCTGACATGGAAAATTCACGGATACCGAACTCAATCGTTCTTCCCTTTCTGTTTTCCGGCGTATATACACCGTCGCAATCATCAAGTTTTGTCTTGTTTGGTCCCATAAGATCCGCCGACCCGCCGACAAGGTTGCCGTAGCGGTGTGCAATCATATTGAGGGCCTTGCTGCTTGCGTCGCGGGTCGCAAGCGCATCTCCTGCCTTGAATGAAACATCAGGGATATCGGACGTTGCTGCATCAGACTGAAAAGCATCCCACTCCCTGCGAAGTTCCGGATTCTCCCCAGACCATGCATCAAATTCCTTCTGCCAGTCCGCTTCCAGCTGTGCTCGTGCACGCTTTTGTGCGTTGAAATAGTCATATGCTTCCGGCAGAACATAAAAATCTTTATCGACCGGCAGACCGAGCGCTTCCTTTGCGGCTTTAACGCCGTCTGCGCCGAGTGCTGCTCCGTGAACATCAGGCGTTCCCTGTTTCGGTGCATACTTTCCGATAATTGATTTAAGCATAATAAGAGTCGGTTTGTCAGAGCAGCTTTTTGCTTCCGCAACAAGCTTGATAATCTCTGCCGGTTTGTACATGTCGCCGCAAAGAACCTGCCAGCCGTATGCTTCATATCTTTTTTCAATATCATCAGTAAAGGTAATATCGGTTGAACCGTCGATGCTTATCTTGTTCTCATCATAAAAAACGATGAGCTTGCCAAGTTTCAGGTGTCCGGCAAGGCTGCTGGCCTCAGACGCGATACCTTCCTGAAGGCATCCTTCTCCTACAAGAGAATATGTGTAATGATCTACAATTTTGTGAGCCGGGGTATTAAAACGGGCTGCAAGCATTGTCTCTGCAATTGCCACACCGACAGACATCGAAACGCCCTGCCCAAGAGGACCGCTTGTGTTCTCAACTCCGTCCGTTTCACCATATTCCGGGTGTCCGGGGCATTTTGAGCCTACCTGACGAAATGTTTCGATGTCGTCAAGAGACACCTTATATCCTGCAAGATGAAGGATAGAATACAACCACATAGATCCGTGACCTGCTGATAAAACAAAACGGTCACGATCAACCCACTTTGAATCCGCAGGATTATGCTTCAGTATCTCTCCATACAGAACAGCTGCAAGTTCTGCAGCTCCAAGCGGAATTCCAGGATGTCCCGAATTCGCCTTCTGAATAGCATCCATCGACAGACTGCGGACAGATGTTGCAACAGCTTTAATTGCGTTCTCGTTCATACATTGCTCCCTAATATTGCTTATAGTATTTAAAATT
Source organism: Treponema sp. UBA1793 (assembly GCA_002314445.1). GTDB lineage: Bacteria > Spirochaetota > Spirochaetia > Treponematales > Treponemataceae > Treponema_D. The sequence continues at coordinate 17,755 of DCFX01000065.1, forward strand.
AATCAAGCTCACGGATTGCATTAAGAAGTTCCGCTTCACCCGCATGCTTTTCGAGTAATTTTCGAAACTGAGGCTTTCTGAACAACGTCACAAGATTGGAAAGTATTTTTAAATGCGACTGTGAATTATATGTCAGAAGCACAAACATGACGAACACCTTACGCTCATCAGGTGCCTTCATGTCAATAGGATTTTTCAAATATACGATACAGATTTCCTGATCATTTTCATTCTTCATAAGGGGGGCACGGGCATGAGGAAGGGCAATTCCGTTTCCCACGGCTGTACTAAGAACATGTTCGCGGGCACACAACGCGTTATATACAGCTTCATGAGTCATATCAACCGGGAGCGGAATTATAGTGCTGACTGTCTTATATATTTCTTCCGGAGTTGCCCCATCGATATTATCGTAGACTCCGCCTTTATGAATCAATCCTGCAATATCAAATTCTACACTCATACTAGTTCTCCCGCTTCTATTTGATAACAACGAAGCCGTTCCGCCTCTCTGTCTCAACCATATCAATCAGCTCATTGCTGATTCCGTCAAAATTACATTCCATGCCCTCAAGGGACAACTGAATCTCATCAATATCCTCAGGTGTAGTTTCCTGATTAAGTTCAACCATTTCCAGAATTCTCATAACATGACTGAAAATCTGAGAAAGGATTACAAGTTCCTGCTGCGGATATTGTTTCAAATTCGTAGCTGAGCGGTCTATTTCAAAGATGAGTGAGCCTGACTCCCTGTACAGGGTTAAAGCCCGCTGTCGTATTGCACTACTTGAAAAATCAGCAAACCAGTTATACGTTTTTTTAAGTATATCATGTCTGGAATTGATGTGCAACAAGAGGAAACGGTGCTCCTCTGCCGCTAAATGTATACTGTCAGGTATGAGAAACGATATTATTTCTTCCGGTTCGTATTTTTTATGAAATAACTGATCCTTTATGTAAGAGTCAAGAATATAATCCGGCATGGACAGATTGTTCAACAGCATCATTTCAGCATTGTCTGCGCAAGTCTTGTCCTCTATCTCGTTCCATTCTCCGACTGCAGGCACTTCCTCTCCGCTGTGCCACAAACGTGTTTCTACGCCGAAAAGCTCATATGAAACTTTTCGGCTCTGCAAAAGAAATTCCTCAACAGAACCGCATTCGGGTATGCATAATTTCTTACTGTTGTCGAGAAATACGACGGCAAGCTGTTCTTCAATAGAACTGCAGGGCCCCGTCAAGTCAAAACTTTCCAGCAGCTTTTTTTCCAGGCAGTTATACCAAATCTGCCGTTCCAAATCATCTGACTGAATCCGCATCGGATTATCGTCGCGTTTTACCGGCATAATTTCAATACTGCCAAGATCCCAGTTTATTACACGGCACAAAATACGATCGCCGAACCTGAATCCGCAGTATTTCACAAGAGATTCAAGCGAATTCCCCGTAAGTTTCACTTTGGGTGGCAGTTCAAAATTCTGTGCAGCAAGATCTATTCCTGCGTTTGCAGGATCGGCAGCGATATACTGAGATGCAAATTCCTCGCCGTACAATGCAAACATATCGGCTGCAGACGCACTGTCCAATTCAACAATCCGCTGAGGAAGTTCTTCTCCTTTGTACAGGAATGAAAGAGACGACGGAAGCACTTCCGGATCGACAAAAGGCATGCATCTGCCTCCAGCCACGAATATGTTCTGTTCAACTTCTTTGCGGGTTGGTTTAAAACTAAAAAACTGATTTGTAAAAGCACCGGCACGGGTAATATACAAATTCCCCTTTAGTGCAAAAATACAGCTGTTTGTATTAAGATAATCTTCGCATTCTTCATGAGATGCGCGGATACCCATTTTTACAAGCATGCGCGCAAAATCCTTATCAGAAAAAATGTTCCGATATGTTCTGAGAAATCTGTTGATAAGTGTTTCAGCCTGAACTTTCATCACTTTATAAGATAGTACCATTCCGGCACAAAATCAAACACTTCACACATTTCAAATAACGCGGATATCCTCCACCTCGTTGTTGCATTCTGCAAGAATTGACTCCATCTGTTTTATTGTAATACCGGTCGCTTTTATGGTGATACGACGGTTTCCCGGATCCTGACACTCACGGGTAACGACAGATACAATATTTCCTTTTAACTCCGCAATCTTTACAGCAATTTTAGCAAGCTGCCCGGGTTTATCATCAGTATTTACTGTCACCCTTACACCGTTGTGACGGGCGCCGAACATATCCGTAAAAAGATGAAACAGGTCGCTCTCTGTTACGATACCGACCATTATATCATCCTGCATCACAGGAAGGCATCCTATCTGGTTGTCCACCATAATGCGTGCAGCTTCCTCCACGACTTCCGTTTCAGAAACAGACACAACCTTCTTTGTCATGATCTTTTCAACTGTAAGTTTTGAAAGAAGATAACCGATTTCGTACATATCGAGAGTTGTCGCCTGTGACGGCCCTGCCTTTGCCAGGTCATTTTTTGTAATGATACCAACAAGTTTATCTTCCTTGTCCATAACAGGGAGCTTGCTGATATTTTTTTTCGTCATTAAAGCTCTTGCCTCTGTGAGGCTTGTATCCGGCATCACATATATGGGATTGCGTGTCATTACATCTTTTACAATCATAGTTCCTCCACTAAAAGTACATACTGTATATTATAACATACTTTTAACATTCCGGCTCATCCGCCAAGATATGCCGCTTTTACAGATGGATCTGTAATCAGTTCAGATGCCTTTCCGCTCTTTGAAATAACGCCTGTTTCCAGAATATATGCGCGGTCTGCTATAGAAAGCGCTTTAAATGCATTCTGTTCAACAAGTAAGATAGTTGTACCTTCTTTGTTGATTTTCTGAATAATTGAAAAAATTTCATCAACAAGAATCGGAGCCAGTCCCATGGAAGGTTCATCAAGGAGGAGCAGTTTCGGCTGAGCCATAAGTCCCCTTCCCATGGCGAGCATCTGCAGTTCACCGCCGCTCAAAGTTCCTGCATTCTGCCTGATTCTTTCTTTCAAACGCGGAAAAAGTTCAAACACCTTTTCCATATCCTGCCTGATTCCCTCGCGGTCTTTGCGAAGATACGCGCCAAGCTCAAGATTTTCACGTACCGAAAGGTTCTGGAAAATACGCCGGCCTTCCGGTACTTGTATCAGATGCAGCTTTACAATTTTGTCAGGTGCTGTGTTTGTAATGTTCTCTCCGTTGAAAGAAACTGTTCCCGCCTGTTTTTTCAGGATGTTTGAAACTGCATGCAGAGTTGTCGTTTTTCCGGCTCCGTTCGAGCCGATAAGCGTAATGACTTCACCCTCTTCAACAGTGAAAGAAATATCGCGCAAAGCCTTTATAGCGCCGTATGATACTGAAAGATTTTTTACGTCAAGAAGTGTACTCATCACACAGCCTCCGAACCAAGATATGCTTTGATAACCTGCGGATCAGATTTAATTTCCTCAGGTTTGCCTGATGCAATGACACGTCCGTAATCAAGAACCATAATGCGTTCGCAGATACCCATTACAAGTTTCATGTCATGTTCAATGAGCAGAATCGTAAGATGAAATTCTTTACGTATAAAGTCAATCATCTTCATAAGTTCTTCAGTTTCCTGCGGATTCATACCTGCGGCAGGTTCATCAAGAAGAAGAAGTTTGGGAGTCGACGCAAGGGCACGCACAATTTCAAGTTTCCGCTGTTCACCGTACGGCAGATTCTTTGCATATTCATCTTTTTTATTACCGATTTTAAACAGATTCAAAAGTTCCGCAGCTCTTTCTGTCATCATTTTTTCGTCGCGGCGGAAACGCCGAGTACGCAGCAGAACATCAGCAGGAACAACGGTACGCGAATTATGAAGCGCGATACGGACATTGTCCGATACCGTCAGATTACCGAACAATCTGATATTCTGAAAAGTACGGGCAATGCCAAGCTTATTAAGCTGAGCCGGATTCATTTTGTTAATAACGTGGACGTTGTTGTTACGATCCCAAAATGAAATCTGCCCCGACGTCGGCGTATATATTCCGCTGAACATATTAAACAGCGTTGTCTTGCCTGCACCGTTCGGTCCGATCAGTCCTGCAAGCTCACCCTGCCGGAGCTCGCATGAAAATCCGCTTACAGCGCACAAACCGCCGAACATTATCGAAACGTCTGCCGCCTGAAGTACAAGTTCTTTTTCATCAGACATTTTTTTCCTCCGTTGATTCTGCCTCTTTTTTTTCAAAGGCAACCGCGTTGGAACTACCATGTGAAAATTTTCCGGCAATTTTGTCGAACGTGTCCACGAACGAAAATTCCTTCATTCCCATAAATCCCTGTGGTCTGAAAATCATCACAAGAATAAGAATTACCGGATAAATGAGCAGGCGGTAATTCTGGAGGAACCGCAGGAATTCCTGCAGATACGTAAGGACAAACGCAGCAACAACGCTTCCTGTCGTAGAACCCATTCCGCCGAAAACGACAAATATAAGATAATCGATACTCTTTGTAAAAGATGCCTGCTCAGGTTTTACAAATCCGATAAACGGTGCATACAAAGCTCCTCCGATTCCCGCAACGAAAGAAGCAATGACGAAACCAAGCATCTTGTATCTGAAAACGCTGATGCCGGTCGAATCTGCCGCTATTTCATCTTCCCGTACAGCAAGGATGGCACGACCATAGGTAGAACGGATAAAATTCTGAATCAAAATTATTAATAGTGCAAGAGTGCCTATAATCACCAGATATGCAATCGTCGGGTTCAGTGTAAGAATTGTCGGAAACTGTTTACCGTTCGGTCCGCCTGTCCATTTTTTCATATTAACAAGAACGACGCGGATTATTTCTCCGAATCCAAGCGTCACGATTGCAAGATAGTCGCCCTCCAGCTTAAGTGTCGGAAAGCCTATAAGAAATCCGAAGAATGCCGTAATGATTCCTGCAAGAATGATCGATACGGGCAGAGGAAGGTGCGCGCTTGCCGTAAGCAATATGGTTGAATATGCGCCAATGGCCATAAAACCTGCCTGTCCAAGCGAAAGCTGCCCGGTAATGCCGCAGATAATATTTACGCTGAGTGCCATAATTGCGTTAATACCCGACAGTGTAAGGATTTGAGCTGTATATGCATCGATAACGGAAAAATGGATAAGAATTGTAGGCACAACAACAACAATAACGGCACACACACCGGGTATTAAAACGTTTCGCAAAACTTTGTTTTTCATCTCTGCCACCTTACACCTTCACCGTCTCATTTTTACCGAATATTCCCGTCGGTTTTACGAGAAGAATTACGATAAGAATTGAAAACGAGATTGCATCGGCATACTGTGATGAAAGGAATCCCTTCGTAAGCGTCTCTGCAATACCAAGAATGACACCACCAAGCATGGCACCGGGAACAGAACCTATACCGCCGAGAACAGCAGCAATAAATGCTTTCAGCCCGGGCATATACCCCATAACCGGATCAATCTGAGGATACGCTGTCGCATACAAAATCCCGCCGGCTCCCGCAAGAATCGAACCGATGACAAACGTAACGGCGATTGTATGATCCGTACTTATCCCCATCAGGCTTGCAGCCTGCATATCATATGAGACAGCCTGCATGGCTTTTCCCGTTCTTGTCTTATTTACAACATAATTCAACGCAATCATGAGCAGGGCGCTCGAAACAATAACAATAAATTGAATATTTGAAACTGAAATAGGACCAAACGAAAAATTTTTCGTCGCTATGGTCGGAAACTGGCGGGGATCCGGTCCGACGAACGGAAGCACGCGCATAGTATTCTGCAGAATAAGTTCAACCGCAATAGCCGTAATCAGGGAATTAAGGCGGGGTGCCTTTCTTAACGGGCGATATGCAAAGCGTTCTATTACAAGAGCCAGAAGAGCGCATATAAGCATGGCAGCAACAAATGCAAGAAGCAGACTTATTGTCGTAACATGAACAGCACCGGAAACCTGAGTCCCCAGCGCAACGAGTACAAAATATCCAGCATATGCGCCCATCATCATTACATCGCCGTGAGCAAAATTAATAAGCTTAACAATGCCGTACACCATCGTATATCCAAGCGCGATGAGAGCATAAATACTGCCCAGTGACAAGCCGTTAATCAGCTGTTGCAAAAACATTGAACCGGTATTCACTATTTCCTCCAAAACCAATTATCTCGATTGTAACACTACCATTTACACATACTTTTTTCAAGAAAATAGCATTACAACGGCATAAAAAAACGCCTGTCTCCAGAGGAAACAGGCGCAGTTTTGTGTTAATTAACAGAAATCAGGGCAATACAAGAAATTCCTTATACTTATGGATTGACAGTTGTTTTATACACGGTTTTGAGTTTTCCGTCGTCGCCCTTCGCAATCTCAAGCATGACAGCAGATTTGACCGGATTATGTTTAGCGTCAAACGTAAGATGACCGGTAACATAATTGCCGTTTGTCTGCTCAAGAGCTGTGCGGACTGCTTCATTATCAAGAGTACCTGCTTTTACAATTGCATCACGGAGCATGTACACACAATCGTATCCAAGCGCTGCAAAAGAATTCGGTTCTTCACTATACTTTGCATTAAAAGATTGTACAAATTTCTGTACAGCAGGATCAGTTGAATCCGCTGCATAATGGTTTGAATAATAACCGTTAAGAACTTCATCGCCGGCGTTTGTTGTCAGGCCGTCCCATCCGTCAGCACCTACAATAGGAGTATTAATTCCCTGTGCACGAAGCTGTTTCGCAATAAGAGCGACGGTGCCATAGTAATCAGGAAGATATACTACATCAGGATTGGCATTCTTTATCTTTGTAAGCTGCGCGTTAAAGTCCTTATCTCCTGTTGAATATGATTCAAGAGCAACAATTTTCCCGCCATTGGCCTCAAATGAAGCTTTGAAATTTTCTTCAAGTCCTACAGAGTAATCGTTTCCGACATCATAGAGAATGGCGGCATTTTTTGCACCAAGCGATTCGGCCGCAAATTTACCACCTACAGTTCCCTGGAACGGATCGATAAAGCATGCGCGGAAAATATAGTTCCCGGCATCAGTAATTGCAGAAGCTGTAGCGGCAGGAGCTATCTGAATAATTTTTCCTGCCTGTGAAAGTGTCGTAATTGACAGAGTACATCCCGAAGTAAGAGAGCCGACAATAATCTTTACACCATCTTTAGTGGTAAGCTTTTTAAAAGCATTGACGGTTTTATCAGGATTTCCTTCGTCATCTTCACTTATAAGAACAAGCTGTTTACCGCCTACTCCGCCGGCTGCGTTAATTTCTTCAATAGCAAGATCAACACCTTTCTTGCATTCAACACCGTAGACAGCAACATTTCCGGAAAGCGGGAAAATACCACCTAAAGTAATAGTATTGCTTTCCTTTTTTGAGCAGCCAATTGCAGAAAGAGCGATAACCGCGGACGCGGCAACGCAGGCAATTTTTGCAGTCATTTTCATACAGAATTCCTCCATCTTGAAAACATAGATGAACCGATACAGGTTATCTTTCTATATTATTATTAATCATAATTAAAAAAAACAAGCGTGTAAATATTACAGTACGGAATTATCAGGGTTTTTCAGCAGAATTCATAGAATCTTGACAATTACACAAGTTTTTTATTTCCATTTCATCCAGCGCGATAAATAAAAAACCGCCCCGGCAAGCGAGGCGGCTTAACTCAAGAACAAAATGTAATTATTGTGCAGGTGTTTCTGCTGCAGCGGCAACCGGAGCGGCTGCTTTTGCAGGTGCATTTTTCTTTGCTTTGTTCTTCAGTGCAGCATTGCAGTATTTGCAAACTTTAACTTTCTGTCCATCAACTTCCACTTCATAAATGACTTTGATGTCACTTTTTTTGCAGATAGGACAGACCCCTCTTCCGTGTGCCGGAAGAGAGCGAAGTCCTGTTCCACGATGGTTTTTAGACATAATTTACTCCTTTTTTCCGGCATCAGCGTCATCGGCCTTTGCTTTTTTTCCAGCTGCAGGTTTCTTTGCTGCAGGTTTCTTTTCAGCTTTTGCCTTAGGTTCTGCTTTTGCTTTCGGCTCAGCTTTAGCCTTGGGCTCTGCTTTCGCTTTCGGCTCAGCCTTCTCTTTTGAATCTGCGGCCTTTTCAACTGATCCTTCAGATTTTTTTGCTTTCGCCTCTGCTTTTTTTTCAACAGCACTGGTATCAAGTTTAAAATCAACCAGCTCAAGGATAACTACATCCGCTGCATCACCCTGGCGGAAACCGAGTTTCAGGACGCGGGTATAGCCGCCATTGCGCTCCTTCATACGCGGAGCAATCTCAGTAAACAGCTTGTTCAGAATCTTTTCATCCTGAATATATTTTGCCGCTTCACGGCGGTTATGCACTGAATCCACTTTTGCGCGCGTAACAAGTTTTTCAGCAGCCTTACGAACTTCAAGCGCTTTTGATTTAGTAGTGGTAATGCGTTCAAATCTGAAAAGCGACGTTACCATATTCCGTGACATAGCACGGCGGTGTGCTGTTGTTCGCGAAAGCGGATTAAAACCATTCTTATGATTCATCTGTTTCTTCCTTCTGCTTTGTTATATTGACAGCATTCTTCAGATGACTGTAATCGGTCATACCGAGAGTCAAACCCCATTCCTGAAGTTTTTCCTTAATCTCTGTAAGGCTCTTTTTACCAAAGTTGCGGGTTTTCGCAATGTCATCTTCTGTCTTCTTCGTTAATTCGCCGATTGTACGAATATTAGCATTCTTCAGACAATTAGAAGAACGCACAGAGAGTTCAAGTTCATCAACAGGAGTGTTAAGAATATCATGAATTCTCTTATCGCCTTCATCGTTATCATCACCGCTGGAAATTGCATTGTCATCAAAGTTTACAAAAATCTTGAAATGTTCTTCCGCGATTTTTGCAGCTTCTGCCAGTGCATCTTCCGGAGCGATTGTTCCGTCTGTCCAAATTTCAAGCACAAGTTTATCGTAATCATTTCTCTGGCCCACACGGCAAGGTTCAATAGAATATTTTACCTTGGGGATAGGAGTAAAAATCGCATCCATCGGAATTGTACCAACAACTTCGATATAATGTTCATTTACTTCAGCAGGAACATATCCTCTGCCAAGATCAACCTGAATTTCAATATCAAGGTGAGCCCCTTCCATCATTGTGAAAATGAGCTGATCTTTTGTCATAATTTCAAGCTGACCTTCCTTGGCAAAGTCATCGCTTTTTACAGTACCGGGCCCTTTAAATTCGTAAAGAATCGTATCCTGCTCGGTATCACCTGGCAGCCGCAAACGTATCTGTTTCAGACTGTTAATCACTTCCAGCGTGTCTTCGGCGATATTCGGAACCGCCTCAAACTCACTGGAGATAACATGAGGAACACCATCAGCATCATAAGACGTAATCCGCACAGAAGTTATCGCATATCCCTGTATTGAGGAAAGCAGAATACGGCGAAGGGTGTTTCCAATTGTCGTACCAAAACCTGTCTCAAAAGGATACGCAGTGAACTTCCCGTAATTCGGATTTGTCTCAAGAGGCGTATAAGTAATGCCTTTCGGTTTTTTAAAACCTTTAAGCAGATTTTTGCGAGCCATCTGAACTCCTTATTTAGAATAGAGCTCAACCACGAGCTGTTCTTTTATATCGGCCAAGTCGGTAACTTCGGTACGCTGCGGATACTGTGTAAATGTACCCTTCGCAGCATCAACATCAACAGTAATCCACGACATTGTTCCCGATTTTGAAATTTCTGTCAGACCGTTTTGGACAACAACAAGTTTCTTACTCTTTTCCTTCACTTCAATAACATCACCCGGTTTTACTTCATAACTGGGGATTGTTACCTTCCTGCCATTAACAAGAATATGTCCGTGAAGAACAAGCTGACGGGACTGATTGCGGTTTACTGCAAAATGCATTCTGTACACGATGTTATCAAGGCGGGATTCAAGCAGACGAATCAGGTTTTCACCAGTAACGCCCGGCATACGGAGAGCTTTCTCAAAAGTAAGATGGAACTGCTTTTCAAGCATTCCATACATTCTCTTGATCTTCTGCTTTTCCCGAAGCTGTGTACCATATTCACTGCGTTTGCCTGTACGACCTTTAGGATCTTTACCGGGCGCTGCACGTTTTCTGTTAAGCGGGCACTTATCGCTCATGCAGCGGTTGCCCTTCAACATCAGTTTTCTTTGTTCTGCTCTGCACATACGGCAGACAGGTCCTGTATATCTAGCCATTTACCTGATTCTCCTTACATGCGGCGAGTCTTACGCGGGCGGCAACCATTGTGCGGAATCGGAGTAACATCGGAAATCGATTTTACTTTGAGCCCCATGGTTCCAAGAGAACGGATCGCATTCTCGCGTCCCATTCCCGGTCCCTTGACAAATACGTGAACTTCACGCAAGCCGTAGCTTACTGCCTTCTGAACAGCTGCTTCTGCAACTGACTGTGCGGCAAACGGAGTAGATTTTTTCGCTCCGCGGAATCCAAGTCCGCCTGAAGAAGCCCATGCAATTGCATTACCATTCAGGTCTGTAATAGTTACGATAGTATTGTTGAACGTAGCCTGAATGTAAACATTACCTTCATATACGCTCTTCTTTTCCTTTCGTTTCTTAACGGTAGCCATTAATTATCCTCCGCCTTATGC
>DCFX01000069.1:0-29099 GCA_002314445.1 Treponema sp. UBA1793
AGATATACGGAAGCGTTGATACTTTCCTTTACCACCTGACTCATCGCGCCTCTTTCGGGAGCTTTGAGCAGGCCTGCTGTATTGCTTTCGACCCGGCAGATGATCCGCTCATGGCCGTCGGAAAGTTCAACGGTTCCTCTGCCGTCTCCGGGAAATTGACAGCTTTTTATTTTCCATTTGTTCCAGGTTCCGAATGTCCGAACCTTTCCCCGGGTCTGCAGAAAGCCTAAGAAACCCGTAAATCCCTTTTTCCTGAAGGAAAACAGGGGAATGTGTGCGACTGCCAGCATAAAAGAGACGCCGGGTTCATCAAAACTGTTGCATTGAATCCACATATAGGAAGAAGGAAAATTCCATCCCCAGTCCTTTTCAATATAGCCGCCGCCCTGTGTAAAATCAAGCAGTTCTCCGTTCATCCGGAGCGTTCCCGATGTACTGTGATTCATGGAAAGTACGTCGTGCCTGCATTCCAGGCCGGGGATAAAGGAAAACCACCCCATAATGCCCGGGTGGCCCTGTGTCCGCGGATAGTACTCCATCTCTGAATAATTCAGAGTGCCCTCAATCTTCAGATCTTTTTCGTCAATTTTGATTGAACATCCGTCCAGAGAAAACTTTGACCCCCCTGCAGAAACGGAAAATGTATCTTTACTCCATTGAAAGGTTTCCAGCGGATACCTGACATACCACGTTTTCCCGCTGATTCCGTCTATGACCTGTATGAAACAGTGCCTGTCTCCCGGAGCTAAAGATACTCCGGGAATGAAGGAAATGACTCGGGATCTGTCTTTTGACACATGTTTAAGGTACCATCCTTCAAAATATTTATTTTTATGGAGATTACCCTGGAAGGGCATTGGGTTTATTATGTGTTTCATCACTGTACTCCGGCTATTCTGCAGAATGCTTCATGAACTTGTAGTATACTACGTTCTATTATATACTTAATATAAAATATACAGGTTGTTTGATGCTCCGTGTAGAAAATATTTATTTTGTTGATTAACAGAAGAGGACAGGGGGTATAAATGGATAACGTTACAGCAATAGTAACCGGCGGAAACCGTGGTATTGGTAAAGAAACTGTTATAGGTCTGGCAGAAAAAAAATATACAGTAATAATGGCATGCAGGGATGTTGCAGGAAGCAGTCAGGTATGTTCGGAAATTAGAAAAATGACTGAAAACGAAAATATCTTTGTTATGAAACTGGATGTATCTTCCGCAGAATCGATTACTGAATTTGTCGCTGAATTTATTGAAAGATTTAAGAAAGTCAATATATTGGTAAATAATGCGGGAATATCGTCCAGCAGGAGGCAGGAGACTGTCGATGGAATCGAGATAAATATCGGAACAAATTATTTTGGAACCTTTCTGCTTACACATTATCTGCTGCCGTATTTTGAAAAAAATGCCGATGACCGGATTATAAACCTGACTTCGTACATATATAAGAACGGATCATTCAAAATCAACAGGATTAACAAGTATCACTGGGTAAAAGCGTATGCGGTATCAAAATATATGATTTTATTGTTTACATTGGAACTTGCAGAATATACAAAAGGTACAACAATAAAAGTGAACGCCGTGCATCCGGGAATAGTCAGAACCAGAATAATGTATAATAAAAAATGGTATGACTCTATAATAAAACTGATATTACTTCCTTTTTTTGTTGAACCGCACGAAGGCGCTGAAACAAGCATATATCTTGCGACTTCAGAAGAGGTGAAAAATACAAGCGGAAAATATTTCGTAAAATGCAGAGAACATAAAATACCTGAAAAATACAATGATATCAGTATGCGGAAGGAGCTATGGGCGTACAGTGTTGCATACGCGGCAGAAAAAAGGGGAAAATGAAAAAAATATTGTTGATTATTTGCCTGCTGCCATTAGTTAATACTACAGCACAGTCAAACAGTTCTGCGGTCGTTGATTACCGGACGATTCTTAATAAGGATGACAGGATAGGAATAGTTAAGCATTTTTCCCCTGCTGACTATTCCGGAGAATATGACTCAAACAAACCGTTTCCTGTATATGATGAGTCATTAAATGAAATGTACCAGGTTGACGTGATAAGCGCCGACCTGAGGAAATATGATCTAAGCAATAGATATAATGATTTGATACATTCTTCTTTTAACACAAAGACAAAATGGCCGGAAGCATTACCCGATAATTTTAATCCGGATTTAATTATGAATAAGGGAAAAGATCCGGGGCTTAATATTCGGGAGCTTCAAAGAAAAGGAATAACCGGTAAAAATATCGGTATTGCAATACTTGATTCCTGGCTTTTTGTTGATCATGACGAATATATAAAGCAATTAAAATCATATGAGGAAATCCATGCACTTGAAGAACCCGGGACACATGGAACCTCAGTTTCATCACTTGCGGTTGGAAAAAACGTTGGGGCAGCCCCGGATGCTGACTTATACTATATTGCAGTAACGTCCGGATATTTTAAAAATAAGTCTTTCGACTATGACTACTTATTTCTCGCGCAGGCAGTTAAAAGAATATGTGAAATAAATAAGCATATTCCAAAAGGAAAAAAAATACGCGTCCTTACAATTACATTGCGAATAAAAAAGGAAAGACCAAATTATGATTTGATGATGGAAGCAGTTCAGGAAGCGGAGGAAGAGAATATTTTCGTTGTTTATGTCGGATGTAAAGACTATAGGGGTTTGTATCGTAATCCATTGTCAGACCCAAATGATTTTGATTCATATAGACCAGGATTATACTGGGCAAATAAATTTTATAAAAACGGACAGACTGCTGATGAACTGCAGCCATTATTAATTCCGTCCGATTCGCGTTGTACCGCCTCGCCGACAGGTGTTTCTGATTATACATTTGATGAAGAAGGCGGACTCAGCTGGACTGTCCCGTATATAGCGGGTGTCTATGCACTTGCATGCCAGGTATATCCGGGTGTAACACCGGAAATATTCTGGGATACAGCCTTGGAAACGGGAAAGACGATTACAATTAATAAAGACGGAAAAGACTTTACATTTGGGAAAATAATTAACCCTGAAGGAATTATAGATGTTTTAAAATTATGTACTGAAAGATATTCTGTAAGGAACTGACAAAATATAGTCAGGTGAAGGCGTCTGCTGGCGTAGAAGATATAAGGAGTTGAAAAATGACTTTATATGCTGTAATAAGTATTACTCTTGCGCTTATATTTTACACGATTGGAGTTTGGAGTGAAAAGATCCAGAGGTATTTAAAGACATGGCATGTTATACTATTTTGGACAGGCTTATGTTTTGATACACTTGGCACAACATTGATGAGCAGAATAGCAAAAGATGGTTTTACATTAAATGCACACGGTATAACGGGATTGGCCGCGATAGTTTTAATGGCACTTCATGTAATATGGGCGACAGTAGTGCTGGCAAAAGATAATCAGAAAATAAAAGAAAAATTTCATAAATTCAGCATATTAGTATGGTGTATCTGGCTGGTTCCTTATATATCAGGTGCTGTTGCAGGTATGCTGCAATAAGGAAGAACCTTGAATACAAAAATATATTATTTTTCAGGAACCGGAAATTCGCTCTATATTGCAAAAAGGATTGCAGAATTCTGGGACAAACAAAATAAAAATGGTATTGTACAAGGTATTGAGAAATTTGGGGAATGCGAAATGTATTGTTGGACACAATGGTTACCAAAGAATGGTAACTATATTACAGAATTCGGGAGAACCAAAAATATTTCAGGAATTGATGCAATTAGTGGAGCAACATGGTCATATAATATATTATATACAGCACCAGTCAATATTGGTCGTTGCTGCAGACTATACAATAACGTATGTTGATAATACAATTCTGCGCATAACTATTATTATGTCGGGCTCTTTTTTACTGACGATTGCCTGTTACGAAATTATCAACAGAATTCCGATTATAAGAAATGTATGAGGAATATATAAAAAGAAGTAAGTCCGGCGGATACAGGTTAAGAGAATGCCGCAGGCGCTTCAAAGATATAATTTTCCGCAGGGAAAAATTGTGCACAGATCTTTTTTCCGGGGATATAGAAAAATAGTTAAGTCTGAGCTACCCGATATCATAATAGAAGATGACTGTGAATCAATCGGTGCTATGATAAAAGAGCGGTATAAATTTCTTCCTGAATCGATAGTCGTTTTGCTGAAACAAAAAGAGATGATATATCCGTGCCTGCAGAAAGACGTAAAACGGAAAATAAAATCAATAGTGGTGGAAGAGTTTTCGGGAATAGATACCATAGAACTTGTTTAACAGTATATATAGTGATTACAATATATATGGAAGCCTTTACATGAATAAAAGGAATTCTGTTATGATGAAGAATGGCAGGAAGAAATTAACAAGTTAATAATGAGAATAAAAAGCAAGGATGATTATTCAAAAATAGCGGCCGACTATCAGAAACTTGAAAACAGGGCAGCAAATGCAGGTGTGGATACAATAATTTTTGCCTGTACTGACCTGGCGGTAATTTCAAATGAAGACAGAAAAATAGCAGTAATCGATTCGTCTAAGGAACTTGCCGTTGAATTAATAAAAGAATATTCAGCATAGTAAACTCCTGCGGCAGATGCAGAGCAGCATGATGTTGATGCAGAGGAAGCAGTTATGAAGAAGTATACGATATATCAGGTTGATTCATTTACAAAGGAATTATTTAAAGGAAATCCTGCCGGTGTTGTTCCTGATGCCGACGGACTATCCGATGGGGATATGCAGAATATCGCGCGGGAATTGAATAATTCGGAAACGGCATTTCTGTTTTCTTCCGGCGAAAAGGGATGTGACGGCGAATTGCGGTATTTTACTCCAACAGTTGAAGTTCCTACCTGCGGGCATGCCACAATAGCGGCGATGACCGTATATGCGCATGAAAAGAATCCGGGTGACTGTACGCTGAACATTAAAACGAAGATCGGCACTCTTGCGATGGGAATACGGAAAAAATCATCAGGATATTATGTATCCATGACCCAGGGTAAATTCGAAATACTGCATACTTTGTCAAAAACCGAAAAGTCTTTACTGTGTGAAGCCCTGTTTCTTTCGGACGAAGACGTTGATGACCGTTGTCCGGTACAGGTGGTGTCGACAGGGCATTCAAAAGTAATGATTGGAATTAAGAAAAGAAACGTCTTAAATGCTCTTGCTCCTGATTATGATAAACTCAGAGAACTGAGTAACATAATTAACTGCAACGGCTACTTTGTTTTCACATTTGATACGGACAAAGAAGGAATATTGACAGAAGGCCGGATGTTCGCACCCGCAATAGGAATACTCGAAGATCCAGTAACAGGAAATGCAAACGGACCGCTGGGCGGATATTTGATTGAGAACAAAATAATGGAGCCTGCAAAGGATGTATTTCGGTTTTCCGGATACCAGGGAGAGGCAACTAAGCGGCCGGGAAAAATAGACGTAGAAGTGACAGGTACTGCAGGAAAGGTGGATACAGTAACGATATTCGGGGAGGCTGTAATAGTCTTCAAAACAGAGATAACTATATAAAACAGATATCTGTTGATTTTAGAAGTCAGACGAATTTTGAAGATACTGTTTTATCCGAACCATACTGATACAGATCCGCAGTACGTCCGCAGAGGGGGTACTGCGGATGCCTTTACAGAAGACTGATATATATGAATATTTCGGAATGTTCCATGTCGTCGTTCCTGTATTCTTCAAAGTCACAGGTAAAGGCGCGCGGCAGGTTCATTGCCCATAACTGCTGCCAGAACTCTGCGACAGCGGTATGGACGTTTCCTGTGACTGTAAAACGCGCATATTTTCCCGCCGGCAGTTTCCGTAGTATCAGCGGTGCAGATGCAGTCGTATCCGCATTTACTTCGCAGCCGACGATTACAGTGTAATCGTCTTTTTCGGTTCCCGCAAAATCGGTGTATATTCCGAGCGTGAACGGGCTCTTTCTGCCGGTTATTGTCTGGCAGACACTGGGGGTGAAAAACTGCTCCCATAAATCTCCAATGACAGCCGGCATGTCGGGAGCTGCGTTATTTGTTCGTGCCATAACTCCGGTTACCGTTCTTTCTTCCAGTTCAATAATTTCATATTCCATACTGTATACCTCCTGTTTGATGTATACAGCATACTGCACCTATCATGACACCTGTATGTCACGATAGATGTTTTTCTGCCATTGCCTGCAGCATTTTCCCGTATTCCATCCGGAATTCCTGCGGTTCTGCCAGTTCAGCCGTGACACCGAAACTAAAAAGGAATCCGAACAGATTATTCTTGTCGGCAAATCCCGAGCGGAACAGCAGTCTTCCGTCCGGCTGTGTGCTGAAGCTTTCCGGGCCGAACTGTTCTATGAGCTTCCATTTTGAAGACGGGTCAAAAAGAATTACCGCCTGAATAGTTTGGGGAAACAGGGGCGTACCGTCGCAGTCGAAGTCCGGAAGCGGGCGGGGGTCAAACCGCTGCCCCGTCTGCTTCATATCCTGGATGCGGTTCAGTTTGAACAGGCGGAAGCCGCTTCGGGTCTTGCAGTATCCCCACAAATACCATGATGACCACCTGAAAACCACGCTGTACGGTTCCACAATCCGGGTACTTTCCCTGCCGGGTGCATAATAGGTAAATGAAAGCAGTTCTTCTGCTTCGATGGCGGCAAGAATATGTGAAATTTTCGGGATGAGCGAATCTTTATACCATGATCCTAAATCTATATCGATATGCCGGGAAGGCTGCTCTGCAACGGAAAGTTTGCCCATGAGCTGCTGGTATTTTTTTGTACCGCAGATACTGTCCAGACTCTGTAATCCGGCGAAGATAGCCTGCATATCAGCTCTGGTCAGCAGTGTCTTGTCTATCTTATACCCGTCCATGATTGATACGCCGCCGTTCTGTCCTGATACGGTGCATACGGGAATGCCTGCCATGCACAGCGACTGTATATCCCTGCTGACCGTTCTTCGCGAGACTTCAAATCGTTCAGACAGCGACTTGATGGTACACTTTTCCTGCTGAAGGAGGAGTGACAATATTCCGATAAGCCTGTCTGTTTTCATTATGCCGGTAGTGTATCAGCAAGCTGCTGTTTCAAACAAGGGGAGGCGGCCCGTCAGGAAAAAGGTTTTGTATGCAGCTGCAGAAAAAGATTGACTTATTGAGCAGAATTACGCACCTTTAAAGTATAAAGACGGAGGTTCAAAATGGTTATTGCAAAGACATTTGAAAATGCCCTGAAAGAACGCAGGTCTTTTTATGCTATTGGAAAAGAACCTGTTATTAATGATACTGAAATTCAGGCGATTATAGCTGACGCTGTCAAGTATACACCGTCGGCATTTAATTCACAGAGCTCAAGGGTTATCGTGCTGTTCGGAGCACAGCACGATACATTATGGGATATGACGAAAGAAACGCTCCGGCCGCTTGTTCCGGCAGATAAATTTGCTGCTACAGAGGAAAAAATAAACGGATTCAAAAACGGATCGGGTACGGTACTCTATTTTGAAGATCAGGATACGGTTACCACACTGCAGAAAGCGTATCCGCTTTACAAAGATAATTTTCCAATCTGGTCGCTGGAGTCTTCCGGTATGCTCCAGTCGAACGTGTGGATGATGCTTGAAGCCGCCGGATTCGGGGCGAATTTACAGCATTATAATCCGCTGATAGACGAGAAAGTCAGGGAAAAGTGGAACGTACCCGCCGGCTGGAAGCTTCTTGCGGAAATGCCGTTCGGGAAACCTCTTGGTAAACCTGATGAAAAAACATTCCTTCCGGTAGAGGACAGGATCAGAATTTATAAATAAACACGGTGAGGTGAGTCCGTCCCGTAAGTAAATCTTTCGGAACGGCTTTCTCAGTCCTGTTTTGTGAAATATCCGGAGTTTCGTGCATGCTGCGGCGTGTTTATGATTGTGCCTTAAATTTTGTGTTATTCCGATAACTGTATTTCATACGGGGTTCTGGCGTTGCAGACGACTCTTTGTCCCTCTGCCGTAATATGAACACAGGGGGCGGAGGCAATATGCTGAATGCCGTCCGGCTTTATAAAGCAGCAGGTTCCTCCTTTTTCAACCGATATGCTGCCGCTGTTTACCTGCCCTTGTTTCCACGAGAAAGACACACTCACCGCGCCTTTTGCTTTTAAACCGCTGACGCTCCCTTTGTCCCAGTCCCGGGGAAGGGCCGGCAGAAATGTTATGACGCCGTTCTGGCTCTGCAGCAGCATTTCCGCAATGGCAGCCGTTCCACCGAAATTGCCGTCAATCTGAAACGGCGGATGACAGTCGAACAGGTTCGGATAGGTCGATTTTGTCAGCAGCTCATTGATGTTCTCTTCTGCTTTATTTCCATCCCGAAGCCGTGCCCACATGTTGATTATCCAGGCTCTCGACCATCCTGTATGTCCTCCTCCGTTTTTCAGCCGGCGTTCAAGCGTTGTCCGTGCGGCTTTCATCAGCCCGGGCGTTTTTTCACAGGTAATCTGATTTGACGGATACAGAGCGTACAGCTGGGAAATATGGCGGTGTCCCGGTTCTTTTTCTTCATAATCTTCCGACCATTCTTGTATCTGCCCGTACTTCCCTACTGATAGTTCCGGCAGCCGGGGAAGCAGCGTCTTCAGTCTTTCCGTAAGCGCGTCTTCGCAGCCGGTAATCTCCGCGCTTTTAATACATGCCACAAAAAGATCCCTCGTTATTTCCGTATCCATGGTTGGCCCGATGCACAGGGGACTTTCCTGTCCGTCCTGATAGATATAGGTGTTTTCAGGAGATACTGACGGTCCTGTTATGAGTTTTCCGTGTTTGTCTTCAAACAGATATTCCGCCAGGAACAGGCTTGCCTCTTTCAGCAGATCCATATTTTCTTTCAGAAATCCGGTATCAAGCGTATATTCGTAGTGATTCCAGATGTGGGTGCAAAGCCAGGCCGCTCCCATAGGCCAGAGAGTGGCACTTATAACCGCATCCTGCGGAGCGCAGTCGCCTGACAGGTCGGTATTGTGATGCGCCACGAATCCGGAAAGTCCGTACATATCCTGTGCAACTTTTTTACCGTTGGGCAGCATGCGGCGGATTAAATCGAAGAGGGGCATATGACATTCCGAAAGATTGCAGCTTTCCGCCGGCCAGTAATTCATTTCCGTGTTGATATTGATTGTATATTTACTGCCCCATGCCGGGTGTTCGTTCCGGTTCCAGATACCCTGCAGGTTTGCCGGCTGCGTTCCCGGGCGGCTGCAGGAAATGAGCAGATATCTCCCGAACTGAAAATAGCAGGCAGTCAGTCCGGGGTCTGATCTTCCCTGTTTCAGTGCCAGCAGCCTGTCGGGTACTGACATCTGTTCCTTTTCGTCATCGGTATCTCCAAGCGTGAACCGGACACGGTCGAAATATGTCCGGTAGTCGCGTATATGCGCCTCCTTTACGTCTTCATACGGGAGGTTCAGCACTGTTTCCAGTTTTTCCTTTCCCCAGCCGGCGGGATTACCGGTATAAAAATCGCTCCGGAGCGACAGGTACACGGTAAATGCCCGCGCACCCTGTATACGAATCCTGTCCCGGTGAATCTCCGCAGTGCCGCTCTCGTTTTTGACTGCGGCAAGAATACAATATTTGCAGCCGTTCGCACCTTCCGTTGCTGTCAGACAAAGGATACGGTCGGAAAGTTTTTCCACACTTTCCGCATTACTCCTGAAAAAGGCAAGAGACAGGCATCCGCCGGCCACTCCGTTCTGCAGTGCCTCCTGATGAACGGCAATCACCTGATGTGCGGCGCTTGCAAAATATTCCCTGCGGTATTCCCTGCTGCCCAGCGTATACTGCAGCCCGACGACGGCACGGTTCAGGTCCAGCTGCCGCCGGTAATTACAATACGGTTCCTTGTCGTCGTGGAAATCGAAACGTATTTCACCGGCCGTACTGTAGTTCCGCTGCTGATCGGGAACCGGCATCATCGTATCTTCGGCAAGACGCTGCGCCTGATCGATCATACCGTCCTGCAGCATGCGGCGGACCTTAAGATAGTTGTCTTTTGCTTCCGGATTGACGCGGTTTCTTCCGCCGTTACCGTACCAGACAGAATCTTCGTTCAGCTGTAGTTTTTCTTTCTGTACACCGCCGAATACCATAGCACCCATACTGCCGTTGCCGATGGGCGTCGCTTCGTTCCATATGTCTTCGCTGTCCGGTACGAACTGCTGATAATGTGCCGGCTCGTTATAACGCAGAATATTCTTTTCCATCCGGATTTTCTCCTGTTATGAAATTCTATTGACGGTTTGTTACTCGTTTTATACAAATAAACTGACTGATTCCATTTCCTGCAGTCTGTCTGGAAAAGATACTTTTACATACCGCAGCGGACAGGCAGACAAATAACTGGTCACCGTTTTCCTGTCTGCCGATACGTGCAGGTCTTCAAGATCGACCATGATCCACTCATCGTTTCCGTCAGATTTCCCGACGAATGATTTTTCCTGAAGCTGCTGCAGAAAACGGGGTTCGCTCCTGCGTTGACGATTGATGTGGCAATATGTATTTCAGCATCCTGAAATGCCGTTTTGAATTCCAGAAACAATGCTCCGGACAGCCATTCTCTTCCGCGTTATAAGAGTGAACGATTTTAACGCGGCACTGCCTTCTCCCCGGTAGGTAAAATACAGGGAATGAACGCCGTCGGGGACGGAAATATCTGCCGTGTATTCTTTCCATATATTCGTAAATTCGACGGGAATGCTGCCGAGTGCAGTGCCGTTCCACGACGTCTTGATTTCAAAGGAACCCCTGCAGTAGCCGCGCACTTTTATAGCGATTTTTTCAATTCCGCGGCAGTCGAAGTACTTGAACCCTGCTGTCGCTTCATCGCACATATTCTGAATATAACCGTCTTCTTCGTCGCCGTCCTTTCCGTCCTGTGTTATTTTCGGGAAACGGCTGTCCATCCAGAAACCGCCGGGAGCAGTATATAGTGCTTCATGGCTGCAGAAGAGGTTGCATGCGATATATGCAGGATATTCGCCTTTTCCGGCCAGCGGGCCGCCGTTTAAACCGCAGGATGTCATTTCCGGCTGGATAATCGATCCGTCTTCCCTGAACCGGATCGGCTCTGCGCATCCCTGCCTGCTGAAATTGGTACCGTCAGTATGGCGGTGATAGAAAACATACCACTGCCCGTTGATCTCTATCATGCTGCCGTGATTATTGCCGCCGTAAAACATTGGTTTGCGGGCCGGTTTGTAGGAATGGATATGCATATCGCAGTTGCTGCTGATGACACCGCCGTATACGAAATCTTTCGCGGGATACTTGCTCGTTGCATAGCATAATTCGTGCATGACGATTGATGAATAAATAAAATAATAAGTGTCGCCGCGTTTACGGATTGACGGGGCTTCAAAAAATTCGTGTTCGATAAACGAACTGCCTTCGCTGTCCGGTTCGCTTGGTGCGATGAAAACGGGATCTTCTATTATCGTCAGCATATCAGGTCCCAGTACGGTTGCCATCGGCCCGCTTCTGGACGTATCTCCCACTGCGCAGAATCCCGTATACAGGTAGGTTCTGTCTCCTTCCGTCAGGACGCCCGGGTCAAACTGAGGTTCGTCGCCTTTTCGTTCTCCGAGCCTCGTTCCGTCGGAATAATGGACGTATCCGTAGAATTCATAGTGACCGGCAGGCGTATCGCATACGGCGACCGACACGATGCAGACTTTATCAAGCACATAATACAGGTAGCAGCGGCCGTCTGGCCCGACGGTAACATCGGGGGCATACAGACACATGCTTCCGTCTTTATTAAGCGGATCGGATGTTTTGGGATAAATAATTCCTTCGTACTGCCAGTCGCCCAAATCGGTTACCGGTGCGGACCAGCAGATGTAATCATTCAGGCAGTATGCGTTTCCGCGGAACCTGTCGTGAGAGCCGTATACATAGACCCGGTCTCCGAACACATACGGTTCTCCGTCCGGAATGTATTCCCACGACGGAAGGTAGGGATTAAATGCCTGTTTTTTCATATAGTATTTCTCCTTGTTTTTATTTTCCGGCCGCAGCCATATACGCATCATATGCTTTCTGATACCGCGCAATGTAATCATCCATACCCATACTTTTTAATCTGCTGATATAACTGTCCCAGTCCTTGTCGATATCCATGTCGCCGGTAATGAACTGGACTGCCGCCTGGTTTACGAAACCGCCGATTGTCAGAGTGTATTCGGAGACTGCCTGCCTGTCATCACCGGTAAATGCAAGATTCGGAACAAGGGTTGTAACATCCGGCGCATATTTATCATATTTTTCCGCAGCTTTCTGTAATATATATTCCACATCGACATCCGGCTTGTCTATTTTTAATGCCGCCCGGAAATCGACAGTACTGCACCGTATCATGGCATCGGAGACGTAGTACCAGTTTGTGTATTTTTTGGGGAAGCCGTGGCCGGTCCAGTCAAAATCAGTCGGAATCGTGTGGTATTCGTATTTCGGGGTACCTCCGCTCAGCGCCGTTCCTTTATCCGTCCAGTCCCAGCCGTATCCTTCCGGTCCGTATATCTGTACATTCGTTGCTTCTTCAGAGGTCAGAAAATCGAACAGGGCTACCGCTATTTCAGGATATTTGCAGTTGGCTGACAGGCTTCCGGTGCAGGAGCCGAAGTACGAAGTGATATTTCTTGCTGCAAGCCGTACGCCTGCGGGGCCTTCAACCGGCGCAAAACAGACCCAGTTCTGCCATTCTCCCGGTTTTTTTGCCCAGAAATGGTCCCCGTCTGCATTAATGGCTCCACCCGGATGAACAGCGACGAGATGTTCGTCGCTGTTGAGGAGGGCGGTGAACTGTGTATTATCCTGTGTAAAGGTCTGGTTGTCCAAAAGGCCTTCCTTATACAGTTTATGTATATATTTTAAGGCATTTTTATATTCCGGCGTAATAACGGAATACCCGATTCTGCCGTTATGAACGACCAGCCCTGCTGCAACGGTCGGATTTGTATTGCTCAGCGGATTATTACACTCTACAAAAGCATTTGTTATCCAGACAGTCGGATCCGTTGACCATCCGCCGATGAATCCCGTCATTGGAATTTCATCGGCAAGGCCGTTGCCGTTCGGGTCCTGCGTCTTAACTTTCTTCAGATATTCATACAGTTCTCCGGTAGTCTGCGGAATTTTACCGCCATTCAGTTTATTGACCCACGGCATATAAATCCACATTCTGTTCTGGAACATACAATGATAGCATTCGTTATCATCGCCGTACGTATAGACGTTTCCGTCAATCATGGTAAGGTCTGCCTTCCGGGTAGGGCTTTTTTCGTTCAGCTTATTCCAGCCCGGTGCATCTTTCAGATATTTATTCAACGGAATAAGCAGCCCCTGCTGGCCGTACGACAGCACTTCCGATTTTGTCCAGTTAGTTGCAAGAAAAATATCGGGTAAACCGGCCGCGTCGGTCATAACAAGATTCAATTTTGTTTTTGCATCGTCACCGTCCAGATCGTAGACGTAGTTCAGATGGATGTTCGTCTTTTCCTCAATCCAGTCAGTTACGTAATTGTTCTGGTACGTACCGCCGCCGGTCGCAGTCGCATACACGAATACCGTGAACTCAAGTTTTTTCTTCAATGGAAATTTCACATCTTTGACAGATGCAAAGTTAAAGGCCTCATCTTCCGCTGCGGGTGTTTTTGCAGCGGGAGGTTTTCCGCATCCACCCAGAACCACAGCACTTATGGCTATTGAGGTTATGAATGCTGTCATTTTTCCAGTTAAAAATGCTCTCTTAGACATAGATTCCTCCGGGAATTAAAAATCAGAATTTTTTTCCACATTCCGTATACGTAAAATCATTCAATACTGTTTATCCTTTGATAGAACCAATCAGAACCCCCTTAACAAAATATTTCTGTACAAACGGATAGACTATCATAAGCGGCAGGCTGCTGATGATAATTGTTCCGTATTTAAGCATTTCGCTCAGATACCTGTTTTGCGCAATTTTAGCAGGATCTACGTTTGCCGAACTTAAATCAACCTGTGACATCAGAAGGATTTTTCTCAGGACAAGCTGCAGCGGATATTTATCTGCGGAATTGATGTAAATCATGGGATTGAAATACGAATTCCATAAATATACGACGACCCAGAGGCTGAGTACCGCAATAATCGGCGTTGACAGCGGTATGACTATCTGTGAGAAAAATCTGAAATCTGAACAACCGTCTATTCTGGACGCTTCCAGCAGTTCTTTGGGAACTGTCTGTTCAAAGAAAGTCTTTGCGACAATGATATTGTATGCGCTGACTGAACCGGGCAGAATAATGGCCCACATGGTATTTATCAGCCTGAGATTTTTTACTAACAGATATGCAGGTATTAATCCGCCTGAAAACATCATTGTAAACAAAAACAATCCCATGAATATCTTTCGGCCTCTGAAATCCGTTCTGGACAGTGGATAGGCTCCAAGAAGCGTAAGGATTATGCTGATGAGCGTGCCGCAGAAAGTATATACAATTGAATTTTTAAATCCGGTCCAGATTGATTTATATTTAAAAACTGCCGCGTAGCTGTCCAATGTAAAACCGACGGGGAATAATTTAACCTTTCCCGACATGAGTGCATTACCGTCGCTGAAGGAACAGCTTACAATATAAATCAGAGGATATAACACAATAACAAGCAGCAGCGCCAGCAGTATATAATTCACAAATAAAACTGTCGAATCCTGTGTAATTTTTTTAGTTTTCATCGTTCGTTCTCCTAGATAAATCCGTTACCCGAAATTTTATTGGCAATTTTATTTGCAGCCAGAATCAGGCATAAACCGACAATCGACTGAAAGAGTCCGATTGCGGTGGAATACGGATAATCAGGGAAGGTGGAAACAAGTGAAACTTTATACGAATAGGTTGTGATGATTTCTGATGCTGCCAGGTTGTTCTGATTCTGCATTGCAAGTATTTTTTCATATCCGAGGTTTAAGAGGCTTCCTATATTCAGAATCATCATAATGACGATTGTCGGTATGATTGCAGGCAGATCCACATAGCGGATTCTCTGCAGGAGCGTTGCACCGTCAATGATTGCGGCTTCGTGCTGTTCTGTATCAACTCCTGCAAGGGCTGCAATAAAGATAATCGTATTAAAACCGACACACTGCCAGACGCCCGACCAGACATAAAGCGATGGAAAAAGATCCGCATTTCCCAGAACGTTAATGCCGAAGTGACTGTACAGGAAACTTCCGATTACTCCGACCCTGTTGTCCATAACCCTGTTAATAATTCCGACGAATACAATCGTGGAAATAAAATACGGACAGTATGTAACCATCTGAACCGTTTTCTTAAAGATTTTGTTTTTGGCATAATTTAATGAAAGTGCCAGTAAAACGGAACAGGGAATACTCACCGCCATGGAATAAATGGAAAGCACGAGAGTATTGGCAAAACACTGCTTAAAATTATAGTTTCTGAAAAAACGGATGAAATTATTTAATCCGTGATTATCCGCCCACGGACTGCGCCAGATTCCAAGACTTACCTTATAATTCTTAAACGCAAGAATAACTCCGTACATGGAACCATAGGCGAACACCAGCAGAACTGCCAGAGGCAGTGTCATCATAAGATATAACTGCCAGTGCTCAAAGAAATACTTTTTGAAGCTGACTCCCGACGGGAGAGTAACACCTGAATTATTAATGTTAATCAATCTGCTTACCACCTTTTTTATTATTGCACGACAGTAAGCAGGAAGCTATATACAATACTTTTTTTTCAGTATGCATTTTTTATGATGATACGGTTTTTGAATTCCTGCGGTTTTTTGGAGGAATTTGCTGTGTTGTTCCTGTATTCCGATGCGCTTGAGCCGACAACCCGTTTAAATGCACGGCAGAAGGAATTGCTTGAAGAATAACCGACGTGATCTGCGATTTCTCCTATTGATAAATCTGATATCTTCAGATATTCCTTTGCCTTATCAATCCGTACGTCTTCTATATAGCTGAAGAAATTAATCCCCAGCGCCTGCTTGAAAATACAGGACAAATACGGTTCGCTGATTGAAAACATGTCTGCCACACTGGTCAGCGACAGATTGTGATCATCGTAATTACCCGCAATATATGCGGCAATGGACGACATAATTGCTGCCGAGTTATTCAGCTGTTTTTTGCACTTGATGTCAAGGCATATCGTACGGAATAAATCCAGCGTGATGCTGAGCTGGGACAGTAATGCAGTATTGTTGTTTTTTTCCAGTTCATCGTAATATTTTTTGTATTCGGCCTCGCCTGTAACGACACTCGTGATAATCCTGAATAAGATTGTCTGCAGCTCGTCCAGCAGCAGATGCTGCAGATAAACGGACAGATTGTTTCCGATGATATACGTCCCGATTATTTCTTCCAGAGTATCATCCAGGCCTTCATCGTCTCCTGCCGTAACATAATGTACCAGTTTTACGGAAAAATCCTGTGAAGGATACAGCGGTATATTGACGGCATTGGTGATATACCAGATTACAGTGTTTTCAATCTGGGTATTTTCATTTTGAAACATATAGACCGCGTTGTTATAAGAGTCTTTCAACTCCGTCAGACGTTCAACTTCCGTCCCGCCGTATACGAAGAATTTTTCGGATATGTTCGACGGCATTGCTTCCTTTATTTTAAGAATCTGCTGTTCCGTTTCTTCTCTGAACTGATTTCTTCTTTTTTCATCCATATTTATTAATAATATTACCTGGTTGCCTTCAAGATTCGTACAGAGACTTTCGGGAAGCAGCTCTTGTATGACTTCGATGAGGGAAAGTATGCACGAGTCTATCAGTTTCAGGTCATCGTTCACAATTGTGTCAATTTCCGTATAAAAGTGAAAAATGACGATTCCGAATATTCTGCCGCAGCGGGCAAGTCCTAGATTGTCGGCAATCTTTACAGCGTCTTCCTCCGTGGTAAAACTGCCGTAGAGTAATCTGTTTAAAAAAGCATTCCGGAGAAACGGACGCTGATTTTCAATTGTCCGTGCCATATCCGAATTCGTATCCATTAAATGATTGAATGTCGACTTCAGGCTTAGAAAAACCGACTGATGATCTTCAACCTGTTCTTTTGTCTGGGATACTTGTTTCAGAATATCATTAATCGGGGTAATGCTTTTCATGGACATATGAAAACTCAGCAGCAGCCCGACTGCTGTTGCCGCCAGAATAAAAACCGCTAAGACGATAACGCAGCAGATGCTTCTCCTGTTAACAACGACTACGGGTTGCAGCATACAGCAGCACAGCCCTGATTTGTTTGAAACATACCGGATTGCCAGATATTTTTCATGATTCAGCAGCACTGAAAACTGCCCCTGTTTCCTGCTTTTTGCTCTGTCGGTATTAACAGCGTTACTTACATTTTCCGGCTGCATCTTATTCGCACCGTTTTTAGTTTCATAATACAGCATCCTGTTTTGAAAATCTTCTATATATAGTATGCTGTTATCGGGCATTGTCGGCATCAGGGTTTCCAGCACCGTATCTTTAAACAGAATCTGTATCTGGCTTTTGTCGTTATTATCACCGTACATGAGAGGGCGTATATATGAAATCATATGTAATGAAGTATCTTTTTTGAAGATATATGATTTCATCGGATTCAGTCCATACGATATTTTATTTGTTTTTTTATTACGGTACCATGCATCATAAGTTGGATACAAATCCTCATGGAGATACAGATTGTAAAAATCTCTGTATGTATAGGCAATATGCTTGTTTACGACTGTTTCGCTTTTGTCAAAAAAAATATAATAATCAAAAATAGACTGATTGATCTGGTATAAATCAGGCAGCAGCGTTTGCAGTTTATACACCGCATACGAGTTGGGGCAGCCGAAAGCGGTAGAAATTCTTTTGAATGAATTTACTTCAGGATTTGCTGCGAGGCTGTCTCCCAGATAAGAAAATTCGTCAAGCATTGTATCGACTAAAACAGATGCATGCTGTAATTCCGTCTTTCTTGTCTGCACGTCGTCATTGCTGATTACTGAAACAATTCGTATATAATAAATACTGCAGATTAACAACGGAATAAATAATACAATAAAATATGTCATCATGTACTGGTATAAAATGGTGTGAGTATCATTCTTTTTAAATATATCTAAGGCTTTTATCCTGCCTTGTTTCATAACAGGCTCCCTCCGGCTTTTTGAAGAAATGAAATTCTTCGTTTATTATTGCATGGAACCGGCTGCATATATATACACAATAATTAATCGGATTATATACAATTTTTAAGACATCAACCGTCCAGCCGTCAGATTAAGCGTATATAAACGTTTTTCCCTATTTCTGCTATAGTTAACACTTATGAAAATCAATACATATAAACTGATAAGCTTCGATATGTTTCAAACGTTAGTGGACTTAAGTTCACAGAAAGAAAATATTTTAAAAGCCGTTTTCCGGGAACAGTATGAACCTGATATTGCGGATAAGTTCTGGGCAGATGCAGACAGATATGTGTAAGCTTATTTTCACCGCATGAGCGATGGTTGTGAACCATATAAAAAAACTATAGACATATTTACGCATTGTTATGAAACGTTCTTTCCCGTGTATCATGTAGATATGGATCCTGAAAAAGGTGCGTTGATACTGGCAGAGGCACATACGAAAGCCGCGTTGTATGCAGAAACTAAAGCTGCTGTCAAAGACTTCAATATAGCACCGGGTGAAATGCTGCATGTCGGTGATGGTGAAAACGACGTACTTGGTGCAGCTGCAATCGGTGCGGATACAGTCTGAGTAAACAGGAACCATAAAATATGGAACAATGCAATAAAACCGACATATGAAGC
The DNA here is from genome assembly GCA_002314445.1 of Treponema sp. UBA1793. Lineage (GTDB taxonomy): Bacteria > Spirochaetota > Spirochaetia > Treponematales > Treponemataceae > Treponema_D. The sequence continues at coordinate 18,894 of DCFX01000069.1, forward strand.
AGCGGATTTAAACCAGCTGCTCGAATAGAAAATCGGGATATGGTAATCGTATGCCATGCAGGCTGTTTCCCTCCGGCGCAGCGTTATTTGATTGTAAAAAAACAGTAAAAAAATATTATTATTACATATATAAACAGTATATTATACTTTGTTTTTGAATATATTTTCCCCGCAAGTTCATTGTTTTCTTTCATCATTTTCATCGTAAATAAGGTGATCATAAGGCTCGCGATTATGATTGCATATGATATGAGAAACACTTTGTCCGCAAATGTTAAATAACCAATCGGCGGAAGTTGTCCTGCGACTGACGAATGAAACATGATAACACCAAGGAGTCCGGATGTTATTGCCGCTATTCTGTTTTCTATCTCACTGTTCTGGATGAAAAAACTTAACAGTACGACTATAACCATGCAGATTACCGGCATGAGGGTTTTTAGAAAGGCATTTAATATCGGCTTTTCTATATTTAAATAGTATATGAACTGCGAATAGTCTTCCTTGAACGCAGGATAATAGTGTGTATTCGTTTCTACATTCCAGGAGACTATGTTGTATCCGGGAATAAATACAGCTTCATCCAGACCTGACATAATTTTGTCGGACTTGAATTTCAGTTTGCTGATGGAGAGCACTTTGTCTTCCAGTATTATTTTCAGGGAATGCTTTTCAAAGGGAAAGTCCCGCAGGTTTACGGGAACTAATATAGTCGCTTTTACTCTGTATATTTTTTCCCCGGATAAATCGTTTGCCGTGTAACGGCCCTTTTCCGTTCCGTTTATGATTTCAAAGTTGATGTCGGGAAGTTTTACGTCACCTGCTGCCGCTGTGAATGAAATATAAAAATCAACGTCAATGGTGCCGTCGTCTATGTTGAATGCACCCAGATTAATAAGGTATAACCCTGTTTCCACTTCCTGCGGATAAACAATCTGTGCAAGTACCAGCATTATTAATCCTATATATATGCGTTTCATATAAACCTCTCTCCGTCACTGTCATCGGCTTAACAGGAGATGCAGATGGTTTATGGACAGGTAACACTGATATTATAAGACGGAAAACACGGGAAATCATTGTTTCCGTGCATTTTGCTTTTGTATGAGTGAATTGTTGAAAATGAAAAAGAATGAGTTACAATAAATTATAGTTGATTATGCTGACATCCTGAAAACACAATACAATCACAGTGAACTGGTCACCATTTTTTATTTGGAGAGAGAAAAAAATGAAGGCTTTCGTTGTGTTATGCCCGGAGAATACCGGGCGAAGTGTCATTTTTAGTGACGACAGATTAAATAAGATTACAAAAACTGTTTCTATCTCTGGAAATAGCGGAGGTGTATCCATGCAGCAGAATGGGTATGCCTCCCTTTTTATATTTCAACCAGGAGGATTAGAATGCAGAAACAGTATGGTAGTCTTACTATTACCGGTTCGGTCGTGGCCGTGGATCCCGTTCAGGCTAAGATGTCCTTGAAGCTCTTGTCGGGAGATTCTCTCGATGTGGGTGTTTCCAAAAATACGTGGTATGAAGTACTGCGGAATGTGGGGGATGAATCCAGAGACCGTGTGCCGGAACCTGATGCAGCGGAAGTTGAAAAGCTGCTCGGCACACGGGAGGCGGCATCTGACGGTGCCTTATGGGATGCAAAACGCTCTTTGTTTAAGTACATCAAACCGGGCGTTATGGTATCAATCAGGGGCGTAGGCAGCAGAAATCAGGAATTGTTCACTTTCAGCGCGCGCAGAATCGTATTGATGGATTCTCAGCCCGGCTTTTACGGTTGGGAGCAGACTCACTGGTGGCTCCAGCAGATCAATACGCTTTTTGAGCAGTGGATGGACGTCCTGTTTGACGATAAGCGCGAGCTGACCGAAAATGATTTTGCCTATTTTTACCGCACGAATCTCGATATTCTCGGCGGCCGTACGTCGAACGATATTCAGGAATGCGCTACGATGTCGCGTTTTCTTTACGGGCTGTGCTCTTCGTATCTGCTGACCGGGAACGACCGGGCATTTTCGGCTGCGAAAGCCTGTTCCCGGTATATGATAAACGCTTTTTCAACCCTGACTCACGACCACATGTTCTGTTTCTGGAAGTTCGGGCGTAAAAGGGACGGCAAAAGTACAAAGGATATTATCAGTTCTCAGAACGGGGACGATTTGGGCTCATATGCACTTTACGAACAGATATATGCACTGGCCGGCCTGACGCAGTATTACCGCATTACGCAGGATTCAACAATTCTTTTTTATATTACGCGGACAATCAATTCATTTGAGAAATTTTTCCTTGACGAAAAGAGGGAAGGGGATCCCTGTTTTACAGGAAAAGGGGGATACTTCTCCCATATCGATCCGGTAACTATGCGCCCTGACGCGGAGTCGCTGGGTAAAAACAGGATGCGTAAAAACTGGAATTCAATAGGCGATCATATTCCTGCATATCTTGTTAATCTTTTACTTGCTATTGATCCGCTGCCGAAATCCAATAATCAGGATGCCTCATGGGCAAAACTGCTTGGTTTATGCCGTACTATTCTTGACAACTGTGTGGAGAATATTCTGGATCATTTTCCTCCCGAAGACGGCAGCAAGTTTGTCAACGAGCGGTTTTATGCTGACTGGACGCCTGACCACGAATGGGGCTGGCAGCAGGACCGCGGAATTGTCGGGCACAATCTCAAAATATCATGGAACCTGACGCGCTGCGGACACTATTACGAATATATTTCCGCAGGTGCAAAACTTGACGGCGATACGGCCCGTCAGAAGAAGTATGATACCCTGGCGGAACGCTGTTATGCGACGGCGCGACAGCTTGGTCACAACATGGAAGACGTTGGCGTTGATCTGATGCGCGGCGGTATTTACGATGCACTTGAACGCCATCCTTCCAACGGTATGCCGACGGAATTCGCATGGGAGACAACAAAGGATTTCTGGCAGCAGGAACAGGCGATTCTTGCCTACTACATTATGGCCGGCCTGAAACCGGGTGATGCCGAATCGAAACGGTTTCTTGAGCTGGCCCGCTATTGTTCGGCGTTCTGGAATCTGTATTTCATTGATCAGGACAACCGGAAAATTTATTTCAGGACGACGGAAAGCGGCACTCCCATTATTCAGGACGGATACGGTATTCAGGGAGGACATGCCATTGCAGGGTATCATTCATTTGAACTTAATTATCTGGCCCATCTGTATATCCGCACGTATGTTCCCATTGAAAACGGAGATGAAACCTTCTGCCTTACCTTCCATCCTTCCTGTGACGGCTGCCTTAAGACACTCAATGTTCTGCCTGACTTCTTCCGCCCCGGCGACTTGAAAATCCTCGGGTATAAAGTAAACGGCGTTCCCCGCCCCGTATCTGATCCGCACCGCTTTCAGATTGATATTTCTGATTTGCAGGAAAACTGCGAAGTAGAAGTGGAATTCCTTCCGATCCGCCGGACAAATGAAGATACCGAAGCACAGATCAACAGAGAACGTGCCGGAATCGATGAAATTAATTTTGCCAGATAAAGGGGGCGGCTTATGGATATACAGAGTAAACCGCTCAGCGGAAAAAAAATAGCTGTCATAGTAGAAAGCAAATTCATTCCTGAAGAGATTAATGCTTACCAGTCGTGCTTCAGCCTGTACGGGGCTCAGGTAGATATGATTTCGCGCATCTGGTACGGCGATTATAAACCGGGCAGCCCGTACTGGAAGACGCCTGTTTTTTACAGTGACGTTGACCCGACGGATCAGCAGCCGTGGCAGTCTCCGGAATCGGTGACGGTGCCGGACAATAACGATGTCAGCCATATCAACCTTGATGATTATGCAGCGGTAATCATGTCGGCAAATTACGTAAGCGTCCGCCTGCGGTATCCCGACGATCCTTCTATTACCGATCCGAGGGCTCTTGTGCAGTCTGCACCTGTCGTACGTTTTTTTGCAGACGCAATGAGCCGGAAGGATCTGGTGAAGGGGGCGCTGTGCCACGGACTGTGGATACTGACTCCAAATCCGCAGCTGCTTAAGGGACGCAGGGTGACATGCCATACTGTCGTTATGGCGGATATTCTGAACTGTGGTGCCGACGTCGTGTTTGAAGATGACGGCAGCGGCAGGAAGGAACCGGCAAAAGTCGTAGTAGACGGCGATTTGGTGACAGGCTTCAGCAAGCACGAAGTAGTTCCGTTTGTCGAAGCTGTTGCTGCACAGATTATGGCAGCAGGGCATACCGTATGATACGTCCGGTTTCTATCCTTTGTAAGGAGAAGTAATGACAGCTAAAACTGTAACATTCATGTATATTCCCGGAGTCTTCGGTTCTGTTTTTCCCGGTGCCGAAGCGACTCTGGAAGGAAGCTGGGATACGGCCGGGCATTTTTCCGGGAACTGGACGTCCGTTCCCATGCCCCGGGATCAGTGTGATGACGGCGGTATCTGCTTCAAGGCACAGATACTGCTTGATACAGCTGAATACGGCCGGACTTTTCAATGGGGGGTCAGGTTCCACTGGCCCGGCGGAAAGACGGACTGGGCGATTGCTACCGAAATTCCTGATCCTTATTCAAAAGAACGGTACAGGTCTTTCCGGTTTGACGGTTCGGATATGGAGCAGCGGTATTATCTGACAAGCTGCCGCCGTCTCGGGGCAAATAAATACAGGCGGCCAGACGGTTCCTGGGGGGTGCGGTTTGCCGTATGGGCGCCGGATGCTGTGCAGGTTGAGCTTGTCTTCGGTTCCGTCTGGGACAGTGCTGATTCAAAAGCAAAACCGGTGGGGCCCGGTGTTCCGCTGCCAAAAAAAAGTATTGCCGGCGGGTATATTGCTGACGACGGTTTCGGAATTCATCCGGGAGTTCCGCCCGTTCCCATGAAACGTACAGCCGGCGGTATCTGGGAAACGCCGCCGGATAATCCTGCTTTGCAGGGAAAGCTTGATGTGCTTAATCACCGGCCGTATATGTTCCGTATTACCCAGGAAGACGGATTCGTCTCCTACCGTACTGATTTATACTCCCGATGTCAGATAGGTTCCGGCTCTATGAATCCCGGCGGAAAACATTTTACCGGCAGGCTTGCGGACCTGGACGGTTCTGTCAGCTGCTCCGTTACGGTTAATCCTGAAGAGGTGACTGAGACATTCGAATCGGATGTATGGCCGGAACAGTTCATATCCGATGACGCATTCTGGAAGGACGAATTTACTGATAAAAAGATACCGCAGTCAATCCGCGATCTTATCATCTATGAACTGCATGTCGGCGCGCTGGGATTCGGCAGCCAGCATCCGGGGACGCTCAATAACGCAATCGGTATGCTCGACTATCTTCAGGCGCTGCATGTTAATGCGGTGGAACTGCTGCCGCTGTCGGAATTTGCAGGAGGTGCGGAAAACTGGGGGTATGCTACCTCACACTATTTCGCTATTGAATACGGCGGCGGCGGACGAGATCAGTTCAAGTATTTCATTAAAGAATGTCACCGCAGGGGAATGGCCGTAATTATGGACGTAGTGTACAACCATTACGATCAGGATGCCGAACGCGCGGAATTCAATTACGATTCCCCGCTTCCCGAGCACAACATATATTACTGGTACGAAGGCCGTTCTTCGGATTACAAGTCTCCCGAAGGCGGATATGTTGACAATATGTCCACCGGCTGGGCGCCGCGTTACTGCGAAGAGATGGTCCGGCAGATGTTCATCAGCAGCGCCATATCCCTTCTCCAGGAATTTCATGTTGACGGATTCCGCGTTGATCAGACGACGTCAATCCACGGATACAATGTACTGCATGCTGACGGCAGTCAGGTGGGAATGGCGAATATGTCCGGGGCAAAGTTCCTCCGGGAGCTTGGGCGTACACTGCGGATGTTCCGCCCGGGCGTCTTTCTTATGGCCGAAGACCATTCCGACTGGAATGAAGTGGTACAGCCTGTTCAGGACGGAGGTATGGGATTTGACGCGCGCTGGTATTCCATGTTCTATCACCATCTGAGCGGAGATACCGACCAGGGGGATACGGCGAAACTGTTGTATACAGCTGCTGTTCATCAGGGGCAGAGCCTGCACATGGACTGGTTTTCGGGTGCGCTCGCAGCGACTGAGTATCAGAAAGTGGTCTACAACGAATCACATGACGAAGCCGGAAACAGTTCGGGGCCGTTTTTTGATCCTGACTGGGTTGATAAAGACAAGCAATACACTTCCCACCGCGGTATCGTCGTCGCTTCCAATGCTGCACCGCTCATTGGTGATACGCGTAAATATGCCGAAGCACGATGCCGTTTTGCATGGGGCGTCACAGTATTGTCTGCAGGCATTCCCATGTTCCTGTTCGGCGAGGAAGTCGGTGCGGAGAGACGGTTCAAGTACAATGCTGTCCTCCAGAATAAGGAAGATTATCAGCATATGGCGCAGGAAACGGGAAGCAGGCTGTACCGGTTCTATTCGGATGTGAATGCGCTGCGTGCCGGAAATTCCGCACTCCGCAGTACGTCGATAGACATTGTGTACGTGCATAACGACAACCGCATAATCGCTTTCCGCCGCAGGGACGACAGGCAGACGTTCCTCATTGTGGGGAGTCTTTCGGATCATCCTTTCGCAGACGGTTATGTTATTCACAACGACAGTCTGGGCAGCGGTACGTGGCGGGAAATTTTTAACAGTGATGCAGCCGGATACGGCGGCGACAATACCGGCAACGGAGGGCAGCGTATTTTCTGTACCGGCGGAACATTCAGCGTGGTGATTCCTTTTGCAGGGTTCGTCGTTCTTGCTGCTGAAAACAATGCATAGAGATGCAGGGAGTATTTTTATGAGTAATATGAGTGAAGAAATTCTGGACCAGACAGCGGCCGATATTGCTGCGGAACTGGAACGGAAATTTGAGGAAGCAAAAAGAAATCTGCCGGACTGCCGTCCCGTCGCAGAAGCGGCAGCAGGGCTGCTGGAAGGTTCTCTTGATGTAGCCTCTGAAATCAAGCGGATAATCGATATAGATGTTGACCTGTCTCAGGCGCCAAAGGAAAAACCCGTTCTTCTGGTTGCCTCAAAATTCGGTACATGGGCATCCGAACTGACTCTTGTGGCAGGTACGCTGCTCAAAGCAGGATACCATGTTGTCCTGGCAAGCGAAGACGGATCAGTTCCGCACCTGCTTGGGCCGAGTATGGTTCCGGGAACGTCCGACGGTGCATGGCGCTTTTCTGTGGTATCCGAAGAAGAACGTGATCTGGCATTACGCTTCCTTAATCCCGACAGCGATGAACACCGCATTTTCCGCAAAGAAAACATTGTGGATCTCAGCCGGCTGGCGCGCCCTCCGCAGGTAGGTGATTACCTGAAAGAGCCTGAACTGCTTGACGAGTATAAAGAAGCACTGCGCATCTCGCTCGATACGGCTCTTGATTATTCCGCCGTATGCGTTGCCGGCGGATCAGGGGCTATTCCCGGACTGATGTTTGACCGCGGCCTGCACAGTCTTCTGTTTGCCTTTTACCGTCTGGGAAAACCGATTATGGGGGAATGCAACGGCGGACTTGCAATTCTGCAGACGCTTGATCCTGTATCAAAGCATTCGATTCTTTACGGACATACCGTCACGACGCATTCTTCTCTTGATGAATATCAGAGTGAGTGGGGCTGGACATTGCAATTTGAAGCTGATACGGACTCTTTCTGGAAAAACGGCAGGTTCGACATTGACGCATACTGCAGTGCGGAAAAGTGGTGCCAGCCCGGTACCGGCGGCAATCCGCTGATTGACTCTGAAGGATATTTCCGCGATGCAGCCGGTCCTGAGGGATTGTTTTTTTCACCTCCGGGCAGTGCGTATTCCGTTGTTCTTGACGAAAAGTTCATAACGTGCCGGACGACGCCCGACGGCTATCCGGGAGCACTTGCGCTGATTGCGCTGCTTAATGGAACGGATAAACCGGACAGCCCGCTTTTTATAGATTCCGATGCGCCTGCCCGCAGATATCCGTGAGGAAACATATGGCACAAATAAAAGTAAAGGATGCACTGCTGCGCCAGTTTCAGGCCGACGGAATTGATGTCATATTCGGAAATCCCGGAAGTACCGAAGAAAATTTTCTTCAGGCAGCAGGAGAAAATACCGGAATCAGATACGTACTTGGCCTGCAGGAAGCGAGTGTTGCCGCTATGGCCGACGGCTGGGCGCGGACTTCACACAAAACAGCCGTATGCCAGATACACTCTGCGGTGGGGCTTGGCAATGCGATGGGGGTTATGTACGAAGCATTCCGCAGCCACACGCCGATGCTCTTTCTCGCGGGGGAACCACCGCAGGAGCTCCAGGCATTCGACGGATTTCTTGCCGGAGACCTGGCAGCCATCGCACGCCCGCTGACAAAATGGTCTGCCCGGCTGACTCACGGAGCACAGGCACTGCGCATTGTACGCCGTGCGCTCAAAGTTGCCGCGACACCGCCGTACGGTCCTGTCTTTCTGGCGCTTCCCATGGACGTACTCGATGAAGAAACAGATGACGGCGATATTTTCCCTTCAAGTTCCGTGGTGCCGCCGTCTGCCTGTACCGTATCAGAGGCTGCGGAAATAGCCCTGAGTCTTGCGGATGCTGAAATGCCAATGCTGCTTGCCGGTGACGGTATTACAGAAGCCGGCGGGCGGAGCGAACTGGAAGAACTGGCGCATATGCTTGCCGCTCCCGTATGGGGTGTTGAATGCAATGAACCGATTCTCTCTTTCCGCGATCCTCTGTTTATGGGATTAATCGGCCATTCATTCGGCAACCATACACGTACCATTACGTCTGCTGCAGATGTGCTTCTGGCAATGGGTACACCGGTATTTCCCGAACTATTCCCGTCTGTAGAGCCGTATTTCCGAGACGATGCGGTGCTGTATCAGATTGACCGCGATCCGTGGGAAATAGCAAAAAACTTTCCTGTTCGGAAGGGGCTCCAGGCCGATCCGAAGGGTTCCATGATTCTTATCATTGAAGAACTGCGAAAACTCCTGCCGGACCGCGCCGGGAAAATCAGCGGGCGGAGGGAAAGGATTACAGAAGAAAAAAAGGCTGCTTTTGCACAGGAAGAACAGTCGCTTGAATCGGTGCCCGACACTCCGGATGCTATGTCGCCTGCAACGCTGATGCGTACACTTTCAGCGGAGCTGCCGGAAAAAGCGCTTGTATACGATGAATCACTGACCTCTACCAGTGCACTGCTGCATTACCTGCAGCCGGAGAATCCTGATTCGTATATACTGGCACGCGGCGGATGCATCGGCGTCGGATGGCCGGGAGCCGTCGGTGCCGCAGTTTTCCGTCCGGACCGCATTGTGATAGCGCCTTCAGGAGACGGTTCGGCACTGTTCGCACTTCAAACGCTGTGGACAGCCGTGCATGAAAACCTGAAAATCATTTTTATAGTCTGCAACAATGCAGCCTACCGTATTCTGAAAATAAATCTGCTGCATTACCTCAAGAGTGCAGGTGATAAACTCTGTCCCTTTCCGTATATGGATATTAATTCCCCGCGAGTCAATTTCGCCGTTCTTGCTGAAGGGGTGGGGATGAAATCCTGCAGGGTAAAAAACGGGGCGGAACTGCGGAATGCTTTAAGGGAGGCAACTGCGGAGTCAGGGCCGTATCTTATTGATGCACTGGTGAACGGTTCCGTGGAAAAGGATATAGATAATCTGTTTTCGGGATAATAACTGCTTACAAATAGTACATGCATATATGACATTTGACACCGCTGTTACAGCCCTTTGTGTGGTATACTTATTTCATTGTTTTCATATCATAATAAGGGAGATTTAAGGTGTCATATGTTGTATATGCACTGATTCTGGTGCTCATTCTGCGGGGTGTAAAATTTGCAGGAAAGGGACAGTTCAATACAGATTTTATGTCTCTTGAAGTAACAAAGTGCCTGCAGGAAATTTGTTCTGTCTGCATTATCTGCCATCATCTGTCTCAGACAGAAGCGTTTCATCAGGCTGGTGAACTGTCCTTATCCCGTTCTATACTATGACGGCAGCTTTTGCCGTTTACGATATCGCCACAGGAGTCCATATGAGCGCACTCCAATGGATACTTTCGTTATCAGGTTTAATTCTTATAAACAGTCATGCATGGTATATTATTGAAATTATACTGCTGTACCTTTAGAGAACAATATACCCCGCTGCTTGCGGCG
>DCFX01000069.1:29332-38615 GCA_002314445.1 Treponema sp. UBA1793
TAGAGAACAATATACCCCGCTGCTTGCGGCGGGGTTATTGATTAATCGTAAACTTATTAAAGGGCATCTCTAAACTTGTTACAGTCCGGTAATTCCGGTATCTGACAGGCTGTCATATCCGGCAGCCTGCCCTGTTATTTTATAAACTGAGCAAAAACAGATGCTCCTGCAACGGTGAATAATCCTGATACGACAATGGAAAGGCTGCTCATTGCTCCCTCTATTTCTCCCATTTCCATTGCCTTTGCCGTTCCCACCGCATGTGATGCCGTGCCGATGGCAATTCCTTTGGCGACAGGATGGGTGATGCGGCATATTCTGCACAGAGTTTCTGCAAATATATTTCCGAGTATTCCGGTAATGATGATGGCTGCAGCGGTTAATGAAATATATCCGCCCAGTTTTTCTGAAACGCCTATACCGATTGCAGTCGTTATGGATTTTGGTAAAAGAGTGACATATTCTTTGTGTTCAAGTTTAAAAAGGACAGCCAGGGCAAAAACACAGCAGAGGCTTGTGAGCACGCCTGACAGTATGCCTGCGGTAACAGCCTTCCAGTTGTGCTTAAGCAGTTCGAGCTGTTCATACAGAGGAATGGCGAGGCATACTGTGGCGGGTGTAAGCAGATAGCTCAGATACTGCGCTCCCTGTATATAGCTGCTGTATTCCGTTCCGGTAATAACCAGCACCAGAATAGTAATAATTATAGAAATAAGCAGCGGATTAAAAACAGCAAGCTTTGTTTTTTTCTGCAGAAACATGCCTGCGCCGTAAGCAAGGATGCTGACTGTACCACCAAAAAAGATGGAAGTGTCAACCGCGTTCGTCATTTTGAATCTCTGCGTGCTGTATGTTCCGAGTGCCTGATGACAAGCTGCGTCACGTGTCCTGCGACAATCATGACAGCAGCCGTAGATATAATAATTATTATAAGATACGGGAGCAGCAGCGGCTTTATAACGCCCCATAAAGTTAACAATCCGACCGCAGCGGGAATGAACATTAACGGCATGATTTCGATAAGAAACGTGCTTGTTTCTTTTACCGAAGAAGTGGATAAAATCCCGAGCCGCAGAACCAGAAGCATAAGGAGAAGGCCGTATATGCTGGCAGGTACGGGAACCGGAATGAGCCTGCTTAACATTTCACCGGCAAAAGAGACAGTCAGTATTATGCCGAACTGTTTTATATATTTCATATATTCCTCAAAATCGACATCGCCTGTTATAACATGTTTCAATTTGAGTAGCAATATAGTACTATGGTCATTTTACTGTACACCAGGCGGAAAACGTTGACCATGCATATGTATAAGTATAAAATTGCGGAGAGGTGGCATTGTATGAGAATAACAGTTGATTTGCCGGATGTACTTGTTTGAGGAATGAGCGGAATTTTATGAAATCCCGGCTGATTTCCTACAGGCTGTATCTGTTTTACACGTTCAGCAGTTTTATCGTCATTATTATTTCCGTTTTTTTTGTCCTGTCGTATTATCGCAATGCTCAGAATATCTATGCTTCAGAGCAGCAGGAAATAAAAGTATATGCGGATTCCGTCGTAAACTCTCTGGAACAGGAAATGGATACAATGTCGGCAATCTCCATGAATATCGTTTATTCAAACGCCGTGAGGGACAGTTTTAACCAGTTTAATAAAACTACGGTACAGAATGTCGACGACATCAGCGCACGTAAGGAAGCGTGGAATTTAAGCGACTATATTTTTATTACGTTCGGTGCGTTTCAGCGTGTCCGGCAGGTTAATATGTATTCGCTGAACGGATATGAGGTAAGCATCGGAAACGGTGTAATGATGAACAAAATTGATCTGCCGGCCTGTCCGTGGTACGCGCCGGTCATGAATCTTGCGGGAAAAAAGTACATTACGGCACCCGGGCCAGGAACGCAGCGGGGGGAATATAATCTGTCTCTCATCCGGCTTTTTTATGACAACCTGGGACAGCCGGAGGGAATTACGGAAGTTGTGCAGGACTGTGCCAGACTGTTTAAAACTCCGTTTGAACTGACTGCCGGCAATACTAATCTCAGAATATACATCCTGTCGAGCGACGGAAAATTCCTGTTTCCGTATATGCCTGACAGGCATATAGAACCGCTTGTATCACCTGTAAACAGCAATAAGAATAATCTCATTGAAATACGGCATCTTGAAAATTACGACTGGACTATTTATGTGTTTGAAAACAGGCATGTCGTTGCAAAATCAGTCAGGGATATGAAATATTACTATCTGCTTCTTCTGATTACTATTCTTGTGGATACGACGCTTATATGCTTTCTTATTTCAAATCAGCTGACCACTTCCATAGGCAGGCTGAGCGATACCATTAAGAATTTTGAATTGAAGAACGTTGTTGACGGAAAGCCCGGAAAACTGTTTGTTCCGGATACAAAGGTGAAGGAAATAGACTCTCTGTGGAAAACGTATTCCACTATGCAGGAAAAACTTGCCTTGTCTACAAAAGAGCTGCTGTTGCGGAAATCCGAAGAGACTAAAGTAAAGCTGCAGCTTTCCCAGTCTTTTGTGGAACCGCATTTCCTGTACAATATACTCAATACCATAAGCGTTATGGCGGAAGACAATATGGATGACGAGATAATCGAAATGTGCGAACAGCTTACGTCCTATCTCCGCTATGTGTCAAAAACTGATGAATCGCTGGTATCTGTAGAAGAGGAACTTGAAATGACAAAGAATTATCTTGAAATAATGAAAATCCGGTACGGGCAGGATAATTTTTTTTATAAAATGCATTGTCCTGATAATCTGCTTCAAATCCGTATACCTAAATTCGTCATACAGCCATTAACGGAAAATATTTTTAAATATGCCTTTACCGAAAGTCCTCCGTGGAAAATCGAAATATCGGTAGAAAGCGACGGTACTGTCTGGCAGTTGAAAGTGACGGACAACGGCGGATTCTTCAGTGATGAAAAGAAGAATGAAATTCTGACACAGTTTGCACATCTTGATATTGATTCAGAACTTAAAAATCTGCATATAGGCGGGGCGGGTTTGAAAAACACATATATCCGGATTAAAATGAGGTACAAAGAACATGCAGTTTTTAAAATTGATAATTCGGTGGAAGGGTATACGTCTGTCGTTATTGGAGGGCTTGTAGACGATGGAGAATAAGACGAAAATTCTTGTTGTTGAAGATGAAATACTCATCCGGAAAAATATTATTAAAAAAATAGAGTCGATGAGCGATCTTAATATATGCGTCGCAGGTGAAGCAATGGACGGAAAGACTGCTTACGATTTGATACAGACAACGTATCCCGATATAGTCCTCACCGACATACGGATGCCCGTTATGGACGGGCTGGAACTTATCAGAAAGGCGGAACAGTTTTATCCGGATATTGATTATATTATTTTGAGCAGCTACAGCGATTTTGAATATGCAAAGCAGGCGATAAGCCTGCGCGTGAGCGAATATCTGCTGAAACCGGTAAAATTGGACGAACTCAAAAAAGCCGTTTCCGGTATAATCGGACGCAGGCAGCTGAACACCCCGCTGCCTTTACCCGACAAAGAGCTTAATCATCAGGAAATATCGTATAAACTTGCAGAATTTATTAAAAGCAATTACAAAGAATCAATTTCGCTTGCCCAGTTGAGCATAAAGTTCGGGTACAGTATTGAGTACCTTGGAAAAATATTTAAGGAAGAAATGAAAATGACGCCTTCGGAATATATCACATATCTGCGGATAGAGAATGCGAAAAGCATTCTTTTAAACTATCCCGATATGGATATATACAAAGTAGCGAAACTGTCAGGCTACGGAGAAAACTGCTATTATTTTTCCCGTATGTTCAAACTCAAGACAGGTTTGAAGCCGTCCGAATTCAGGAAAGCTGTGCGTGCATGACAACGTTCTGATTGAATAAACTGACTGCTGTTATATGCCCTGTGCTGCCGGAAACTGACACGTCGAGTGAACCGTTTGTGCATGTTACGGAAATCACTGCCGTTTCTTTTCCTTCTGTTGATACAAGTTTCTGTTTGGAACTTGTCCCCTCCGGGAAATAGCCCAGAATCAACTCCGGTTCTTTGCTGTAGTCGTAGTCCGGCCGGTCGTCGTTTTTTCCGGCGATAATTACTGCCTGTTCTCGTACAAGAAGCGGCAGTGACATGTAATCGTATGTTTCCGTGTACCACTCACCGCCTTCATATGCTTTATGTGTTAATAAATTGCACCATCTTCCGTGCGGCAGATAGTATGTTACGCTGCCGTCTTCGTGAAATACCGGGGCAACGAGCAGGGCAGGGCCGAACATGTACTGGGTATCAAGCACTGCGCACGCCGGGTCTGAAGGGAACTCCATAAACATTGGACGCATAACAGGCGTTCCTGAGGTATGGGCTTCTGCCGCAAGAGAATAAATGTACGGCATAAGGCTGCACTTGAGCCTGGTGAATCTCCGCAGGACGTCTACTGCCTCTTCGTCAAAAAGCCACGGTACCCGGTATGACGACGAACCATGCAGCCTGCTGTGCGAGCTGAGCAGACCGAACTGGCACCAGCGTTTGTACAGGTCGGGCGTTGCGGTGCTTTCGAACCCGCTTATGTCGTGGCTCCAGAAACCGAAGCCTGAGCACATGAGCGAAAGCCCTCCACGCAGAGACTCTGCCATGGAAGCATACGATGCACTGCAGTCACCGCCCCAGTGAATGGGGAACTGCTGACTGCCTGCTGTCGCGGAGCGTGCAAACAAAGCTGCTTCGCCTTTCCCTTTTTCCTTTTCCAGAAGCGCGAATACAGCCTTATTGTAGAGATATGTATAATAATTATGCATCCGGACAGGATCACTTCCGTCATGGTACGCAATACCAGTAACAGGAATCCGTTCACCGAAGTCAGTTTTGAATGCATCAACTCCCGAATCAAGTAACCTTTTCAGCTTTCCCTGATACCACGTTACTGCATCAGGGTTCGTAAAGTCGACAAGTCCCATTCCGGCCTGCCATAAATCTGTCTGCCAGACGTCTCCGTTTTCTTTTAAAACCAGATATCCGTTCTGCATTCCCTCGTCAAATAAATAAGAGTCCTGCGCGATATACGGATTAATCCACACGCAGATTTTCAGCCCCCTCCGGTGATAGCGTTCTATCATTGCTTCCGGATCAGGAAACGTCTTTTTGTCCCATATGAAATCGCACCATTTCATCCCTTCCATCCAGTAACAGTCAAAGTGGAAAACGCTCAGGGGAATGTTTCGTTCTTTCATTCCGTCTATGAACGTTGATACTATTTTTTCGCTGTAGTCTGTCGTAAAGGATGTGGTGAGCCAGAGGCCGAACGACCATGCGGGCGGCAGGGCGGGATATCCCGTCGAAGCAACGTATTTCTGCAGGGCGTCTTTCGGGCTGCTTCCGCCGTAAATAAGGTAGTCGAGCGTTTCTCCTTCAACGGAAAACTGGCAGCGTTCAACCTTTTCGCTTGCAACTTCATACGAAACGCCGGCAGGGGTATTAACAAAAACACCGTATCCTTTATTTGAAAGATAGAACGGGATGTTCTTATATGTCTGCTCGCTTGCCGTCCCGCCGTCTTCATTCCAGATTTCGACGTTCTGACCGTTCTTAACAAAAGGCGTAAAGCGTTCGCCCAGGCCGTACACGCATTCTCCTATATCAAGGGCGAGCGCGTCTGCACAGTAACTCTTTCCTGTATCCTTATCCGTAAAATATCCTGCGCACTTTCCGCCGGAATTGGTAAGTTTTTTACCGTCGTAGTAAAACCGGATTCCCCAGCTGTCCGGCAGTTTTGAAATCACTGCAGTTGTCTTTCCGGATGTGAAAACAAGTTCATTTTCTTTGTCGGCAAAATCAGCATGAACCTGCTCCCTGATAAGCTTGAAGTCAGGGCCGCGTTTTTTTGCACCTTTGAAATGAGTTACCTGTACTTCAATAACGTCCGTACGTGGAGCGGAAAGCGTTACCGTGAGTGCCGGTTTATTAAGAATATCGCCGCGTCCTGTCTGGTGTACCGGCAGGACAAGCAGTTCCAGCTTTCCGCCGGTGTATGCGTACCGGTATAATTCGACGCCGAAAACTGCGTTTATGTTGTCTCTTATTGCCCAGAATCCGTTTGTAAATTTCATACGATTATCCTTTTACAGCTCCGGCTGAAATACCGCCGGTAATATACTTCTGCCCGGCAATAAAAACAATCAGCACGGGTAGTATTGTCAGCACGATATCCGCAGATACCAGGTTCCATGATTTTTCAAACATTCCGTAAAAATTATATACCGCAAGCGTCATAGGCCATTTTTTTGAACTGTTCAGATAGTAAAGCGGCATCATAAAATCGTTCCACACTGCCATTGTATTGAGTACGACAAGCGTTGACGCGATCGGTTTAAGCAGCGGAAATATGATTTTTGTGAACATTTGAAAAGGCGTACAGCCTTCAAGAAGTGCGGCCTCGTCAAGTTCTCTTGGTATAGTGCCGATAAAACCGTATGCAAGGAAAAGACTGAGCGGAATATTCATTGCGGCATAAATAAAAATAATACCCGGCCTTGTATTCATTAGTTTTAAGACCTGAAGCACTTTCATAAGCGTTACGTTGTTCAGTGGCATGGCAATGCCCGCTATGATGAAATAATAGATTGCCTTGTTTAACCGGCTTGTGTTGCGGGAAATGACAAACGCCGCAAACAGAACGCATATAACGATGAGCAGGACGCTGCACGCCGAATAAATAAAACTGTTCATGAACGACGACAGGAGTTTTCCTTTTTCAATAACCGTTAAAAAGTTTTCAAAATGAAGCTCCGTGGGGAATGCGATTGACATGCTCCTTGATTCCGCAGGACTTTTTATCGAGTTGATGAAAAGAACATAGATGGGAATAACTACAAGCAGTGAACCGATTGCTGCGACAATATTTAAGAGAACGGAAGTGGTTTTTGATGATCCGGCTTTCATTGTTTTACCTCTTTATGTTCCATTGACTTTATAATGAAATAAATAAGAAAGAGCATTACGAAGAACAAAACATCTGATAATGTTGTTCCCATTGCGAGATTTCCCTTGGAAAATTCCTTATAGACGGCGGTATTAATGACGCCTGTTGCATCTCCCGGCCCTCCGTTTGTAAGCGAATATATCATATCAAATACGCGGAGCCCGTAGGTTATGTTGAGAACGGTGGTGTTGATAATAACGGGGGTAAGAAGGGGGAGCGTTATTTTTGTAAATCTCTGAACTGCATTGGCACCGTCAATGGCTGCTGCTTCATAATAATCAGGAGAGATGGATGTAAGCCCGGCAATCATAACGACCATGATATAGCCGACGCCTTTCCATGTATCGACTGCGATTACAGTCGGAAATACGAGATGCGGATCGGTAAGCCAGTTGAGGGCAAGTTTTTCAAGTCCGACGCTGCGTAAAGCCTCGTTCAGAAATCCTCTTGTGGGATGCAGCATGCTTTTAAAAACAAGCCCGACAACAAGATATGAAAGAACCTGCGGAAGAAAATATATCATCCGCTGAAGACTGTTTGCCTTAATAAATTTCTGCGTAAGCAGCAGTGCAAGTAAACAGCCGATTACCGTTTTAAGCGCCGTTGTGCATATGGTAAAATATACTGTATGCCAGATGTACTGCGTATAGTCGGCTGAAAATATCTTCCGGTAATTTTCAAGTCCGACAAATTTAATATTGTCAAAATAGATATTCCAGTCTGTAAAAGAGTATCCTATGCCCATAAGACTTGGAAGAAAGAAGAAGACAAAATAAAGTACTACTGCTCCTATTGTAAAATACCAGGGATAGGTCCGTTTTATATTCATTTTTTTTCCTTACTTTAAAAGGACAGTGCCGGCTTTGCGGCACTGTCCTGCTTATTAAAAACTGTCCTGAAGCTGTTTATTTTACCCAGCCCGGATCGCGGAGAAGTTCTGCCTGCTCGTTTCTTCGTTTAATAATACTCTGCAGGACGTCTTCGGGAGTTTTTGTTCCCATGTACATTGATTCAAGATCTTTTCCGACATCCATCCACTGGCTGTCTACGTAATTCACTGAAGTCTGAACGACATTCGCTTTTGAGTGTGCGTTGATGTACGTATTCTCCGAGTCTGAATATTTCGTCTTAATTCCTGTCCAGCAGACTTCGTTAATTCCTTCCTGACCTTCAAGTCGTTTTACAAGATTTTCATTCTTTGCAAGGAAGCTGAAGAACGCTTTTGCTTCGTCAATGTGTTTGCTGTCTTTATTAATAAAATATGCATTGCTCGCGGGATTTACGCCGATAACCTGGTTGTCGCCCCATGGCATGACAAACTGTCCGAAGTCTTCCGCTTTCGCATCAGGGTAATCCGCATGTATTTCGCTCTTGAAGCCAAGCTCCGCTATTGTCATTGCGCATTTTCCGGTTGCCAGCGCTTCTTTCGCATTTTCCCATGCATTGCTCAGGTAGTCTTTTCCGAAATACCCCAGACGGGCAGATTCGTTAAGTTCGTTCAATATAACAAGCAGGTCGGGAACTTTATCGAAATTGATTTCATTTTTATTCAGTTTGCTGTACAGGTCGGGATCTTTTGAAAGATACAGTCCGCCCGTTTCAAACAAAGGAAGGACCTGGTGCCAGCCGTCCGTTGTCGCTTCATACACGGGCGTTACACCGTTTTTAAGGAGTGTGCTGCAGACCTTTTTGAATTCTGCATACGATGTCGGAGGTGTAAGATTATATTTTTCGAATATCTTTTTATTGTAGATATAAAAATACATTTTCGGGCCGGCGAATGAAATGCCGTAAACGTTCCCGTTATCCGACACAGCTGCTGCCGTTGTGGGGTACATTCTGCTTACCCATTCTTCATTTGTAAGAGGCACGCAGTATTTTGCAACTTTGAGGCTGGACGCAAGGTTTATCGGGGTGTCGACACAGAAAACATCAGGAGCTTCGCCTGAATCCAGTTTAACTTTTATCAGATCCCGCCATTGTGCATCGGGAGTAACCTGAAAATCGACTTTTACGCCTGTTTCTGCTTCATATTCTTTTGCAAGCGACTGCACAATTCCTGAAGTAGGGAGACCGCTCTGATGAATGCCGAACGTCAGAGTTACTGCTTTTTCCTTTGTTTGCGAAGAATTCCCTGTCGGGTTCTTTTTAGTAAGTACAACAATAGAACTGACCGCAGCAAGTACGATAACAGCTATCAGTACATATAACGATGATTTTTTCATGTGTTTACCTCTCTTAACATGTAATTAAGGCTAACACTGTTTTTTT
>DCFX01000004.1 GCA_002314445.1 Treponema sp. UBA1793
GCTTTTTTTGTTTAAATCTGTTTACACCAGGTCTTCTTTCCTTGGTATTGAAGTATATTTCGCCTTTGACCATACGGTTTTTAGAGAGCGTCAGCGAGCGTTAAAAAACCCGGTAGTGAGCCTCCTGCCGGACTTTTTTTTGTTTAAATATTTTTATAAAATTGCTATACTCTTTCATATGAAATTTGACGGGATAATACTTGATATTGATGGTACAATCTGGGATACGACAGAGATTGTTGCCGGTGCATGGAATGAAGCCATAAAAAACGGCGGTTATAATATACCTCCTGTAACAGCGGACATATTAAAAAAAGAATTCGGAAAGACGATGGATGTAATTGCATCCGATTTGTTTTCATCGGTGGAAGAGAAAGAACGCGCAAAACTTCTTGTAAAATGCTGCGAAAAAGAACAGCGTGCCATAAAAAGTATTGAAAAATCAATTACATATGATGGTGTCCTTGAGACAATCAAATATCTTTCTCGGTTATGCAGAATATATATCGTGAGTAACTGTCAGAAAGGATATATTGAAATAGTCATGGAGAAAACCGGTATAGAAGAATACGTAAGCGATTATGAATGCTTCGGAAATACGGGAAGGGAAAAGGCTGAAAATATAACAAGTATTGTGTGTCGCAACAATATCAGTCATCCTGTTTATGTTGGCGATACACAGGGGGATTGCGATGCATGCAGAACGGCAGGAGTTCCTTTTATATGGGCTTCATACGGTTTTGGAACAGTCGGTTTTTATTATGCAAAAATAAAATCATTTAATGAAATAGAAAAATTCATATAAGGAGATTTGTATGCTGTTCATCTTTGACATGGGCGGAGTTGTTACAAACAGTGCAGCCGTTGAAAAGCAGATTTGTGAAATCCTCGGTATAACAGAAAAACAGTTTTTTGAATACTGCGGGTGCGGCGGCGGAAATGCAAGTTACGGGGATCCCGGAACCGCTTTGAATAAATATGTCCCTTATTCTGCGGACTTGCTGACTCTTCTTTCCAATGGAACAATTACTACACAGCAGTTCTGGAGGGATTTTTCTGCAAGATCTGGAAAATCCATACGCACTGAT
Organism: Treponema sp. UBA1793; assembly: GCA_002314445.1. Classification (GTDB taxonomy): domain Bacteria; phylum Spirochaetota; class Spirochaetia; order Treponematales; family Treponemataceae; genus Treponema_D. The sequence goes on from DCFX01000004.1 coordinate 1,089, forward strand.
TATTGGAGTCTGCTTTTTCATCCTGCATTGAATACTGATGTTGTTGAGATAATAAAAAAACTTCGTGAAAAATACAGGGTTGTGTGTGGAACGAACACCATAGAAAGCCACTATATGAATCATATTGTGCGGGGTGATTATGCATTGTTTAATCAGACATACGCGTCGAATATACTTGGTGTTTCAAAGCCTGATCCGGAATTCTGGAAACTTATATTGCTCGGAGAAAATGTAAAACCGGAAGAGACTTTTTTTACTGATGACAATAGCAGAAACTGCACGGCGGCAGCTTCTCTGGGAATACAGGTTCATCAGTTTGTCAATGCAGAAGAACTTGAAAACGCTGTAAAAAGGTGGTTGTGACAAAATATATATTGTTCATATATTTTTTTTAAACTAATATTACTTAAATTATAAGTAAACTAATTTAAAATAGTGTTATTATATTGACTAACATAATGGGGAGTTCCGTCGGCTCAGCCGGCGGGCCGCAGAAGTTTGACAATTCCGGCAATAGGAGAAGGATAAGAAAAGCCATAGAATCTCCGGTGTGAACCGCCAAAGTTACACAGAGGAGAAACTATGGGAAACTATGATAGTTTAAGCCACACGAAGTATGAATGTAAATACCATATAGTATTTATACCAAAATACCGGAAGAAAAAATTATACGGAGAAATCCGGCAGTATTTGGGAAGAGAACTGAAAAGACTGGCAGAACAAAAAGAGAGTAAGATACTGGAAGGATACCTGGTAATAGATCATGTGCATATATTGATAGAGATACCCCCGAAATATTCCGTAGCACAGGTGATAGGATATATAAAGGGAAAGAGTGCGATATATGTGGCACGACAGTTTGGAGAGCGACAAAAATATTTCAGCGGTCAGCATATGTGGGCGAGGGGATATTTTGTAACAACAGTAGGGCTTGATGAGGACGTCATCCGGGAATACATAAAGAATCAGGAATAAGACGACCGAAAACAGGAAGAACTTGATTTATAGCCGAAGGCTGTAACCGCTTTGAGCGGTTCACTTTTAAGCCTCCCACTCTGGTGGAGGTGAATCACTAAGGATAAGAATTTCGACGATATCATGAAAGATTGGAATGAGGCGTGGTCGAAGGCACAGAAAAATGAAAACGTCGCTGTAAAATGACGATGTGATAATTTGACATTTTGTTAATAAAATGCCAGAAACTTTTTCTGATTCCGGCATTTTTTGTCTGCCGGAGGTAAAATTTTGATAATGACTTCATCTACCGTAAAAAAAATATCTGTAAAACTTTTTGTGCAAAGCAAAAAAGGTCGGCAGGCTTTTATTATTTCCGTATTCCTTATTATTCCGCTTATACTTCTGTTTGTTTTTACATATCTTCCATTTGGCGAAATGGCAGGATACAGTTTTTATCGGATGAAATATGTTGGTTCACGGGTGTTCGTTGGTTTACAAAATTATAAGGAAGTTTTTATGCGCAACGATATATTCGGCGCTTTAAAACTAAGTTTGTATTACATGAGTGGTTCGCTCGTTCAGCTTGTACTGGCATTGCTTCTTGCGACAATGCTGAGCTTCAGAACCCGTTTCGGGAATTTATTTAAGGGAATTCTGTTCTTTCCGTATCTTATAAACGGAATCGCAATCGGTTTTATATTCAAATTCTTTTTTACAAGAGGATTTGTGTTTGATACAGTACTCGGATGGTTTGGTATTCCTCTTGATATGCTTACATACTGGCTTAAAACGCAGGTGCTTAACAACGTACGCTGGTAGGAACTTCCATCTGGCGGTATGTCGGACAGAATATGGTTCTTTTTATAGGAGCTATAATGTCGGTTGATCCCGAATTATACGAAGCGACAGAACTGGATGGAGCAAACAAATTGCAGCAGTTCAATCATATTATACTTCCGGGAATTAAAGCGATTATTACCCTTACTGTCATTCTTTCCATTACCGGCTCTTTCAGCGCCTTCGAAGCACCTTTCGTTATTACTAAAGGTGCGAACGGAACCGGGACGTATTTTATCATAATGGATCAAGTCGCTCATACGAGTCAGAAAGTGGGACTTGCTTCTGCGATGGCTGTTGTACTTCTTGTTCTTATTTTTATTGTGACAATTTTGCAGAAAATATTTTTCAAATATATTTTCCGCAATTTCGGGACGGACAGCAGTGGAAAAGGATGCAGCATTATATGAAGAAATATAAACGGGAAGCAGTTATTTCCAGCTTTTTCAAATATGTAGTCCTTATATTTTTTTCTTTCTGGACTCTATTCTCCCTATTGTGTCCTGTCTTATAACATCGCTGAAAAACGATGCAGAATACGGTTCTACATCAGTCATGGTACTTCCGAGAATATGGGACTTCGCAAATTTTGTAAAAGCATTCCGGATTGCACATATGGGTATTGCCTTTGTTAATTCAGTGATAGTTCTCGTATTTGTACTTGCCGGTTCAATTATTATAAGTTCACAACTTGCTTATGTCCTGAACAGGTTTAAATTCCGGGGAAATAACATAATCCGACAATTGTTTCCATTCGCTTGCCTTCTTCCCGGAGTTGCCATGCAGGTATCGGTATATGAAATTATGCAGAAACTCGGTTTTATTAATCATCTGTATGGTTATATCATTATGATGATGGGAACCGACGTTATATCGATTTATATATTCATACAATTTATGGAAAACATTTCGGTGTCGCTTGATGAATCTGCAATTATGAACGGAGCGAATTACTTTACGATTTACTGGCGGATTATTTTACCGCTCTTGAAGCCGGCAACAGTAACCTGTATGATATTGAAAGGTGTGTCGACATATAATGAATACTACTGCTCGAATTTGTATCTGCAGAGCGAAAAACTGAGAACCGTTGCAATTTCTTTGTATACGTTTACAGGGCCGCTGGTAAGTCGTTATAATCTTATTTGTGCAGGTGTGATTATTTCGATAATTCCGGCGCTTCTCGTATTTATAAGCTGCCAGCAGCAGATTTATACGGGTATTACAGCAGGAGCAGTAAAGGGGTAGAATGGAAACATATACAACTGTTATGACGGAACATTTAAACAGTCATGGGACACTTTTCGGAGGTCAGCTGCTGTTATGGGTTGATCAGTATGCATGGATGGCTGCGTCGCTTGATTTTCCGGGAAAAAAACTTGTGACGCGTGCCATGGACAACATAAACTTTGCGGCAGGAGCCCCGAATGGTTCCATACTGCGTTTTGTTATGGAAAAAGAACGGATAGGACATACATCGGTGACATATTCTGTAAAAGTATACTGTAATATTCCGGACGATCCTACAAGTTTGCCCGGGCAGAAAGGTGAATATATAATTTTTGAAAATCATGTTACATTCGTAGCTATAGACTGCAGTGGAAACAAGACGCCGCTCTCTTAATGGAACATATGTCCGTGCTGATGTACTTTTATTGTGCTTTTTACTATACTTGCGTGTATGAACAATTATGCACGCATTTTTTTAAAACCGAAAGAAGAGAGGGAAATACAACAGGGCTTTCCCTGGGTATTCGATAACGAAATACAACATGTAAAATATACAGCATCCGACGGCAGCGGCTGGAAGGAGGCATCGCTTTCTGAATGCAGCGTAAAGGACGGCAGCGGTGTCGAAATATTTACGAAGGCAGGCGGTTTTCTCGGTACGGGAATTATCAATAGAACATCGAAGATTACGATACGCATTATTTCACAGGAGCATGCCGACAAGGTTTTCGAGGATACAAAATCGTTCTGGGAAAAACGTATACGGGATGCCGACAGCATCCGGCATCTTCATTATTCAAAAAACGATTCTTACCGCCTTATTTTCGGTGAAGCTGATTTTGTACCAGGTCTCATAGTGGAACGTTTCTGCTCGATAACGGGAGATGTTATCCTTGTTGTGCAGTTTTTATCTCTTTCGTGTGATGTGTTCCGGAATGATATCCTTGCAGCCCTTGAAAAGGTGTGCAGTCCGTCCGGCATCTACGAACGGGATGATGCCGATATCAGGGAAAAAGAAGGATTGACGGAAAAGTCCGGCTGGATAAAAGGCGGCGACCGGGGAACTATAATTACTATTCTGGAGAATGGAATTCAGTACGATGTAGATATAGCGCACGGTCAGAAGACGGGCTATTTTCTTGACCAGAAGGATAATCGCCGTGCTGCTTCCGTATTCTGTAAAGGTAAACGCGTACTTGACGCGTTCACGCATACAGGAGCGTTCGGGCTTAATGCTGCAAAAGCAGGTGCCCATGAGGTTATCTCTGTCGATATATCTCAGGAAGCAGTGGACATGGTGAACCGGAATATAGCCCTTAACTGTATGGGCAGCATGATGAAGGGCGTCTGTGGAGATGTATTCGAACTGCTTAAAAAGTATGAAGCCGACGACGAAAAATTCGATGTTATAATACTTGATCCTCCCGCTTTTACAAAAAGTGCTAAAATGATTCAAAAGGCATACGGCGGATATAAGGAAATAAATCTCCGTGCAATGAGGCTGCTTAATGAAGGCGGTATCCTCATAACATGTTCTTGTTCTTACTTTTTTGATTCAAACACATTCTATGACATGCTCATGCATGCAGCGATGGACAGCCATAAACGGGTACAAATTCTCGAAAAGAGAGGGGCTGGATCAGATCATCCTGTCCTGCTCGGCTATCAGAAATCGGAATATCTGAAATGTGCAATTGCGAGGATATTGTAGCGTGTCTGACGTAAACAGCAGTGAAAACTACAACTGTGTCGTCATTCTGGGACCTACTGCAGCCGGCAAAACAGATATCGGAGTTCAGATTGCACTCCAGCGCCACGGCGAGATACTATCGGCCGATTCCAGGCAGGTATATACCGGACTCGATATAGGTTCAGGAAAAGATATTGCCGACTATACAGTGAACGGCATTACAGTGCTCTATCACCTTATAGACATAACCGACCTTACCCGTGAGTATAACGTTTTCAATTACCAGCAGGACTTTTACCACATATTTCCGGATCTTATAAAACGCGAAGTGCTTCCTGTTATCGTCGGAGGGACGGGAATGTATCTTGATTCCGTCATACGGAATTATGATTTGATAACGGTACCGGAAAATCCCGTATTTCATGCAGAACTTGAAAACAAAACGCTTGATGAACTCGGGAAGATGCTGCTGGAACTGAAGCCTGATTTACACACTCGTGAAGATCTATTTCACAAAGCTCGATGCATACGGGCAATCGAAATTGCAGAATTTATGAAAAGCCCGGAGGCTGATGCGGTACGGAAGTCAATGATGCCTCGTCCTGATATCCGGCCGCTCGTCATCGGAACGACGCTTGAAAGAACTGTACTGCGCGGCAATATTTCGCGCAGGCTTCGTGAGCGGCTTGAATCAGGAATGATAGATGAAGTCCGCCTCCTGCATGAAAACGGTGCATCTTGGGAACGTCTGGAAACGCTTGGTCTTGAGTATAAGTTTGTATCGGAATTTCTGGAAGGGAAAGTAAAAACGAAAGAAGAACTTTACGAAAAGCTCAACATCGCAATCAGGCAATTTGCAAAGCGGCAGGAAACGTGGTTCAGGGGAATGGAGAGAAAAGGCGTCGTGATACACTGGCTACCTCCAGTCCCTGATAAAACCGTCCGCGTTTCCGCTGCGATTGCATTGGTTGACTGCTATATTAAGCGTTGACAGCGACTTTTACCGGCTGGTTGATTTCCGTAAGATATCCGGTCCTGATGCAGCTGTCGAACAATTCCCTGCTGATGTAATCAGTTTTTACTTCATTGTATCCGTCCCTGTCGCGTACGATACGGACAACGTAGCCGTCTTCCATTTCCCTGATGACAGTCATATAGTCAGAAGAATTTCCTATACTTTTTAAAGTGTAGCTTTTCATGTTTATAGCCTCCCAAACAATGATATTTGAACTACATTTATATTTTCGGTAATATTACAAATGATGTTAGCATTTTCTTCACTTTCGGACGCACATTTTCATCTCGTATACAGCGCTCCGTTAAAACAATTTTCCGTCCCGTATTACGCCGTTACCTGTGCGCATGATAAAGACGAATTTGAAGCGCAGAAAAAACTTATATCTGCGTACGACTGCAGAAAAGATTGTATGATTTTGAACTCATTCGGAATGCATCCTCAAATGCCGCTTATCGGGAATGCAGATTTCATGGAAGACCTTCTCAGGGAAAAGCAGATACAGGCAATCGGGGAAGCCGGATTTGATTTGTTTACGAAGGAGTTGAAGGCTGATATTGCACGTCAGGAGCAGGCTTGGCGTATTCAGACAGCTCTTGCCGCACAGTACAAAGTACCTCTTGTGGTACATTGCAGGAAAGGAATGGACCGCATTTTTCGTGATTCTAAAATTCTTTGTACGATTCCGGCCGTTATATTTCATTCTTTTCCGGGAAGTTCTGCGGATGCCCGCTCTCTGCTGCGTCACGGTATAAACGCATACTTCAGTTTCGGAAAACCTGTTTTGAAAGGCGACAAAAGCGCCATCTCATGTATCAGGGAATTCGGAACGGAGAGGATTCTGATGGAGACCGATGCACCGTATCAGACTCTGAAAGGTGAATCCTCAACGGGTGCAGATGAAATTATGCGGGTGTATGAAACGGCATTTATGCTTCAGAGAAAACAAAAATCAGCAGAGGAATTTTCGTCGCAGATTTTTGCGAATTTTAAATCTGCATACGGTATTGAGTGAGTGCTTTTGCAGTTTCCCTGTAGACTGAGATAAACTGTTCGCGAAGTGACTGAATATCACCTGTCTTCCGCCCCTTTAGAACATCTTCAAACAGCTGGCCTGCTAAATGCAGACGTTCAGCTCCTATCTGTCCTGCTGCTCCTTTACAACGGTGCACATATGAACCGGCTTCTTCGTTTTTTCCTTCAGAGATAAGGGAATCGAGTTTTTTTTCATCAAAAGGGGATTCAATAAGAAAAGAATCGATAAGTATTTTATATAAAGACGTATCACCGTCGAGCATGTTGAGCCCGAAATCAGTATTAATCAGTTTTTTCTCTTCCATAAGTTACATTGTAGCCTATCGTTTGTTTTTCTGCTATAGTATGATTATGACAACTTCTAATGAGAAAATTTTTTTTATATGGCTATATTTCGTTCTTGGTACAGCATTGGTATTTTCTTTGTTGTGTCTGAGTTTTTATTTTGACATTTCACTACTTGCGTTTCCCGTATCGCTTCTGTTTGCAGGATTGATGATGCATTATGTCATTATACTGAAACGAAATGACAATGTACGTGCAATCCCTGTCATCAGAAAAATGATACAATACCTTCCCTATGTACTGCTTACGTCGTTCGTATTGCGCAGAGCGGGCAGCCACGGTACGTACTACTGGTATGATGTTGTGACTGTAATTCTGTGGTGTATGGTGTTTATCGGCTCCCTCGTCGTTTCATATTATATGAACGAAAAACGTGTTTATTCCCTTAAAAAAGAATGGACAGACGCTAAAAAGAAAAATCTGCCTGAAAAGCGCAGAGGTGGTGCGTGGGTTGTATTTGAAGCAGTCGACTGGCTTGATGCGCTTCTGCAGGCTGTATTCATGGTCCTCCTTATACAGATTTTTATCGTTCAACTGTATGTGATTCCTTCGGAATCGATGGTACCGCAGTTTCTCGTCAAAGACCGTGTCATCGTATTCAAGACGGCAAGCGGTCCGAAATTCCCTCTGTCGGATGTCGGCATACCTTGCATGAGAAGTTACAACAGGGGGGATATAGTCGTATTCCGCAATCCCCATTACAGTATGGACCGGAAATCCGAAGTAAAAACGGTGACAAGCCAGCTTGTGTATATGCTTACTTTTATGGCTGTAAATCTGAATAAAGATGCCGATGGTCAGCCCAAAGCCGATCCTCTAGTAAAAAGAATTGCAGGTGTATCAGGCGAGCAGCTTGTCATGCAGGATGGAACGCTTTATGCACGTACGAAGGAATCGCCCGATTTTAAGCCTGTTGAAAAAGATGCTTCTGTCGCCGCATGGAATCTGAACAGTGTGGATACTACGATAAAAAGGGGTATTAAATTATTTCCGCTTTCGCAGAACCAATACGATCTTATGATAGAATGCGAAAAGGATCGTCGTAATTTGAATCTTGACGATAGTGCAGCCGAATGCAGGGAACTTGCCCGGCAGTTCAAGGAAATCGTACCTGCCAGACCGGGAAGAATGTCGTCCGACGGTATCTCCATGTTTGAGTACGATCTGTTTGTAAACTATGATTCATTTACGCAGAAACTGATGTCTGCAGATGGCGGTGCATGGTGGTTTGAACAGTTCATGACCGGCTGGATAAGCAGCAAGCCTGCAGACGGCATATATGCAGGAGGAGATATCTACAGTGATGCGAATTTCCGTCTTGACGTAATGATAAAACTCTGCCTTGGCCGTATCATTGTGCGGAATGTACAGCTTGTTCACAGCAATGTTACTGCAGATAAGCGCAGAAGCGACGTACAGATAAATCAGTTTATGGAACAAGCAGAAATGCTCAATATGTATGTTATGATTCTTGATCAGCGGAATATGCCTGTGTTTCCTGCAAATACGTCGGATGGCAGTGCCCAATATATCCCTGAAAACAACTATTTCATGATGGGAGACAACCGTTTTAATTCTCTTGATATGCGTCATTCGTATACCCAGTCCCTGGTTCCTCTTACGAAACTTGATGCTTACTCTGTGACATATCAATCAAACATGGCGCCCAGGTATGTGAATAAAAAATACATACTCGGAACGACTGTTTTCCGGTTCTGGCCTGTTAATCGTATTGGTGTATTAAATCATAAATAGATTTAAAGAAAGAAAAAAGCTGATTCATCCGGTACCCGGGGTGTCAGTTTTTTTTATTCATGCGGAAGGGGTGTACCCCGCACCTTGAAGCGTATGGAAGGGTATTAAATCCGACGCAATATCTTTAGAGAACTATACCTCGCCCCTTGTGCTGAGGTTGTTGATTCGCTTTCATATTATTTTGCAGGCGAATTGCCTTTCTGTATTCTTCGTTGCATGAATCGTTTTCTGTCACAAACTGATTCATAGGAATTTTTACAAGGTTACACATTTTTCCGCAGAGTGGGAAAAATGTGTTCAAAAACTCCGTTTTAGACACATTCAGAAGACGATCGCGATGTTTTGAAATTAAATTATTACAATGCAAAGATTTAATTTTCAAAACTCGGCAGGGCATTCCCCTTCGGGATGCCCCGATGTACGAGAATTGTCACGGAATAAATGCTACGCATTTCTTCCGTGACAATTCTTATATTTCTTTCCGGAGCCGCAGGGACAGGGATCGTTACGGCCTACTTTGGGCACTGTCCGGCGGACTGTTATAGACTGACCCTGCGCATGCTGCTGCATGGTACCGTTGGCGGCGGCACTTCTGGCCTGATATCCGTTCATTTGGGCAGAAGCGCTGCACTGCTCTTCGTGCGACGGATTACCACCTACAAGTGAATCTGCTTCATTGTGCTGGGCATTTATCTGGAGTACCTGTGCTTCCTGCATTCTGCGGCGCTGTTCGGCCGCCTCAGGTGAAAGCTGGATGCGTACTTTAAATACTCTGTCCATTACAGACGTTCTGATGGAATCCATCATATCATCGAACATATTGAATCCGTCGATTTTGTATTCTGTAAGCGGATTCTTACTGCCGTATGAGCGCAGGTAAACTGCATCTCTCAGGCTTTCAAGTTCTTCGAGCTGATCAAGCCATTTATGGTCGATTATCTGTACGTACTGATAACGGATGAACATGTTAAGATTTTCTTTACCGGCAAGTGTTTCCTTTTCTGTGAGGTCGTTTTGCAGAATAGCTTCAACACCTTCAACAGTAAGTTGTTCCTGCGGAAGCTGGATACCGAATGTGTTGTGGAGTTTTTCGTTCAGATCCGAAAGAGCTGTATCTTTATGGTGGCGGGAATCGTTTTCATACTGTTCAAACCAGCTGCCGATGACATCCTTTGCATTATTCATAACTCGCTCTGAAAGATTGTTATCGGCGAGAATACTGTCGCGCTGGTTATAAATGACACCTCGCTGTTCATTGAGAACGTCGTCATAGTCGAGCAGGTTTTTACGGATTTCAAAGTTCCTGTCCTCGACTTTCTGCTGGGCTCTCTTTATACCTTTGTTGAGCCACGGATGATCAATCGGTTCTCCCGGCTGCATGCCGATGCGGCTCATCATGTTTTTCATTTTTTCGCCGCCAAACAGTCTCATCAGATCATCATCCATCGAAATGAAGAATTTGCTCCGTCCCGGATCGCCCTGACGTCCTGAACGTCCGCGCAGCTGATTGTCTATGCGGCGGCTTTCATGACGTTCGGAACCGATAACGTAAAGACCTCCTGCCTTTTTGACTTCATCGTAATCTTTGTACCATAATTCTTTCTCAATTTTGTATGCGTCTGCATACTGTTCCGGAGTAGCGCTTGTACCTACACGTTTTCTCGCACGGTATTCCGCGTTGCCGCCGAGTTTAATATCGGTACCTCGTCCTGCCATGTTTGTTGCAATAGTAACGGCACCTTTTGCACCTGCTTCTGAGATGATAAGTGCTTCCCGTGCATGGTTTTTAGCGTTCAATACTTCGTGGCGGATGCCTTTGCGCGTAAGCATTTCAGAAAGATGTTCTGACTTTTCAACAGATACCGTACCGACAAGGACAGGTTGTCCTTTTGCATGCGCATCAGCAATTTCTTTGGAAATAGCTTCCCATTTGTCGCTTTCATTAAGGTATACTTCATCGTTTTCATCTTTACGGATGACGGGCATATTTGTCGGAACGGCAACGACATCAAGTTTATAAATTTTGTTGAACTCGACAGCTTCTGTTGCCGCTGTACCGGTCATACCGGAAAGCTTTTTGTACATGCGGAAATAATTCTGGAACGTAATTGTGGCAAGCGTTCTGTTGCGCTGTGCAATCTTAAGATGTTCCTTTGCTTCAATAGCCTGATGCAGTCCGTCGCCGTAGCGTCTTCCTTCAAGGACACGCCCGGTAAATTCGTCAACAATCTGTACCTGTCCGTCCTTTACAAGGTAATCGACATCCATCTTGTACAGACGGTGGGCGCGGACAGCCTGAGTGAAGTAGTGCACATATTCAAAATTACCTTCATCGACGACACTTCCGGTAATGAGATTATGCTGATGGAGAATATCATCAATGTGATTTACGCCCGCATCGGTAAAAGAGACCCGCTTTGATTTTTCATCGAGCGTGTAATCACCCTTTATCTTTTTACGTTCTTCAGGCTCCATGTTTACTTCGTCAGGGTAGAGGCCTGTCGCAGGATCTTTTTCGACCTCCACAAGTTCGTCTATATATTTATCTACTTCGTGATATTTGAAAGTATCGTCTTCTCCCTGCCCGCTGATAATGAGCGGGGTACGCGCTTCATCGATGAGGATAGAGTCGATTTCATCAACGATACAGTAGTTGAAACCTCGCTGAACTTTACGGGCAAGTTCAATCTGCATATTGTCACGCAGATAATCGAAACCGAATTCGTTATTAGTGCCGTACGTAATATCGCACGCATATTCCTTTTTTCTGGCCTCGTTATCCATATCGGACAGGATCGTACCGACAGTCTGACCCATGAATGCATAAACCGACCGCATCCATGTTGAATCACGTCCAGCAAGGTAATCGTTTACGGTAACAATGTGGACACCTTTGCCTGTCAGACTGTTCAGATAGGCTGCCGGAACGCACATCAATGTTTTACCTTCACCGGTTTTCATTTCAGAAATGCGGCCGGAATTGAGTACCAGTGCACCCATAATCTGCACATCGTAGGGACGCTCTCCAAGGACACGGAAAGACGCTTCACGGGCAAGCGCAAAAGCTTCCGGAAGAATGTCGTCGGGTGTTTCGCCTTTTGCGAGCCGTTCTTTAAATATAGCTGTCTGCTTCGGGAAATCTTCATCAGAAAGCGATTTTGCCCAGTTTTCCTTTGCATTTACTTTTGCAAGAACCGGTTTGAGCGCCTTTATATCGCGTTCATTCTGAGAACCGAAGAAAAATGTCAGTATTTTATCTAGCATAATGCATAAAATATACGATATTTTGTCCTTATAGTAAAGAAGAAAACAGTTCGCATTGACAAGCGGAATATGAAACTTTATGCTGTTGTCATGATTCGAAAGAGATTTTTATTTATTGCACCAGCGGTTTTACTTGCTGCAGTTTTTGTCTCGTGCAGGCAGTCAAATGTAGTTCAGTCTGTCGATGAAAATGAACTTTTCTCTCTCTCCTACGGTAATTTTGAAAATCAGCTGAATCTTTTTGATTTGACAAAAATAGGAAATATTCATACTTCCATGACAATGCGGGACGGTTTTTTTTATATAGCAAACGGAGAAGCCGGTAAAATCATGGAGCTTAATTCATACGGAGATCTTCTTACTCTGTATTATAGTGAAGATTCTGGTTCTAAAACGTTAATTCAGGACAAATCCCTGAAATGTACGAGAAAACCTATTGCTTATTCTTTTAATTCTCCCGGTGCGATTACTGTTGATTCCCGTAAATATATGTATGTCGTGAGTACCATGCCGAAGGAACGTCAGGAAGAAGATGAGACTGGAACGCTGCTGTACAGTCAGATTGTACTCCGTTTTACGAGCGACGGAACGGCAAACGATTACATAGGACAGCAGGGTGTCGGCGGTACTCCGTTTCCGTACATCAAGAATATATACACGACGGAAGATAATGAACTTGTCGTCGTCTGCATCACAATGGACGGAACCACCGCTTACTGGTTTTCAGAATCAGGTTTTCTCATGTACAAAATTCCAATCGTTACAAAAGATGTTCCGAAAATGCCGGGGGCGGCTGCAAATGTACAGACAATTGCAATGGTGCAGGATGTCATCCCTGATTATTCATCGCGGAAATTATTTGTTAAAATAGATTATTATCAGCCCCGTATTGACAAGGATTCCAAAGTTGAATCGGGAATTGATTTTGTCAAGACATGTCTTTTTCCCCTCGCAGTTGAAAACGGAAAATATGAGAGTCCTGTTACGATTCCTCCGTTTGAAGAAACTGTATCCGAAGATTACAGCAAGCTTGTTTTTAAGCTTCCGTACGACTTTCTTGGTGTATCAAAGAGCGGATGGCTCTTCTTTATGATTTCTACAGATGACGGTTTCAACGTCGAAATGGTGCAGCCGTTCGGGCAGAAAATTATCCGCCGCCATTTTGACGTCAGTCATAAGAATGTGCTGTACTATTCGATGTCGCTTTCCGATTCCGGGATTATTTCAGCGCTCCTTGTTGAACATGATAAAGCGAAGGTTGTGTGGTGGCGTACTGATTCGCTCACTGCAGCAATTCTTAAATCGTAGCGGGATTCAGGTGCAGCATGGATTTCAACAGTATGGACGAAGGTCATGAGGACGGGGAAGATCCCCTCCATTATTATTTCAATCATGACGAACGCATAAAACGCGCACCTAAAGTCGTGCAGGATTATTATGCAGGGAAGGGGCCCCGTCCTGCAAAAGGCCTTTTTAAGGCTCTTGTTTCAACACCTGCAAACAGACTGGGACTGATGAGCATCGCTATTTTTGCAGTATTTGTCTTTGTCTATTCTCTTACATCGGAAAAGCCGTACCGCAAAGTTCTCGGCGGTTCTGAGATGACTCTTTCTGCCTTTTCCTACGAAGATGAAATTTATGTGAGCTTGAAAGCTGCCGGATGGAATGAAAGGAAGGGTGAAAAACAAGAGAAAAAGGCCGGTCTGCTTACGGTGAAATTCAGCGCGGTTGATAATCAGAAAGAGTCTGCCGCCGTATCCGAAAAGAATGAATCATATACCGGAAAAGAGATTACGATACGGACAAAGTTTGCTGATTATGATATAATCACGATTAAAGCCGATGTTGCATTGAACGGTGTGACGAAAGAGTTTTCCGCAGCAGTTGAAAAGCGTTGAACAAACACGAAAGAGGATTTTGTTATGCTCCAGTTTTATTTTCTATCAATTATGCTCAACCTTATTTCCGGCATGATTCTTGTATATGGGAAAAATCTTATTTCTTCAAATACTGAAAAAGGTAATGACGATGGGGATCATTTTTCAAACGAGATTGAGGAAAATGCATCCGGTGAGAAAAAAAACAATTCCCGCACAGGTGTCAAAAATACAATGACGACAGTGTTCGGGGAAAATACTATTTTTGATGATAAAACTTTTCGCCTTGTGCTTGGCATCCTTACCATGTTCGTCGGACTTATGAAACTGCTTTCGGTAGTTCATAATGATGTTCCGATAGTGGGAGATCTTCTTCCTGCGGTCGCAGGGCTGCTGGGCGGGTTCTGCCTGCTTGTCGAATTTTACCGGCAGAATGCTTCTGACGAATTAAAACTTCCTGATTTTATTCAGCGTCTGTTTGTAGAGGACCGTCGATATCTCGGTATTCTCTGCATTGTGGCAGCTATTCTTCATTTTGTGTTTCCGGATGTACTTCTTCTGTAGGTGGTTAAAAAATGAACAGTGTTTCGATTGCTTGCATTGCATATGAGAACGGCCGTATTTTTATTGCCCGTCGTAATCCCGTGGGCGATATGGGCGGGAGATGGGAATTTCCCGGAGGAAAGGTAGAAGAGGGAGAAAGCGATGAAGAGGCCGTCATCCGCGAAATGACCGAAGAATTCGGAGAAAGTGTAACCGTGTGCGAAAAGATTGCAGAAAGCGAATTTACCCATCACGGAAAAATTTCGCACCTTCATGCGTACCGTATATTATTACCTCATAACGGAATGGAAAGAAAATTCGTACTTACGGAACACAGCGGTTACGACTGGGTTGAACCTGCAGAAATTAAAAAACTTGTGTTTGTCGATTCCGACATGAGTATTTATCCGCAGGTATTGGCATATATTGATTCCCTGAAGAGTGGCAGATAGTATGAAAAAACGTGAGGTATGTTTTTATTTGCTTTCCCTTGTTGCATTGTCATGGCTTATGAGCGGTTGTGTAAAAAAGAGCAGTGAGGAGATACGGTTTGATAATTCCGAGCCGCTCGCGCTTGCTCCTGATGTCACATGGGCTGTAGTACTTGACCCTTATGCCGGCTACCGTAAGACGGCGTCGTGGAATTCCGAAGTTACAAGTTACTGCCTGAAAGGTGAAATTCTCCAGGTTCTCGGAGAAACGGAGGCGAAGGACGGAGGTAACTGGTACGAGTTTAAAAACGGCTGGCTGCCTGAATTATCCGTCACTGTTTACAGCAACAGATTCCGTGCAGAGACAGCCGCCCGGCGTCTGAAAAAATAAATTATCCCTTTGAAGCCAGTATTATTTCCGCAGCTTTATCTGCTGACAGACTGTCAGTTGTTTCGCGTGTTGCGAGTTTTTTCAGCGACATTGTTCCGTTTTGAATATCCTCATCTTTTATGAAAATACCCCAGGGCACGCATTTCGCATCGGTGACAGCATACTGCAGGTTTATCTTTTTAGCATCAGGATATACTTCGACAGCAATACCTTTCCTGCGGAGTTCTGCAGCAGCCTTCTGATAGGCAATGGAGTTTTTTTCATCAAGACAGTAAATTTCGGCATCAAGATAACTGCCCTTTTTTTCAGTAAGGCCGAGCTGCTCAAGCCCGGCTATAAGGCGGTCGAGACCAATTGACGCACCGACTCCCGGAACTTTGTCCTTCATGTACAATCCGGCAAGATTGTCGTATCTGCCGCCTGAGCATACGGAACCGATTGAAGGCAGGTCGTTGAGAAACGTTTCATAGACAACGCCTGTGTAATAGTCGAGTCCCCGCGTAATACTCGGATCAAATACATAAGATGATTCAATACCAGCGGCTTTCATCATTTCATAAATGTCACGCATGCGTTTTGTATCTTCTGCAGGTCCTCCCGCCATCTTCTCAAGCTTTTCAAGCGTACTGTCGTAATCAGCACCTTCTGCAATGTACGTGAGAATTTCCGAAGCGATATCTGTGCTTCCGGTAATTTCTGCAAGTTCCTTTGCAACTTCGTCTCTGCCGATTTTTGCAAGTTTGTCGACCGACCTGAGTACATCGTCACTTCTGCCTGAAACGCCGAGTTTTTCAAGAAAGCGGTTAAAAATGCCGCGGTGATTCATACGTATTGTAATATTTTTTACGCCTATTGCTCCAAGTGCCGTCCGCATGAGATTGAGTATCTCAAAGTCGGATGCCGCACTGTCAGAACCGACTGTGTCTATGTCACACTGCATGAATTCCCGGTAGCGTCCGGCCTGCGGTTTTTCTCCGCGCCAGACTTTTGCAATATGGTATCGTTTAAAGGGAAAATAGAGTTCATCTTTATGTTCTGCCGTAAAACGTGCAAACGGAACCGTAAGATCGAATCTCATTGCAATGTCGCGTCCGCCGTTATCCTGAAAACGGAAAACCTGTTTTTCGGTCTCACCGTTGCTTTTCCGCAGCAGTATTTCCGTATATTCAAGTACAGGAGTATCGATAGGGACAAAACCGAACGAGCGGTATACTGAAGTAATTTTTTCCATTAAATCGCTGCGCTCTATTTCCGCAGCAGGAAGAAAGTCTCTGAAGCCCTTGAGGACTCTTGGTTGAATGAGTGTGTCCATGCTGGTATACTAGCTCAAACAGGAGAAATATACAATTGCTGCTTTGTTTTGATATTGGCAACACAAATATAAAGACCGCTTTGTTCGAAGGGGACAGAATAACGCATGAATGGAGAATCAGTACAGATGAGAGACGTACGGGCGATGAATATTTTTCAATCATACGCACGCTTACGCGCGATGTGCCGGTAAATCTTGCAGACATACATTCAGCTGCAGTGAGTTCGGTAGTCCCCTCTCTTATCGGACCGTTCGTCATAGTGTCGCAGCATCTTATAGGGAAAAAACCGCTCATCATCGGCCCTGATATGTACGCGAAACTTCCTGTAAAAGTACCTGAATCAGCTGTGCACGAAATCGGAACTGATTTGCTGTGCGATGCTGTCGAAGCCTGGTGCAGATATAAATGCGCGTGTATTATTGCGGATTTCGGCACGGCACTATCGTTTACAGCCGTTGATGCGGAGGGACATATCGCAGGTATTGCGATTGCGCCCGGAATCGGCACTGCGCTCAAATCGCTTTTTACAAACACGGCCCAGCTGCCGTCTGTTCCTCTCGAAATTCCGTCTTCAAGTCTTGGAACTAATACGACAGGGGCTATCCAGTCGGGAATTCTGCTTGGATACAAGGGACTTGTTGAAGGCCTCATTTCACGCATGAAAGCCGATCTTTCCGCAGAGACTGGAATTGCTGAGGATGCCATTAAGACAATCGCGACGGGAGGTCTTAACAGCATGCTTCAGCCGATTACAGACGCATTCGACGATATAGACAAGGAGCTTACGCTTCACGGACTCAGACGGGCCGCGTCATTTGCGGCACAGTAAGAGCCTCTGTCCGGGAATTGATGAAGTCACTTTCCTACTATATCTTCCCACTGTACTCCTGCGCCGGAAGTCACGTCGCGTACAAGATGCGCACCCAGTACTGTCTGAAGAAAGGATGGGGATATTCCCGGTGTAAGTATTTTTTCAGTGCGGAGTACACCGACATCTTTTTCCCCTATTATGCTGCCGGCCTTCATCGCATGCATGAAGTGGATTGAGCGGTTTGTCCGTCCGTAATTTTCTGACTCTGCAGGAGCAAGTGTCTTTATGCCCGTTCCGAGCACAGCCTGTACTTTTTCCGCATCGTACTCGTTTTTCAGCTGCCTGATGATTTCCTCCCGGCCGTGTTCCGCTCCATAATGATTAAGTACGGCTGCGCACTGATTAACGGTGTGAACCATTTGTGCGAACTGTTCAGGCTCAAGCGCTACCGGATCGTCGAGTCCGTCTGTTGCTTTGCTCAGCGTTATGTGCTTTTCCGTCATGATGCCGCCTTCCGAGGCCGCAAGGGCCGGAACGAGTACAGGATCAAGGCTGTGGTCGCTTATGCCGCATGGAATACCGAAAATGCTTCGGAGCGTGCGGACAAGCCGTACATTGTATTCAGTCTCAGGGGCAGGATAGCTTGTAATGCAGTGCAGCAGTGTTACTCTTTCCGTGCCGAGAATTGACAGTGTATTTTCTATATCCGCGAGTTTTGATACGCCGCTTGAAACAATAATGGGAACTGGCTCGGCCCCGTCCTTTTTCTGCTTTTCCCTGTAGGCTGCGAGCGCTTCAAGCATGGGAATGTGGTTGAGTTCAGGTGATGCAATTTTTACTGCATCCGGATGGATGTTAAGCAGTTCATACAGGCTGCGCAGGCCGAACGGAGCGCATATGAATTGCACACCTTTTGAACGGGCATAGCCGGCCGCGTGCGCATAAAAATCCGGTGCAACTTCAAGCTGCCTGAACCTGTCATACAGCCTGATATTTCCTCCGGGAAGTTTTACGAACCCTGTGTCCGGATGAAGTATTTCATCAGCATACACCCATTGGAATTTTACCGCATCTGTCCCTGCGGCCGCAGCTGCATCTATAAGTCTTTCCGCTTTTTCAATAGAACCGCCGTGTGACGTTCCGATTTCTGCAATAATCATGCCATACAGTATAGCGCAGCTGCGCATTTAAAGCATCTTCCGTTTTCTGTTCAGCTTCAGCATGAATAAAAGCAGCAGGGCAAGGTACGCAATGACAAGAAAGAATACAAGCCAGACTGCCGTGTCGGATTGCGGTGCAATGCCTATAAGGAACAGTACCGGAACGCCCATGAATACTGCCGTTCCGCTACCCGATACGAGACTATTTGCAGCAGGCGTTTCGAACGCCGGATCGATTTCCCTTACAAGGAGAATGCCTGAACCGATAGTTCCCGTGAGCATGCCGAACATACCGAAAAATTCTTCGGTTTCATAGCCTTTGTATATTTTCCCGCATATCCACCTGAGATAGGAGAATGTTGCAATACCTCCCGCCGTACTGGTGAGCAGGAAGGGTATCCACAACCCTTGTATATCACGTATGTCGATTGAGGCAATGCCTGCAATAATCATGATATCGAACGCGAAGCCTGAAATACGTGAAAGAAGATAGTCATTCTGATACTGGTGATTCATCATGTTGTGCCGCTGTAGATAATGGAACGCACTTTTTACAGCCAGAGAAATTCCGACTGCTATCATAAAGTTAAATCCCCATATGAGCGGATTTAAAAGATTCTGGACAGAAGGCAGCCATTTTGTTATTGCCGATGTACTGCCGTACATGGCAAAATACGTAATCATGTAGACAATCAGAACTAAAGCTATCTGAAGAGAGAATCTGTCGACAGATTCGGAAACGGGAAGTTCGTTCCTGCTTTGAAACAGGTCAATTGTTACGGAACCGGACACAGAACTGCTTTCTTTCCGCATGATTTTTTTCTGCCGCTGCAGTATGTTCAGATATATGACGCCTGCAACGCATGCCACAAGAAATCCGCAGGCAGCTATTGCAAGGGCATATGAACGTCCACCGGTAAAGCCGAGAGCTTCATACGTCGCTCCGATGTTGTTCGCCTGTCCCGGCCCCTGTCCGTACCCCATCGGCAGAAGGATTCCTGAAGCCTTAAAAAACGTCGGTATGAACGTGTACGCGAGAACCAGCGATATACTGAGTCCACATAATCCCTGAACGAGATATGTGCTTACGATGACGGCACCGCTTTTCAACGCAGTGAAATTGTCGTTGAACCGGCCGGATTCCTTTCCGGAAACGCGGAGCGACAATGCAATAAAACCTATCGCAATTCCGTGATAGGTTAGTTTATCCAGAAAAGCAGCGTCTACGGGAATTATTTTTGCAGTACGCACTATCAGCAGTATGAATCCTGCTATAACGGCAGTCGGCAGAAGCGATTTTTTTACGCCTGGTATTTTTCTCCTCAGAATGTTTGCTGCAAGAAGCACCGAACAAATAATCCCGCTCTGGACGATGATATTCCAGAGCGCCGTATTTGCAGCTGAGCTGTCCATAGTTAACCTCCGTTTTGCGGAAAAAGATGATTATACGCGAGGGCGAATTTCCGTCCGTTTTTGAGCGACTTCGACATTATCTGGTAATTCAGGCCGTCTTTGCATGAAAACAGTAGTACCTTCCGCAGTGAAATCTGCATGCCGATGATTGTTTCCAGTTTGACCTGATAATCTGCTACAGTGAGCCTGTCTTTGTAAAAAAGCAATTCTCCCGATGCAAGTTTTTTTTCTTTGTGCCCACTGGTAATGACGGAAAGTTCTACGTAAGGGGCGTTGAGCAGTACTGTGCCTTTCCCGGCCGCATCAATATCTGCATACAGCTTTTTTGTCTGCCACATATCCCAGTCCGTAATAGTCTGAAATTTGAAACTGCCCGCAAGTGTTCCGTATACAGTATAAACTGATTCTGCCCCGCAGTGCGTGCAGTATACGCAGCTGCCTTTCGTCTCAAGCGAATCATATCGTCCGCAGCAGGGGCAGAGAAAGAGTGCCGATTCCAGTCCTATGGCTCTTTTTCGTGCCTTGTATTTTATATGTTTTAAAGCCTGCCTCGCGTATGCGTCTTCCGCTAAATCTGCCTGGATGCATTCAAGCAGTTTCTCCTGCGTCATACCTGCAATTTCATCTTTTTGATATATGCGTATAACATGTCCGTGCATCCACCCCCGCCTCAGACTGAATGCGGAACTCCACCGCGGAGACGTAAAATAGCCTCCTTCAAACCGGAATGTAATAAGCGGAACGCTGCTTATTTTGATAAGTTTTGCGGCAGCTGCATCTATTTTTCCCGTAAGGCCGTTAAACGTCCTGTTCCCCTCCGGAAAAAAACATACATTATGACCGGCCTTTATGTGCTTTATCATGCTGATGACTGCCGTTGCATCAGATTTTCCTTTTATTTTAGAAATGATTCCGAAGTTTTTTACAATAAAACGGGATATCCAGCCGAGCCTCAAAATCTGTTCGCCTGCCAGATAATACATGCTGTCCTTAAAGCTTAATCCGCACAGCCACGGATCAAGATTGCAGACATGATTGCAGATCACTATATAGTTGTCCTTCAGGCTGGGGGCGTTTTCATACGCATAACAGAAAAGAAGAGGCAGTATCCTGCGAAGTATCCGTCTCCAGACAGTCCACCGCCTGCTGTATGTTTCGTGGCTTTGTATCGGTAGTTTATTTCCGGTGCTGCTGAACATTATTGTCTGGCCTGCCTCTATTTCATTATAACACGGCGTACATTATGACATCGCAAATAAAAATCATTTTTGCATTAAAATGATGTTAATTTTTGAGCTGAAGCTGGGGCACATTGACACATCTTTCTATAATATGGTAATATAAAGAACTAGTCACACTTAATTAGTAATTGTTTTTGTAAGGAGTGCCTCATGTCAGGACATAGTAAATGGTCGACCATTAAACACGCAAAGGGAATAGCTGATGCAAAACGCGGTCAGATGTTCACTAAGTTCATCAAGGAAATTTCCATAGCTGCCCGTATGGGTGGTGGAGACCCCGACTCGAACCCGCGTCTGCGTACCGCTATCCTCAAGGCCCGCGCATCAAGTATGCCGAAAGACAATATTGAACGCGCTATCAAGAAGGGTACCGGTGAACTCGGTGGAAAAATATACGAAGAGCTTGTTTACGAGGGATATGGTCCGGGCGGTGTTGCTGTTCTGGTAGAAGTTCTTACTGATAATAAGAACAGGGCCGCAGCCGATGTCCGCAATTTGTTCGACAAGAACGGCGGAAAGCTTGGCGTTACAGGTTCTGTTTCACGTATGTTTGCACGCAAAGGTACAATTGAGTACGATGCAGAGAGCATTTCAGAAGATACAGTAATGGAAACAGGACTTGATGCAGGTGCCGACGATATAGTAAATGAAGGCGGCGTTATCACCGTTACGACAGATCCCACAGCATTCGATAAGGTTCTTGAAGCTCTTCAGGAAAAGGGGCTCGAATCTCTTTCTGCCGAAGTAGGAATGGTTCCTGATACGACAACTGCTGTCGATGCAGCAACTGCTGCGAAAGTGCAGAAGCTTATTGACAGGCTTGAAGAGAATGATGATGTGCAGAATGTGTACTCAAACGTTGAGTATCCGGAAGATTTTGATCCTTCCGAAGCTGAATAAGCTCAAATTTTTCCCGGCTGCAGAATACCACTGAAAACGTAAAAACAGTATTTTTGCAGCACTGAAACAGAAAATCACAGTCATTTGAGGCTGTGGTTTTTTTTTATCCCGAAAGGTATAATTGCAGTATGATTTCTACTAAAAAGTTTCAACCATTACCAGGGACGCAGGAAGTACTCTCTAAAACCTGTACAGGAAAAGTGCACAAAATCAGGCGCGTTCTTGGTATTGATCCGGGGCTTGCTTCAACGGGATTCGGTGTTGTCGATTATAAAGACGGGCGGTATCGGATGGTAAGCTACGGAGTTATTGAAACGACTGTGCATATGCCGCACTGTGAACGGCTTCTCGCAATATACAACCGGCTGTGTGCAGTTATAGACGAGTTCAAACCGCAGGAATCCGGTATGGAGACACTATATTTTTCCCGGAATACATCTTCTGCGATGGGAGTTGCGGAAGCGCGCGGTGTCGTGACCCTTTGCCTTGCACAGCACTGCATCAGCCTGGGGGAATACACTCCGAATCAGATTAAGCAGGCGGTAACGGGAACGGCAGCGGCAGATAAGAAACTTGTCGAGAAGTATGTAAAAATACTGCTTGCGCTCGAGACGGAACCAAGACCTGACCATGCTGCGGATGCTCTTGCCGGAGCAATTACACATCTTCATTATTCCTCTGTTTTTTGATATACTATATGTATGTTTAACAGTCTGACCGGTACAATTACCGGCAAATTTCCGAATACTGTTTTTATTGATACACATGGAATTGAATGGAGCCTCACCGTTCCGGGTACTACAGTAGACGCGCTGCCGCCCGTCGGACAGACAGGCCGCATTTATACGTACATGGTACATACCGAAGACTTTATGGCCCTTTACGGCTTTGCATCGAATCAGGAACGCCAGTTGTTTCTCGATCTACTCAAAGTCGAAGGCATAGGGCCTAAGGGCGCAGTCAAGATTCTTACAAACATTGCCGGCACGCAGCTTGTCGCTGCCCTTGATAAAGGCGATGTCGCTGTTCTGGAAAAAGTCCCGGGGGTTGGAAAAAAGACAGCTGCGAAGATGATGCTTGCCCTCAAAGGAAAGCTGACTCTTGATGGAAGCGAAACTGTTGTCAGACGCGCTGCATCAGGACCGTATGATGCCGTTGTGACATCGCTTGCTTCTATGGGATACGACAGGCGCGACTGCGAACAGGCCGTTGCTGATATTTCCGCCGTTCTTGCAAAAGAGGATGGCTGGGACAACAAAAAAACGACAGAAAAGGAAGATGCTGTATTCCGCCGTGCGCTTGTGGAGCTTGCACAATGAGCAACTTAAAAGATATAGACGGATTCGACGGGGCTGCCGGAGACGACAGATTTTCACATATAGTGCGTGCTGACATACACGATGAAGAAGATGCGCAGGAAAACAGCCTTCGACCGCAGCTTCTTAACGAATTTCTCGGACAGGAAACGATTAAGAAAAACCTTTCCGTATTCATAGAAGCTGCTCGCAGCAGGGAAGAGCCGCTTGATCATTTGTTCCTTATCGGGCCTCCGGGACTCGGGAAGACGACACTTGCACAGATTACGGCTCACGAACTCGGTGCGGATTTTAAAGTGACTTCTGCGCCGGCACTTGATAAACCAAAAGATCTTGCGGGAATCCTTTCGACTATAACTCCCCGGACAGTGTTCTTTATAGACGAAATACACCGGCTCAAACCTGCCATAGAGGAAATGCTTTACATCGCAATGGAAGATTTTGAACTCGACTGGGTTATCGGACAGGGAGCTGCGGCTCGTACTGTACGTATACCCATTCCACCGTTCACGCTTGTAGGCGCGACGACAAAGGCCGGTATGGTATCAACGCCGCTTATAAGCCGTTTCGGCATTATCCAGCGGTTCAACTACTACACGCACGAAGAACTTGCACTGATTATCAACCGGTCATCAGGCATTCTTAATGTGAAAGTGGACAAGGAAGCGGCACTGCTCATGGCATCATGTTCCCGCGGTACTCCCCGTGTTGCAAACCGCATCCTGAGGCGCATGAGGGATTTTGCACAGGTTGAAGGCGATGGCGTCGTTTCGAAAAAAATTGTTGAAGGCGGTCTGAAGAGGCTTGAAATAGACAGCCTCGGACTTGAAAAATACGACAGAGAAATACTACTTTCGATTATCCAGAATTTCGGAGGGGGACCTGTCGGCGCTGAAACGCTTGCAATATCGATCGGAGAGTCTATCGATACACTTGAAGATTACTACGAACCATACCTGATTCAGCGGGGGCTGATTCAGCGCACCCCCCGCGGCCGCGTAGTGACAGATAAGGCGTACACACATTTAGGAATTTCAGGAAGTACAAAACATGTTGACGAAAGACTTTTATTTTGATTTGCCGGAGGAGCTTATTGCGCAGCACCCGTCCGAAGTGCGTGGTGAAGATAAGCTTATGGAACTCGGACGTTTTGACGGCAAAGTGATTCATCACGAAATGGCGGAGCTGCCTGATTTAATCGACAGCAGCACGCTTATGATTTTCAACAATTCCCGCGTCCGGAGAGCGCGGGTGTACGGTATAAAAGAAACGACCGGCCGTGAGCAGGAATTCATGTTCCTTAATCAGGTTGATTCGGACGGTTGTGTGTGGAACACGATGGTAAAAGGCGCAAAAAAACAAAAGCCCGGAATGCAGTATACATTCCCCGACGGTTCAGTCGGTACAATCATAGAAGATGAAGCGAAAGATGGTACTGAATTCCGCGATATGAAATTCGATTTTCAGATTACCGAAAGCTGGTTTGAAAAAAACGGACATATACCGCTTCCTCCGTATATCAGGAGGGAGGATACAGACGAGGACCGTGAACGGTATCAGAACGTATACGCAAAGGAAACCGGCAGTGCTGCATGCCCGACAGCAGGACTCCATTTTACAGATGATATGCTGAAACGTCTTGAGGACAGGGGCATAGATATTGAATGGGTGACGCTTCATGTGGGATTAGGCACGTTCCTGCCTGTACGTGAAGATGAGATAGAAAATCACAAAATGCATGAGGAAGTCTACACCGTACCGGAAATCACAGCGCAGAAAATAAATCAGGCTCACAAGGAAGGGCGGAAAGTGCTTGCCGTTGGAACGACATCTGTGCGTACGCTTGAATCAGCCTGCGATGAAAACGGTATCGTAAAAGCGGGAACAGGCAGCACGCATATCTTTATGTATCCGGGATTTAGGTTCAAAGTTATAGACGAAATGTTCACAAATTTCCATACTCCCGAGTCGACGCTCATCATGCTCGTAAGCGCATTCGCCGGCCGTGAGAATATACTCAACGCCTATAAAACGGCTGTAGAAAAAAAGTACCGCTTTTTCTCCTACGGCGACGCAATGTTAATAAAGTGAGACAGTCCGAACTGCATCGCAGTACGGACGTTATGTCAGCTGCTCAAGCGAATAGCGCGTAAGGTTTAGGAACTGGCGGCGCAAAATCGGGTTGTAGGTAATTCCTTCCGCAGCTTTATCAAACTGCCTGACAGCTGCTTCGACAAGGATGCTTATGTCCCTTGTCGTCAGCGGGAGTCGGGTTCCTATCAGCCTGTTTTCAAGTTCAAGACTTCTGAACGTAACGGTGCCTGCAAATGCAAGCTTTATATTCGTTATCATGCTTTTGTCGTTGTCCGCAAGAAACGCAAACGATGCACTTGTGTCTGTTATTTTGTGATCGGGGCCGAGACGGCGGAAAACGGAAATATCCCAGTCGTTGAGCGGAATGCGTATATTGGACAAAATGAATCCCTTCGGAATGCCGTCAAAACTAAGAAGGGGAATGTACATTGTATCAACCGGATTGCGGAATTCAAGGCGTGCGTCAAGAGCAAGCAGGGATGCGTACAGCGATAATTTTTTGCCAGGCGCACAAATATTACCGCCGATTGTTGCAATGTTGCGTACCATAGGATTCGCAACGCTCTGAACTGCATCAAGAAATATTTCCGGGACGCGGGTGCGCCCGAGTGCGAGAATGTCGGAAAGCACAACTCCGGGGCCGCAGTCCAGATAGCGCTCGTGTTTTGTCATGATTGCCAGATCCTGGATGCCGCGGATTGATATGGCCTTTTCCGGCATGTTTTCGATTCTCGTACAGCCTCCGACAACCTGAAGGCCTGATACCGATTTAAGCTGATAGAATAGTTCCGGAATCGTTTTCGCAAAGAAGAATGTATGTTCAGTTTTTTGCATTTTTCAGTGCTCCTATCCGGTGAATTCTAAAATCGAACGCGTACAGAATGCCGTTTATCAGTATATCGTTATTTGTACAGCAGGGCGAAAGATGATTGATTTCGTCGTAAATAAGTTTACGGTCGGGTTTCATCGATGTATTGAGTAGATGCCATGCTGCAAAAATTTTTCCGGCATTGCAGTATCCGCACATATGAATTCCGGCTTTATTGAACCCATTTAGTATATCCTGATATTCTTCGCTTTTTGAAAAGTATTCGAGTGTCACAATTGTTGAATCCCGTACGATTGCGACCGGCACAATACAGCCCGGCACCGGTTTATTGTCGAGCAGAACGGTGCACGCACCGCAGTACCCTTCATTACACCCGCATTTTGCGGAAAGTATATTAAGGTGTCGCAGAACATTGAGCAGTTTCTCCTGAGGTTCAGCCTCCAGCACGATTTTTGTGCCGTTGAGTGTTACCGGTATCTTCATGCTTTGCCTCCCTGCGAATAAATTGTCTCGGCTGTACACGGCAGTTTCCTGATGCGGGAGCCGAGAGCCTGGGACAGTGCGGATGAAAATGCAGCAGGAACGGTGCTGTGAACAAGTTCTCCTATCTGTCCCGGATTTGCTGCTGACTGGATGAACGAAATATGAACGCTGTCACATGAAATAGTTTCGTCGGAAACAAGCTGCGACAGTTCCTGCTGAATTGCAAGCCGTATTGTATTTTCCGCTGCCCGTGCGGAAAATATCTGCCCGCAGTTGATTGCAAACCATATGCCCTTTATATGTTCTTTATATGTGTAGGGGTTAAGTTCGATTTCTACAACGACAGAACCGAAAGACGTCGAATGAAACGGGACGCCGCAGAATGCTTCCTTATTCCATAATTTTTTCATGGATGGTGTCAATCCCTTTTTTACCGTCACCGGCAGCGCCGTTTTTATACGCTTTCTTTCAATATCAAGACAGCACTGTTTCAGCAGTTGTGTCATTATACTTATATTATTGTAGATATTGTCAGGAAGCGGCATGGCATCGTTCAGTTCCATGTCGGGGACAATCATTACTGATGCCGGCGGCAGTTTGAGAATCGAAGATACGGTCTTAATCCAAATTTCCGAAATCGAAGGGGATGGAATGAGCGAGTGAATTGTTACCGTTTCGTTTTCATTGAGTGTAACTGCAATCTTCTGGCTGTTTGAAAAAAGATCATTGCTGAAATAGCCCGAGCCGTCGAATGCACAGGCGAACCCTATTCCCCTAATGGGAAGGGCAAAGAACATATCTTCGGAATTACGGTGCTGTTTTGCATCAATGCGGAACGTCGTATACTTACGGTTGAAATCACTCATTTCTATGACAGCCTGCAGCACATCTTCAACTTTTTCTGTCCGGAAGAGAAAGGGCATGCTCGGTTCTTTCTGTTCCGCACATATGTTTTTCAGGCGGATATCAAGCGGTTGAATGTTCACTTCATCTGCAATCTGCTGAATGTGGTTTTCCAATGCAAAAAAAGACTGCGAATCAATTGTTCCCGGAAAGATTGATGTCGGGGGATTTGTTGATGTAACCGCTTTTGCATATATAAAAATATTCGGGACATTGTAAATACCGCATGATGCTATAACAAGCCTGTCAAGAATTTCCTGTGAAAAAGGATTGCAGGAGCCAACATTGATGTTTATGTCAATCTGGGCAGCTTTGATAGTTCCGTCCTTCATGACTGCGGTGCGGTGATGGATTTTTGCAGGCACTCCGGATTTCATGAATGTCTGGTGCTCTTCCCGCGAGAGCGTAAGTTTTACTGGTTTTCCGGTAAGGTACGCTGCGACAGCAGCCTGAATTACGAGCGTCGCATTACGCCATATGCCGTTTGCATCATGGCCGCTTGAATTTGTCTCTTTTATAAAAATATGTTCTTCGTCGAGATTCAGAGAGACGGAAACAGCCTTCCTCAGATAATTGGGCCATTGCGTCGGTGTAAAAATATTCAGTATACCGTTTTCCATAAAACAGAATGCGCCGTTCGTTTCTGCCCACGCAGGCTGTACGGTATCCTGCATCCATGTCCCTTCAACGGTGAAATCTGCCGATTTAAAAATTTCGTCGGGCGTACCCTCGTTTTCGGAAAAGAATACACCTGTTTTTACAATCCGTTGTGCGATTATTAAGCTGTTGTTTTCCCCAAGCGAAGGAATATTCTGCTTAAAGGGAACGGGGCGCAGTTCCGGTACCGGAGCAAGATTCATTGCTTTTGTAATTTCGGCAATTTGATTCGAGTCCGGTTTAAGTCCGCTGACAGGAAGCTTGATGACAGGCCTCGTGTATTCTTTCGCGACGGATTCAAGGACCGATTCAAGCGTTGTACTGTCGAATGTTACCTCTATTTCAGATGTAAGTGCGTATACGGTCGATTCATCAGGCCCCGCAATAATACCAATCGGTTCACCGAAATATGAGACTTTATCGGCGCAGAAAACTGGCGTATCGGTTGTAAGCGTATGAACTGAATTTTTTCCCGGAATGTCTCGTGCGGTAAAAAGAAAATAGCCGTCGGGAAGCTGCGGAATTGAAATATTCGTAATAGTGCCGGACACGGCAGGGCTTCGTATAAGCGCCCCGTAGAGCATGCCTGGTTTACTGCAGTCTGTATAATAATCCTGTGCCTGAAGTGAAAGCCGTACACTTTTTGTCTTTTTTGTACTTTTCCTGCTTTTAGGCATGGTGCTCCTCTCCCGTTTCTGTTACTGCCCGTATTACATCTTCTGCCATACTTTCAGTCATATCGGGCCACAGCGGGATTGATATTGTTGTAACATAGTGTTGTTCTGCATTCGGATAGTTTTGCTTGGTAAACGACGGATACAGGTTCTTCCAGTATGTAAACCGGAAAAGCGGGATAAAGTGTACAGATATGCCTATCCCCTTTTTTTGCAGTTCTTTTGCAAATTCGTCACGTCCTATGGAAAGTTTTCCGGGTTTTATGCGCAGCAGATATAAATGCCATGCGTTTCCCGTACCATCCGGAGGAAGCGTAATAAAATCAAGTCTGCTGAATGCATCGTTGTATTTTTTCACGATTTTTATGCGCTTCTCGTAAAAACTATCTGCCTTCTTCAACTGTTCGACGCCGATTGCCGCAAGTATATCCGGCAGGTTGAATTTATATCCGGGTTCGATAATATCGTATTCCCATGAGGCTCTTGGTGAAGTATAGCGGTCCCATGTCGTGCGGTCCATACCGTGCATACGCATGACTGTTATTCTTTTTGCAAGGCCGCTGTCGCGTACGCAGACCATACCGCCTTCGCCTGTCGTGATTGTTTTCGTAACATAGAAAGAAAAGACTCCCACGTCGCCAATTGACCCCGCATAACCGAGGGGAGTGGGTGAGGGGAATGCATGTGCCGCATCTTCAATGACTTTGACATTGTACCTTTTTGCCAGTATGCACAATTTTTCCATGTCGCAGATATTTCCCGCAACATGAACGGGAACGACTGCGCGTACTTTGTGTGCAGTATCGTTTTTCAGTATGTTCTCGACTTTCTGTATGTCTATACTGTACGAATCCTTTTCAATGTCGGCAAAATAAACGTCGGCACCGAGATGGCGTGCACACGTTGCAGTTGAAACGAATGTGTACGGAGTTGTAATGACTGCCGTTCCCGGCCCGACACCGCATGCATCCATAGCAAGAATCATGCCGCTGGTATTGCTGTTTACCGCAAAACTGACAACCGGCTGCGTGTCAAGATTGAGCGCTCTGCGGGCATCTTCAACTGCTTTCGGCGTACTGTTCATCTTTTCAGAAAAATCCTTTTCAAATTGCAGCGCGTATTTTCCTGTCGTGAGCCATCCGGAACGAAGTACGGAGAGCACCGCATTTTCTTCTTCTGGTCCTATTGAAGGGCGTGAAAATGCAACTTTTAGTGAATCACAATCTGCCATCATTTTCCTCCGTTGTCATTTTTCTGTGCGTAGAACTCTGCAAGGGACGGTACATCGGCGGAGAGCACAGAGATAAGATATTCCCTGTTTCTGTACAGTTTTGTGACTGACTGCAGGTTTTTACCTCCGATGCATACGGGATAGAGTTTTTCAAGCAGCTCGTTCAACCGTTGTGCCGTATACGGCATATTTTTCAGCTGCAGTATTTTTTCATAGGACGTCTTCTGCGGCTCTTCTTCGGGGAGCCACAGCGGCTCAACGTTTCGTTCTCCTTTGCGTGCGCCTACAAATTTTATGTCTATGTCCTTATACGGCTCAAATCCGCTGAACCGTATAATCTGCTCTGCAATGTCGACTATTTTGACAGGCGTCCCCATATCAAGCAGGTATGAAGCGCCGTTGGAACCGACGCCGCCTGTACGGAGAACGAGGGAACATGCTTCTGGAATTGTCATGAAATAGCGCTCCATTTTTTTTTCCGTAACAGTGACAGGCCCGCCGTTCTTTATCTGTTCCATAAAGAGCGGCAGGATAGAGCCTCTTGATCCGAGTACGTTGCCGAACCGCACGAACATGAAGGCATTTCCGTTTTGGGCCTTTTTTGAGTATTCAAGGATGAGCTTTTCACAAAGCATCTTTGAAACACCGTATACGGAGACGGGAGAGACGGCTTTGTCTGTCGAAATCAGCACAAAACGGTGAACGTTATGTAAAATGCACGCATCAAGCAGATTTTTTGTACCGAACACATTGTTTTCAATTGCAGCAACGGGATTTTCTTCCATCATCGGCACATGTTTGTATGCCGCACAGTGAAAGACAACATCACAGTGTGTATGCGAAATGATATAGTTCGTGTATGCCCTGTCTTTCATATCTCCTATAATGGGAACTATAGTCGCCTTTTCACCAACTCCTTCCTTCTGCAGCAGCCGGAGCTCTCTGTCTATCTGGTAGATAGAGTTTTCTCCATGCCCGAACAGGTACAGACGCTCGGCACCTCCGGAAAGAAGCTGGCGTGCAAGCTCTGAGCCTATGGAACCACCTGCTCCCGTGATCAACACCCGTTTTCCTCTGAGATAAGACAGGCTTTCCTTGAGCGAAATGGTAACAGGCGTGCGGCCCAGAATATCGAGCGGGTCAATTTCCCTCGCCTGAACAAGATGAGCCGTCCCGTTTACAACCTGGCTTATACCCGGCAGAATTTTTATGTGCTCGAATCCGCCGGCTTTGAGTGTTTCGTATATTTGCCTAATACGTTCAGTCGGTGCGCTCGGTATAGCGATAATCGCTTCATCGTCGTCCGTGCAGTGCAGCAGGGATGTTATATTATCGATAGGACCTATTACCGGTATTCCGTCGAATTCCTGCCCGATGAGCGTTTTGTCGTCATCAAGGAATGCGGTTACAGTACCGAATATTTTTTTTCGTTTTATGTCGTCAGCAATCGAAAGACCGGCGAATCCTGCGCCGATTATATACAGACGTTTCTGAGATTTATTCACGTTTTCTACTATATCATACAGGCGGTATTTCTTCAATTGAAGGGCGATATACAGCATTTAAGGTAAAAATCACTAAATACTGACAGCCGTAAATCCGATGATAAGTAAGGAAGAGAAAAAATGAGTGGATTACCATATTCATTTTCGTTCTTCATGGCTTTTACAGGAATTTGATTAAGTGGGGTCAGTATGGGGAAAAGACAGGCGATAGCGGTGCTGTCAGTAATTCTGCTTACCGTTTCCAGCTGCTGGAGTGCACAACTTTCATTTCAGGTTGTTCAGCATAACGGAGCTCAGGAAAATGTGTGCGAGCAGACACTTGTAATTGAAGATGAAATGCTTGATTATTTTTTTAATCAGGGCAACATCGTGACAAACGAACGGGCGGCAGCTGTAAAAGACGGCAGCGATGAAGCTGTATGGAAGACTGCATTTGCCGATGCAGCTGCCGGCGGTTCTCAGTATTTTGTTCAGCTTTGTTTGTATTATGATACATCCTCGTCTACAAATCCTGAAGCTGTCGCACTCAGCAACCTTGATTACGTGACGTGGACAATAACTGAAATCCAGTCAGGAAAAAATATTGCTGATATGAAAAATACTGTTGATAAAACCGCTCTTGGAAAGGACGATACCGACAGTGTAAGAAATTATGCCGCTGAAATTGCGGAACAGATACAAAAAGCCTTGAAGGTGAAAGCATAAGGAAGGGAAACATGAAAAAAAGAATCGGAATAATCTGTGCAGTAATTATAAGCTGTACTGTATTCGCTTCGTTCAGTCCGTCTCTCGACGGGAGGGCTGTTGTAGCTGATGAAGGTACGTTTCCACAGGGGCTTTTTGCAAAAACGATTGGATATCTGCCGGGAGACAGCATAACAGTTTCAAATCTGTCGACAAAAAAAACTGCCGACATTCTTGTAGTTGGAGCTCTTGATCCGTCAGAAGGTGTCGCAATTCTGCTTTCTCCGGAAGCTGCAGATACGCTGGGTATTGAGAAAAATTCGAATATCATTGTAAAAATAACAAAACGTTCAGGACAGCTTGATGAGGCTGTGTCGGGAACGGCCGTCATTGCAAATGGTACGGAAGAAACATCTGCCGATACCGATGAAGTGAAAAAATCCTCTGACACTGTAGAAACGACGCCGGAGACAGTACCGGAAAACAGCACGCAGGCAGCGGAGATGGGTGATACCGGCACGGGAATAAAATCAGAGAATACAGCGGCGGCAGCGGAAAGTGCACCGGCGAAAACTGCAGATACTGCAGGTGCTCCCGAAACAGATGCTCCGAAAGAGACTTCCGTGGAACAGCCTGTAGAAGACCAGTCTGCCAAGCCAGCCGGAAGCGTAGTACCGGATACAGCAGAAACGCCATCCGCTGCTGAGCAAATCGCTCCGGAAGAGACTATTACTGCTACAGAAGAACCCTCGAAAGCAGAAGAACCTGCTGTTGCGGAACCTGTGGAAACAGAAGAAAAAAAGCCAGGAGAAGAAGCTCCGACGGAAAATGCCGTCACTCCTGAAACTTCATCGGATACTGATACAGATGAGGCAGAAAAAGTCAGTCCTGTAGTTCCATCTGAAGAGGAAAAAGCATCTGAATCAGAAGCAGGCGATGCCGCTGTTACGGAAGAGGAAAATGCCGCAGAACCGTACAAAGAGAATCTTTCCGATGAAGGTACAGCACCAGCGGAAGAAAAAGCTGTGGAACTGGAACCTGCACCTGTTACGGATACAGAATCATCCGCAGAAGCTGTAACACCTGATGTACAACCTGAAAAAGGTGGTAATATCGAGACTGAGAAGGTTGATGGTACGACCGGCGCTTCGTCAGAACCTGATGTTGCGGGCGAACCTTTTGACGAGGATAAAACCGTTGCACCCGAAGAAAGCGCACCAGCGGTTTCCTCTCCCGTTGAAGATGAAGCTCCCGATTCGGAAGCTTATGCCCCGATTATTCTTGTACCGTCATCACCAAATCCTCCTGCTTCCGGAAAAAATGCAGAACAGGAAGCTGCAGCAGGTTCTCTTCCTTCAGAAACACTGGCTGCTGCCGATTCTGCGAAAGAGATGCCTGCTGCGGCATCCGCTCCAGTCAGCGGTGAATTGGATAAGTACACACTGCCGAACCTGAAATCGCTCGAAAGCGGAAAATATTATATACAGATAGGAGTATTTGCAGACGAAACGAATATCCGTGAGATTGTGAAGAAATACGGAAAAAAATATCCGATTACCCTTGTCCCGCTCGTGTCGGGAAAAGCTAAACAGGTAATGGTCGGCCCGCTTTCTGTTGATGAGTATGCAGCAGTGACAGAACGTTTCAAATCATATGGATTTAAAGATGCGTTCCTGCGAAAGATAAAATAAGATTCATATTTCAGCAGACAGATAACCTGCCTGCATTAAAAAAAACGGACACGCATCTGCTGTGTCCGTTTTTTTATAGCCGGTTGTTTTTTCTGTAGTTTCAGCCGGATTACTTTATTTCGTAAATCCAGCCTTTTGGGGCGGAGAGACGGCCCATCTGAATACCGGTGAGCGTGTCGTACAGTTTTTGAAGAACAGGTCCCATTCTGTCTTTACTTCCGAGGAATATAATTTCCTTGTCGTGATCGACTACTTTTCCAATCGGAGATATTACGGCTGCAGTTCCACAAAGACCGCATTCACTAAAGGAAGAAAGCTCTTTCTTGTCGATTTTACGTTCCTCTACCGGAATGTGCAGGATGCTTTCTGCAACATATATGAGTGAGCGCCGTGTAATAGAGGGCAGTATGCTGTCTGATTTCGGAGTTACAAGCCGTCCGTCCTGTGTTACGAAGAGGATATTTGCCCCTCCTGTTTCTTCAATATATGTGTGCGTTGCAGGATCCAGGTACATATTCTCTGAGAATCCCTTTTCGTGCGCATCCACTATATTATGAAGGCTCATCGCATAGTTAAGACCGGCCTTTATATCGCCCGTTCCATGCGGTGCCGCACGGTCCATGTCGGAAATCCGCACTGTGATTGGTTTTACACCACCCTTGAAATACGGTCCGACAGGTGTGACAAAAATACGGAACTGATATTCATCAGCCGGTTTTACGCCGATAACAGCGTTTGACCCGAACATATAGGGTCTGACGTAGAGCGTTGCACCGCTGCCGTACGGCGGTACGTATGCCTTATTAGCCTTGATTGTTGCAAGAACTGCCTCAATAAAACGTTCCTGCGGGAATACCGGCATTTCAAGACGTTTACACGAACGTTCCATACGTTCTGCGTTAAGATCAGGCCTGAACGTAACAATGTGTCCGTCTTCTGTTGTATATGCCTTGAGTCCTTCAAAACATGACTGAGAATACTGGAGAACGCCTGCACATTCTGTGATGACGATTTTATCATCAGTTGTAAGTTTACCTTTGTCCCACATTCCGTTTTTAAAATTGGAGACAAAACGTTTGTCTGTCTTTACATACGCGAAAGGAAGGTTGCTCCAGTCAAGATTCTTCTTGGACGACTTCCTGACTGCTGTTTTTGTCTTTTTTGCAGTTTTAACAGGTTTTTTGGCAGCTTTTACTGTCTTTTTTGCGGGTTTTAAAGCTTTTTTAGTACTTTTGTCTGTTTTTACAGTTTTTTTGATTGCCATATGTCACTCCTTTACCATTTTTCGCATATCAAGGTCCCCAGACTTTTGAAATATACTGTGAATTATTTTATCGCTACTATAGAGATTTTACAAGAGTAAATAATCCTGCCCCCGTGACGGGCAGGATTATTTACGTGTAAAAAGTGAAAAATGCGGAGCATTTTTGACATACCAAAAACGGATCCTGCTGCCCCCGTGACGGGCAGAATTATTTACGTGTAAACCGGAAAAAATGCGGAGCATTTTATGATCTGATTTGCTTACAAGAAAGCATAAAAATGCTATACTGTAGGATGTATGCAGATTTTTACCTGGACGCAGATTGAACGTATATTTTTGGGAAATGAACAACTGCCCTCACTTTTCGAGAAAGGCAGTGCAGTTACAGTCGGCAGCTTTGACGGTCCCCATACAGGGCACGATGTACTCTTCAAGGCTGTCCTTGATGCATCAGAATCATATGGATATATTCCCGGTGTAGTTACATTTTCTCAATCGCTCGGCGGATTTAAACGTCCGGAAGCGTATGAAGGTGATTTGTCCACGCTTGAGCAGAAACTTGAACTCCTTGACAAAAAAGGTATGTCGTTTGCTGTGGTCATTGACTTTTCTATTGAATTCGGTAAAATAGAAGGACAAGATTTCTTATCTATATTGATGAAAAGCTGTGGTTTAAGATTTTTAGCAGAGGGAAGAGATTTCCACTGCGGATATGGCGGCGCTTTTGGTATGAAAGAAATCTCGGAGTTTTCTGTCCGTAATGGTATTACGGTGCAGTTTCCTGAACCTGTCATGTATAAAAAGGAACGCATCAGTTCTTCCTTTATACGGTCATGTATCTTCAGGGGGGATTTTTATTCCGCCGCGGAAATGCTGGGACGTAATTATACACTTGACTGTTCACAGACTATATGGAAACAGGCAGAGAACTCTCTGGCCGCGGAACGGGAAAGCTTTTTACAGGCCTTACCGTCAGACGGTATATATGATGTTGTGGTAATTACGCCTGATAACAGAATCAGGCTGCGTTTAAATGTAGAACCTCACTTCCTTCGCCTGGAGGTGCCTGCACGAAACACGCTGTCTCATATCAGGAATGTAGAATTTATTAGTCAGGTAAATTAGGAGTATAGCAATGGCACTTACAAAAGAAGCAACAGCCGCAGTTGTCACAAAATACGGCGACAAAGAAAACGATACAGGCAATACAAAAGTTCAGATTGCACTGCTGACTGACCGTATCATTCAGCTTACGGCTCATTCAAAGAACTTCCCGAAAGACAAGGGTGTAAAACGCTCTCTCATGAAGGTTGTCGGTGCTCGCCGCAAGCTTCTTAAATATTATGAGCGCACAAATCTTGAGGGATACCGTGCACTTATAAAAGAACTTGGCATCCGCAAGTAAACAGCTATAAGCCTGCGAGACCGTGCACCGCGACGGCGGCAGGCTTTTTATTTTAACAGAGGATGTATTTCCGGCTGTATTCAGCGGAAAAGACCAGAAAAAGAAGTAGAAGGAAAAGATGGTACAAAGAGTAACTGCAAAGGTTGGTGATGCCGACCTCATCCTGGAAACAGGAAAAATCGGAAAGCAGGCGAACGGCTGTGTATATGCACAGTGGGGTGGTGCTGCAATTATTGCGACAGTGTGTACGTCACATGAAGCTGTTGAAGGTATGGACTATGTTCCTGTTACTGTCGACTACAATGAAAAATTTTATGCTGCAGGAAAGATTCCCGGCGGTTTCGTAAAAAGGGAAGGACGCCCGAAGGACAAGGAAATCCTTGTATCCCGCCTTATTGATCGTCCTATGCGTCCGCTTTTTGAAATGACTTTCGGACGTGAAATTCAGATTGTGCCGACATGCGTTTCTGCTGACGGCGTTCATACGCAGGATATTCTTGCTGTTATTGCTTCTTCGGCGGCAGTAACGATTTCCGATATTCCGTTTCACGGCCCTGTGGCTGCATGCCGCGTGGCTTATCTTGACGGCCAGTATGTTATTAACCCGACGTTTGCACAGATTGAGAAAGCTCAGCTTGAAATCGTCGTTGCAGGAACTGCCGAAGGCTTCACAATGGTTGAAGGCGGCGGTGACGAAGTTGAAGAAGAAGTGATGCTTGGTGCACTTGAAAAAGCACAGGTGTTCATTACCGATATGTGCCATCTCCAGGAAGAACTCCAGAAGCTTGCCGGAAAAGATAAGCTTCCGCTTGCTCCGCTTGAGATAACGCTGCAGAATGCAGAACAGATTGAAGCAGAGGCAACGCCGCTTATACAGGAAGCCTGCTTCCGTGACGGAAAAATGGCCCGCGGTGCTGCAGTTGGTGAAGTAAAGAAAGCTGTTGCTGCCAGACATGCAGAACAGCTGGCGGATCCTATGCAGGCAAAATTATATGCAGCTCTCATCGACGATATTCAGTACAAACTGCTTCGTAAATCGATTCTTGAAAAAGGCATACGTATTGACGGACGGAAATGTGACGAAATACGCCCGATTACATGTGAAGTCAACGTACTGCCGCGTCCTCATGGTTCTGCCCTGTTTACCCGCGGTGAAACACAGTCTCTTGCAATTACAACGCTCGGTACATCACTTGATGAACAGTCTTATGATGATATTGACGGAGACCGCAGTGAGCATTTTATTCTTCATTATAATTTCCCGCCCTATTCTGTCGGCGAAGTCGGAAAACTGACGACAGGACGCCGCGAAATCGGTCACGGCAACCTTGCACGCCGGTCCCTTGCTCCGATGGTTCCGGGCCGCGAAGAATTCCCGTATACAATCCGTGTCGTTTCTGAAATTATGGAATCAAACGGATCGTCTTCACAGGCTTCAACATGCGGCGGATGTCTTTCAATGCTTGCTGCCGGAGTCCCGCTTAAAAAGATGGTTGCCGGTGTGGCAATGGGACTTATTACCGACGGGCCGAAATACGAACATTACAAGATTCTTTCCGACATTCTCGGAGAGGAAGACCACCTTGGCGATATGGACTTCAAGGTTGCAGGCACTAAAGACGGCATTACCGGATTCCAGATGGATATCAAGATTGCCGGTGTTTCCATGGAAATAATGAAGGAAGCTCTTGCCCAGGCTAAAGCCGGACGGCTGCACATTCTTTCAATTATGGAAAAATGTATCGATAAGCCGCAGCCGATCAGCATGTATGCTCCGAAAATCCTTTCCATGAAGATTCCTGTTGACAAAATCGGTGCTCTTATCGGCCCCGGCGGCAAGAATGTGAAATCACTCTGTGCCCAGTACGGTGTTACAATCAATACTGATGACGACGGAACTGTAACTATTTACGGAAAGACAGGGAATGCTGCTGAAGAAGCAAAGAAAGCGGTAAAGGGCATTACGGAAGATCCGGAACCCGGTACAATTTACAATGGTACAGTAAAACGTATCATGGATTTTGGTGCTTTCGTAGAAATTCTTCCCGGAAAGGAAGGTCTTTGCCATATCTCCAAACTTTCACATCAGAGAGTCGAGAAGGTTACCGATATACTTAAAGAAGGACAGCAGATTCCTGTAAAACTTCTTGAAGTTGATAAAATGGGACGTCTGAATCTTTCGTATATCGACGCGCTTGACGAACAGGCAAAAAATAAATAAACATGATAACCGGACCGCAACCGGGTGGTAAACCGGTAAAACTGCGGAACGGCGTCATACTCATTGAGGAACCGATTGTCACAGGTAAAACTGCCGCAATCGGTTTCTGGTTTTATACAGGCAGCAGGAGTGAAAACTCTGAAAACCGGGGTGTGACGCATTTCACAGAGCACATGTTATTCAAGGGAACTAAAAAACGCACCACATTCGACATCGCCTGCGCATTTGACCGCATGGGTGGTTATATCAATGCGTATACAGAGCGTGAGAATGTCTGCGTTTATTGTGTTGTACCATCTTCAAGTGTGAACGTCGCGCTGGACATTATGTGCGACATGACTGAAAATGCGGTGTTTGACGAAATTGAACTGGAACGGGAACGCAAGGTAGTTGAAAGTGAGATAATTACATCGAAAGATGATCCTGAAGAATCTGCACTTGATGCTGTTGAAAACGCTGTATGGCCGGACCAGATGATAAGCGCAGGCATCAGCGGGACTGTAGAACAGGTAAAATCGCTCAGCCGGGAAGACCTTATATCATGGTATGAGGAACATTTTGTTCACGGTGCGATGTGTACGTGCATTGCCGGTTCGTTCGACGTGAAGACTGTCGCGGAGAGACTTTCCAAACTGGGCAGACATGATGACCTTCCGCTTACAGATGCGGACAAAGTGCTTGCTGCACAATATGCGGATCAGATTCCTTTGTGGAAGAGCGGTATTTCATTTATTAAATCATCATTCCAGCAGGAACAGTTTTTTTTGCTTTATCCGCTAAAACTTCCTGTCGACGAACGTATGTATTGTACGCTCGCCGTAATGAACGCACTGACCGGCGACACGATGAGTTCCAGGTTGTTCCAGTCGCTGAGGGAGAAAGGCGGCTGGTGTTACAGCGTATACAGCTATTCAACATTCTATGCAGACTCAGCGTTCTGGTGTGCGTATGCATCTTCTGCAAAACGCAGCAGTGGAAAGATTCTTGCCGACCTGCATGCTGAAATGAGTAAATTGTTCAGCAGCGGAGTGACTTCAGAAGAGGTTGATGCAGCCCGCGAACATTTATGCGGTGAAGAACTAATGGCCGATGCAGATATTGAAAACCGTATGAAATTTCTTGAGCGGTGCTACGAGGGCGGGTATGAATATAAATCCGCAGATGATCGTATTGCCCTTATAAGGAGCATAACAAAAGAAGACGTCGGACGGTGTCTGAAAGAAATGGTTGATGTAAAAAACAGAGTTCTTGTAATCTACGGACCAGGGCTGTCATTTAAGGAAAAAAAAGATATAATCAGTTTATACAAATAACAGAAGGCGGGCGCATATGATAAAATCGGTTCAAATCAAATGTACGGTACAGGATGGAGCGGTACTTCCTGTTTATAAGACTACAGGCGCGGCCGGCGCTGATGTCTGCGCATTCGTAAAATCCCCGGTCGAAATTGCTCCCGGAGAATCCGCGCTCGTTTCCACCGGATTGTATTTTGAAATTCCCGAAGGATACGAAATCCAGGTACGTCCTCGTTCCGGACTTGCAGCAAAGAATGGCGTCACCGTATTGAATACACCTGGTACAATAGACAGCGATTACCGGGGGGAACTGAAAATAATTCTCATTAATCTGGGAAAAGAGTCGTTCGTTGTGAACGGCTGTGACCGCATTGCCCAGATAGTCGTTGCGCCGGTAACGCATGGTGCCTTTGTAAAAACAGATTTGCTTGGTGAGACGGCAAGGGGTACCGGCGGTTTCGGTTCAACTGGTGTCGGAGCGAATGCATGAAATGTAAGCCGCCGGAAAATCAATATGCGGAGAAGGCCCTGTTGAAATCCGGGCGTTTTGAAGAAAAGGCTGCATCCGCGGCAGAAAATACCGTTCATGCGGTGAAAATGTACGCAGAAAGGGTGGCCGATAAAATTGACGGATTCCAGCGGAAATATCTGCATAAAGAAGAACTCCGCGATCACGTGATTAACCGGTATTTGATGCGCGAATTGCTGCTCTATTTCTCGATTGCGTTTTTGTTTTTCTTTATGGTTTTTTTCGTAAACCAGATTCTGCTGCTTGCGGAAAATATCCTGAAAAAACGTGTTCCTCTCTGGGATGTAGTAAAACTGATTACGTACTGTCTCCCGTTTATTATTGCACAGTCAGCTCCATTTGCGACTCTTGTCGGATTTCTTATGTGTCTCGGCCGCCTTATGAGTGACAACGAAATTATTATTCTGCGTGCATCAGGACTCGGCTACAGAGTTATTATGAAACCTGTCATACTGCTGGGGGTGGGAATTTCTATTGCATCTTTTTTTGTGAACGATTATTTACTGCCGCTCGGTACAATTAATTACAATAAATTGTATCGTTCCATTCTTGCGACAAATCCGGCAGTGGAACTTGAACCTCATTCCATAAAACGTCTTAACAATGCAACGCTCGTTATCGGCGATGTCTCCGGAAATGAAGTTTCCGATCTTGTCCTTTTTGATAAAGGAAGTGACAACCGCGTGCGGATAATTACCGCCGGGAAATCGAAATTAATAAGTGCACGCAACGAGGGTGTACTTATGCAGCTTAATATGACTGATACGCTTGCGATCTTTTTCAGCGAAAACAGATATTCTGACTATGACGTGCTTAATTCCGATAAGGTTGTGCTTAATATTTTTGATTCATCTTTTTTTAACAAGAGCACAAGCGTCAGCCCCAGGGAGATGACTTCATACGATTTGGGACGCACGCTGCGTAAAATGAAAAAATCCGGCGATACGAATGAAAAAGTTCTTAATCTGTATACGCTGGAATATAATAAAAAATTTTCACTTCCGTTCGGGTCTTTTTTCTTTGCAATTCTTGCGCTGCCTCTTGCATTGTTGTTCGGACAGAAAAACGGGCAGACAATAGGTATGATATTGGGAATTTTTATTTGTGTGTTGTACTGGGCAATGATGATTCTGGGGCAGATCGCTGCCAGTCGCAACGGATTCAACGCTTTCTGGAGCATGTGGCTTCCGGATTTTGCCATAGGCCTTGCAGGAATGCTGTTTTACTTCAGATTGAGAAAGAAATGATACTTGCAAAATATCTTTACAAAAGGTTTATGCCGGTGTTCGCCGGCGCAGTCGCTTTTTTTTCACTTGTACTTGTGCTTGTTGATCTGCTTATGAATCTGTGGAAATTTATTCAGAATCAGGTGCCGGTGCTTCAGGTTTTTTATCTTATGCTTCTGTATGTTCCCAAAACAGTGTGGTATGCTGTTCCCCTTGGAATCCTTTTTGCAAGTTCTTTTACGCTCAGTAATCTTTATGCAGATAATGAGTTGACTGCAGTCTTTGCTTCCGGCGTGTCTTTGTTCAAATTTGCCCTGCCGCTGCTGGTGTTTTCATTTTTTATGAGTTTCGCGCTTTTTGCTTTTGAAGACAGACTTGTTGTAAAAACATATGCAAAAAAGACTGAAATGCAGAGTCAGATGCTGAAAGAGGAAAAATCTTTTAACAACGACAGAATTGTTGTTCTTGCGGAGGGTGGTAATATAATCTATAAAGCCGATTTTTACGACGATGCCCAGAAAAGACTTCATAATGTATATTTTATTTTCAGGGATAAAAATCAGAAGATGCAGGCTGTCATTCACGCTGATTCCGCAAAATGGGATGATGAGGCAGGTAAGTGGAAACTGCAGAATGGAATGCAGTATACAAACAAAAGCGGAGCGATAGAAATGGAAAGCGTATCTGCGGAATTTACGAACAGGCTTGTTGAACCTGCGGAGACGTTCAGGAACAATACGATTTCAGTAGAAACTGTTACTGTCAAAGAAGCAAAGGAGTATGTGGAACATCTTGTCAGGACTGGGCTTCCTTACAACGAGGAGTTGTCCCTTTATTATAAAAAATTTGCGTTTCCATTCGTTGTATTTATTGTCGTATTTCTGTCTATAGGACTTTCGGGAAAGACTTCGAAAAATGTCATGCTCACGAGCCTTGCTTTTTCAATAAGCGCTGCGGTACTTTTTTATGTAACACAGATGATAACAATGCTGCTTGCAAAATTCGGATATATTTCGGCATTTTCGGGAGCGTGGTTCCCGGTTATATTATTCACAATAATCAGCGTAGTTTTGCTGCGCTTCGCAAGGACTTAATATGCAGATTTTTAATGTACAGCATAGAAGTGCAGATAGTAATGCCCGTACAGGATTACTTCAGCTTCCACACGGCGTCGTTCATACGCCGGTTTTTATGCCGGTTGGGACGAATGCTACAGTAAAAGCTGTTTCAAAGGACTCTCTTGAAGAAATTGGATTTGAAATAATACTTGCCAACACGTATCATTTGTTTCTTCGTCCGGGACCTGATTTGATAAAGGAAGCAGGCGGACTTCACGGTTTTTCAAAGTGGCAGAGAAATTTTCTTACTGATTCAGGCGGCTTTCAGGTATTCTCTCTTGCAAAACTGCGGAAGATATCCCTGCAGGGTGCTGAATTCCAGAGCCATATAGACGGTTCCCGCCATTTGTTTACACCTGAGAATGTCGTACAGACACAGGCAAAATTCAACAGCGATATACAGATGCAGCTTGATGTCTGTTCGGGATGGGGCGTAGACAGAAGGGAAGCTGAACATGCACTTGTGGTAACGACCAACTGGGCTGAACGTGCAAAAAAAGAGTGGCTCATTCAGCAGGAAAAAGGATACAGTGGAATGCTATTTCCAATTGTACAGGGAAACTTCTTTGAAGATCTCCGCAGGGATAGTGCCCAGTTTGTATCGTCCCTTGACACTCCCGGCATTGCAATAGGCGGACTGTCTGTCGGTGAGCCGCCCGAACAGTTCTCTCAATTTTTACAGTATACGATGCAGTATCTGCCGGAAGAAAAACCTAAATATGTCATGGGAATAGGAACCCCTCAGTATATACTTGAAGCAGTCGCCGACGGAGTTGATATGTTCGACTGTGTACTTCCAACGCGGAATGCGCGGAACGGTTCATATTTTACACATGACGGAATGCTTTCAATTAAGCAGGAACGGTTTGAACACGACTTCAATCCGATTGACAATGAGTGTCACTGCAAAGTCTGCAGAAATTATTCGCGCGCGTATCTGCGTCACCTTTTTAAAGAACAAGAGATATTGAGCGCAATGCTTTCGTCCTATCACAATCTGTGTTTTCTGCATACTATGCTTACCGAAATACAGCACGCGATAGAGCAAGACAGGTTTATACAGTACAGAAAGGATTTTCTTGCCAGATTTGAAGC
The DNA here is from genome assembly GCA_002314445.1 of Treponema sp. UBA1793. GTDB lineage: Bacteria > Spirochaetota > Spirochaetia > Treponematales > Treponemataceae > Treponema_D. The sequence goes on from DCFX01000004.1 coordinate 45,517, forward strand.
AGGAAATATCAGATAAATAGAGAATGTGTGTGGGGGCAGTCCGTGAAAAAAGCAGCATGTATACTCGTTTGTATATTTTTGATGTATTCCACCGTTTTCAGCGAAGGAACAAACACTCCTGATACCGGTACGGATGTTCAGGACGTGGAAATGGCAAAGGGCGGCGTGTCTGTCGTTCCGGAAGCCAGGAGGCCGGCGGAGCCCGATAAAAAAAAGTGCGAAGAGGCTGCTCTCAATGATGAAAGTTCTGATGATGTGCAGAATTATAAAGATACACTGTCATACGGTATCTCTCCTGAAATAATTACGCTGATTCAGAAATTTATTACGAATGATGATCCTCGTTTCGTGGACAATGTCTATGATTTGTTCCAGTCGACGAAATCATCCGCAGTACGTGAAAAAATTATCGAGTACTTTACTCATTTTAAGGATCCTTGCATTGAAGATTATGCTGTTACGATTCTGAATGATCCGTACGACACTAAATCAAGCACCGTGTCGCTCGTATTCAATTATATTTCGGAAGTAAAATGTACGGAAGCAATACCTGCTGTTATTGCTTTAATTGATGCAGATAACGAGACATATTTTCAGGATGCCCTTACCACGCTGGGAGATATCGGCGGTCCGCCGGAAGCATTGTATCTTGCAAAATATATGGACAGAAACGATTTAACTGTTGTACAGAAACAGTCACTTACACGCGTTCTTGGGAAAATCCATTCTGTCGAAACATGGGGAAAGCTTGCCGAGCTGGCTCAGAACAAGGATGAAAATACATTTGTCCGCATGTACTCGGCAGAATCAATCGGAGAAATGCAGAAACCTGAATCTGTTCCGATTTTAATAAATTTATATGAAGAAACCGATCCTAACCTGCGGCAGTATGTCATAAAAGGATTGTCGAACTATCCCGATAACAGCGATGCACAGACTGTTATCATTCAGGGGATAAAAGATGAACATTATAAAGTACGGCTTGAATCAATTGCAGCTGTAAAAAAACTTTCATTAAAAAAAGCAGTACCATATCTTATATACAGGACAAAAGCCCCGAAAGAGGAGCAGGTTGTAAAAAATGCCTGTTATCCGGTCATTGCCGGACTCAATACGCAGGACGGAAATGCATATCTGGTAAGTCTCCTCATAGATGGGCAGATTTCAGACGGAACGAAAGAACAGGTGGTAAATGCACTTGTAAAAGATAACAACGCAGGGGAAAAAGAAATCCTTGCTTTGGCTGAAGAAACGCTGAAAGATGACAAACGGAAAACTTTGCGGTATGCAATCGGAAAGCAGCTGGCAGAATATGCCCGTCCGTCATATGACCAGGTGTGCCGTGATTTTATGGCATCAAAAGATGCAGCAACAGTAAGCCTTGGAATTGACATGTATAAAAAAGGAAAATATCAGACCGCAGCAGATGCAATCAAGTCGGTAGCAGGCGACAAGAAAGCCGGCGGCAATCAGAAAAAGGCGCGGAAGATACTTGGCCTTCCGGATGAAGGGCAGGAAGACAAAACTTCCGACCCTTCAAAGGATGCCGCGCAGCAAACAAGCGCAGCAGCTTCTGCCGAATAGTATCAGTCGTAAAGGGCGTGGAGCGAACGGTATAACTGGTTCACCTTTTCTTTCTGTTCCGGTGAGAAATCCGCATTTACATCATCACTGAGAATTTCAAGCGCTGAAAGACTTTCATTTAGTGCGGTCATAAATCCCCGTGAAATTTTGAACCAGTACGTTCCGTCTCCGTCAGTAAAAAGGCATACAAAACCATATTCTTTGCTTTTCTGCTTTGCAACGGCGACCCGGAGCACTGTGCCGAGTGCATCCGTCAGTTTCTGCGTAGCACCCTCATTTGAGAGCTTTATATTGAGTCTTCTGTCGAATTTATTTTCGGAAAGAGGTTCAAGATCAAGAGCTTTAGACAGTTTTACAATAAGTTCCATCTTTTCACCGTCAAGGAGCGTAAAACCATTCTGGTACACAATTTTTCCGCGCAGTCCTGATGCCTGTTTTATACGGCTTTCATCGGTTTCCATATTGACCGCATTTTTGAATGTATCCCATGGAAGAAGGACTGTTTTCTTTCCCTTCGTTTTAGCGATTTGGAATGCTGTACCGCCGAAAGCGAGAACGTCTTCATTTCTCGTTTTTTTCGCTTCTTTACCATTTTCTCTGACGGGCTTGATTTTGTCCCTGCCTGTGTCTGCCAGATTCCGTGTACCGCCTGGCAATGAAGGACTTCGCCTTGCGCGCTTGCTCTCAAGATTGTCGTGGAGCAGAGGATCTATGTTGTCCAGCAGTGAACGTGTGAGAGGAGATACGCTCATTGCGAACATACGAGATGTACGTACAATTTCGCCGGCGACGATATACAACGGATCCTGCCGGAACATGTTGCTTCCCGGGTGTATGCATATGTGGTCCGCAGTAAGACTTCTGTAATTGTCGCGACCTTCGCGTACGCATACAAACTGAATCATACCGGCAGCGATACAGCACAGGTAATTATTCATCGAACCACCGCCGATGACGGGAATCTGCATGTCGTTTACAATCTGTGTAAGCTGCAGGTCAATGTTTTCTATTTCAGCCATGACTCGTTCATCAAGATAACTGCTTTTGCAGAACTTTTCCTTGTTGACGGCACCTTCGTATGCCCTGAAAATATGCAGATACGATACGAAATCTCCCTGTACATCACGGAACGAATGGTGCGCGCGCCTCGCTGCCATTTCTTCGCCCGGAGGCAGAACAAACGGAGAGTTTGCAGAAAGAAATGACGCAGCGACAAGCGCTTCTTCAAGCACATCTGGGTACTTCATGATTGCTTCCACAATGATGCGGCTTATACGCGGCTCAAGCGGGAATTCCACCATCAGTTTTCCGACAGGTGAAAGGATATGATCAGGCGAGATAGCTTTGAGCATCATGAGCGTATCGACGGCACCTGCAATTCCTTCCCGTCCGGGAGACGAGATAAAATCAAAGTCGTAGAAATTCGTAATACCGAGTTCGGCCATACGCAGGACAACTTCGCTTAAATCTGTACGGTAGATTTCTTCCGTCGTATACATCTGCCGCGTCTCATAGTCTTTCCGCGGATAGAGCCGATAGCAAGTTCCCGGGCATGTACGGCCTGCGCGACCCTTACGCTGGTTGCAGGAAGCTTTTGAAATCGGAGTCTCATTGAGGCTTGAAGTATACGTCTTCGGGTTGTAAAAGTTAAGTTTTGCAAGACCTGTATCAATAACTGTCGTGATGTCGCTTATGGTGACGGATGTTTCCGCTATGTTCGTTGAAATAACAATTTTCTTTTTTCCGAAGGGCACTGTATCGAATACGCGTTCCTG
>DCFX01000053.1:0-19410 GCA_002314445.1 Treponema sp. UBA1793
CCGTGAAGTCCGTACAGAGACGCAAAGAATGCAATGTTCTTTTCAGGGCTGAGTTCTTCGTACAGTGTAATGTCCTGCGGAACTATACCAAGCGACTGTTTGTATCTGCGGAGCTGCTGCTCCACCGGCTGCCCGTTAAACGAGATTTCTCCACTGCTTTTTGCAAGTACTCCCGTCATGATATTGATTGTTGTTGATTTTCCCGCTCCGTTCGGGCCGAGAATGCAGAGTATTTCTCCGCGGCGCACGTCAAAACTGATGCCGTTCAGTACCTGCTGCTCCTTAAAATGTTTTGCCAGACTGCTGACTGTAATAATCGTATCCACTTCGTTTACCTCTTGTGCACTAACATACTGCGGCCTGTGAAAAAGGGAATCAGCCGAACGGTTGATTTTACCGGTTGATTTGTGCAGGGTGTATTGCCCCCTGCAGCTTCGGGCGGACAGATGATTGTATCGAAGATACTGCCTCATCCTGCCGCAGAGAGGACACCGGAACGGTGCGGAAGATGTTTTTTTTGGTTTTTATATAAATATGCGCAGATTTATAATATTAGTTGTACATATAATTGACAAAAAATGGCAATTATTGTAAAAATTATGTATCAATAGAGGCATATTATGAATATTGCAATCCCGGAAAGCAGACGATTTGAACTTATACACCGCAGCGAGCCGGAATTATACAGGGAACAGTTTCCTTATACGTCTGTTCCGCGCATCAGATTTGACGGTGTCGAAGTACCGCTGAGGGTGCCCGATAAAATCTGGATAACAGATACCACATTCCGCGACGGCCAGCAGGCCCGTCCTCCCTATACGCCTGAGCAAATCGCGCATATATATGCCCTTATGCATAAACTTGGCGGCAAAGACGGGCTTATCAGGCAGTCTGAATTTTTTGTTTACAGCGAACGTGACCGCAAAGCGCTCCGCCTCTGTCAGGAATATGGCTTTGAATTTCCGGAGATTACGTCGTGGATCCGTGCTGACAGCAAAGATTTCAAGCTTGTAAAGGAACTCGGGCTAAAAGAGACCGGTATTCTCACTTCTGTTTCCGACTATCATATTTTTCTCAAGCTCAAATCGGACCGCGAAAAGATTATGGACTTGTATCTCGGAATTGTAAAGGACTGCCTTGCGGAAGGCATAATTCCCCGCTGCCATTTTGAAGACGTGACGCGTGCCGATATTTACGGTTTCTGCCTGCCGCTTGCCGGAAAACTGCTTGACCTTTCACGTGAAGCGAACCTGCCGGTGAAGATACGCCTGTGCGATACGATGGGATACGGCGTTACCTATCCGGGTGCTGTGCTTCCCCGTTCCGTTCCCAGGCTCGTGCATGCGTTCAGGACCGAACTGGGATATCCTGCAGAATATCTTGAATGGCACGGGCATAACGATTTTCATAAGGCGCATATCAACGCGTCCACCGCATGGCTGTACGGGTGTGCGTCGGTTAATGCAAGCATCCTCGGTTTCGGCGAGCGTACCGGCAATCCGCCTCTTGAAGGGGCTGTCATGGAATACCTGTCGCTTACCGGAGATGATTCAATCGATACGACAGTTATTACGGAAATTGCCGATTATTTCCGCAGTGAAGTAGGTGCACTGATTCCTGATAATTATCCGTTTACGGGGGAAGATTTCAACACAACCCGCGCGGGAATCCATGCAGACGGAATCCTGAAGAATCCGGAAATTTACAATATTTTTGATACTGAAAAACTCCTCAACAGGCCGGTCAGGACAATGGTCACCGACAAATCGGGCCTGTCAGGTATAGCCCGCTGGCTGAACGAAAACATACCGCTTATAAAATCAGGCGTGCACGAGAAACTGACAAAACGCTCCCCCGGAATCCGCCACATAGAGCTGTGGGTTGACGCCCAGTATACGCAGGGACGGACGACGGCCATATCTGCCGACGAACTGACGGCTCAGGCACGCCGGTATCTTCCGGAATTGTTCGAGTCGGAACTTGACAAGGTAAAGGCTGAAGCCGGAAAAATTGCGCTTGCAATCGCGGAGGAAGCGATGAACGCGCCTGAACTTGCATCGCTCGAGCCTTCGTCGATGGACTGCTGTCTTGAGGAAATCGTAAAAAGGGAAGGTTCCATCCAGCTGCTCGCCGTAACAAACACAGACGGACACCGTATCTGCCAGATTTATGCAAAACACGGTGAAAAGTATCTGTTCCGCAATCTTCTTACGAAGAATTTCCGCGAAAAGGAATGGTTCTGCAAAGTGATTGAAACGGGAGAATCGTATGTGTCACATCTTTTCTTTTCCCTGTATACCGGCCGCCTCATCCTTACGGCAGCCTTCCCGCTGAAAGACGCGGACGGAAACGTCCGTGCCGTGATTGATATGGATTTTATGTTCGACGAACTCATGAAGCTTGTCCGTCACGGAGCGAAAGACACTGCCTGCCAGGATGATATACAGAAGAAGGGGTAATAATCGTCCTGTTTACGTTATTTTACTGTTTATGCTGATTAAACTAATATGTTATGACTTGTTTAAGGTAAAGGGTACATAATAAAGACGATTTTAAATAAGGTACCATATCAACATGAAAAGCATTAGACACATTATGCTGGCATACAGTGCAGCACTTGTAATGCTATTGATGACAGGTGTGTCATCAATAGTTCATTTGAATATCATCAACATACAAAAGTATTGTATTAAGAGCGTTCGTACCCAGCGTATGACGGGATATGATGATTCTATACGTTTTCAGGTTCAAAATGTTGTAAACCTGCTCAATGTATTTTATGAGCGGGAATCAGCGGGAGAACTGACGGAAAAGGAAGCTCAGGCGCAGGCGAAACAGCTGGTAAAAAGTCTTCGTTACGGTGACGACAACAGCGGTTATTTCTGGATAGACAGTACCGATTATAAACTTGTTGCCCATCCGGTTCTGCCGCAGGATGAAGGGCAGAACAGATACGATTTGAAAGATCAGAACGGCGTTCTGATTGTCCAGGAGATAATAAAGACAGCCGGTAAATCTGATAAGGGCGGATTCAGCGAATTCTATTTTACGAAGTCGGACGGAAAAACAGTTTCTCCGAAACATACATATTCTATGCTGTTTAAACCGTGGGGCTGGGTAGTCAGCACGGGCAATTATTATGATGATATAAATGCACAGATTGACCAGGTATCAGCCGGTTTAAAAAACAGTTTTATTAAAATCTACTATTCGACGATGATTGTCTTCCTTATTTTGTTTGCCCTTGTGATGGGCGTTGCAATCGTATTTTCAAAGCGGTTTTCGGATCCGATTGTCGAAACGGAGACAATTCTCCAGAAGATGGACGACGGCGATTTGACGCAACGGCTTCCTCCTGTAAAACATGAAAACGAAATCGGCCGCATGCGCGAAATGCTGAATTCGTTTGCAGAAACTATGAACAAAATGACTGCCGGTGCGAGAGGCAATATATTTTCGCTTAATAAGATTGCAGGCTCCCTTGATGAGAGCAGCGGCATTATTACGGACGGTATAAAGCAGATTACGGAAAATTCTGTCGGTCTTGCGCGTCATGCTAAAGTCCAGAAGAAGACTGTAAGCGATACTGTTGTTACAATGACGAAAATGGAATCGATGATTGACGATCTTTTGAAAAAGATAGAGGTACAGAATACTGTCGTTTCTCAGTCGTCCGCGGCCGTTGAAGAGATGATTGCAAACATAAAATCCATAACGGAAAATATTAATAAATTCGAGGAAAGCTTTAAAACCCTTTCATCGGATTCCGATGCCGGAAATAAAATAATTTCTAAAGTTATAGAAATGGTAAAAACTGTTTCGGCGGACTCTGCTGCATTGCTCGATACGAATAAGATAATAGAAGATGTTGCCATTCAGACGAATCTGCTGGCGATGAATGCCGCAATTGAAGCGGCTCATGCCGGAAATGCAGGCAGAGGGTTCGCGGTCGTCGCCGGTGAAATCAGGCTGCTTTCCGAGAATACCGCAAAGCAGTCCCGTGCGATTACGGAGACGCTTAACAGGGTTATTTCCAACATCCAGTCCGTTACCGAGGCGTCGAACAACGCCGGAAACGTTTTTGCGGGCATGGTTCATAAAATTTCCGAAGACGGAACAATTGTTGCCGAAATCAGAAGTTCAATGGAAGAACAGAGCGCGGGCAGCCAGCAGATTGTTTCCGGGCTCACCGAAATAAAGGATACGGCGCATACGATAGAAATGAGTTCACGCACAATGGACGGGAGCGTCCATGATGTCAGCAAGGAAATTGCGGAACTGACGAAACTTGCGGACGGCCTTGAAAGCGGTACAGAGGAAATAGAAAAGTCAACGCAGATTATCCAGAAAAGTATCGGTGCCCTGTCGGGAATGGCGGCAGACAACCGTACGTTTGCCGACAAACTGTCTGCAGAAACATCGAAATTTTCCGTATAACTTTTTGCCGGTATTTTTGAAAAGTGACGGGCAGGTTCAACGGCGGAATGTAATTCCGCCGTCTGTCGACATGTTGTCTATAACAGCAAGGCTTTCTATTCGCAGCCCCTTTTCGCGGAGCTGTTTCCCGCCGTCCTGAAATCCCTTTTCAATAACGATGCACGCTCCCTGAATCTGTGCTTCTGCCTGCCGTGCAATATCCGCCAGCCCTGAAAGTGCGCTGCCATTTGCCAGAAAATCGTCAACAAGCAGGATTTTGTCCGCAGAAGATAAAAATTTTTTTGAAACGACGACGTTGTAACTGCAGGAATGTGTGAACGACCAGACGCTTGTTACATAACAGTCTTCGGTTACATTGCTGCTCTGGTGTTTTTTTGCGAACACTACCGGTACTTTCAGCTGTCGTGCGACGGAACATGCGATTGCAATACCGCTCGACTCGATTGTAAGAACCTTTGTTATGGTACATCCTTTGTACAGACGTACGAATTCGGCACCAAGCTCATCAAGAAGCTGTACATCTATCTGATGATTCAGAAAACTGCTTACTTTTAATATGTTTCCGGGGAGTATCTCTCCGTCCCTTTTTATCCTTTCTTCCAGTAATTTCATACACGATAGAGTAGTAAAAAGCGGTATCTTTTGCAATCGGAACACAGAAAATTGATTATTATGGTATACTAAAATTACATTATTCCATTGTTGAGGTTTATATGAACAATCTGATTGAAAAACTTACTGAAGCAAAAGAGTATATCGTTTCCTGTGCGGGAACGGAACATGCCGACATCGGTATTGTGCTTGGGAGCGGACTGGGAGAACTTGCCGACCAGGTGGAAAACGCTGTTGTCATTCCGTACAAATCAATTCCGAATTTTCCTGTCTCGACAGTTCCGGGGCACAAAAGCCGGCTTGTTATAGGAACGCTTGAAGGCAGACGCGTCATCTGCATGCAGGGCAGATTTCATTTCTATGAGGGATACGAAATGGATCAGGTTGTATTTCCCGTTCAGGTAATGCATCTGCTCGGAACGGACAATCTTCTTCTTACGAATGCTGCAGGCTGCGTTAATACGTCGTGGAACGCAGGCGATTTGATGATCATTTCCGACCACATAAAGCTTGTTGCGGAAAGTCCGATGCGAGGCCCTAACTGCGACGAACTCGGAGAGCGCTTCTTCGACATGACGCGCACCTACGACAAAGATTTGCAGCAGCTTGCGCTCCGCTGCGGACAGGAGCTCGGCATCCGGCTGCGCAGAGGAGTCTATCAGTATTTTACCGGCCCTCAGTTTGAAACTCCTGCAGAAGTGCGCTTTGCCCGTACGTGCGGCGCCGATGCAGTAGGTATGTCGACAGTACCGGAAGCGATTGCTGCAAGCCAGATGCATATGCGCACGCTCGGCATTTCCTGCCTTACGAATATGGCCGCCGGCATTCTTGATCAGCCGCTCTGCCACAAGGAAGTACTCGAAGCCGGTGAAAAAGTAAAAACAGGTTTTACAGCGCTTGTGAAAAAAATTGTGCACGAGTGGTAGACTGCCGTGAGTTTTCCGATTCTCTGTTGAATCCTACATTTCTGTAGTTGATTTCCGGCGTATGAATTAGAAATACTTATCGGTATGATGACACGTAAAACGAAAATCGTATGTTCGATAGGGCCGTCTTCGGACAGTGACGAAATTGTGCGCAGGCTCATTCTTGCCGGAATGAACGTTGCGCGCTTCAATTTTTCCCATGGTACGTATGCCTGGCATAAATCCGCAATGGACAGGGTAAAGCGTGTATCTGCAGAACTGAAAATACCGGTCGCGCTGATGCTCGACACGAAAGGGCCGGAAATCCGTACAGGTATGACGGAATGCGGAAAAATTATTAAGATTTCCGCAGGCGATAAATTTGAAGTGACTGCGGACGACAGCGAATGCTACGGAGCTTTCGCTGGAAATTCCGGACATATTTCCATTTCGTGGAAATATGCGGCGGAGCGGATTTCGTCCGGAAATAAAATACTTATTGCAGATGGTCTTGTTGAACTTGACGTGGATACCGTATCCGGCGGAAAGATAGTATGTACGGCTCATAATGCGGGGGAAATAAGCAGCAAAAAAAATGTTAACATTATCGGCGTGCATGCGGGCCTGCCGATTATGTCTGAACAGGATAAAAGCGATATAGCGTTCGGCGTCGAACAGGATATAGATTTCATTGCAGCAAGCTTCGTCAGTTTTCCCGAAGAAGTCGTGCAGATACGCGAATATCTTGCAGAGCTTGGCAGCAGAGCCAGAATAATTTCAAAAATAGAGAACGAAGAAGGACTCAACAACATTGAGCGCATTATTGAAGAATCTGACGGCGTTATGGTTGCCCGCGGAGACCTCGGCGTACAGGTTGCGACTGAGAGAATTCCTCTTGCACAGAAAAGCATAATAAGCAAATGCAGAAGGGCAGGGAAACCTGTCATTACCGCAACGCAGATGCTTGATTCCATGATAACGAATCCGCGTCCGACAAGAGCGGAACTTACTGACGTGGCGAATGCCGTATTCGACGGTACCGATGCTGTCATGCTTTCAGGGGAAACGGCGGGAGGCAGATATCCTGTCGAGGCTGTCGAAACAATGTCCCGGATTGTCACAACGACAGAAGAATCTGCAGAATATAAGAGCCGCATGATGGAAATAGACCGTACATACGATACGGGAAATGATATAGGACGCCTTGTCGCATGGAGCGCATTTCTGCTTGCTGCCGATATAAAAGCAAAAGCTGTCATCACCCCGACGCTGAGGGGAAATACTGCGCGGATGATAAGCAGTTTCCGTCCCGGACAGATTGTTATTGCGGTAACTCCCGACGAGCAGATTGCGCGCCAGCTTATGCTGAACTGGGGTGTGTGTCCTGTATTCTGCAGCTTTAATGATGATTCGGAAGAGATTGTGCAGAAGTCCGTAAGAATTGCGCTTGACGAAAAAGTTGTGTCACTGTCGGACAGTATCGTGCTTGTTGCCGGAATGCCGCTTCACAGCCCGTTTATGGCGAATACGATAAAAGTGATTCTTGTGGGAAATGTTCTTGCACGCGGGAGCAGCTGCGGATGTACCGATAAATCGTCGCCGCGGGCATGCGGGCGCGTAATTCACGCCGACAGTCCTGAAGATGCGGTAAATCTTATAAAAAGTACAAAATCCCCTATCCTTGTCTGCTGGCGGATTACGGAAGGCTATATTCCCGTTTTACGGCTTGTCGACGGTGTTATCTCGGAATTCGGCAGCGATTTAAGCGACGAAACGCTTTCTGAAATTAATAAGCAGCTTGTGTGGGTTACCGACGTTCCTGATGCGCTCCGCAATCTTGAGAACGGACTTTCGGTTACGATAGACGGGGACAGAGGACTTGTCTATGAGGGAATTATTTAGGAATAGTAAATTAATACAGCGCCTTACTCAGGGGGCGCACTGGAACGGGCTCCTGAAGGGACAGCCCGGAAGCCCGTTCCGACGTCAGTCTACACCAACCATAACGCTTGTCGCTTTTACGATTGCCGTCGCAGGAACTCCCGGTTTTAGACCGAGTTCCTTTATTGCAGCCATTGAAATTGTCGCGGATATTACATTGCCGCCGCCAATGTCAATGGATACTATTCCATTAACGGCACCTTCCGTTACAGTTTTGACAGTTCCCTTAAACTGATTCCTTGCGCTGATTTTCATACCGGCTCCTTGTCCGTATTTCTGCGGACGATTCTTGTTTTATTTCTTCAGGCGTTTTTCCGCTCTGAAGTTTTTTGTAGCTTGTGCACGTGTCGTGAACGGAACATGCGTAACAGATTGAAAGGGGGTCAGGCTCTTCTCCGCCTGTCTGCATTTCGTACCACATTTTCAACTCCGCAAGTTCGTCAAGCTCGTCTTCGTCCTGCATCTGCGTTTTCAGTTCCGTGAATGCGCGCGCAGCGTCTGTGTTTGTGAACTGCATTCCCGTTTTTTCTGCGGTACAGAGTACTTCCTGCTTCGATGCGCATTTATACACCTCATGCCGGAATGTCGAATCGCTTCTGCATTTGAGGATAAATTTTTTTGCATTACTGACACTCATATCAACCTCCTGTAAAAAAGGAATCAGGCATTATTTTTGTTAATGCCTCAATTTGTATTTAACTACACGCAGTCCCATAATCCGTTCGCTTATGCCGAGGGCTGCTGCAGTCTTTGCCATGTTCCCGTGGTTTTTGTCGAGCTCGTTTTGAATCACTTCACGCTCGACGGAATCAAGTATCTGGTCAAGCGTCCCCTTCTGGCTGTTCCCGTCCTCTGCGGGTTTCTGCATTACGGTCGGAAGATGATAACTGTGTATGATGCCGTCCGTCGAAAGAATGACCGCACGCTCAATGCAGTTTGAGAGCTCACGTATGTTTCCGGGCCAGTCGTACGCCATCATGAGATTAACGGCAGGCTGTGCAACGGCTTTTATTTCCTTGTTCTGTTCCTTTGCGTACATTTCGACAAAATGATTTATAAGCAGCGGTATGTCGGTGCGACGTTCCCTGAGCGGCGGTATGACAAGAGGAAAGACGTTAAGACGGTAAAAAAGATCGACGCGGAACTTTCCCTGCTTGATAAGTTCCTGCAGGTCTCGGTTCGTCGCTGCTATTACCCGTATGTCGGCATGAATCGTTACCGTGCCGCCGATACGCTCGAATTCGTGTTCCTGTAACACCCTGAGAAACTTTCCCTGCAGCGCAAGAGGCATCTCCCCTATTTCGTCAAGGAATATAGTACCGCAGTTTGCAAGTTCGAACTTTCCGCGCTGCATTGTCTTTGCGTCCGTAAAAGCGCCTTTTTCATGGCCGAATAATTCGCTTTCGATGATTGATTCCGGAAGGGCTGCACAGTTTATCGTGATGAACGGTTTGTCTGCCCGTCCCGAGCAATAATGTATTGCCTGCGCAAACTTTTCCTTTCCGACACCGCTTTCACCGAGCAGTAGAACTGTCGTCCCCGTTTTTGCAACCTGCTGCATCTGTATATACAGGTTCTTCATGATTTTGCTTTCGCCGATGATGTTCTGCGGACGATAGCCGCTGTGGAGTTGTGCCTGCAGTTTGAAATTTTCTTTCTGCAGCGCTTCAACTTCCTCCATGTTTTCCTGCCGCATGTGTACAGTAAGGCTTATTATTGATGAAACGATCATGAGAACGCGCGAATAGGACTGGAGATCGAAGTTTTTCTGCCATTTGAGCGTAACGCTGAGCGCACCTATTACTTCGGTGTCTGTCTTTATAGGAACGCAGATGAACGATTGTTCTGTCTTAAGTATTCTGTGCACGCCGGTTTTGTCAAGGAATGACGGTTCCAGACTTATTTTATCGACGATTACGGGATTTCCTGTATCGTATACCTTGCCGGTGATCCCTTCTCCCTTATGGTATATCCCGCGCCGCGCCGCTTCCAGACTCATGCCGTAAAATGATTCCGTCTCAATCTGGTCGTCTGTTCTGTTCAGGATTGTAATGGAGCCTGAGATTATCTGGTGATAATTTGAAATCTGTTCGAGAACGGTCTGCATTGAAACGTCAAGATCAATGCTGCCGGAAAGAAATGTGCTTATTTCATAGAATAACTGTAATTCACGGGGTGTATTGTCCATAGGTCTCTCCTGTGGAATACACCTTTGTATTCTGATCTAAGTTATACAAATTAAAACACAAACAAAAAAACATGTCAATAAAGAAATTTGATACATAAATGGAGGTTTTGCCTCTGTAAGCTACAAAAATGTAATATTAATTTTTACTGTTTTAAAATTAATATTAATAAATTCTTCTTTTAACCGTTTTTTCTACTATATAAGCCTTAATTCCTTCTTTTTTTTATTTTCCTCTTTTTTACGTTTGGCACGATTTCTGCAATGTTATAATAAAACATTCCGACGGTGCGGATAAGGAGAAATTAGTATGAGGAAAATTGCAATCTACGGAAAGGGTGGTATAGGCAAGTCTACTACAACACAGAATACCGTTGCGGCTCTTGCTGAGATGGGAAAACACATGATGGTTGTCGGGTGTGATCCGAAGGCTGACTCGACCCGCCTGCTTCTTAACGGTCTGGCTCAGCAGACAGTTCTTGATACGCTTCGCAATGACGGCGACGATCTGGATCTGGATGATGTTGTAAAAACGGGATTTAAAGGAACGCGCTGCGTTGAATCAGGAGGACCGGAACCGGGCGTCGGATGTGCAGGGCGGGGAATAATCACCTCAATCAATCTGCTCGAGCAGCTTGGTGCATTTGATCCTAAATATCAGCTTGATTACTGTTTTTATGATGTTCTGGGGGACGTTGTGTGCGGCGGATTCGCAATGCCGATACGCGACGGTAAAGCACAGGAAATATATATTGTCTGCTCCGGTGAAATGATGGCTATGTACGCGGCAAACAATATATGCAAGGGCATACGTAAATTTGCGGAAACGGGAACAGTCCGGCTCGGCGGATTGATTTGCAACAGCCGTAAGACTGACCGCGAAGACGAGCTTATTAAGGCACTTGCCGAGAAAATCGGGACACAGATGATTTATTTCGTCCCTCGCGACAACGTCGTCCAGCGTGCGGAAATCAACAAGAAAACAGTCATCGATTACGATCCGACCGACCCTCAGGCAGACCAGTACCGCAGTCTTGCAAAGGCCATAGAAAACAACAAAAAGTTTGTCATCCCGAAGCCTCTTGAAATGCCTGAGCTTGAAAGCCTGCTTATGGAATTCGGTTTAGCCAGCTGAGAAAAAATTAAGGAGAAAAACATGCTGATTATGATAAAAGCTATTATCCGTCCGGACAAAGCGAATGATGTCATGGCAAAACTGATGGCCGACGGTTTTCCGTCCGTAACGAAAATGAACGTTGCGGGCCGCGGAAAACAGCGGGGAATTAAGATTGGCGAAGTTACATATGACGAAGTTCCCAAGACAATGCTTATGTTCGTTATAAAGGAAGCGGACAAGGATCTTGTCATTGAAGATATTATTGCAACTGCCCGTACCGGGGAAAAAGGAGCTTTCGGCGACGGAAAAATATTTATTTCACCAGTCGATGAAATGTATACGGTAAGTTCCGGAGTAAAAGAAACGGGTGCGGAAACGTCTCCGTCAGGGCCTGCGTCTGAAACCCCCGCGGCTCCGGCTGTATAACGGGAGCAGGCTATGAAAGAGATTACCGCTGTAATACGAATCGGAAAAGTGAATGAAACGAAAAGAGCTCTTGTTAATGCCGGCATCAGTTCCATGAATGCAAAAGACTGCTTCGGACGCGGCAAGGGATTTATAGAAGTCCGCTATCTCGGCGCAGACAAGGTAGAGTTTGAGGAACATATGGATGATCCGGCTCTTGCAGGTGCTCTGATTCCGAAACGGATGATAAGCATAGTCGTGCCTGATTCTCTGGTATCAATTGTCGTAAAAGCGATAGTTGATATAAACAGAACCGGAAAGCCGGGCGACGGGAAAATCTTCGTCTCGCCGGTGATGGACAGTTACCGGATCCGCGATGGTGAACACGGCGATGAGACGCTTGACTGAACAGGAGATATGATAAAAAGTACTTCCTGTACTTTTTATCATATGCGGTTTCGCGTTGCGAAATCCGCGATTTGCGTCCTCCTGACGCACCGCTGACGCGGAGTTTTTAAAGGAGAATACAATGTCTGACTTACCAGTTGCCGATTATATGCCTTTTGATCCGAACGAATTTAAGGAAGAAGCGCTTGAGGCATATACATCGAAGATTACTAAAAAACGATCCAGACAGATCGTTGTAAACAAGCGGGAACCGGACGAAGTCGTTCCGGAAATTCTTGCAAACAGCCGGACTATACCGGGCATATTGACTATGCGCGGCTGCTGTTACGCGGGGTGCAAGGGTGTCGTTCTCGGACCTACCCGCGATATTCTGCAGATAGTGCACGGAGCGATTGGTTGTTCGTTCTATGCGTGGAACACGAGACGCAATAAGACCCGTCCCACTTCCCCCGAAGATCAGAACTTTATGCCGTATATGTTCAGCACCGACCTTCAGGAAGACGAAATAGTTTTCGGCGGCGAAAAAAAACTGCTTGCAGCTGCGGAAGAGGCGTACAGTATTTTTCATCCGAGAGCCATCGCTCTTTTTTCGACGTGTCCTGTCGGTCTTATAGGCGACGACGTCCATAAAGTGGCCCGTGAACTTGAAGAAGCTCATCCGGGACTCAACGCGTTTGCATTCAGCTGCGAAGGATACAAGGGCGTGTCCCAGTCGGCCGGACATCATATTGCGAATAATAAACTTATGATGAAAGTCATCGGTATAAGTGAAAAGGCGAAACCCGGTAAATTTCGTTTTAATATTCTCGGCGAATACAACATCGGCGGCGATGCGTTTGAAATGGAACGTCTTGCCGATAAGATGGGACTGACCATCCAATGTACGCTGAGCGGCAACAGCTGTTATGACGAAATGACGGCCGCCCAGACTGCGGACCTTAACGTTGTCATGTGCCACCGCTCAATAAATTATGTCGCGGAAATGATGGAGACAAAATTCGGTATACCGTGGTTCAAAGTGGAATTTATCGGAGCTGACGCAACGAGCATGGCGTTCAGAAAAATTGCCGAATATTTTGAAGACGAAGAACTTAAAGCCAGAGTTGAGAAAGTTATTGCAGAAGAAATGGTGGAAGTGGAAAAAGCCAGAGCAGAGGCATATGAGATCTGCAAAGGAAAGACGGTGGCGCTCTTTGTCGGCGGTTCGCGTGCGCACCATTATCAGAATCTGTTTAAGGAACTTGGAATGAACGTCGTCGCAGCAGGATACGAATTTGCGCACCGTGACGATTATGAGGGACGCAAAGTAATTCCCAGCATCCTTGTCGATGCCGATTCGCGTAATATCGAACAGATCGCCGTTCATCCCGACGAGGCTCAGTTCCATCCGCGTAAAACTCCGGAGGAGATGGAGAAACTCAGGAAGGAAGGCATCAGCTTTGACGATTACAAGGGCATGATGAACGATATGCCGGCCAATACGCTTATTATTGACGACTTGAATCATCATGAGCTGGAAAAACTCATCGAGAAATATCACCCGGATATAATTGCTGCAGGTATAAAGGAAAAATATGTTGTACAGAAACAGGGCATTCCTATGAAGCAGCTGCACAGTTACGACTATTCAGGGCCGTATGCGGGATATAAGGGCGCTGTAAATTTTTATAAGGAAATTTCACGGCTTTTGACGCAGACTCCTTTTAAACTTGCAAAAGCGCCTTGGCAGGAACATCCGGAACTGACCGGAAGCTTTGTTTATAACGATGGAGGCAGATAATGTACTTACGTCATACACCTGAAAAAATTATCGAGCGTCATGCATTAACAATTAATGCGGCAAAGACATGCCAGCCAATCGGTGCAATGTATGCTGCACTCGGAGTGCATAACTGCCTGCCGCACAGTCACGGTTCGCAGGGCTGCTGCGCGTATCACCGGAGCAGCCTGACGCGCCATTACAATGATCCGATCATGGCGACGACAAGTTCGTTTTCGGAAGGTTCGTCCGTGTTCGGCGGTATGTCGAATCTTAACGAAGCTATTAAAAATATTTTTACGCTGTACAATCCCGATATCATCGCGGTGCATACGACGTGTCTGTCGGAAGTCATCGGGGATGATCTTGGACAGATTATTAAGAACGCATATCAGGAAGGACGCGTTCCGCCGGGAAAGGTTGTCATGCATACAAATACGCCGTCATTTAAAGGAAGCCATATTACCGGCTTTTCCAACATGGTGACAAGCTTTGTTTCGTATATGACTAAAAAAAGCGGAAAGCCGAACGGCTGTATAAATATAATTCCTTCTTTTATAGAACCGAGCGACATGACGGAAATCAAACGCCTGCTTACGGAAATGGGAATAAAATTCATTATGCTTCCCGATACGTCCGACGTTGTAAACGGCCCGATGGACGGAAAGTTCCATATGTTCCCCAAAGGCGGAACGACGAAAGAACAGATTATCAGCATGGGAGACAGCAGCCTTACTATCGGGCTCGGACAGATCGGCGCAGAGGCCGCACCAAAGCTTTTGAATTCAAAATTCAAGGTACCGATGGAACTAAGCGATCTTCCGATAGGGCTGAAGGCAACTGATGAATTTGTTAATCTTCTTCACGAGAAATGCGGTATTGCAGTTCCGGAAACTCTTGAACTCGAACGCGGCCAGCTGCTCGACGCGATGATTGATAAAAATCAGTATGTGAGCGGCAGGAAGGTTTCAATCGTCGGCGATCCCGATATCGTGCTCGGTATGTGTCAGTTCTGCGTTGAAAACGACATGAAAGTAATTCATGCGGTTTCAGGTACGCCGACATCAGAAGCGTGGGAGGCACGGCTTAGAGAAATCTGCGGGCCGCAGGCCGTTGTTAAAACAGGTGAACGCGCTGATATGTTCTATCTGCATCAGCTGATAAAAAACGAGAGACCCGATCTTCTTATGGGAAATACCTATGCAAAGGGAATTGCCCGCGACGAAGATATTCCGCTTATACGTATCGGTTATCCGATCTATGACAGAATGGGGCAGCAGTATATGCCTGTTACGGGCTACAGAGGCGGCATGAGGCTGTTCTGCAAAGTACTGGAAACACTGATGGACAGACAGGACCGCGACTGCAGGGAAGAGGATCTGGAATTTATCATGTGAGTAAGTGCAATCCGGCATGAAACGGTACGCCTTATGTGTGCCGTTTCGTATACCGGGGGAGTAAACAATATGTTTGAAGTTCTTGAAGCACGTAAAAAACAGGTATTTATAAACGGTCAGGATGATTTTGAAGTTTCCTGCAATAAAGCAAGCACGGCTGGTGCTGTAAGCCAGCGTGCGTGCGTTTTCTGCGGTTCGCGCGTCGTTCTGTATCCGATTGCCGACGCAATTCATGTCATCCACGGCCCTATCGGATGTGCCGCATACACATGGGATTTACGCGGTTCGTCTTCAAGCGGACCGGAACTCCACCGTATGTGTTTTTCCACAGATATCAGGGAGAATGAAGTTATATACGGCGGCGAAAAAAAACTGTACGCCGTCTTATGCGAGTTGATAGACAAGTATAAGCCGAATGGTGCGTTCGTTTACGGAACGTGCATAGTAGGCCTTATAGGCGACGACATGGATGCAGTCTGCCGCCGCGTCTCGGAGGAAAAAGGTATCCCCGTCCTTTCGGTTCATTCGGAAGGCTTCAAGGGGACGAAAAAAGACGGATACCGGGCCGCATGCGACGCGCTATTTAAACTGATTGGTACCGACGACACAACGCCGGTATCTAAGGACAGCATCAACATTCTGGGCGACTTCAATCTTGCAGGCGAAACGTGGCTCATAGAAAATTATTATAAACGGATGGGAGTGGAAGTCGTTGCAACGATAACAGGCGACGGGCGGATCGGGCAGCTCCGCCGCGCACACCGTGCGTCGCTCAATGTCGTACAGTGCAGCGGTTCAATGATTCATCTTGCGGAAATGATGAAGGAAAAATACGGCATTCCGTTTATACGGGTATCGTATTTCGGCATAGAAGACATGACGCAGGCTCTGTACGATGTCGCGGAGCGCATGGAAGACAAATCCATTGTGGAAAAAACACGGGCCATCGTGCAGCATGATGTACCGGAACTGCTCAGAAAACTGGAGCCGTACAAACAGGCGCTGCAGGGAAAGACTGCCGCCGCGTATGTCGGCGGATCGTTCAAGGCTTTTTCCCTTGTAAAGGCGCTCCGCCATCTTGGAATGGAAACTGTCGTCGTCGGCTCGCAGACGGGAACAAAAGAAGATTATGACTACCTCAAGTCGATTACAGTCCCGGGGACGGTCATACTCGACGATACGAATCCGCTGGAACTGTCAAAATTCATCCTTGAGAAAGGCGCCGAATTATTAATCGGCGGCGTGAAAGAGCGTCCGATTGCTTACAAAATGGGAATCGGTTTTGTGGATCATAATCATGAACGCAAGGAGCCGCTCGCCTGTTATGAGGGAATGCTGAATTTTGCGCAGGAAGTGTATACGTCGCTTATGAGCCCCGTATGGAAATATTCGCCGGCCCGCATAAGAGCTGCACAGCTCCGCGACAGAAGCGAACTTTTTGAAGAAAAAGAAAATCCGGAAAGAGAGTCTGATATACATACTAAAATTGCTGCCGCTGCGGGAGGTCAGAAATGATGGACATGAAATCTGCTGCTGCACCGGAAACGGTGCTTGAAACCGTACCTCCGCATCATTTCGTATCTGCACGCAACGGATGCAAAATGTGCGCACCGCTCGGAGCGAGCATCGCGTACCGCGGAATACAGGGATGCATCCCTCTTATTCACGGCTCACAGGGATGTTCGACGTATATCCGCCGTTATACGATAAGCCACTTCCGCGAACCGGTGGACATTGCATCGTCCAATTTTACGGAGGCGACTGCCATATTCGGCGGAAAAGAGAATCTTGATACGGCGCTCGACAATGTGACGCGGCAGTACAAGCCTGAGGCAATCGGTATTACATCGACCTGCCTTTCGGAAACGATCGGTGACGATATACCGATGATTCTTCACGAATACGCTGCGGAACGTGCTGCGTTTCAATCTGCGCATCCGGAAACAGTGTGTCCGCCTGTGTTTTACGCATCCACTCCCTCGTACAAGGGAACGCATATCAACGGCTATCACACCGCACTTCATGCTGTTGTCAGCAGTATGGTCCCTGCTGTCCGCCGCGAAACGGCGGGAGAAAGCATAAATATTATTTCCGGTTTTGTTTCGCCGGAAGACATACGCGAAATCCATTCGATTATGAAAGAGTACGGCGTACCGTATACGATTCTCCCTGACTATTCGAAAAGTCTCGACGGTCCGTCCTGGGAGGAATATGAAAAGCTTCCCGACGGAGGCACGAAACTGTGCGACATCAGCAGCATGGGAAAAGCTGCGGGCACCGTCTATCTTGGAAAAGCCGTACAGAGTGAGCAGAATGCCGGTCTGTGGCTTGAATCAGTCTGCGGCGTTCCGCTGCATCAGGTACTGCTTCCCGTCGGCATTGAAAATACGGATGCATTTTTTGATGCACTTAACATACTAAGCGGAAAGAGGACGCCGGAAAATCAGACTGAAATCAGGGGGCGGCTGATTGACGCATATATCGACGGTCATAAGTACTGTTTCGGCAAGCGCGCGATTGTATACGGCGATGAGGATTTTGTCCTTTCCGTATGTGCCTTTCTCCGTGAAATCGGCATGAATCCCGTTCTTGCCGCCACCGGTGCTCCTAAAATCGTGACCGAATCGGGGACGGACGAAAAACTTGAAGCAATCAGCGACGATACTGATTTTGAGACGATGCTTGAAAAATCAAAATCGCTTGAACCTGATATCGTTATAGGAAACAGCAAGGGATATTATCTTTCCCGCCGTCTGAACGTTCCGCTTGTGCGCTGCGGTTTTCCCATCCACGACAGAGTCGGAGGCCAGCGTATTCTTACGCTCGGCTACCGGGGAACGTTGAATCTGTTCGATCTTGTGTGCAATGCACTCATGGAGTATAAGCAGGAAAAAGCCGGAAAGGGCTGGAGTTACGTATGAGTGAACATCAATTTGATTTGGGAAATCATCCGTGTTTTAACGCGGCAGTCCGTCATTCGACAGGACGTATTCATCTTCCGGTTGCTCCGAAATGCAACATACAATGCAATTTCTGCAACAGAAAGTACGACTGCGTAAACGAAACAAGACCCGGCGTTACAAGCTCCGTGCTTTCGCCGTCCCAGTCACTGTCATATCTTGATAAAGTGCTTGAAAAGGTACCGAATATCAGCGTCGTCGGAATTGCAGGCCCCGGCGATCCTTTTGCCAATCCTGATGAAACGATGGATACACTCGAACTTATCGGCAGTAAGTATCCGGAAAAAATATTATGCCTTGCATCGAACGGTCTGAACATAGCACCGTATGTGGAACGTATCAGCAGACTGAATGTCTCCCACATAACGATTACCGTCAATGCTGTCGACCCGGCAATCGGCGCGGAGATTTACGGCTGGGTGCGCTTCGGGCCTCACGTATACCGCGGTGTTGAAGGGGCGGCGGTTTTGCTCGAAAACCAGACCCGGGCAATCAAAGCCCTTCACGATGCGGGCATACTTATTAAAATAAATACAATCATAATTCCCGGCATAAACGATAAACATGCGGAAGCTGTAGCGCAGTACTGCAGAGATCTTGGTGCATCTATTCAGAACTGCATTCCCATGATGTGCGTCGAAGGAAGTGCATTTGAGGATCATGATTCCCCATCTGCGGAAATGATGGCGGAAGTACGGACTGCCTGCGGAAAATATCTTGAACAGATGTGCCACTGTGCCCGCTGCCGTGCCGATGCCGTCGGACTGATAGGGGAAGAAAATAACGCGGAAATAATGAAGATGCTCAGCGATGCTGCAAAAGTGCGTCCGTCGGAGCTTCGTCCGTATATAGCCGTGGCAAGCAGGGACGGATCTGTTCGTGAATCAGCATCTCGGAGAAGCAACGGAATTGTGGGTCTACCGCATGACTGCTGGACGGCTCACTCGAGCTTGTAACCGAAAGGCCGACTCCCGCTCCCGGTGCCGGCGATGAACGCTGGCAGGCGCTTGCCGCAGAATTTACAGACTGCTTTGCCATTCTCTGTGCCGGCTGCGGAGCGGCTCCCGTACGCGTACTCGAAAAAGAAGGTCATTCCGGTGATTGTGATGGACGGCCTTGTTGCAGAGGGTGCCGGCTCGCTTATAAAAACGGGGGAAATTCCGCATATATACAGAAAACCGGCAGGGGTGTGCGGCAGTGGGAAAGGGGTGCGGCGGCAGCGGCGCTGGCTGCCAGTAACATTGTTCTGGTGCAATATATATAGAAGAAAGAGGTAAGAAAATG
>DCFX01000053.1:19747-44876 GCA_002314445.1 Treponema sp. UBA1793
AGCAAAGGCGGTTCAATGCAGTTGATGCAGTACCTTGAACAGGAAATCGGAGACCGCGGGCTTGATGCCGCTGTGTCGAGTACGGGCTGCCTCAAGCTGTGTGACAGGGGGCCTGCCGTCATAGTCTATCCGGAGGGCTGGTACTACGGTCATATAGACAGCGAAGATGCTATGGATGCCGTCCTTGATTCAATAGAAAACGGCCGTCCGGATGCTGTCCATCTGTTGTCCGATTGATTCGTACGGCGGGGNNTATAGAAGAAAGAGGTAAGAAAATGGGTAAACCTTCACATCACATTTTTGTATGCGGTTCATTCCGCATGAACGGAACACCTCAGGGCGTTTGCAGCAAAGGCGGTTCAATGCAGCTGATGCAGTACCTTGAGCAGGAAATCGGAGACCGTGGGATTGATGCCGCAGTGTCGAGCACCGGTTGTCTCAAGTTGTGCGACCGGGGGCCGGCTGTTATAGTCTATCCAGAGGGGTGGTACTACGGTCACATAGACAGCGAAGATGCGATGGATGCTGTCCTCGATTCAATCGAAAACGGCCGCCCCGATGCTGTTCATTTGTTGTCCGATTGATTCGTGCTGCGGGGTTATTGATTAGTCTGTTTTCATACCTGTACGGAAATGAATCCGCCGTGCAGGCTGAAATATGTTTCAGTTTCCTCCTGTTTTGGGGAGTCTGTCTGAAGTTCCGGCAGATTCCCCCTTTATTCAACAAGAAACAGTATCGATTCAGGAGGAATGCAGATTTTTTCAAGTGTGCCGTCTGCAGTGTCTTCGATATTGTTTGTTCCGCTGTCAACTGAAATTTTCCGTTCTATCGGTAACGATGCTCCGGAGATGGCAATATATTCCGAAATGTCGAACGGAGAATTCCTCCGCTGCTTTACGGCGAACGTATAGCAATTAACAAAATCATACTGGTTTGCCTCGCGTATGTAGTGCGCGCGGATTCCGACATATCCGTTTTTCTCAGGTACGTCTCTGGCTGTGTGCAAATCGATATTCCAGTCTTTAATAAAAATACTCTGTTTTCCGATACGTTTATATTTTGCAATATTTTTACATCCTGTAAGACGCGCGGCATCGACTGTTTGCGGGTCGGCAAATACATCGCGGCATGTTCCTCTTCTGCATATCGTACCGTCTGAAATAACGGCGATATTATCGCATATGCGGTATATTTCATCCCTGTTGTGCGAGACAAAAAGTACGGTTCCCTTAAAGTCTGAAATCATGTTTACAAGGTTCGTTTCAATCTGCTGCTTAATAAATGAATCAAGTGCGGAAAAAGGTTCGTCGAGCATTATTATTTCAGGATTGTTTACCATGATGCGTGCAAGTGCCGCACGCTGCTGCTGTCCGCCGCTCAGTTCGGGGCTTTTTCTGTCTGCCAGATCAGTGATTCCGAACTGTTCCAAGACTTCTTCCGTCTTTTTTTTGCGTTCTTCAGATGGCAGCCTGTGCAGGACAAGTTCGATGTTCTGCGCAATCGTCATAGAGGGAAATAACGCGTAGTTCTGGAAAAGAAATCCGCAGCCGCGTTTTCCCGGTTTTATATTGATATGTGCGTCGGAATCAAAAACGGTCTGCCCGTTGATTCTGATATATCCGCTGTCCGGTTTTTCAATTCCTGCAATGCATTTGAGCGTCATGCTTTTACCGCAGCCCGATGCGCCCAGTAATCCCATATGCTCACTTCCGGCGGAGAAAGATATATCGAGCGTAAAGTCGTGAAGTTTCTTTTTGATGGAGACGTCAATGCTCATTTTCTTTTGGTTCCCTGCCCCAGAATGTTCATAGCCGTAATGGTAATGAATGAAATGGCAACGATGATGACGACCCACAGCAATGCGCGTTCCATATTTCCCCCGTATGCGGCGGACCAGATTGCGATTGGAATGGTTTCTGTCTTTCCGGGAATATCGCCGGCAAGCATAAGCGTCGCGCCGAATTCGCCCAGAGCCCTGGTAAATGCAAGAATCGTTCCCGCTGCAATGCCCGGCCTCGCGAGCGGAATCATTATACAGACAAATGTTTTCCATTCGCTTATACCGAGCGTCCGGGCGGCGTCGAGTATCGATTTGTCAATCTGCTCGAAAGACGCGCGCACGGTTCTGTACACAAGAGGAAAGGCAACGACTGTAGCTGCGGCAACAGTTCCCTTCCAGTCAAAGACAATGCGTATTCCTGTTTTTAATAATACCTGCCCCAGGAATCCTTTCGTTCCGAATATACAGAGCAGAAAGAATCCCAGCACAGTGGGCGGCAGGACAAGCGGAAGCGTAAAAACGCCGTCTGCAGCTGCGCGCATTTTTCCCTGCAGGTGCACGACTCCCCATGCTGCGAGTGTGCCCAGAATAAATGCGAACACAGTTGCGTATGCTGATGCGCGGAGTGAAATATAAAGCGGCGTTAAGTCCATAAGCAGCCGGCTCTATTTCGCTGCTGCGGAAAGAAAGCCGTACTTCGCGAAGACAGCGAGCGAGTCTTTACTGCACAGGAACGTGTAGAATGATTTTGCTCCTGCTTCGTTCTGTGTTGCCTTTATGACTGCAAGAGGATAGATAACCGGTTTATGGGAGCCGTCCGGAGCATTGCAGACAACAGTCACTTTATCCGATATGGCCGCATCTGTTGAATAGACAATGCCCGCCTGAACTTCTCCCTGCTCGACATACGTAAGTACCTGCCGCACGTCTTTTGCAAAAACGAATTTACCGGCGGCAGAAAGGCTGTCCCATGTGCCGAGCGTTGTCAATGTTTCTTTCGCGTACGCACCTGCCGGTACGCTTTCCGGCTGCCCGACTGCAATCTGCTTAACGGAGCCGGACGAAAGAGAATCGAACGAAGTAACTGTACTCGTTCCGTCTTTCGGAGCAATAAGCACGACTTCATTTTTCAACAGATTCGTAACGGTGCCGTCCATGACAAGTCCTTCGTCAACAAGAGTTTTCATATGAGATTCGGATGCGGAAAAGAAAATATCTGCAGGCGCTCCCTGCTCGATTTGACTCCGCAGAGAACCGGAAGAACCGTACACCGGCGTAATGGTAAGCGACGGATCTTTTTTGTTGTAAAGTACAATGATTTCATTCATTGCGTTGGTGAGACTTGCTGCTGCGGAAATAACAATCGTTCCGCCGCTCTCTTTTTTTGATGTACCTTTTGTTCCGCCGGCAAAAAGACATGTTGCTGCCAGCAGTACAAATAATACAGAAATAATCTTTTTCATGTATACTCCCTGCAACCCCGCCGTAAGCGTAAAAGATTTACCTCCATGTGTAAACTACATTTTTGTAGTTTTTTGCAATTCTTTTATTTAATAATTTTTCGGTGCACTCATTGACGCTCACGTTGATGTGTACAATAATTACAGCATGAAACAACAGATATCATCAGGTTCGTACGGACCGGTAGAAGGATGGGAAGAAAAATATTCTTCCGGAAACGGATACAGAAAAACAGCTCACAATGCACAGAACCGCACAGCTGTATTCACCCCGTCAATTATACGCAATATCTGTGCAATGGGTATTGAAGCATATTTTATGGCCGTATTTATGCACCGCGGGCTGCTTCCGCGCAATCATACGATGCAGGATTTGCTGGAAGATGCGGAAAAACTGTTTTCCATCGAGCCCGGTCTTAAAAAGACGATGCTGAAAATAGACGATCAGATGCAGCTTTGCTCGCTTGAAAATTTCAAGCTGACCGATGCATCTCCCTGTGATGTGCCTGAGTTTCTGAAAGCTCTTGATGACGTCGCAGCTGTTGCGGACAGGGAGCTGGGTAATGAAAGGGAAACTGCGAATACTTGATACCACTCTCCGCGACGGAGATCAGACGGCAGGTTTCGCATTCACGCCGGAGCAGAAAGTGCATCTTGCACGGCTGCTCGACGCATGCGGCGCCGACTGTATAGAAGCCGGTTTCCCCTGTTCGTCCCCCGCCGATTATTCGTCCTGCCTTCAGATTGCCGGAGCCGGACTGTCTGCGGATATCGCCGTCATGACCCGCAGCATCGGTCCGGAAATAATAAAAAGTGCCGGCGTTTTTCTGGAAGCGCACAATACTTCCAAGGCCGTCCTTCACCTGACCGTTCCCGTCAGCAGGATTCAGATAGAAGCGAAGTTTCATAAAACCGATGATGAAATCCTGAATCTTATAAAAGAATCAGTCTGTCTTGCCGCATCGCTTGTCAGTAATGTCGAAGCGGGTTTTGAGGATGCAACACGCGCCGACAGGACGTTCCTTGCAGCATGCTGCCGCGCTGCCGTATCTTCCGGCGCATCGGTTATAAACATTGCAGACACGACCGGCTGCCTGCTGCCGGAAGAGTGTGGGGATCTTACGGACTTTCTCATGCGTGAGATTCCGGCTTTTGCGGACGGTAGCGTGCTCCTGAGCATTCACTGCCACAATGATCTGGGGCTTGCTCTTGCATGTACGCTTGCTGCGGTAAAAGCCGGGGCGTCTCAGGCGGAAGTAACGGCCGCAGGCCTCGGCGAGCGGTGCGGGAACACGCCGCTTGAAGAACTTGTGCATGTGCTTTCATCACGACGCAGCGAATACGGTGTTACACACAATCTCAGGCCGGAACATTTTGCAGAACTTTTCCGCACGCTTTTTGCTTACTGCGGAACGTCCTTCTCCCCGCTTAAACCCGTTACCGGCTGGAACAGCGATTCGCATGCCGCAGGACTTCATCAGCAGGGAATGAGCGTCAATCCCCGTTCATACATTGAAAACCCTGCAGAACCGTATGGCATTGTGCACCGCCGCTTTGTGCTGAGCCGTCATTCCGGTAAGGCCGGCCTGCTTGCCGCAGTTAATGATTTGTGGGACGGCAGCATCAGCCTCACTGCAGAGCAGGCTGATTCGCTGCTCGCCCTCATAAAGATGTCGCCTGAAAATGAAACCGGAATTACATCGCTCTGCAGTATGATGTACCGGCTCAAAATTACAAACACTGAACCGTTCATACCTCAGTCAATTACTGTGTCGTACAAAAACAACAGGTTCAGCGTGCAGGCTTCCGTACAGGGAATGATATTGAACGGCGGAGGCACTGCACTTGAACAGGCCGTACTTGACGCAGTAAACAAACTGTCTGCAAATCCGCTCTGTATAAAGGCAGTAAGCGTTTCGCGGTATGTGTCCGATGTATATGCGGAACCGGAAACGCGCGTATATGCGGAAATAACTGCAGAAAAAGAATGCAGGCTGTATGCCGTTTCCGCATTCAAAAAAACGGAAGCCGATGCGCTTTTCTGCTGTCTCCTTGACGCCGTGAACAGCATCCTGGTCAGTTTTCCTCGCTGATGTATTATTTTTCAAACAGTTCTATAAACCTGCCGGCAGGCGGAGAAAGATACCTGTCCTTTTTCCAGATGACGGCAATCTGCGTCATAAGTGCATCGCTTTCAATATCCTTGCACAGCATGTCCGCCGGATTCAGGACGCGCAAAATCGATTTCGGCATAAGACCGACCCCGAATCCTTTTTTTGCCCAGATATACGTCGTGCGCGCGTCATCGTTGATGCAGGCGATGAATGGTGCAAGATTTTCTGCCGAAAACGTTTCGCTGAATACCTGTTCATACCGGCGGTATATAATCAGCGGTGCTTCCGCAAGTTCCGCAAGCGTTATGAAATTTTTGTCCCTGCCGTATTCGTTTTCTTTCGTCATTACGGCTTCCATCGGTTCCCTGTCCGAAAAACGGCAGTTATACCTTTCACAGTGAAAGGGTGTCCGCACAATACCGATGTCGACTATTCCTTTTTCGACCATATCGATTATTGCAAACGTATTTCCTTCGTGAATTTCAAATCTGACGTCGGGATAGTGTTTTGTGAATTCAAGCATGGCTTCATTCGGCAGAATACCGCCCGATGAAGATATTGCACCGACGGAGAGAATACCGCTCATACCTCTGCCGTAATTCTGTACTTCCCGTTCCGTTGCAGTCGTCATGGCAAGAATCTGGTCTGCGCGTTTATATAAAAGCTGCCCTGCGTCTGTCAGTTCCGCATTCCGCGGTCCCCGTTTTATGAGCGTCACGCCGAGTTCTCGTTCAAGCGAGCTCAGTTCGTAGCTGAGCGGGGGCTGTGCAATATGCAGTTTGTTTGCCGCTGCCGTTATCTGATGTTCTTCTGCAATCGCCATAAAATACCTGAGCTGTTTAAGGTTCACGGCTCCTCCCTGTGAAACTAAAATACATACATGTTTTGTATACATTACCGTTAAAATATGTATTTGTTATATATCACCTGATTCAATATACTGTAAATAATTACAATTTGCAGTGGAGTTATACAGATGCTGAAACTTATGAGATATCTCAGGCATTATAAAAAAGAAGCTGTGCTTTCACCGCTTTTTAAACTGCTTGAGGCGTCGTTTGAACTGCTTGTCCCCCTTGTCATGGCGGCAATTATCGATACGGGTATCGGGACGGGAAACCGCGGGTATATTTACAGCAGGGGAGCACTGCTTGTCATTATGGGAATTGTCGGTCTGTGCAGTGCAGTCACTGCGCAGTATTTTGCGTCGAAAGCAGCAGCAGGATTCGGAACTGAGCTGCGCAACGATTTGTTCCGCCACATCATGGGACTGTCACGTACGGAAACTGATTCAATAGGGCAGTCAACGCTTGTTACGAGGATGACAAACGATTCAAACCAGATACAGAACGGCGTGAATATGTTTTTCCGCCTTGTGCTCCGTTCGCCGTTTATCGTTTTCGGTGCTATGGTCATGGCGTATATGATAGACGGGCGGGAAGGGCTTCTGTTTTCAGTCGTCATTGCAGTGCTTTTCGTCATAGTGTTTTTCATCATGAGGAAAAGCGTGGCACTCTACCGCGGAGTGCAGAAAAAACTTGACGGACTGCTCAGAAGTACATCGGAGAATCTTGAGGGCGTCAGAGTAATCCGTGCATTCAGGCGGGAAAAAGCAGAAACGGCATCGTACCGGAATGCTGCGGAAGACCTTTCCGAAGAACAGATTCTTGTCGGTAAAATTTCTGCACTTATGAATCCTCTGACATACATAGTCATAAACCTTGCACTTGTTGCGGTGCTCCAAACGGGAGCCGTTCACGTAAACACGGGCAGGCTGACCCAGGGAGAGGTTGTAGCGCTTGTCAATTATATTTCCCAGATTCTGGTGGAACTCCTTAAACTTGCCTATCTCATTATCCTTTTATCAAAAGCATCAGCATGCGCAAAGCGTATCTCTGAAATATTCGCAGTTACCAATTCTATGGCCGACGGTACCGCCGACGCATCAGCTGCAGAGCCGTCAGTTGAATTCAAAGATGTAGGCTTTTCGTATCCCGGAGCGCCTGAGGAATCGTTGAGCAGCATAAGCTTCAAAGCGCAGCCCGGAGAGACTGTCGGAATTATCGGGGGAACGGGTGCCGGCAAGACGACGCTTGCAAATCTTATTGTGCGTTTTTACGATACGGGCCGGGGAGAGATTCTTGTCGGCGGAAGGAATATCAGGGAATATACGCTTGAGTCGCTCCGTAAAACTGTCGGTATTGTGGAACAGAGCGCACGGCTTTTTTCCGGCACTGTCAGGGACAATCTGCGCTGGGGCGACCGTTCCGCAGGCGACGCCGCTCTCATGAAAGCTGCCGGTACGGCGCAGGCGTCCGAAGTGATTTCGGGAAAGGAAAATGCGCTTGATTCCGGAGTTGAACAGCTGGGGCGGAATTTTTCCGGCGGCCAGAAACAGCGGCTGTCGATTGCGCGTACGCTTGTCAGGCGGCCGCATATACTGATTCTTGACGACTCGTCGTCGGCTCTTGATTTTGCAACCGATGCAGCGCTGCGCCGTGCCATCCGGACCGATTGTGCCGGTTCCACCGTGTTTATCATATCGCAGCGGGTAACGACAATAAAAAACGCCGACCATATTATTGTTCTGGACGACGGCAAAATGGCCGGGTACGGTCCGCATGCAGAGCTTGTGAAGGACTGCCCGATTTACAGAGAAATATGCTTGTCCCAACTGTCGGAAAAGGAGGCCGCGGGTATATGATGAAAAATATTAAAACAAAACATTCCGCTGATAAAAAAACGCTTTCCCGGATTTTCGGCCTTATGAAGCCCTATACGCCGCTGCTCATACTGAGCCTGTTCCTTGCCGTGGTTGTCGTCGTATCAACATTATTCATTCCCGTCCTTTCCGGCCGCGCCGTTGACGATATTGTCGGAAAAGGAAGAGTCGATTTTATCTCTCTCAGGAAGATACTGCTGCAGATGTGTGCCGTTATCGTGACGACAGCTGTCTCTCAATGGTTTATGACAGTGGTCACGAATCATGTCGCATATAAAATTGTTAAGGATATGCGCATTTCCGCTTTTGAAAAAATTCAGAGGCTGCCGCTCCGGTATATCGATTCGCACAGCAGCGGTGATATTGTAAGCAGAATTATTACAGATGTTGATCAGTTTTCCGAAGGCCTTCTCATGGGCTTTTCCCAGCTGTTTACCGGCGTGCTTACGATTCTTATTACGCTTGTGTTTATGTTCCGCCTTAATCCGTTTATTACGCTTATTGTCATATTCCTGACACCTTTGTCTCTTCTTGTGTCTGCCTTCATTGCAAAAAAATCGTATGTCCATTTCAGGCACCAGTCAGAGGCGCGGGGAGCCATGACATCTATCGTACAGGAAATGACGGAAGGCATGTCGTGCGTCCAGACGTTCAATATGCAGGATCCGGTCTGCAGTAAATTTAATAAAGCGGACGGAGAGCTGCAGACTGCAAGTTTTAAAGCCGTTTTCTATTCTTCCGTTGCGAATCCCGCAACCCGTTTTTTCAATGCACTTGTATATGCAGGAGTGGGAGTATTCGGTTCTGTTTCTGCACTGTCGGGAGGTATCTCCGTCGGACAGCTTGCAGCCTTTCTGGGATATGCATCGCAGTACACAAAACCGTTCAATGATATTTCCGGCGTAGTAACCGAACTGCAGAATTCAATAGCATGCGCACAGCGTCTGTTCGACCTTATCGACGAGGAAGAAATTGTTCCCGAACATCCTGATGTAACGGATCTTTCCGGCGTACAGGGAAAGGTTTCTCTGAAAGACGTTGCATTTTCATATGTACGTTCCCGCCCTCTCATTGAGAACCTGAACCTTGACGTACAGCCGGGGCAGCGCATCGCAATAGTCGGACCGACAG
The DNA here is from genome assembly GCA_002314445.1 of Treponema sp. UBA1793. Lineage (GTDB taxonomy): Bacteria > Spirochaetota > Spirochaetia > Treponematales > Treponemataceae > Treponema_D. Next base: position 28,955 of record DCFX01000053.1, read on the forward strand.
GGTGCGGCAAAACGACGCTTATTAATCTGCTCATGCGGTTTTATGATGTAAATGAAGGCACTGTTTCCGTTGACGATCACGACATAAGGACAGTGACCAGAAGCAGTCTCCGTGCTTCCTACGGTATGGTGCTCCAGGACACATGGCTCAAATACGGAACGGTAAAAGAAAATATCGCCATGGGAAAACCTGATGCAACAGACGAAGAAATACTGTACGCCGCAAAAGAATCGTATGCGGACGGATTTATTAAACGTCTGCCGCGCGGATATGATACGGTTATCGGAGAGGACGGAGATTCCCTTTCTGCGGGGCAGCGGCAGCTGCTGTGTATTACGCGCGTAATGCTTGCCGTCCCCCCTATGCTCATTCTTGACGAAGCAACTTCGTCAATCGATACAAGAACCGAAATATGCATTCAGCAGGCGTTCGACAAACTTATGGAAGGGCGGACAAGTTTCGTAGTCGCGCACCGGCTGTCTACAATCAGGAATGCGGACAGAATCCTCGTTATGAAAGACGGGCATATCATAGAATCCGGCAGACATGAAGAACTGCTTGCATCAGGCGGATTCTATGCCGGATTATACAACAGTCAGTTTGAAACGGCGTAATATAAGGCAGCCCTGCTCCCAAATTTACAATATTTTTTGCCAATAACTGATTAACATATTTTACAACAACGGCGAAGACGCCGGAGAACAATGTAGTTCTCCGGCGTCTTTTTTTTCCCGTTGAAAAAAGATGAAAGATGGAGGATTCAAGATGGGATATCCCGAAGTAGACTTTTTGTATCTGAACGAAGCGGATATGCTCAGGGCGGGCGTGATGGATATGAAGTCGTGCATCGATACGATTGAAGAGATGTTCAAGCTGATGAAAAAAGGGAATTACGTCATGGGAGGCCCGAATCATAATTCGCACGGAGTTATGATGTCGTTCCCCGAACATCCGGCTTTTCCTGAAATGCCCCATGACGGCCCCGACCGCCGTTTTATGGCAATGCCCGCATATCTCGGCGGAAAGTTCGACATGGCCGGAATGAAGTGGTACGGTTCGAATGTGGAAAATAAAAATAAAGGGCTGCCGCGTTCTATACTCATGCTTACCCTGAACGACAAAGATACCGGCGCGCCTGTAGCGTACATGTCGGCGAACATACTGAGCGCCATGCGGACAGGTGCCGTGCCCGGTGTAGGATTCCGGTATTTTGCAAAAAAAGATGCAAAAACCGCCGGTATAATCGGACCCGGGGTTATGAATAAAACCGCATTCATGGCGATGATAACGGAACGTCCCGGCATAGATACGGTAAAAATTAAAGGACATTCTCCGTCATCGAAATCTACCGCAGCTTTTGCAGAATGGCTCAAAAAAGAATACCCGCAGGTAACGAATTGTAAAATCGTGGACAGTGAGGAAGAAGCTGTCCGGGATGCGGACATTATAAGCATTGCGACGTCAAGTCCGACAGGAGATCCGTCGGAATATCCGTATATAAAGGAATCGTGGATAAAGCCTGGCGCCGTTTTCAGCTGTCCCGCAGCCGCCAGATTTGATGATGACTTTATACTGCACCGCGCACGTACCGTTACAGACAACATCATGCTGTACGAAGCCTGGGAAGCGGAAATGCCGTTCCCTGCTTACAACACAATTCCGATACCTGCAGTGCACTGCATGGATCTTATAGCGGAAAAGAAGATGGCCGCCGAAAATATCGATGATCTGGGCGACATCCTTACCGGAAAAATTCCCGTCCGCAGAAACGATGATGAAATAATTATTTATTCTGTCGGCGGCATGCCCGTTGAGGACGTCGCGTGGGGAACGGCCGTATACCGGAAGGCCCTCGAACTGGGAGTCGGTACGAAACTTAATTTATGGAAACAGCCTGCTCTGGCGTGATTATTAATTTATAGGAGAAACGATGTATGGAAACAAAATTATCAAAGGTTGAAATTGTAACGAGTCTTTCAAAATTTACGGAACTGAATGAAACACTGAGCAAAATCGGCGTTACGGGAATGACTGTCATGCAGGTTCTCGGCTGCGGCGTACAGAAAGGTGCGCGCGAATATGCAAAAGATGTGAATGTAAACATGGAACTTCTGCCTAAACAGCTTATCAGTATTGTTGTCGAAACGGAGCGCGTGCCGAAAGTTATTGAGGCTGTAAAGCAGACGCTGTATACGGGACATATCGGAGACGGAAAAATTTTTGTTTCCGATATTACAAACGTGGTACGCGTCCGCACCGGTGAAGAAGGAATTGTCGCGCTGAAATAGACCCGATGGCAGGAGGTGCCGTATGGATAACAAAAAACTTGGACTCGGCAGTGTCGTTTCTACAGGTGTCGGTCTTATTGTAGCGACAACATGTCTTATGTCTCTTGGCCAGGGAGCCGGAGCAGTCGGATGCGTATTCATTATTGCCATGGTGATTGCATGTGCGCTCAATATGCTTACGGCAGGTTCTCTGGCGGAACTGAACGCGCTTATGCCGAATCTGTCGGGAGGACTGGCACAGTATACGCTTGCCTGCCTGGGACCCTTTCCCTCAATCGTGTCGATGATCGGAGGCTATGTCGTATGCAACTCGCTTGCTGCAAGCGTTGAAGCTGCTATGTTCGGCAACGTGCTTCAGCAGGCACTTGCGTTACCCGTTCCGGCGACTGTTATTTCCGTGGCGGTTATCGTTCTGCTTATTGCTGCGAATCTGTTCGGTATCGATATGTTTGCAAAAGTGCAGGACGTTGTCGCATATGCACTCATCGGTTCTCTGCTCGTGCTGGGAATTGTCGGCGTAATCGGAGCCGGTTCAGGACAGCTTGTAGAACAGTCCGCAAATCTCACAACAGCGCCGAAAGATATCCTGGGGATGACGGCAGCAGCCTTCTGGCTTTTTATCGGTGTGGAATTTATTATTCCCATTGCGAAAGATGTGCGGAATGCCAGAAAGAATATACCGCTGGGTATGTTCATAAGCCTTGCCACAGTCCTTCTGATGCAGACTCTTATGGTGTTCGGTTTCCGCCGCTACGTAAAATGGAGCGACCTGGCGTCATCGCCGGTTCCGCACATGCTGTACGGAGTGAATCTGCTTGGAACTCCCGGACGTATATGGATGGCGCTTGTATCCGTGTTTGCAGCAGTGAGTACGCTTAATTCCGTCATCAGCGGTCTGGGGAAAATATGCCAGGGAATGTCGAAGCTCGGAATGCTTCCCGGAATATTTATGAAAACGAACAGATTCGGTGCGCCCGTAGCAGGTATACTGCTGATAGGCGGCGGCATACTGCTTGTCGAATCGACAGGGCTTTCAACAACGACGGAAATTTCATTCATACTGCTTACGGGTTCGGTGTTCTGGATGGTGTCGTATATACTGGCGCATGTGAACGTACTTATTATGAGGAAGCGTCTTCCGAAAGCTCCGCGCAGTTTTAAAACACCGTTCGGCCCGGTCCTTCCGGTTATCGGTATTATAGGAACGGCATATATGATACTTAATATTTCTCCCGATCCTGCAGTACGTAATAAAATCTGGCTGCTTACGGGATGTATATTCGTCATACTCGGAGTGTATGCCTTTCTGTGGATAAAGCTAAAAATGAAAATACCGGTGTTCAAAGCAATGCCAATTGAAAAAGTTATGGCAATGGAAAACGAGCTGTACTATCCCGCTCATAAGGCTTCTGAGAGGAGCTCTGCATTTATGAAAGGATGAATTTATCCGTGTAGTTATCGCCGATGATTATGCGGCGGTAACTGCGCGGCGTCATGCCTGTAAAATATTCAAAGTCCCTGATGAACTGCGGCTGGTCGAAGTAGCCGTGCTCTGCCGCAAGTTCCGAAATTGTTATAGTATTATCGTGATCAAGATGATCAATCGTATTCTGAAATCGTACTATGCGGCAGAACGTTTTCGGCTTCAGTCCCGTAATATCCTTGAACACGTGATCGATATACCTTCTCCCGTATCCGGTATATTCTTCAATCGTTTCCATCCGCACGTTTCCGTACGATGAAATGATTTTATCCTTTACGGCATTAACAAGATTGATTTTTGATTCATCTTCCGAAAAACCTTCAAGGCTTTTTTTATATAACCTGAGGAATGTATCCGCCTTTTCCTTAAACGTCCCGCACGTCATTATCTGCTCTGCCAGTGTTTTATCCATGACACAGTCTTCGAGCGCAATCTGTTTGTCAATGAAATCAGGAAAGCGTGCTCTCAGTATTGCAGGACTCACTCCCGGTATGAAGCGGATGCCGAAATAGTCATGCCCCTGTTCGTTTAGAATCGTTTTATGTTTCAGGACAGTGCCGCAGACCTGTGCAGAAATCGTTGAACCGTCAGAGTTGAACACGATATCGATGCAGCTGTCGGGGACAGCTGTCGTCGTATTGTCCTGAGGATGGTCGCAGGTGTATCCGTAGATGTGAGCTATGCCGTCAGCTCTGATTATCCGTTTAAAATAGCGGGATGCGCATAAGGCAAAATACGGCTGTATCGGTTTCATAGTATTCTCCTTCCATGTCAGTAAGAAAGAAAAGCCGTGCTGCTGTTAAAATAAAAAAAGCGCAAAGGGGCTGAACCGCTCCATTGCGCTTTATACCTTCTATTATTAATCTATGCTGCTCAGTTTGTCAACAGGCCTTCTTAGTCCTGTTCTTCGTCTTTGTACTCAAAAAAATCAAAGTCGGCATATTTTTTGTGGAAGACGGAATCGACGCATACAATGCCGGTCATCGTTCCGGTAAACTCTCCGTATCTGCTGTATTCGTCTGAGAAATGTGCGGTTGCAAATTTCCGCCCTATCTGTGCGAATGCAGCTCCGTCACTGCTCCATGAAAAATACGACTCCCTGCCGTCGACCGTGAGTTTAAGGTACAGCGGACCGTCTTTTACCGGAGTGCGCGTATTGACAAATTCCGTCTTCGTTCCGTTTTCAAGAAGAATGATTGACAATGCGCTTTGTCCAAGCGTTTCGCTGTAATATTTACGGAGGAAGACATAATTCATATTGTCGTAATACAGGGTGAGCCCTGCGCTCTGCTGGTATACATCCGGCACGAACTCAAGTTTTGTGGTGACTTGTGCATGCAGCGACGTAAGTTTTCTCGCAAGCAGGCTTACTTTGTTAAGCGATGAAAGCGACTCTTCACCGCGAAGCCGTATGTATCCCGGACGTGCATGCGTATCCGCAAAACGGGAGGGCATCTGACGCGGTGCGTAATACTGCAGGGCAATAGTGCCTGAATCAAAGTCGTCGTGTTCTGGAAGCAGCTGTACGGGCGCTTCCGGCAGATCGGGTTCAGGAACTTCCGTTTTTGCAAGATTGCTGCCGTCAGCCATGCGCAGCCAGCCGTCGTCAGTCCACATCATTTTCTGGATTGCCGTTTCGCGTCCGAGCGTGCAGCACAGTTCGGGCACGAACGGGCGTGAACAGAGATGGGCAAGATATGCCTCCCCTGCAGGAGTTTCAACAAGGCTGCCGTGTCCCGATTTCTGGAGGATGGAGGAAGGATTATAGTAGACAGGTTTCAGGTGGTCGGGATTGTGCCGTTCGTTCGATTCACCCGGTACTGAAGTAACTATCGGATTTTCAGGATCGCGTTCATACGGCCCCCATACGCTTTCCGCCCGTCCCGTTGCCACACAGTGGTTATAGCCGGTCCCGCCTTCCGCACACATAATGTAATAGCGCCCGTTTTTCTTGTACAGGTGCGGTGCCTCAATGCACCCTCTGTCGGTGCCGCCTGTCCAGATTCGTTTCGGATATCCGGTCATTTCTTTCTTTTTATCGTCGTATTCTGCAAGACATATGGCGCCCGGCTTTTCGTATCCTTCCCTCGTTTCCCATTCGAGCGAGACTATATATTTTTTCCCGTCATCGTCGGTAAACAGCGAAGCATCGAATCCTGACGAATGCAGGTAGACAGGCCTGCTCCACGGACCTGTAATGCTTTTTGCAGACATGATATAATTATTAATATCAAAATACCGTGCGTTCATTGAATTCATCACGCCGTAGACGATGTAAAAGGTATCTTCCTTTTCGTTATAGGTAAGGCACGGTGCCCAGATACCTTTTGAAGACGGAAGTTTTTTTAAATCCACTTCGGTATCGTCGGTGAGAATGTGTGTATATAATTCCCAGTTTTTCAAATCCCGTGAATGATAAACCGGCAGCCCCGGAAACCATTCAAAAGATGAAACTACAATATAATAATCACTGCCATTGCGGCAGATGCACGGATCGGGATTGAATCCCGGCAGAATCGGATTATGAATCATGATTTGCTCCTTCATTATTTTTATTCGTGCGGAGGGTTTAATACCCCGCCCCTTGGGGCGTATGAAGGGTATTAAATCCCGACTGCGATACCTTTAGAGAACAATATACCCCGCTGCTTGCGGCGGGGGTATTGATTAATCTTCCTCAAGTATTTTAATATCCCAGTCTCCAAACGGGACAGGTTCGCTTTTTTTGTATCCGGTTCCGGAAATTATTTCCGTAACGGAGTCGAACGGGCACGGTATGAGTGCAGGCGTACTGCTGTAGTTGAACATGTAATGCAGTGTTCTGCCTTCGCCGTTTATACCGCTGCGTATAATAACCGGCCAGCTGCATGGCGGTATTTCGTCCTGCATACCGGCGCTTTCCGCGGCTTTTTTATACACCTCCTTCAATATGTTTTTTGTGGTGAATGTGCCGATGTAGTATGCGTATCCCTTTCCGTATGCATTTTTGGTAATGCCTGCATACGTGTTCCAGTACTGATGTTCGTACTGTGCAAGCGTTTCAGCTCCGTCAGCATACAGCAGTTCCGCAAAGCAGCTGCATGCTTCTTTATTAAGCGTTACTCCCGACGGCAATACGAACTGACTGTAGTGCATGCCGAAGCATTCCGTCATCATATGCGGCTGTGTATCATGATACACGCTGGCATGCTCATCGCAGAAAAACGATTTGAATGTACTTACCAGCACTCCTCCGTTCCTGACAAATGCAGCAAGCTTTGCAATTGATTCTTCGGAAATACAGTAGAGAGCCGGAGTAAGTATCAGCTTGTAATCTTCCGGTTTAAGAACGTGTATATCGACGATGTCGCACTCTATATTCATCTCATAGAGGCTGTCGTACATCCAGCGGACAACGTCGTTATAACTGAGATTTTTGTCTATCGGAAACCATTTGAACGCGGAAAGCGACAGATTGTCTATGACGAGCGCCGTTTTGTTTTTCTTTTGTATACGGATATCGTTTCCGAATCTTTTCCATTCTTTCCCGATTCTGCACGCTTCTTCATATGCGGGATTGGGTTCAAGGTCGTGGCTCAGCAGTCCCTTCCAGTATGTCTCGAATCCGTTATGAATCGACTGCCACGACCAGTACATCATTCCCGCCGCTCCCGAAGCAATGTGGCTGTATGCCTGCTGCCTGAGCTGACCGGGATACGGCGTCCAGTGTTTAAATGCCTGCGCCTCGGTTTCCGCAACAAGATACCCTGCGTGTTTCAGGCTCCGCGTTTCGTCCCCGCCGAATGCAATTTCGGCTCCTGTAAGGTTATCCTGCGCCGGATGATAGATGTCCGCCCCGGCAATGGTGACGGCACCTGCTGCTTCCGTATGGTTTATGTCGGGCTGTACGCCGTATGAGTAACCGTCAGGAGCAATGCCGTCCGTATACTTTCTCCACTCAAAGTCAAAGTTATGCGTAATGAACTGGTCAGGGCGTTTGTATTCAGAAACGATGGCAGCCTGCCACTGCAGGTACTGAGCCGTGCACGTGCGCAGGAATCTTTCATATTCACACACGAGATTGCCGTTGATGCATCCCCTCATGTCGGGAAAATTTTCCCATGAGGCTATAGAATTGCTCCAGTATGCAAGCCCGAACGCTTTGTTGCATTCTTCCGTCGTCTCAAAAACCGTCTGCAGATAGTCCCTGAATTTTTTCTGCGCGTACTGTCCGTAGTTGCCGTAATGTTTTGTTTCGTTGTCAATCTGAAATCCGCATACTGCAGGGTGCGGCGCTGTGTGTCCGATAAGCATTCGTATGATGCGTTCCGCATGAAAGAGGAAAACGGGATTCAGAAAATCCATGCTCTGCCGCGGTCCGTATGCTGCCTGTCCGTCCTTACGGGTAACCATAATGGACGGATCTTTTTCTGCAAGCCAGGAGGGAACGGCGTACGTCGGCGTGCCGATTATTGCATGCATATCGTATTTCTGCAGCTCATCGAGAACCTTATCGACATATGAAAAATTGAATACGCCGTCCTGCGGCTCTTCCGTACTCCATGTCGATTCTGCGATGCGGACTGTATTCATACCGGCAGCTTTCATCATCTGTACATCTTTTTCTATGCGCTCATACGGCATGTATTCAGCATAGTATGCAGCGCCGAACAGCAGTGCTTCATTCATTTATTTTTTCTCCGCAGGAAACCAGCCTTGTGCGACGCATCTTCCCAAATCCCAGCTGTCCCATCCCGTCCAGCCTTTCGTATTCACCGTGTCGGTGAGCAGTTTATAGTTCCAGTAAAAGTAACCGGCTCCTTTATCCCATGCAGCGAGCTGTGCTTTTGCAAGTGCTGCGTATATGTCCTTTTTTTCCCCGGCAGACAGCGTGCTTCCGGAGACAGCCTCCATTCCGTTCAGAACGGTCTGGCCTCCTTTTGTGTCCATACCGCATGCGAGCGAATTAAAAAGGCACCATTCTCCGCAGATAACGGGGAAGTGCTGCTGCATTTCTTCAACGCCCTTTTCAAATTTTTCTCTGATGAACGTTATGTATCCGTCGAGCGTCTGCGGACATCCCTGCATTTCTGCAGACATGAGATACTGGTGAGTGTCGAGGACGACGCTGCCGTATTTCGACTTGTCCTGCATAAAATCCTTCCATGCAGAAAGTTCAAAACAGTCATGGAAAACGACGTGCTTGTCTTCCGCAAGATTCGGACGTAGTACGTCGTATGCATCAAGGTAAAACTGCTTCATGAATTCTAACGTCGTTCCGCCGCTTCCTTCTGCAAGCTTTTTGTCTATCGGCGGGTAGCGCGTCTGAATGTTCATACGTTCCCACATATCCTTAAGTATGGGTTCGTTGAGAATTTCAATTCCCCATAATCCGGGGCGCCTGCCGTACCTTTCTGACAGCCGCTTCAGGACAGAAAGGACAAATTGTACTTCTTCCGGCGTCTGCGTCCATCTGCATACACCGCTTATACCTCCGTTGTCAAATCCGTTCTGGCTGAGCGGCGCAGTGTGTAAATCTATGAGAACCTGTATGCCGTACGTTTCTGCCCAGTTGAACGCTTTATCGAGTTCGTCTATGCAGCCGATAAACGGTTCCCTGTCCCCGAAAATAAAATACGGAACGGGGATGCGGACTGCGTTCAGTCCCCACGATTTTATGGTGAGGAAGTCGCGTTCCGTTATGTATTCGCTGCGGTGCGTCCGTATTCGTGCTTCGTATTCACCTGCCGGAAGGCGGCGCGGCAGGTAGTATTCGTCCTGCGCATCTGTTCCGTCAAAAAGAGCCGTATTCATCCATTTTTCAAGGACAAGCCAGTTTCCGAGATTTACTCCGTGAATTTTTTCCATACTGAACCTCTGCTGTATGTAGCGTTACCATAGAGTGTACGGTCTGTTTTTTGATAAAAATATCATATTTCACGGAAATTTATCATATATTCCGGAAAATATGATATACTTACAGCAATGTCAGATACTTTTTTTGAGCCTGATGTTCAGAAACGTTTTTCAAAGCTCATGTTCTCCAATCAGGAAAACGGAATCAGGCATAATCCGTACGACGAGGAATACCGTGAATTCTGTGCCATAGAACAGGGCGATTTGGCTCAGCTGCAGAAAAGCATTGAAGAAAGCTATGACGGAAAAATCGGAACGCTTGCACGCGATCCTGTCCGGCATGCAAAAAATCTTGCAATTGTTGTTATAACGCTCGCAAGCCGTGCTGCAATACGGGGCGGCCTTGACCCTGAGACGGCATATTCTCTGAGCGACAGTTATATCCTGAAAGTGGAAGATCTGCACACGGCGGACAGCCTTGACAATGTAATGAGGCATGCCCAGTATCAGTATACGCAGATGGTTCACGAAATCAGGGAGCGGCGGCAGCAGTCCGGTACTCATGCCGGGCACAGAAATCCGAAAGTGGAAGAATGCCGGAATTATATTATTTCTCATCTTCACGATAAATTGACGGTACAGATTATTGCAGATAAACTGACTATAAATGCGAATTATCTGTCCGAGCTGTTCGCAAAGCAGGAGAAGATATCAATTACCGGATTCATACTGCAGGAACGTATCAGAATTGCAAAAGATCTGCTGTTGTATTCTGATTATTCGTGCGCCGATATTGCAGAATATTTATGCTTTACTTCACAGAGCCATTTTGGACAGCGTTTCAAGGAAACGATTGGCATGACGCCGAAAGAATACCGCAATGAATACGGCAGAATGACACACCGCTGACGCGGGGGGGGGGTGACAGGAGCAGCGATGATAAAGGCAATCATAGTAGAAGACGAACGGCTTATCAGGGAAGGCATTGCAGAACAGGTCCCCTGGAAAGAACTTCAGGTAGACGAAGTCAGGACTGCAGAAAATGCGGAAGCTGCTTTACATATATGCAGAGAGTATCTGCCGGATATCGTCGTGTCCGATATCCGTATGCCGGGCATGAACGGCATTGCACTTTGTACAAAACTGCGTACCATTCTGCCCGATGCGCAGATTATTTTTATAAGCGGATACTCCGACAAAGAATACCTTATGTCGGCAATTGATTTGCATGCAGTTACCTATATCGAAAAGCCTATTTCACTTGAAGAGCTTGTAAGCGCCGTACGCAGTGCCGTAGACGCGCGCCGGAAAAGCATGTCGGAAAAGACAAATGCATTCCACATGCTGCTTAATTCCGGCCGGGCCGGTGATACCGCAGTGCTGCCTTTTCCTGAACAGAGCACTGTACCCGGTACTGCTTTTTTTGTTGCCGTCCTGCAGATGCGCGGAGAGTCTTGTATGCCTGCTGATAAAATCAGCGCTGCGGTTGAAACTTTCAGTCAGAACGTTCAGGGCTGCAGCCTCCAGTACATGATTGACTGTATAGGAGAGCGGAAAACTGCGGTTTTGTTTTTTTCGGACAATGCGCAGGAGCTGGATGAATTGTACCGGAATGCATCGTTCTGGCAGACGCTTACGGATATGAAAGATTCTGACGATGAATCGTTTCCCGAATCCGGCAGCGTGTTTGCAGGAATCGGTACGAAGGCTTCCGGTTCAGACGGCGTACGTCTGTCCTACAGCGATGCGATGGATGCATTAAAATGCCTTGCGTTCAAAGGCTGGAACAGGTATGCATACAGCGGCGAAGCGTATACTGAATGGAATGCAGGTATCGATTCGGAACTGCTTGCCGACTTTAAAAAATCGCTTGCCGACAGGCTGGAACAGCATTCGCTTGCCGTTCTCTCTGCTGTGTATAAACGGTTTATCGACTCAAACAGTCTTCTTACGTATGCCGTACGGAACGTCTATTACACATTGGACGATGCGGTGGAAAAGGCCAGTCAGCAGTTTTCGTCAGATCAGGATATGTATCCCGCTGATTCAGGCATCAAGGAGCATGCGGAAACGATACAGGAACTTCATGCTTACCTCTGCAGCAGAGTACGAGCGGTGCTTTCCTGCGACGATATGCAGAAAAGCAGTTTTATTGTTAAGCGGATTACCGTTTACATACAGAAAAATTACAACAATAAAATGCTGTCCGTGCAGTCGATTGCTGATGAAGTATTCCTTACGCCCACGTATATCAGCTGTCTGTTTAAAAAGAAAACAGGACAGACAATCAGCCAGTATATTCAGGATTTCAGGCTCCGGAAAGCGGAAGAATTTCTCAGCGATCCGCAGTATAAAATCTACCAGATATCAGGTATGGTCGGGTATGAAGACGCTCATTATTTTGCACGGTTATTTAAAAAACAGACCGGATTAAAACCTTCAGATTTCAGGGCACAGGCGGAATGATGAAGAATCTTTTTGCTGAATTAAAAGTAAACTATAAATCGCTGCCGCTTAAAAAGAAGCTTTTTTATTCGTATTCCGTTCCGATTGTATGCATCTGCATGATACTCTGCATGGGATTTTATCCTTTTTTTTCTTTGTATTACAAACGACAGTTCCGCCATATCCAGACACAGTCGTGCGTACAGGCAGTGAATTTTATTTCACAGTATATCAGCAATATGTATTATATTTCGAGCCTGATAGAGAATAACGCGGCCGTTACGGCCGTTATCTCAGGAAAGGGACTGTCTGACGGCCGGGCCCTTGACGAACAGTACCGGGAATTCTGGAAGCTGAATACCGAACTGCAGAAAATATCGGTTACCAATTCTATTTACCGTATCGGTATTTATATGCCCGACGATCTTGTTTACGCAAATAATTATTATTATTTTTATCCGGAATCGACACTGGAAGAACGTCCCGATTTTGAGGATATAAAACGGAAACTCAATGCAGGAAACAAACTATTCGTTTCCCTGTCCGAAATTTTTTCTTACAGTCCCGTAATCAGTATGGATGAACATATCGCCCTGCTCGGAACGATACAAACTGCCGACACAGGCAGGCCGCGAAAGCCGCTTATAACAAAAGTTGAAATTTCCGTTTCAGAATTTGAAAAAATTCTGCAGAAGGTGAATACCACGAGCAGGGGAATAGTCTATCTTCTCGACAGTGAAGGCCGCTTTATTGCGGCGTCCGATCAGGCCGTATATGGGAAAATGCAGAAAAGCGGGGGCCTCCCGACTGCAAAAGAGGGGTTGTGGACTGTGCAGAATTTTTCCGAAAGCGGTAAGCATTATATGCTTTCCTACGACATACCGAAATACGGATGGAAGATGTTCTGCCTCATCCCCGTTTCAGAGTACCGCAAACAGAGCAGCGTCATTATACTTCTGATTCTGCTTGTCCTGGTTCTTCTGTCCGGAGCAGTACTTGCCGTTTCCTATGCCCTTTCCTCTTTTTATACGAAGCGGCTTACGGCGCTCGGCAGGAATATGAGCGAACTTGGAAGCGGAAAGTTCAAGACACTTGATTTTTCCGCTTCTCCTCAATCCGGCGACGAAATAGACGGAATATACCGGAACTTCAATTACATGGCAGAAGAACTGCAGCGGCTTATGGAAGAACATTTCCGGCAGGGAAAGAGCGTTGTTACAGCGGAGCTGCGGGCACTTCAGTCGCAGATTAATCCGCACTTTCTGTACAACACGCTTGATTTGATTAACTGGGAAGCAATGAAATATAAAGCGGGAAATATTTCAGAAATAGCCCAGAATCTGGGGCAGTTTTACCGTATCAGCCTGAATCACGGGAAAGCAGCAATTCTCATAAGAAAGGAACTGAAACACGTCGAGTCATACGTAAATATAGAAAATGCACATTTTGACGGTGCCGTCCATCTTGAAATTATCGTTCCCGAAGAAATACAGGCGTACGCCTGCCTTGGCATAATACTCCAGCCGTTTGTAGAAAATTCCATTGTACACGGTATTGCCGAACATCCCGCAATAAAGGAGTGCTCCATCTGCATAAGTGCGGAATTTGACGGGAACGATATTGTTTTTGACATACGCGACAACGGTCCGGGAATAAGCAGTGAGAGACGGCAGCAGATACTCGACAATACGTTCAGCAGCAGCGGATACGGCGTTCAGAATATCAATTCCCGTCTCAAACTCTGCTATGGAGATTCGTACGGTGTTTCTTTTGACAGTACTCCGGGGAAGGGGACTATTGTTCATGTCAGAATACCCGCACTCACGCTGGAACAGCTTGAAGAACGGCTTCAGTAGCGGATTTGCCGCAGTAATACTAAAAAAGTCCTCTTTTTCGTAGAATTTTTATCTTTCCAGCACAGACTTTCTCCCTGATACTTAGTGTATAAAGGAGGTTTGGCTGTGGAACGATATTTAAAACCTGTAAATTACCGCCGCAGAAAATATGCAGCACTGCTTTCAATGGCTGCTCCTGCCATTGTTCTTGCAGTTGCGTTTGCCTATTTTCCTATGTCAGGGCTGGTTCTCGCATTTAAAAATTACCGTTTTGACCGGGGTGTTTTCGGCAGTGCATGGAACGGTTTTGAAAATTTCAGATATCTTTTTCAATCCGGCACTGGCTGGTTAATTACCCGTAATACGGTTCTGTACAATCTGCTTAATCTGTTTACGTCGCAGGCTCTTGCAATTCTTATTGCAATTTTCATTACGGAAATCAACAACATGATTTTCAGAAAGGTATCGCAGTCGGTTATCTTTCTGCCGTACTTCATTTCGTGGGTCATTGTCGGAACGTTCGTTTACAACATTTTCAATTACGAAACAGGTGCGCTCAACACGATGCTCAAATCTATGAACCTGTCTCCTGTAAACGTGTACAGCAAACCGGGGGCATGGCCGTGGATAATCTGCTTTTTTAATGCGTGGAAATGGGCCGGCTACAATTCTGTTATTTATATTGCCGCCATTACAGGCATTGACTCAGAGCCGTATGAAGCAGCCGAAATAGACGGCGCGACTATCTCACAGCGCATCTGGTACATTACCATGCCGGGAATCCTTCCGACAGTCATCACTATGCTTCTTCTGCAGGTGGGGCGCATTCTCCGCGGCGATTTTGAAATGTTCTACCAGATTGTCGGAAATAACGGACAGCTGTTCAACGCAACGGATGTCATCGACACATACGTATTCAGGTCTCTGCTCCAGAATTCAAATCTCGGAATGACAGCTGCCGCATCGCTGTACCAGTCGGTACTTTGTTTCGCCATCATTATGGTTGTAAATGCAGTCGTAAAACGCATCGACTCTGATTATGCATTATTTTAGAGAGGAGCAGCACGATGAATAATTCCATTTCGGTAAAAGTAAAAGACCGTTCAAGTTTTCTGTTTTACTTCGTTTGTTATCTTTTTGTAGTGATTGTTGCTGTCATTTCTCTTATCCCGTTCCTCATGCTCATTTCCGGTTCGTTTACATCCGAACATGCGATACGGTTCAGCGGATACAGTCTTATACCGAAGGAATGGTCGTTATCTGCATACGAACTGATTTTCAAAACACCTATGACGGTCATTCATGCCTACGGTGTTTCCATTCTCATTACTGTCGCCGGGACTGCAATAGGTCTTTTTGTCACGACAATGGCCGCATACGTCATCAGCAGAAAAGATTTCAAATACAGAAATGTACTTTCGTTTTTCTTCTATTTTACTACACTGTTCAACGGCGGTATGCTTTCGACATACATTTTTTATATCCGCTATTACCATTTGAAGGACAGCCTCTGGGCGCTGATTATTCCGGGGCTGTTCAACGTGTTTTATCTGCTTATCATGAGAAGTTTCGTCTCCTCCGTGCCGTCGGCACTTATCGAGTCCGCGGAAATAGACGGAGCGGGTGAATACCGTACATTCTTTCAGATTATTCTGCCGCTGCTGCAATCCGGGCTCGCGACAATCGGGCTGTTTATAGCACTCGGTTACTGGAATGACTGGTATAATGCAATGCTCTATATTAATTCAACAGATAAATATCCGCTTCAGTATATGCTTTACACGCTCATGCAGAAGACGGAAGCAATGTCGCGCATCGCAAGTTCGGCAGGCATTCCCGTCATGGACATGCCGACGCAGAGCCTCAAAATGGCAATGGCTGTCGTTGCAACAGGTCCTATCGTTCTCGTATATCCGTTTGTTCAAAAATACTTTGTAAAGGGTATCACAATCGGTTCCGTAAAGGGATAAGGAAAACCATAATTCAGGAGGAAATAACTATGGTAAAGAGTAAGATGAAAATTTTACCGGCAGTCT
>DCFX01000094.1 GCA_002314445.1 Treponema sp. UBA1793
TTCGTCTCCTTGTTGCTGAATTCACAGAAGACAGAAAAAGAAACATTCTCGATCGCGCGGAGCTCCCTGTATCTCTGGGGCGGGACGTATTCACAGGCGGAACGATTTCGCTGGAAACCCAGCTTCAGTGCGTAAAAATTCTTTTGCGGTTCCGGGAACAGATTGCCGGCTGGGGATTAACGCCGCTTCAGACAACGGTAATCGCAACGAGTGCGTTCCGGGAAGCAAAAAACCGCGACCCTGTCATGGATCGTATTCTTGTTAAGACAGGATTCAAGGTAAAAGTCATAGACGGCATTGAAGAAAACCGCCTCATGTATCTTGCCGTAAATGAATGCCTCAAGGATGAAGCGCCGAAGGTCCGCACGGAAGATTCCGTGATTCTGGAAGTCGGAGGCGGTTCAACGGAAATGATGCTTATCCGCAAAGGCAAAATGGCCGGTGCGCATTCGCTCAAACTGGGAACGGCCCGCATTGAACAGCAGATACATCTGCTCACAAGTTCCATAGGCGATATACAGCGCTACATCGAAGAATTCATACGCAATACGAAAGGCTCGCTTGACAGCGAATTAAACCTGGCGGAAGTACAGCAGTTTATAGCCGTCGGAAGCGACGCTTCCCTAGTGGCACTCAATGCAGGCAAACCGATTACGACATGGCTGTGGTCGGTTGAGCGCGATGCGTTCGACAAATTTGTGGATGAGATACAACAGTATTCGGCGGAAGAATGCGTCGCACGTTTTAAAATTTCATACAATGAAGCTCAGACGATGCATGTCAGTTTATTAATTTATAAACTGTTCATTCATTTAACAAAAGTAAAAACAATCATCGTCCCCGAGACGAACATCAGGGACGGCCTTATAATAAGCAAGACTGCTGCGCCCAGCGAAGAGCTTCTGGAAGAATTCAATTCCCAGATTACAGCGTCTGCAATGAATCTGCTTCGCAAATACCACGGAGATGAAAGGCATGCTGAGTATGTGAGGAGAACATGTCTTAAAATATACAACATGCTCAAGGATGAGATTGCATTGGGACCTCGTTCCAGTTTGCTTCTTGAAGTATCCGCCATTCTGCATGATATAGGCGTGTTTATACGTCTCGACGAGCATAATCTGCATGGTTCGTATATTATCCGCAATTCCGAAATTTTCGGTTTGAGCAAGTATGAGAATACGATCGTCGCGGAGATTGCAAAGTATCACCGGGGACGTCTTCAGCCTCAGGATGACGATCAGTTCCAGATGCTGCCACGTACAGACCGTATGACAATTCTGAAACTTACGGCCATTCTCCGGATAGCGGATGCGCTTGACCGGGGACATGCACAGAAGATGTCCGACATGACGATACGTCTCAGCAACGATGCACTTGTGCTGCAGACGAAAGAGCGCAATACAATGCTTGAGAAAATGGCTCTTTCTGAAAAGGCCGGTATGTTTGAATCAGTATTCGGTTACAAAGTTTTACTAATGTAAAAATGTACTTTCAGAAAGTATTTTGCAGAATAAATTTGAAAGGAATCAAGGGATATAAGGTATGGAAGTAAAATTTTTTAACCGTGAACTTTCATGGATAGAATTTAATGCCCGTGTACTTCATCAGGCACTTAATAAAAATCAGCCGCTTATTGAACGGCTTCAATTTCTTTCCATTGTGTCGAGCAACTTTGATGAATTTTTTCAGGTACGCGTTGCTTCAATAAAACGTCTGCAAATTGCGGATCCGCAGCAGAGAGATATTTCCGGACTTACTCCGGAGGTGCAGCTTAAGCAGATTTCTGCGCGCGCACATCAGGTTATACGCAGACAGCACGAATGTCTCATGTCCGATGTTATACCCGAACTTGGCGATAAAGGTCTTGTGTACATCGCACCTTCCGCATACACTCTCCGGCAGAATGAATTTACGCAGAGTATGTTTGTGAGCGAAATATATCCGCTGCTTACACCGCTGCGTACCGATACGGAAGTCTTTCCGCACATCGGGAATATGACGCTTCATGCTGCGTTTCTTCTCAAACCGATTGCAGGCATAAAGTCGGTATCAGAAGAGCTGAAGGGAAGCGATGATTTTCCCCGTATCGCTCTCGTTCCTATTCCTGCGGGGCTTCCCCGTGTCGTATGGCTTCCGACAGACGGATTTAAGGGAAAACAATTTGCACTGCTCGACGATATCATTGAAAAATACGGGACACGGTTATTTCCCGGATTTACAGTAGAAGAAAGAATGTTCTTTAAAATTGCACGCGATGCGGATTTTGCTGTCGATGAGGATTCCGGAAGCAATTTTATCCACGCGATGGAAGATGTCCTCGTCCAGCGGCAGTTATCGTTTCCGGTGCAGATGTCGTGCAGCGGCGAGGGCAATACGATACTTCCTTTCCTTATGGAAAAACTCGGACTTGGCGAAGACGATGTATATAAAGTCGACGGCATTCTTGATCCGGGGGCGCTTTTGGAACTCAGGGATACCGATGAAGGTGTAAAGATGTCGTATCCCGAGTGGCAGCACTATTACCCGGTAACGCTGCCGGAAACTGATCCGTACTGGGATATTCTCAAACAGCACGACGTGCTTCTTCACGTGCCGTATGAATCGTACCAGCCGGTTATTAAATTTATTTCTGATGCGGCTGACGATCCCGGTGTTCTTGCAATAAAAATGACTTTGTACCGCACCGGGAGGGATTCTCCGATTGTCTCTGCTCTTGAGCGGGCTGCGCGCAACGGGAAACAGGTGACCGCTCTTGTTGAACTGAAAGCCCGCTTCGACGAAGAACGCAATATTGCCTGGGCTAACGAACTTTCAAAGGCCGGTGTTATCGTTATTCACGGTCTTGTTAATTTGAAAGTGCATGCAAAAATATTAATGATAATCCGCCGCGAGAACGATTCGATACGGCGCTATGTACATATTGCCACGGGAAATTATAATCCGAAAACTGCAAAACTGTATTCTGATTTGTCTCTATTTTCTGCAAATCAGGAAATAGCGAACGACGCAACGTCGTTCTTTAATCTTGTTACAGGGTACAGTACGCTGCAGACAATGAAATATTTTTCAATGGCGCCGGTCACGATGAAAAGCCGTATCCTTGCGATGATTCAGCGTGAAATTGACCGCACCGGAGCCGGCTGTCAGGGATTGATCATTGCAAAAATGAACAGCCTTACACACGAGGAAGTAATTGCGGCCCTGTACCGCGCAAGCCGTGCAGGTGTAAAAATCATGCTCAATATCCGCGGGATATGCATGCTTGTACCAGGTGTGAAAGGTATGAGTGAAAATATTAAAGTTGTGTCCATAGTGGACCGCTACCTTGAGCACTCCCGTATTTTTTACTTTCTGAATGGCGGTAATCCGGAACTATATCTGGCGAGTGCTGACTGGATGTCACGGAATCTCGACAGGCGCATAGAACTTATGTTCCCGATTCTTGACCCTCATGTTTTTACGGAAGTGAAAAATATTCTCGACATATATTTTGAGGACAATACCAATTCGCATACGCTCGGTCCGACTGGTGCGTGGATGCCCAATGAACTTAATGACAGCGAATCTCCGAAACGTGCACAGGAAATATTATACAGGAAATATAAGCATCGCGCGGAGAAAGCGGCAAGAGAACCGAAAATCGAATTTACGGTACGACGGAAGAACTAAAAATACAGTTTTCCGTCCTTTACGGTAATTATTCTGTCGCACGGGATTTCAGCAGACAATCGGTGTGAAACAGAAAGCACCGTCCGCCCTTTTCCCGCTTTATCGAGTACGGTAAGAAGTTTTTTCTCTGTAGAGGAGTCAAGATTCGCCGTTATTTCATCAAGCAGCAGAATCGGAGGATGTGTTACGATTGCGCGCGAAACGGCGAGCAACTGCAGCTGTCCTTGAGAAAATTGCTGCGGCCCCGCCGGTGTTTCCAGACCGCTTTCAAGCGAATTAACATAATCAAGCATTCCCGTAAAACGAAGAGAGTCTTCAATGTCTGCCCGCGTAATCGCTCTGTCGCCCATTGTAATCTGGTCGGCAATCGTTCCGTTAATAAAATCGAAATGCTGCGTTATATATCCGAAAATACGGCGTTTATCTGTGTTCGGAATCGAGGCTGCGTCGATATCGTCAATCAGTACTTTGCCGGACTGGGGAATGAGCAGTCCGGGAATAATATTAAAGAGCGTCGATTTTCCTGCGCCCGTGCGTCCTGCAAATGTAATCCGCTCTTCCGGCCGTATGACGAGAGATACATCGTCAAGAATATTTTTGTCCCCGCTCTTGTATGCAAACGTTATATGCTGAAGCTCTATCGTAAGCCCTCTGCCTGTATGCATTTTCTGGAAAAGAACAGCCGCCTTGTTTTTATTTTTCAGGGGCTCTTCTTTTTCCGCAAGGAATTCATTTACACGCGAAATTCCGGCGAACGCGCTCTGGATACTCTGCAGTTCCATTCCGAGATTGCCGATTGGTTCAAACACGTCCATAATATACTGCATGCTTGCTGCTGCCATACCGGCAGTAATCAGCATGAAAGGCAGTCGGGCAGATGCGGAAACAGCGACAGCTGCAATGATGAACGACGTGATTATTCTGATAATGGGTGAATAAATTGAATCATACAGATTGATTTTTTCAATCGTGTTGTAACTCTCGGTGATGCATTCTGCGTATTTACGCTGCATATATGTTTCTTTTCCGAATGAATGAATCATCCTGATGTTCCGTACTGTCTCCGGAACGAAACCGGTGACGCGTGCAATTATGCTGCGTTTTCTCTTCTGCGCGCCAAGCATCTGCTTTTGAAAAAAACGTGTAAGAAGATAGACAAAAGGGAGGACGCAGAGCATCAGCAGTCCGAGTATGGAATTGAACAGCCACATGGAAATAACAATACCGACTATTTTGAGCAGATCGATTATCATGCTGACGACACCGTTCGTAAAAAGCGCCTGTACAGCTTCAATGTCGTTTGTGAAGCGGGAAACTGTTGCGCCGCTTTCATTCTGCGTAAAATACGATGCCGGAAGGAGAGACATTTTACGCATCATTATATCGCGCATTACAACTGTGATTTTCTGGCCGGCTGTACTGAGTACGGCTTCCTTAATAATTCCGAGCAGCGAGATGACTGCAAATGATGCAAAGTAGGCAGCCGCTATATGTATAATTTTTATCCGTGATAAACCGGACAGGACTGCGGCCTTTCCGGAATCAAGATAGGTGTCTATGAGCGACTGCATTATACGCGGCGGTATAAGTCCTGCAAATACTGCGCCTGCTGCGGCCACAATGAGGAGGAGCGTAATGTACCAGTATTTTGCAAGTATGCTGCAGACTATGGACGCTGTCGTTGTATTTTTTTCTTCAGTTTGCACTGTCATTTTTCTTCCTTCGTGTTTTTCACTTCCTGAAGTTCATACAGTTCGCGGTAAATTTCAGATGTCTTTATGAGTTTTTCGTGAGACGAATACGTGTACGCACCGTTTCCTTCAAGCAGCAGCACGCTGTCGAGACTTCTGAACTGTGACAACCGGTGAGAAATTAATAATACGGCGCACTCACTGTATTTTGTCCGGATGTCAGCAAGTATCTGCTGCTCAACCGTACGGTCTACGGAAGCAAACGGATCGTCGAGAATAATAAGCGGTGCTTTGTGATATAGAGTACGTGCCAGTGCAATCCGTTCCTGCTGGCCGCCGGAAAGACGTCTGCCCCCGTTGCCGACAAGCGTTTGAATGCCGTCGTGCATTGATGCAAGGTCCGCATCAAAACAGACTGCGTGCAGGACATCGGCAATATCTCCGCCGTCACCAAGCGTGACATTATCGTAAATAGACGCCGACATGAGGCTTGCTTCGTGTCCCATATAGGAGACGAGTTTGATGCGTTCATTGTCCGGAATTTCAGACAACTCCCTGCTGCACAGTTTAATTGAACCGCCGTATGTTTTTCCTCCGAGAAATATCCGGGCAAGTGATGATTTACCGCATGCGACCGGTCCTGTCATACCGAGCATCTGTCCGCATTTGATGCCGAACGATAAATCCTTTATTAAAGGATTTCCTTCTGCCCATGAAAACGAGACATGTTCGAGAGACACCGCCTCAGGGCCTCTGTACGTTTCCGGACTCTCCGTTGTAACTTCAACTGTGATTTTTGTATCAACAGTTGTGTCTCCGGCTGCATTCTGCATGAAAGGTTTTATGCGTTTCCATGATACTTCTGCTTTTTGCACTGAATTGAAAAGTTTTCCTGCATGGCTTGTTTTTTCCGCAAGTGCAATGAACATAGTAATGTATGCAGTAAATTTTCCCACCGTCCAGATGCCTGCCGTTACTTTGTCCGCGCCTGCAATAACAATTGCAATGACACCGATAAGTGAAATTATTTTGTACAGGGGCATCATTGAATTTTCCCATATGTTGGCAAGGACGGCTTTTTTTTCGTAGTCCTTATTAAGTTCTTCATATGCTGTGCAGTTATCCGATTCGCGCCCGTTAATACGGTAAAGCATTGCATTATTTACATAATCGTATGTCGTGTTTGCAACTTTGCTCACGCTTTTACGCCATGAGGATGTGTAACCCACAATCACTTTCCGCAGTTTTCCGGCTATGAAAAGTGCTGGCGGTATGCATGCACATGAAACAAGCGTGAGTTTCCAGTCGTATACGGAGAGTGCGATGAAATATGAAACAAGGAAAACACCTGTATCAAAAATTTCTGTTGTAAATTTCCGCATACCTTCGACGCATGCATCTACGTCTGAGACGGCCTTTGTCATAAGACTGCCGACAGTACCGTTTAACAGGTTGTCTTCGCTTTCATTAACAATATTTTTATAAATAACATTCTGCATTTGTGCGTTTACGTCGTTCGCAAAACGGCGCACGTAAAAACGTTTTACGGCACGTGCAGTCTGGACAACGGCAATTACGGCGATAAAGAGCAGCGAGACAAGCAGAACTGGACGCAGGTGCTGTCCCTGCGCAACAGCATCAATCAATTTACCCTGAAAATAGGGACCTGCAAGCAGACCTATGTTATAAATAAGCCCGGAGACAGTGACTATGATAAGGACACCAATCTCTGATTTGAAGTAATGAGAGATTCTATCTGGCTGCTTCATATGTATAAAATATGACTTATCTCCTTATTTAGCAAGAGTAAAAATGTCGTACGTTTTCTTGGAGAGAGAGAACCCCTCTACTTTCAAAGCGGTGTTTCTCTCTCTCCAAACCACTTACTTTTCCCAGCATGACCAGGGGACACCCCTGGATCCCGTCTTTTGATTCTTCTAAACGTCGTTTATTACTTCATATCCTGCAGGTAGTACAGAAGTGTATCAATTGGAAGCAGCGTATACAGAAAAACGGGGAGCGGAACCTGAAATAATTCCGCGTGCGACTCTGCGCGGGGAGCTTCGCTGCAAATCGTCCTATTCTGGCGAGCCGGAGCATAGCGTAATTATTTCAGGTGGGAGCGGACTGTTTTTCTGTACAAAGGCAGCATAATCAGATTTTTTTGTAAGTCTGTAAAATGTGTATAATAACCGTACGATTTGCATGATGACTTTAGTCATGGGGGTGCTGCGTTATTTGATTTTTTGTAGTGATATGTTATAGTAAAAACATGAATAAAGAAATATTTTTTTTGAATCCTGTCCTGAAGGAAACAATATGGGGAGGCACACGCCTTGCCGAATTCGGCTGTACCTTACCCGGCAGCCATATAGGGGAATGCTGGGCAATCAGTGCTCATCCGAACGGCGACGGTACTATTGCATCAGGTACATACGCAGGAATGCATTTATCACGACTGTGGTCGGAACACCGCGGGCTTTTCGGGAATGTGAGCGGAGACCGTTTTCCTCTTTTAACCAAAATAATAGATGCAGAAGCGGATTTGTCAATTCAGGTGCATCCCGACGATGCGTATGCTCAGACGCACGAGAATGGTTCACTTGGAAAAACCGAGTGCTGGTATATTCTTGACGCAAAGCCGGGAACGACAATCGTGATAGGGCACAATGCTGAAAATCACGAAGAAGTGAAAGAGATGATAGAGCAGAAAAGATGGAAGGAATTTATCCGCGAAGTTCCTGTGCACAAAGGCGATTTCTTCTACATCGAACCCGGTACAGTCCATGCAATAAAAGGCGGTACGCTCCTGCTTGAGACTCAGCAGAACAGCGACATTACATACCGTGTATACGACTACGACCGCCTGTCGGACGGTAAACCGCGGGAACTTCATGTTCAGCAGAGTATTGATGTCATAAAGGCTCCGTTCGTTGCAAAAGAACCGCCGAAAAACAGCCGGAAAACATGCAATACAAACATGCGTGAGCTTGTCGGCTGCACTTTTTTCAGCGTGTGGACGCTCGATGTAAAAAATGAGACGGAAATTACCCAGGATCAGAAATTCATGCTTGTATCCGTTATCGATGGCAGCGGTGAAATCGATGGAATTTCCGTCCGCAAAGGCATGCACTTTATTCTTCCTTTTGAATACGGTACGGCCGAATTTAAAGGCTGTATGTCTCTCGTTATTTCAGCTGTATGATATTTTTGTCTGTAGAGGTGCCCTAAATTAATAAAAGAGGTTATAGTATGGAAAAGGCCGATGCGAAAAGTAAGATATCTTTGTATAAGGGAATAATGATTACTGCGGCAATTATTATTTCATCTCTTATTATTGCCGGCGGGTTCGGCAGAATCGCAAAACCGGATCGTGTTGTAAGCGTCCGCGGGCTTGCAGAACGGGAAGTCGATGCGGATATGGCAGTGTGGCCGCTCACGTTCAGTATCGGCGGAAATAATCTCCTGCAGCTTCAGAAGGAAATTATGGACGATACAAAAATCGTAACGGCATATCTGGAAAAGAGGGGACTTACGCCGGACGATTATACCGTGCAGGCTCCGGCAATTACCGACACGTCTGTTAATCCGTATATGAGTGAAAACAAAGCCCGTTTTACGTACATTACAAAACAGGTCATCCTTGTCAGGTCGAAAAATGTTACGGCTGTAAAAAAGGCGCAGGCAGATTCCCTTGACCTCATGGGCAGCAGTATTGCAGTTTCACAGGATTATGATTCCAAAGTGCAGTACGAATTTACCGGGCTTAACAATATAAAACCGGAAATGATTGCAGAAGCAACAAAAAACGCCCGTGAAGCAGCAGAACAGTTTGCGCGCGATTCCGGCAGCAAAGTCGGGAAAATAAAATCGGCGTCACAGGGGCTTTTTACAATTGATGACGCAGCGGTCGGCTTGGAAGAAAAGAAAGCGGTCCGTGTAGTCACTACTGTGGAATATCTGCTGAAAGACTGACTTATGCATCAGGCTTCAGAAGCAGTTAGTTTTGTGCCGCCGTCCAGCTGTTAATAAATTCAATCATGAACTGCTGGATGTCGCCGAAGTACTTTTTCTGGAATCTGCATGCATCTTTTCCGATATACCTGAAATGCCAGCACTCCCAGCGGTATCCGGTTACATCTTCATATCCCTGCGGAAAGCTGAGGCTCCAGCCGTATTCCTCCGCATTCGCATACAGCCACGAGCCTTCAGGTGTTTCAGCAAAATCGTCGGTAATGGAGCCGAAGTCTACGGCCGTCCCGAGCTGGTGCTGGCTTGTTCCCGGACGGGCCGATTCCCTGTCGGCTTCTTCCTGGCCGTCTATGCGGACCCATTTTTCATACACTGTTTTCTGATATTCGTATGAGCGGTACGATGAGCTTACAAGGAGCCTGGTACCGTCTTTTAAAGCAGCCTGCGAAAGCGTATGCAGCGCAGCTTCCGCTTCGGCGCGCAGTGAAAGGTCCCCGCGGTTTATGGAAAAATCATTGTTCTTTACAAGAGGGATGAGCTGCTTCGGTACATATCCGTCAGGAAGATAATGCTGTTTGTCGACAAGCGTAAGCAGAGGCAGATCATTGGCGGGATTTTCTGCGTTAAACGCGAGAACTTTGTCCAGGTCTGCAATGAATGCATCCATATCGTCAATTCTCACAGCATTTTTTGCACGTTCACCCATTGTTGAAATAATGCCCGTCACTTTCTCAGCCTGTATTTTTTTTATGGAATCTTTTTCTGATTCAATTGCGGCGGGCATCATAATTTTTTTATCTGAAGCATATGATATTCCGCCGATAACGGCCAGTGATGAAATGCAGATTGCGGCACCTGCAAGCAGGAAAACAGTTTGCTTTGTCATAGCACAGAGTATAACACACTCTGTCGTGATGGGTAAACCTTTCTGCCGCTCAGTGCAATTTACATACTACTGTGCCAGTTCTTCCCACCGCGCATATTTTTCTTCAAGTTCGCAGCTCAGTTTCTGATACTCACTGTTATATCCGCTTATTTTGGTGTAATCACTTTCGTTTCCGCTCATGAGTTTTTCAAGCTCTTTCTGCCGTGCTTCTGATGCCGCAATGTCTTTTTCCAGCTGTTCAAACTCACGCTGTTCCCTGAATGAAAGTTTTTTTTGTTTTTCGCCGCCGTCTGCCGCCGGTTCGGTCTCCTGAGGTTTGTCTACAGCCGCCTGTGCTTTTTTTGCCTCGGTAGCTTTCCGTTCTTCCTCTGTCTGCCTCTGTTTTTCCTTTCTGTATTCAACATATTCAGAACATTTTCCGACGAAACCACTTACGCTGCCGTCGTCTTCAAGAATGAAAAGTGTATCCGCGACTTTGTCCATAAAGTAACGGTCGTGACTTACGACAAGCAGACAGCCTTTATATCCTGCCAGAAACTGCTCAAGAATATTCATGGTGAAAATATCAAAATCATTTGTCGGTTCGTCGAGAATGAGAAAATTCGGATTACTCATAAGAAGGCGCACAAGGAAAAGTCGTTTTCGTTCACCGCCGCTCAGTGTACTGACCTGCGAGTATTGTATTTTCCCGCTGAACTCGAATTCTTCAAGGAACTGGGCCGCGCTCATCGTTTTACCGTCGTTCATTGTAATCATTTCCGCCGCTTCCCTGATGTATTCCAGAACTGTCAGCGATGTGTCCGTGAAAACCGGATTCTGCTGATAGTACGCGAATACAGTGTTGACACCAGCAACAATAGTACCGGTGTCGGGCGGGATTGCGCCGGTTATGATATTCAGCAGTGTCGATTTTCCCGTGCCGTTATCGCCGAAAACGCCGATTTTCTGTCCTGCCGTGAACGTGTATGAAAAATTCCTGAGTACGGGCGTCATATTTCCCATTCCGGCGCCTGCATATCCTTTGGGAAACTGTTTTGTGATGTTATGAAGCTCAAGCACTTTACCACCAAGCCGCCTGCCTTTTACCTCGAATGAAAATTCCCTGTCTGCCTGGAATTTTTCGCGGTTGATAAGCTGTTCGTCGCGCTGTATGCGGGCTTTTGCTTTTGTACCGCGGGCGCACGGTCCCCGCATAAGCCAGTCGCGTTCAACCCGCAGCACGGCTTCAAGACGGCGGTCCGTATTCTGTTCAATTTCCGACTCTGTTTCTTTCTTTTCGAGATATACAGTGTAGTTGCCCAGATACAGTTTCAGCTGATGGCGCGCAAGCTCGTATATGCTGCCGCATACTGCGTCGAGAAAGTAGCGGTCATGCGTTACCATAAGTACGCTGCGCTTTGTATCGTGCAGATATTCCTGCAGCCAGTTGATTGTTGTAATATCCAGGTGATTTGTCGGTTCGTCAAGCAGGAGCAGTTTTGTGTCTTCAACAAGTACCTGCGCGAGTGCTACTTTTTTTACCATCCCGCCGGAGAGCGTTCCCATTTTCCGCGTCATGTCCGTTATGCCGAGTGTTGAAAGTATCGAACGTATCTGCGCTTCGTAGTTCCACAAATCCTGCTTTTCCATAAGCTGATTAAGTTCGTCGTACCGCTTCTGCGCACTCTTGTTTTGTCCGAGCAGTAAGCAGGTATCTTCGTATTCACGGATTATCTCAAGTTTTGGAGAGCTGCTTTTGAATATGTGACTGCGGATTGTGTCGCCGGAATTGAAAACCGGATTCTGCGGAAGATACGAGATTCCCGCATCTTTTGCCGTAACGACAGAGCCGGAATCAGGTTCAAGAGTACCTGCAATGATGCTGAGCAGTGTTGATTTTCCTGTCCCGTTCCGTCCGATGACAGCAGCTTTGTCGCCTTCGTTTAAACCGAACGTTATATCGGTAAAAAGCGGTTCTTCACGCCCTGTTTTTGAAAGTCCATTAATAGAAAGCAGATTCATTGTGGAAAAGAGTATAGCAGAAAAGAAAAATAAAATATATGTGAAAAATTATTTCTTTATTTATATTTATTTATATCATTGCTGTTCAAAAATATCCTTTGACAGTATTATGGTACATGTCTGGCTTCATGGAAAGAAGACAGACACAGGGGTTACAAAATATGAAAAATGCTTACGTTTCTCGGATTTGGGACGACGTTCGGTTAAAGAATGCCGATCAGCCAGAATTTCTTCAGGCGGTTCAGGAAGTCCTTACGACTCTTGATCCGGTAGTTGAAAAAATGCAGAAGGACCTTGAGCCGAATGCTGTTCTTGAGCGTTTTGTGGAACCGGAACGTGTCATTATGTTCCGCGTACCGTGGACAGACGACAAAGGTGCGAATCACATTAACCGCGGATACCGCGTACAGTTCAACAGCGCAATCGGACCGTACAAAGGGGGACTCCGCTTCAGCCCGGAGGTGAATCTTTCTGTACTTAAATTTCTTGGATTCGAACAGGTTCTGAAAAACAGCCTTACGACGCTTCCTATGGGCGGCGGGAAAGGCGGTTCGGATTTCGATCCTCACGGCAGATCTGATGCCGAGGTTATGCGTTTCTGCCAGTCGTTCATGACTGAACTGTACCGTCACATCGGGCCCGATACAGACGTACCGGCGGGTGACAAAGGTGTCGGCGGCAGGGAAGTTGCATATTTGTTCGGTCAGTATAAACGGATTACGAACACGTTTTCCGGTGTCCTCACCGGAAAGGGACTTCAGTTCGGCGGTTCTCTTATCCGTACAGAAGCAACCGGCTACGGGCTTATCTACTTTGCAGAGTGCATGCTCTGGAAAATAGAAGATAATTTCAAAGACAAGGTATGCTCAGTCTCCGGTGACGGTAACGTTGCTCAGTACGCTGTCGAAAAGCTTATCCAGCTTGGAGCGAAACCTGTTACTATGAGCGATTCTACAGGCTTCATTTATGATCCTGACGGGATTACCATGGAAAAGCTTGATTTTGTAAAACAGTTCCGTTCAGAGCACAAGAAGATTGACGAATATGTTACTAAATATCCGTCTGCAGCGTTCACTGCCGGTGCAAAGCCCTGGTCTGTAAAAGTTGATTGCGCATTCCCCTGTGCAACACAGAACGAGCTGGATGGAATTGACGCCGATATGCTTATTAAAAACGGCGTAAAACTTGTTGCAGAGGGTGCGAATATGCCGTCTACGCTTGAAGCGACAGAAAAATTTCAGAAAGCCGGTGTTCTTTTTGCTCCCGGAAAGGCTTCCAACGCAGGCGGTGTGTCCGTGTCGGGCCTTGAGATGAGCCAGAACAGCGAGCGGCTTTCATGGACATCCGAAGAAGTTGATATGAAGCTCCGCCAGATTATGACGAACATTCACAATAACGCATACACTACGGCCGAGGAATTCGGCATGAAAGGAAACTATGTAGCAGGTGCGAACATAGCCGGATTTATAAAAGTTGCAAAAGCAATGATAGCTCAGGGAGTGGTTTGAAAAAATACATCCTGTATTTTTTCAAACAATCAGGAAGACTATGTCTTCCTGAAGCGCATAGGCCGGACATCCTTGTCCGGCAGCTTTCGAGCAGTAGTATCTGAGTATTTTTTCAAATAATCAGGAAGACTATGTCTTCCTGAAGCGCATAGGCCGGACATCCTTGTCCGGCAGCTTTCGAGCAGTAGTATCTGAGTATTTTTTCAAATAATCAGGAAGACTATGTTTTCCTGAAGCGCATAGGCCGGACATCCCTGTCCGGCAGCTTTTGAGCAGTAGTATCTGAGTATTTTTTCAAACAATCCGGAAGACGGTGTCTTCCGGAGGCGCATAGGCCGGACATCCCTGCAATGAGTTTCCTGCGGCCGCCGTACTATGGCCGCACGTTGTTGATTTATGAAGATGTATCAGGTATACTCAAATTATTATTTCTATTTACAGAGGGCTGCTGGTATGAGCGCGATTTTTATCAACTATAACGGAAAAACAGGTTTTTCCAGAAGTGCGGACAAAGGTGGGCTTGAGGGAGTACAGATCAGTTATGCTGATTTTAAGAATATGAGTGCTGATATACATGCCGGCAGCGAAGAAGCTTACGGGATTACAATGGACTCTGCTGACGTGCAGGATTTTATTGCCAATTATGAAATAGATTCCGTATTTACAGACGCGGAAAAAAATTAACAAGTGCAGATTATATGCAGTCAACAACAACCTCTGGCGGGATAGTATCCCTTGCATTTTGTGCGCTTTTGTGGAGTACCGGCGGAGTACTTGTAAAACTAGTCGACTGGAATCCGTTTGCTATAGCGGGCATGCGCAGTCTTATCGGTCTTGTTACCGTATGTATTATTCTGCACCGTCTGCCGTCATTTACAGTGCGTGATGGGATAAGCGGGAAAATCGACGGGCGCGCGACGTTTTATTTGTATGCGGCGGGTGCATGTTACGCAGGCACGATGGTGCTTTACATTGTTGCAAATAAAATGACGACTGCCGCAAATGCAATTCTTCTCCAGTATACAGATCCTGTTTACATCATACTCTTCGGCCCGTTGATTCTCGGTGAAAAAAACAGCAGGTCGGATTACGTTACTGTAGCATGCGTTGTACTCGGAATGATACTGTTTTTTGCGGATGGTTTAAAAGGCGGACACATGACAGGCAATCTGCTTGCAGCTCTTTCCGGTACGACATGGGGATTCTGTACAATATTTATGCGTAAACTCCGGCGCAGAGGTTCTCAGGATGCGTTTATGATTGCACATATAATGGCATTTCTTACCGGTCTTCCGTTTATGTTCATATACGGTCTTCCTTCCGGAACTATGATGGTATCGTCATATATCGGCCTTGTTCTGCTTGGAGTGTTTCAGATAGGTGTACCATCCATATTGTATGCCAGAGGTATAAACAATGTACGTGCACTAAGCGCGTCTTTTATCTCTATGATTGAACCTCTTATGAATCCTGTCTGGGTTCTTCTGTTTATGCACGAAGTGCCGTCTGTATGGACTCTTGCCGGTGGTATAGTCATTCTCGGGTGTATCATCATGCGCGAGATTGTACAACGGAGAAAGTATGCATAAAATGTAAAGACCTGCCTTATCCGGGCAGGTCTTTAAAACTGTTTGAACTGGTCGGTTTACTTTCCAGGAACGATAGGAATAATGATACATCTTGCTTCAATTTCTGCAGTGCCGGTGTCAAAACTTGTGACCAGAATCCAGCTGCCTTTTGTTATGTCTGTGATTGTTCCAATGTCAGAAGCCTCGATATTTTGTCTTTCATCAGGTTCATTTCGTTTTTCACCAAGCTGCTTTTCAAGAGGCAGTTTTATTATTCTTGTTAACGGGTTTATATGAATTTGTACATCTTTACCGTCAGCATCTGTAATAACGATTGTATCTTTGTCTATAGATGCAACAAAGCCCATTGTTTTTGCCCTCATCATTCCCATAGGATGATCTTCATTTAGACCGGGCATATCGTAAAAATAACCGCACTGACCCCTAAAATCTCTGTCCCTGTCTCTATCCCTGGTTACAGGCTTTGCAAACATAGGAATGGCTGCAAAAGCGATTACGGTTACGACGATAATGCGTTTGGATAATGATTTGTTCATAGGTTAACTCCCCAAAAATGGATTAAGCCAGCATAAAACTGGTTAGTCAGAGATTTTTTTGTTCTGACATCAATAAATATACATTCTTTGTAGTGAACCTTCGTGAAAATTAAATGGACAAAAAGTAGAAACTTTTAATCCCTGTTTTTATATACGAATCTGAAGAGAGGTTATGCAGCGGCAAACAACTGTCCGGAAAAATCAACAGTCTGTAAAAAAGTATTCCCCAATTAAGGGGAATACTTTTTTACGAATAATTTTACATGCGTCTGTAAGTTACTTCTTTACGGCAGCTGATGTCGCAGCAGTAATCGAAGATACTGTCTTTGAAGCACCTTTTCCTGTCTCTTTTCCGTCAGATGCAGTGAGGCGGTATTTATAATATTTTTCTGCATCTACAGTATCTGTTACTGTGTATGTGCTGTCCGTGTTTGTTGCAGCCGCAGCAGCTGCAAAAGTTCCGGTTATTTTGCCGTTTTTATCTGCTTCTGCACGTTCAAGCGCATATGTGTATTTACCGCTGCTTGCGTCTTTCCATGTAACAGTAAAAGCACCTGCTGTCTTTTCACCGTATTTTGAAACGGAGATAACGGGTACCGTTATTGCAGCTTTTTTTGCTGCCGTTTTTTTAGCAACAGTTTTTTTTGCTGCCGGCTTTTTGGCTTCTGTGGTTGTTGCAGCAGCGGCTGGTGCTGTTGTAGCTGTAGTTGTCGTTGTTGCTGCTGCTGTATTCGCAG
The DNA here is from genome assembly GCA_002314445.1 of Treponema sp. UBA1793. Classification (GTDB taxonomy): domain Bacteria; phylum Spirochaetota; class Spirochaetia; order Treponematales; family Treponemataceae; genus Treponema_D. The sequence goes on from DCFX01000094.1 coordinate 16,593, forward strand.
CATCCGCCGCAAATACCGGTGCGGCTGCAAGGGTGAGCGCTGTAAGAATTACAGCTGCATGTGCTGAAAATGTCTTTTTCATACTTTCGTTTACTCCTATATGAGAATTGTGAGTCAGGCTTTTTATCTGCCTGACGATTCTGAATATAGTAGTAATTGAAGCATTGTTCATGAAAATCCGATTGGAAGAAGATTAAAATTTTTTAATCTTGAATCTCAATACAAAAAGAATGAAATAACATACTATAGTGATATATGATTATGAAATTCCGGAAAATGAGTTATTTATTTTTTCCTGTTTTAATATTGTTGTTTACGGTTTCCTCTTCTATTGCACAGCCGTCTCATGAAGTCGTGCCGTACCATGGTATGCGGATGACGCCGAAGCATTCAGACTTTTATGTTGTAAAAATTGTAGCAGAAAAGACAGAAGCGGGAAATTTGCTGGTTGATGTCTATTTTAACAGTGCTGTCGATCCGAGAACTGTATCTCTTGCTGCTATTCTGGTGAACGGGCAGCCTGTTCCATACGGAACGTCTGAATTGTTTAATAAGGCGGGAACGGAACTCCGGTTGGAATTTTCCAAAGAAAGGTGCGGAATACTCCTGAATTCTGCAGATGCGAAAATCCGGCTGGAATTTATTTCTGCTGCCAGTTTTAACGGTTCACCTCTTTTATTGAACTTATTTGACGGGATTACTGACAGTTATGTGCAGGTATTTAAAAAGCCTGATGGGACAGGGAGCAACTGATGGAAAAAGTACTTGTTGTCGAAGATGATGCGGGAATTATGGGATTCCTTAAAACAGAGCTTTGTCATGAAGGTTTTGAGGTACAGTATGCAGCCGACGGAAGAACGGCGCTTACAGTGTTTGAATCATGTGTGCCGGATATTGTTCTGCTTGATATAATGCTTCCCGGATTGAGCGGCCTTGAAGTCCTCCGGCGCATCAGAAAGTCATCGAACGTACCTGTCATTCTGCTTACTGCAAGAGGCGAGACATTTGACAAAGTAAACGGTCTTAATGCGGGTGCTGATGATTATCTTACAAAACCGTTTGAAATTGAGGAACTGCTTGCACGTATGCGTGCAGTGATGCGCCGTCTGTCGGGGACTGCTTCTGTTCTGAAAATACGGAATCTTGTATTATATCCGAACAGGATGGAAACTTTTCTGGACGGCAAAGCGGTTGAGTTATCCCGTACCGAATTTTTTCTGCTTAAGACGCTTATGGAAAATCAGAATACGATACTTACCCGGGAGCAGCTTATTTCGGCGGTATGGGGGCAGGGACATTATATCGACGAGAATTCTGTCGACGTATATGTACGCTATATACGGCAGAAAATTGACGAACAGGCAGGTGAAGAATACATTACGACGGTGCGCGGATTCGGATATACAATGAAAGGTGAAAATAAAAAATGAAAAAGAAGCATACACGGTATTTATCAGTAGCCGCATATCTGGCTCTCAGATTTTCCCTGCTTATTACTATTATAATTCTTGTGCTGTCCTTTGCAATAGTGCTCCTGTTAAGAAGCAATATCCGCATACAGCAGAACCGCGAACTTTTTTTTGCGATGGACCGCATTTCTTCATCGTTTTCCGAGATGATAAGCCAGAACTCTGAAACTACGGAAGAAATACTTCTTAACGACGAACTTCCGTATTATATCCTTTTCAGCGTGTACAGAGGCGGAAGCAGCGTTGTTTTTAAAACCGATGATCCCTTTCTGCCGAAACTTCCCGTTACCAACGGACGAACCGTCCGCTACCGGAGCAGAGATTATTTTATTGACGGCGATCTCAATATTTTATACTGTGCAAAGCAGTACAAAACCGACAGCGGAGAATTATTTACCGTGGAAGTAGCCCTCAATATGGACAGGGATACGTCCGAGCGGCTTTTATCGGGTCTCCCGCGCCTCATGCTTATTCTGTTTTTCCCATTGCTTCTTATTTCTTTTCGCGCGGCACTTCTGATTACGCGGCGTACGCTAAAACCTGTTAAGGAAATGATCGAAATGGCGCAGAAAATCAGCAGTGCGAACCTCAGCCAGCGGCTGCCGGTAGCAGGAACAGGAGATGAACTTGATACGCTCGCGTCGACATTTAATGATTTATTTTCCCGCCTCAAAGCCGACTTTGACCGTGAACGTCAGTTTACGTCAAACGTATCGCATGAACTTAAGACACCGCTTGCGGTAATACTTGGTCATGCAAATCTTATACGGCGTTGGGGGAAAAATGATTCTGTTCAACTTGAAAAATCAATAAATGCACTTATAACCGAATCTCATTCGATGGAAGCAATAATTACGAATCTGCTGCTGCTTGCCAGACTTGAAAATGGCGTGGAAAAATTATCGATGATGCCTGTCCCTGTAAAGCCGCTGCTTAACCGTCTTGCGGACGACACCAGCGTATGGTCACCGGAAACGACATTTACATATGACAGTGTACCGGACATGACTGTCGTAACGGCAGAAGAAGAGCTTCTGTATCAGGCTTTTACAATTATTGTTTCAAACAGTATAAAATTTGCGGCAAGTCTTGTACGTATTACCGTTGAGACGCGTGAAGAAAATATGCGGGTTATTATAACGTTTACCGATACGGGTCCCGGCATTGAACCTGAAATCCTGCCGCATATATTTGAACGTTTTTACCGCGGTGATCCGTCTCATAACCGGAACGCCGGCGGTTCCGGACTGGGACTGTCGATTGCAAAAGTTATTATGGATGTCATGCACGGCAGTATTTCCGCCGGGAATGCGCCGGAGGGCGGTGCGGTTTTGACGCTGGCACTGCCTGCAGTTCAGAAATAAAAGTGAAGTATACCTGCATATTGAGGAATCCTGTATTTCCTGTTAAAGTGACACTATGACAGAACTTCAACTTAAATACGGATGCAACCCGAACCAGAAGCCGGCACGGGTATTTATGGAAACAGGCAGCCTTCCGATTACAGTGCTCAACGGAAAGCCCGGATACATCAATCTGCTTGACGCCCTTAACGGCTGGCAGCTTGTGAAGGAACTCAAGGCCGCATCAAAACTGCCGTCGGCCGCTTCTTTTAAACACGTATCTCCTGCCGGTGCAGCCGTCGGCATTCCGCTCTCCGATATACACAGACAGATTTACTTTACCGGCGACATTGAACTGTCTCCGCTTGCTGCAGCGTATGCCCGCGCGCGGGGCGCCGACCGTATGTCGTCTTTCGGTGATTTTATTTCCCTGTCCGATACATGCGACGTTCCGACGGCCCGTCTTATTGCAAAGGAAGTTTCTGACGGAATTATCGCTCCCGGATTTGAACCGGAAGCGCTTGAGATCCTCAAGGGCAAAAAGAAAGGCGGATACGCAGTGATTCAGATAGACAAAGATTATGTCCCAGAACCGATTGAACGAAAACAGGTATTCGGCGTTACTTTTGAACAGGGTAGGAACAACATTGTTATTGATGAAACATGTCTTGCAAATATCGTGACAAAGAACAAGAACCTGACCGAATCGGAAAAACGCGATCTCATCGTATCTCTTATCGTCCTGAAATATACGCAGTCCAACAGCGTCGCGTATGTGAAGGACGGGCAGGCTGTCGGCGTGGGGGCCGGACAGCAGTCCCGCGTTCACTGTACGCGCCTTGCGGGAAATAAAGCAGACAACTGGTGGCTGCGCCAGTCGCCTCAGGTGCTCGGACTTGAGTTTGCAGACGGACTTAAACGTCCTGACCGTGACAATGCAATCGACGTATATATCGGAGACGAATATATGGACGTGCTTGCGGAAGGAAAGTGGCAGACGATTTTCAAGACAAAACCCGCCGTTTTTACGAAGGAAGAAAAACTTGCATGGCTTGCAAAAAATACTGATGTAGCGGTCGGAAGCGACGCATTTTTCCCGTTCGGGGACAATATTGAGCGTGCTCATAAGAGCGGTGCAACCGTTATTGCACAGCCGGGCGGTTCAATCCGCGACGACGACGTGATTCAGACGTGCAACAAGTACAACATGGTCATGGCGTTTACCGGAATACGGCTTTTCCATCACTAGGATTAGGCTGATAAAATCGCCATGACTTAATCAGCATGTTCACGGGAGAGCAAAACCGCCGTATAAAAGCGGATTAAAATTATTCAAATTTCAGAAGGATAGCAGATGCAGAAAAACGTGGAGATATTCTGGTTTTCGGGTACGGGAAATACACTGTTTATGGCGCAGAAAGCGAAAGAAATTCTGGATGCAAAGGGATATCACTGTACGCTCACTCCCATAACGCGAACTGCTGTAGTGCAGACTGCTGCTGATAAATCGACAGGTATATTTGTTCCTGTCGCTGTCCAGGGAACGTTTCCGATTGTGTGGAATTTTCTGAAAAATTTACCGGACGGGCAGGGAACTGAAGTGTTTCTTGTTGATACGCTTGAAAAATATTCCGGCGGCATAAAAGGTCCCGTAAAAAAGATTCTCAAAAAGAAAGGATACAAACCCGTCGGTGCAGTCGAACTGCTTATGCCGAACTTCTTTATGGAAAAGACGGAAGATGCCGGTAAAAACCGGAAGATTGAAACAGCCGTACAACAGCTGGCTGCGTTTATTGATTCTCTTGAAGCAGGTACTGCGGAGTGGAAAGACATACCGGTGTATTCGGATATCATGAGCAGTTTTTTCAGATCAAAAAGTCTTGCAAAACTCTGGCCGAAAATGTTCAAAAAAACAGTTGCCAGTACATGCATCAACTGCGGGATATGCGTAAGAATCTGCCCTCAGGACTGTGCTGATGTAAACAGCCGGCATATAGACGTAAAATCTGATAAATGCATTTTATGCCAGCGGTGTATGGAATACTGCCCGGCGAATGCCATCGGCATGGGAGATATACCGTTCATAAAAAATAAACTGATATCATTGTCTGAAATGGAGCATGCGCTGGGAACCCGGTAGTATCCCGAAAACGAAATTTTTGACACCTGCATGTTCTCCGTAACAGCATTTTACCGCCTGCGTAATACATACCGGAATCCTGTCGTTTTAAATTCAAGTGACAGGATTCCGGTAATCGGTTTTATACTTTACAGCATTTTTGCAAGTTCAGTTCCCGCAAGCAGTTTTCCGAGCGGTATGTCCTTGAGCGGGACATTGTTCAGGTTAAGGCATGTTTTTGCAGCTGATGCAAGCACACGGACATCGTACTGGCTGGGATAGACCGGTTCTACAACTTTTTCAAGATTGAGCAGGCCGTAAACAGCCATCATTGCGCTGCGGACAGAATATTCTACGGTAAAGACACAGTCCTGCGGTACTTCCGCAAACTGGCCGACGAATGCAAAATTGGTGCTTCCTGCCGGAATGACTTCGGGGCGGTCACCGGCGACACGCGGCATGAACTGCGACGTGATGTACGGCATCATGCTCGGAATGACATTCACGGTGTGCGTCAGAATCTGCGGTATTTTGTCTTTAAGCCCCATATGAAACAGAAGCTCTTCAAACATTTCCTTTCCCGTGCAGTCTGACATTGTCTTTTTGATATAATCACCCTCTACGTCAAGGTTAAGCGCATATGCCCAGAGCACTTTTACGTTTTCCGGCTGATTGATAAAGTGCGGCTGTTTCGGTACAACCCAGCTCATGAACCAGCTGGAATCTTTGATTGTCACCAGTCCGCCCATTCCCGGTTTGTCGCCGGTCAGGTTCAGCAGGTACGGGAATACGATGTCGTCGTCTTTAAGCGTAACGGTGAACGACAGCCATTTCGATTTGTCTATATCGCTGCAGAATTTTTCCGGATGACCGAATCCGTCCGTTTTTGCAGCAATTTTTTCCCATACGGAAAAACAGCCCTTGTCGTCAGAGCGGTTGATAACGGCCGGTTTGTTGAGGCTGCCGCGTGTGGTATTCTGAGTCATGGAACCGTTCGTGAAAAGTACAACGTCGCTGCCCTGAATTTTCTGCACTTTTTCCGAGCCGTTCTGTATGTAATGATACGCGGTTGCAGTTTTTTTACCACCGTTCAAATCAAAGTCGATATCTGTGACTTTGCAGCCGTATTCAAACTGCACACCCTGATCTTTCAACATCGTTACGAGGGGCAGAATGAGTGAGTCATACTGGTTGTATTCAGTATGCAGAATGCCTTTAAGACAGTTGAGCCCGCCGATAAGGTGCATGAACCGTTCTGTATACCGCTTTACTTCGACAACGCTGTGCCATTTTTCAAAAGCAAACATAGTTGCCCAGAAGAACCAGAAATTGGTCTGAAAGAAACTGGGGCTGAAGTACTGTTCGATTGTCGTGCTTCCCAGTTTTTCTTCCGACAGCATATGAAGGCGGGCGAGTTCAAGGGCATTTTCCGTTGAAAGTCCCAGCGAAGAGAAGTCGCCTTTTTTACCCTGACCGCTTACGATTCTGCAGTGGGACTCGATGGGCTCTTCAAGATTGAGTTCGCGGAATTCGTCCAGAACGGTTCTGTCCGCATTTGTGAGCGAAGGAACTGAGCCGAACAGATCCATAAAGCATTCGAAATGTTCTTCAATTTCGCGTCCTCCGCGCGCAGTATACCCCTCTTCGGCAGTTCCGGCACCGTCCATGGAGCCGCCTTCCACCGGGAGCATTTCAACAATGTGAATGTTTTTTGCCGGCATGTGTCCGTCTCTGATAAGAAATTCTGCTGCAGAAAGACTTGCGATGCCGCCTCCGAGCAGATACGCCTGGCGCCGTTCAATGTCTGCCGGTGCCTTTGGATTGATCCTCTGATAGTTACCCATTCTGTATACCTCCAAATGAAATTTAATTTCTCTTTTAAGATATTCCGGGTTTCAGCATCCGTAAATGGACAGCTTTACACAGCTGTGTAAAAATGTAACAGTCTGCCTTAAATGTGAAACTATTTCGACCTTTTTTTATTGTGTTCCGAGAGTATGCGTACAATATTTCCCCTGACCATCTGCTCTATCCAGTCTGCGACAATCTCAGGAGATTCTGCCATATCCTTTTTAAGCCAGCCGGTAAAAACTCCTATGATGGCATTTACGTAAAAATCACCTATTTCCTGTTTCAGTTTTTCATCAATCTGCATGTCTACAGTCAGATCGGAAATGATGCCGTTTAACACGTGGAAAAATGTATTGTACAGAAACATTTCAAGGTGATCCCGTCCCATTGAATTGAACGTATTCAGGCATATTATCCTGTTTTTCAGCGTATAATTGAGAACAAGCAGTACACCGTCGCGCCATTTTGCGTAATTACAGCATTTTTCGAGGTCTTCAACGAGCTCGTGTTCATACAGCCATCCGAGCAGATCGTATATGTTCTGAAAATGGGTGTAAAATGTATGGCGTGTTACACCGCAGTCATCAGTTATCATCTGAATGTGGATTTCATTGAGAGGATATTTCATCATAAGTTTTTTCAGAGAAGCGGAGAGGGCTTCTTTTGTTATGCTTGAATTTGACATATGCCTTTTATCATATCACGTGTCCTTCTATTCATAGTGTATCATTAAAACAGGCAGGGCGCAAACGTGATAGTTTTTGCCGGGAAGAATGTATCAGGGATGCTTATACCCACAGCTGCCACGTGTACACGAACGGATACGCAATAAGCTGCCACAGTGTAAAATCGGTGGCAGTCCGCATCAATAACCCTTTAACGAGCAGGTTGTATACAAGCAGATAGCCTGAAAATATCGTAATGAATACAAAAATCTGGAATTTGAGCGCATTCCAGACGTGGTCTATCATTGCGCGTTTGTCCGGAATCCATCCGGGCAGCCTGCCTTCATTCCATCTGCGGAACATGAAAGAGAAAATTTTTTTCTGCCTTTCTGTTGCACCCGTTAATGCAGGTTCTGCAAATGCCGAGTAAGCGGCTTCTGCCGCCCTGTCCTGCCATTTGAGTTTCCTGTGCTTCGGGTTTGCAAGCGTATCCTGCTGTTCCCGGTTATTTATCCGTTTTAAGCTTGAAAAGAATGCTGCGGAAGCTTTTACTCCGCGGATGATGTTCGGAATGAGGGCGGCAATGAACCACGCTGTAACAAAACATAATAATACTGATGCAAGATATTTGTCCGCGACCCAGCCCGGCCGCGAAAAATAGAGCAGAATCATTGAGGTCGTAAAGAGTGCCAGTTTGAGAAGAGAGTTGAAAAGCATGCGCCTGCAGAATAATTTGAACTGCTTTCCTGCAGTATCGGAAATCGCGTCTTCTGTTATGCGGTCAATCTGTTCGCATGCAGTACTGCCTGCTTCCTTCATGCCCTTTTTCAGCTGCTGCGTTACTTTCGGGATCGTATTTAAGATAAGATCCTTGCATTGGGAATAGATGAATGCTATGACTGCCGCATCGTCGAGCAGACCGACAGGGCCGAATGAGTCGGGAATGATATCAAACGGACTGACAAGATAAACGAGTGCGCCGATTATCATCACTTTTGTTGCAGCAGGGACATCGGGCGACTTGAATCCCTGCCACAACGTCTGCACCATATCCCATATTTTTGCTATCGGGCCGCGTTTCATCTTATCAAGATTTTTTTCGACTTTCTGTACATCCTCATCGCCGGCTTTCTCGCCCATCTTTTCTGCTTCTTCAACTGCCTCTTCTTTTATTTTCCGGCGTACAGCAGATGAAAATTTTTGTGGTACTTGTTTCATTTCGTAATTACTCCATAGGCGTTTATTAATTTGTCCACCGGCCATCTGCCCCGGTTTGCGGGGCTTGTAGAAGGAAGGCAGACCGCCGGCAGATGCGTCAGGGAGCTGCATAATTTCGTGTAGTATTTATATGCCGTTTGTCCTGTACAATATATGCGGCTGATGGAAGCTCCTGCAAGTATGGCTGAAAAATCATTCGGACGGGGGTTGCGTATGCTTGCGTCCCCGGCACCCGCAATATCGCAGCCTGCAAGCACATCCCACAGGGCAAGGTGGTGACGAAGAATGAGAGAACGACGTTCTTCAACGGCTTCCTTTTTACCGCTGTTCGCATACAGAAGGCTTTCTCCGGTTACGGCGGCCAGTACAGGCCAGAATCTGTTCTGCGGATGCATGTAATAAAAACCTGCCTCACGGGATTTTGGAGACGGCATTGTCCCGAGAATGAGAACGGTACTGTCTTTATCCCAGACAGGCGCGAGCGGATGAATGATGTAAGACGAATCGTGCTGAAATTTCATGGTTTCCATATAGAATATAGCATAAAACAGGTACGGCATGTTACAATACACATACTTTTGGAGGATTTATATGAATGGTACATCAACAGCAAAAACGTTGATTTTTGCTCCGGCTCTCTTTCTGGGGGTGTTTTTTCCTGCATCAGCATATGCGGGGGCGCGTACAGACAGTAACGTTTTTCCGGCCTCAGAAATACGGGAAATTGCTGTTGCACTTGCGTCAGAAGACTTGGAAATACGCACGGGAAATGTCACTGATATCGAAGTTGAATTTGTAACTAAACGGACGAAAGGTATCCCTTCCGCAGAACAGAGCGGAACTAGTCTGAAAATAAGAAACGTGCCGTATTTTGATGTATTTTATAAGCGCTGCCTTGTCCGCATCACCGTCCCTGAAAATTTCTGTGCAGATCAGCTCACTCTGACTTCTTCAAGCGGATACATAACTGTGCAGAATATCAAATCGGTACAGGCTGATTTTGAGTCTTCCAGCGGAGCTGTTAATTGTGAATCTTCTGCGATACAGAAAATACTTGCAGTAAAAACTACAAGCGGTTCCATAAAAATAAATAAACTGCAGGTACAGGAACTTTCCTGCAGTTCTTCGAGCGGCAGTATTCATACTGAAGGGCTTTCCTGCGGTAATGCAGCTTTCAAATCGTCAAGCGGCTCCATTGATGCTGATGAAATGACGGCGGGCATGCTGAAAGTAAAAACGACGAGCGGCAGAGTATCATGTAGCCTGAAAAAGCTTCCTGAGCAGGAGTCCTATGCAGAATCTACGAGCGGAAACATCAGGCTGAATCTGCCGGAAAACGATGGTTTTTCTGTTTCTGCAGATACAACGTCCGGTATGTACAGAAATGAATTTACCGGTGTGCGACAGGGGCATATTGATCCTTCTCTGAGAGATGTATATAAATCAGGTACTGTAAAATTTGTGCTTAAGGCTGCATCAGGTGCAATAACAATCGGAAAAATATAAACCGGGGCTGCCTGCAAACCTGTTACAGCCTTCTGTAGAAGGTTCTGCCGGTATCCTGTAAAAAGTCCGCTTCTGAACAAACCTTTCCGGCTTCCGGCAGATTGTTCAGCGCGCATGGTGTTTCCTTCTTACGTCCGCAGCGTCTGCCAGTACCTGCATGAAAAGTCTTATTGTCCAAACTTCAGTATTGCCATATAATTTATCAACAAAAGTATAAAATCTATTTGAGGTAAAATATGGAAATCGAGACAAAATGCCTGCATGCGGGATATGAACCTAAAAACGGCGAACCGCGAGTTGTGCCAATCGTTCAGAGCACAACGTATAAATTTGATTCATGCGACCACGTTGCCGCCCTTTTTGACAAGCCGACTGAGTTTATGTACTCTCGTTTTGCGAATCCGACATGCGACGCTGTAGAGAAAAAAATTGCAGCACTCGAAGGCGGCGTTGGCTGTATGCTTACAACAAGCGGGCAGGCTGCATCTCTCCTTTCCATACTCAACGTCTGTTCTGCCGGCGACAGCTTTATAGCAAGCTCATCGATTTACGGCGGTACAATCAATCTGTTCGGTTTTACCCTGAAGAAGCTGGGAATCGAATGTATCTGGGTTGATGTAGATTCATCGTACGATGAAATCATCAGAGCCTTTAAAACGAATACAAAAGCTGTTTTCGGAGAGACAATTGCCAATCCGGCTCTCACAGTATTCGATTTTGAAGCGTGGGCAAAGGCCGCACATGAAAAACACGTACCGCTTATTATAGACAATACATTCGCCACTCCCATTCTCTGCCGGCCGTTTGAATGGGGTGCCGATATTATCGTGCATTCGACGACAAAATATATGGACGGCCACGCGGTGCAGGGCGGCGGTGCCATTGTAGACAGCGGAAATTTTGACTGGACGGCAGCATATAAAGCTACGGGCTTTTTTGCGGACTTCGTTGAGCCGGACCCGAGCTATCATGGGCTTACCTATACAAAGGATTTCGGCAAAGCGGCGTACATTGTAAAGGCCCGCACCCAGCTCATGCGGGATTTCGGCTGCTATCCGGCAGCAAATTCCGCCTTTCTGCTCAATCTGGGGCTTGAAACGCTGCCGGTCCGCATGAAACTGTATTGTGAAAACGCAATGGCCGTTGCCCGTTATTTTCAGAAGAGCGATAAGATTGCGTCTGTTACATATCCGGGACTGCCTGGCGATAAATATCACGCGCTTGCAGAAAAATATCTTCCCGCCGGAGCGAGCGGCGTTATTACAATCAGTATAAAGGGAGGGCGTTCTGCGGCCGTGCGCTTTATGGATTCATTGAAGCTCGCAACTGACGAAGTGCACGTTGCAGATATACGTACCTGTGTTCTTCACCCGGCTTCGTCAACGCACCGCCAGCTTTCCGATGAGCAGCTTTCTGCGGCAGGTATTGACGGCGGTATGGTACGGTTCAGCTGCGGTCTGGAAAACATCAACGACATACTGGCTGATATAGACAGAGGACTTTCTGCAATCTGATTTATTTGTCGTAACATGCAGGTAAGAAATAAATTGAACCTTTTATTGCTTCTTCTCTTTTGTCCGGCCGGAGCCGGACTTCTTTCTGCTTCGCAGACGTACATTCCGTTTGTTCCGCCTGCCGGTTCTGCTGCCGTTGCCGCAACAGCAGAAAATCCGGCGGTGAGAGAACTCAAGCTGCTTAAGATGTCTTATCCGGATGTCGGGTTCAGCATGCAGTACGATCTGTCAGAAGGTGACTGGTGCCTCTCCGTTACGAACTACGGGAAGACGACAAAATTGTACCGCGACGGCGGACGGTATGTAACGGCCGCTCAGCTGGCTGGAAAGGTAAAATACCGTCCGGTGCTTTGTCCGTATGAACACAGTCTGTCTGATCCCTTGTTTTTTTCCGACGAAAAAATCGCATATATAAAATCGTACAGCTCCGGTTCTCCGGCCGGCGACGGGGCCGTTATAAGTACGGCACTTTTTTCCGCAATTTATGACGCAGCGACACAACCTGCAGTCGAAAGCCATCTTACGAAAATATTGTTCCTCGGGAAGCCGACGACTGTGCACGAGCGAATCGTGCAGCCGCTTATGCGCGTTGAAGCCAGAATTAAAAAACTTGCATTAACCGTTCCCTCTGTTGCGGAATTCTGTAATACACTTCTCAGCACCGACTCGTACGGATGGTCTCCTGCGTATGATGCAGATTCCCGTTCGTTCCGCAGCTACGGTATAGGCCTCGACCTTCTGCCGAAAGGGTGGGAGGATAAAGTTTTGTACTGGAAAAATGAACAAACCAAAACCGGCGACAAATGGATGCTGACTCCCCTTTCAAAACGATGGATGCCGCCTGAAGCGGTAATCAGAGCTTTTGAAGAGGAAGGTTTTGTCTGGGGTGGACGGAGAATCGTCTGGAACAACATGCATTTCGAATATCATCCTGAACTTGTTAATGCCGGCAGCGACAGCAGTTCTGTCGCTGCTTACTGATCAGCAGTTTTCAGTAAGCCTGTAATACGCCAATGAACCGCCAAAGCCTTTAACTGTTTTTCCGCTGCCCTCGGTATATCCCGTCATAATGCGTTTTACCCGTTCGTATGCAATATCCGCTATAGTATGAAATGATGAACCTGATGCACTTTCTGCAGACTGAATGAGTATACATTTCCGCGTACCACCGTCACGTTTGTTCATCCGGAGCACCGCATCAAGTGTTGTCCCGCTTCCTGCAAAGAAATCAAGTATTACGGCATCGCTGCCTGTCTGCGTCATTGTAAGCAGATAGGCAATCAGATTCACCGGTTTCGGATTGGCAAATGCATTTTTTACACAGAGTACGTTGTCAAGATATTTTTGCGCTTCACGGGTAGAATCAGCACATTCAATAATATTCCGCGGAATGACAGGACTATCTTCCCCATTAAAAATCTTTTTGCGGGGCACACTACTGCATTCCGGAGCCGGTCCCCAGTAAATACGGTTTTCTGCAATAAGTTTTTCCAGCTCTTCCTGTCCGCAGAGCCACTGTCTTGTCCATTTTTTCCCTGAAGGCGAAGTAATCGAAAAATAGTTGTGGTGATTCTGATTCGAGCGCCGTTCTGTAAAGGAAATGCTCCCCGAAAACCACGGACCACGTTCATCGTTATCAACGTTTGTCTTTGCCCAGCCCGTTTTTTCTACGGAGGCGAATTCCGCAAGCTGCTTTTTATTTTTTGCATAGCAGACCGTATGCTGTTCCATCGTACGCGACCATTTGTCTTTTTTGCCTTTTCCGTGCAGATACATGAAGTCGTTCACATAATTATTTTCACCGAATATGGAGTCGCACAACAGACGAAGACGGCAGTATTCATCATCGCTTATTGAAATAAAAATACAACCGTTTTCTGCGAGCAGATCGTGTGCAAGCGAAAGCCGTCTCTGCATGAAAGAGAGCCACATGCTGTGGCGGACTGGATCGTTTTGAGCTGTATGCGTCCCATCCGGCATATGCTTCAGGAATCTGCTGTCCCTGTAGGTGAAAGTGCTGCTTCCTGTATTATACGGCGGATCGGTGTACATAAGGCTGATTTTTCCGCGCCACCCGGTAAGCAGACACTTCATCGCAGGATAATTATCACCTTCGATGAAAATATGTTCAGTTATTCCGTCCGCGGTGCTGATAGATTTTGCGGAATCTTTTTTGAGCATATAATCTGAACCGGATTTATTGTCGGCTGCTTCCGGAATATCGAACCATTCAAGACCGTATTGCATTGTTTTGTCAGCCATTGTGTTTATTCATGCGGAAGGGTTATACCACAGCAATTGTGCGTAATAAAGGATATAAAATTCCGGCTGCGATACCTCAAAAGAACAACACACCCTGAAGCCTGCAGAGAAGTGTTGTCTGCATAAAAAAACAGATGCTGTTACAGCATCTGTTTCAGCCAACAGAGGGACTTGAACCTTCCACCTCCGCATTACGAATGCGATGCTCTACCAGATGAGCTATGTTGGCAAATGTAGACAGAGTATATCAGATTTCCGCTCAGGCGGTCAATACGTTTTACTTGTGCAGCATGTTTCCTGCACGTGTATCGACAATGCGCTTCATATCGGCAATGTTCGCTATGAGCATATAGTTGTCGTATATTTCGATTTTCCGTTTTTCAACGAATTTATTAACTTCGTCCCGTGTCGTGTCCAGGGGAAGGCCTGCCCAGTGTGCAAGGTCTGCCGTCGTAAGATTGAATTTGCGCTGGCGCTCATTCGGATTTGCGGGCGGATTCATTTCGTCGAACATAAGAAATACATCTGCAAGTCTTGCCTGCAGATCTTTTATAACAAGAATCCGGAATCGTCGTTTCTGATCATAAATGCGTTTGCAGAACAGTTTAAGAAGGATAACCGCGATTTGAGGGTTGCCCGTTATGAGCAGTTCAAAATTTTCTTTGTTGAATTCAAGGCATTTTACATTACCGATTGCGACGCATGTAGCAGAACGCGGAGAATTGTCGAGTATAGCCATTTCTCCGAAAAATTCTCCGGGTTTCAGTATATCAATATTCTTTTTTGCGCCGTTCAGGCATTTGACAAGCTGGACTCGTCCCGACTGGATAAGGTAAAAATTATTCCCCGGTTCAAATTCACTGATAATTACATTGCCCGGCTTATACTTTTTTGCAAAACGTTCAAACGCAGGCAGTGAAAACTGTTTGAGGGCACCGGCAGAATCGTTTACGTCTGAAGTATTGTCTTCAGCCTTGTTTAGTGCTTTCTCTTTTTCGCAGCGGAGTTTTGCATCTGCGTACAGTTTTGAAACTTCTTCCTTTTTTTCAGTATCAGGGTAAAAAGACAGAAATTTTGAACAGACATCGCAGCAGGAAAGATACTGATCATCGTCATAGAAACTCTTTGCAACGGCTATCATTCCCGTCTGCTGATCTTCCGATACGTTGTTGAGTATGGCTTCCGTTTTTTTATGAATCAGGCGGAGCTGGTTTGAAGATACCCTGAGCATCTTCATAATGATCTGTTTATTACCGCTGAAAATCAGTTCAAATTCCTGAACTGTCATGATTATCGCTACACTTTCTGTAAGTACGGTGGCAGTCTCTTCACGGGGAAAATGTCCAAGTGCTGATTTTACGCCGAAAAATTCGCCGCTTTTGACTTGTTCTGTGACGGGCTGATTTGTTTCAACATCTATACTTGTAAGCAGGAGAATACCTTTCTGAAGGATGAAAACACGCTCATCCTTGTCTCCTGCAAAATAGACAATTGACCCTTTCGTATATTGCATCGCTTTAGGCATAGAAAATCCTCATCCCATCAACTATTTTAACATGATATCACAAAAAATCTATTTATGCTATTCTATCTCAATTATGATAGATTTGCATACACATACGAATGCTTCCGACGGACAATATTCTCCGTCGGAACTGGTGCAAAAAGCGGCGGAAAGGGGAATCTCTGTGCTTGCTGTGACCGACCATGATACGGTCGCAGGGATTGAGGAAGCTGCCCTTGCTGCAAAAAAAAATGATATAACGTTCGTTCCCGGTATTGAGCTGAATATAAAATGGCCTACCGGAGAATTTCATTTACTCGGATTGGGGCTCCGCAGTGTTTCATCGTCTCTACAGGAAATTATTGTACGGCTTCAACAGAACAGGCAGGAAAGAAATATTCAGATGATAGATAAGATGAAGGCTGACGGAATTGACGCATCTTATGAAGACCTTCAATCCCTGTATCCTGAACGCCCGATCGGCCGGCCTCATTTTGCAGCGTACCTCGTGCAGAAAAAAATTGTACGCAACAGCCAGCAGGCTTTCGATAAATATCTGGCGAAAGGGCGTAAGTGGTATGTTGAGCGCGACGGTGCAAATCTTGATGAAGCGATACAGGCAATAGTTGATTCAGACGGAGTTCCCGTTATAGCGCATCCGCTTTCGCTGTACCTGTCGTGGGGCAGGATGGACGATGTTCTTGAAGATATACACAGCCGGGGAGTAGAGGGGCTTGAAGCTTATCATCCCGGTGCCAGAAAAGTTGACTGCGTACGTCTTGAAAAACTCGCCCGGGATCATAATTTCTTTGTTACAGCAGGCAGTGATTTTCACGGTGAAAAAATCCGCGCGGACAGAAAAATCGGTTATACGTGCGGAGATAAAAAAATCGAGGACAGATTCTATACAGACGAATTATTGCCCCGCCTTAACGAAAAATAATCAGCTTACAGCTATTTGTTTGAAAAAACTGCAAAAAACCGCGTAAAAAAGTAATGTGCAGACAATCTTTATTGTGGAAGATTTTTTACGCAGGAGCGAAACATGCAGATTTTTTCATTTTCTCCGTTTGGTTATGAAGGTTCTCTTGTGACTGTTGAGGTTGATCTGCGCCGCGGTATTCCTGCTGTCGATATAGTTGGTCTTGCCGACGGGGCTGTCAAGGAATCAAGGGAGCGGATGCGTGCCGCTGTCCAGAATTCTGGGTTCGACTTTCCATCAGAACGTGTTCTTATCAGTTTGTCTCCTGCTGATATGAAAAAAGAAGGAGCCGGCTTTGATCTAGCCATCGCTCTTGCTGTTCTTCAGGCAAAAAATGGCGGTCATTATTACAGCGGTGCGGAACCCGCAGAGAATTCTGCCATTGCAGCTCATGACGAACCTGGCTGTTCGTCCGTTTATGCACGTTCCTCTGAAACCGGTGCCTGCATCCCTTCAGGAGCGGTTCTTGTCATGGGTGAACTTGAACTGTCCGGCAGAATTCGAAGTGTGCGTGCAGTACATGCAGCGGCCTCTACCGCCGCAGCAGGGGGCATCATGTGGTGCATCGTTCCGCGTGCAAACGCAGATGAAGCCCGCGAAGTTGCCGGCATGAAAGTTTATGGCGCGGACTCTCTCGAATGTGCTTTTGCAGCTCTTGGCCATCAGGAACTGTTTACCGAACGCAGCGAATCGGCAGAACATGCATTTGTACCTGCCGGCTGCACTGAAACCGGCGGAATACTTTTTCCTCCGTCTGTAGACGGGGATGAATTTGCAGATATTATCGGTCAGCCTTTTCTTGTGCGAGGGCTGCAGATTGCAGCTGCCGGCGGGCATAACCTGCTTGCCGTGGGAGCACCCGGCTGCGGAAAAACAATGGCTCTCCAGAAATTTCCTGCCTTGCTTCCTCTTCTTACGGTGGAGGAAGCTCAACCCGTGACTCGTATCTATTCGCTTGCGGGGCTTATGCCGTCTCAGCAGCCGCTTATACGTATAGCACCGTTCCGCCAGCCTCACCAGACAGCTACAATTGAAGGCATGTGCGGAGGAGGCATACACTGTCTGCCCGGCGAAATATCACTTGCTCATAACGGTGTGTTATTACTTGACGAAGCTGCCGAATTCCGTTCTTCCGTTTTGCAGATGCTCAGGGTTCCGATAGAAAGCGGCAGGATTACTCTTGCAAGAGCGGGGCGTTCCACTGTCTATCCGGCATCGTTTCAGCTTCTTATGGCATCAAATCCATGCCCGTGCGGTAATTTTGGATCAAAGACGAAGCCCTGCCTGTGCAGTGCCCGTTCCGTGGAAATGTACTGGAAAAAGATTTCCGCACCGCTCCTTGACCGTATTGACATCCGTATTCCTGTAGAAAATGAAGTTGAGGCACCGCATGGATCCGGTGAACTGAATAACGGCAGGAGGATGTCTACAGCCATATTACGGGCAGGAATAGCGCGTGCAGTCGGAACTCAGCGCAGACGGCAGGGATGCCGCAACGCAAGGCTGCCGCCACAGGAAATTGCAACGTATTGCCGCACTATGAACAATGCCCGTAAAGTACTTGATAATGCGGTTCTGCGTTATGGTTTTTCACCTCGTGCCGTTTCCAGCTGCCTTAAGACAGCTCGCACAATTGCAGATATAGCCGGAGAGGATATGATAAGTGAGGAGCATATGAGGGAGGCCGTGAGTTACCGCAAGTCTTGCAGCAACTTTCTGCCGGAAAACACGGCAGGAGAATAAGCTGTATGCGTTTTTTCCTTCGGTCACCGTCATCCTGACGGTTCTCTCCGGGACGCCTTCGTTCGCTGCCGGGGCCATCCATGGCCCCTTTTCGCCTGTCGGCGCGCTCACTCCGGAGTTCAAGTCTCCAGGAGCTGGCCTGCAGTTATTTTAAATAAAAAAAAGACGTCACCAGCTGGTTAACGTCTTCTTGTTACCGGCAATGAGACTTGAACTCATACAGTCTTGCGACCAAGGGATTTTGAGTCCCTCGTGTCTACCATTCCACCATGCCGGCATGATTTTCTTACTATACCGAAAGAACGGGAGGTTTTCAAGTGTTGGACTGCAATCTTTATTACTGGTATAATCCTGGCATGAAAGTTTGCACCAATCCTGCTGCCTGTGTCGGAGCTGAACCTGAAACTGTACTGAAATCAGTATTCGGATATGAAACATTCCGTCCGCTTCAGAAAGAAATAATCACTCATGTACTGGAAGGAAAAGATACGCTCGCTGTAATGCCGACGGGCGGCGGGAAATCGTTGTGTTATCAGATACCGGCGCTTATTTTTGACGGGATTACGGTTGTCGTTTCACCGCTTATTGCTCTTATGCAGGATCAGGTTTCTTCTCTTGTTGCCGACGGTGTAAATGCCGTGTTTCTCAACAGTACCCTTGAATGGAGCGAATACTGTCATGCTGCGGACGGTATCCGCGCAGGTGAAATCAGGATTGTATATGTTTCGCCCGAGGGGCTTGCAACTCAGCGTATGCAGGATTTGCTTCACAGCGCCGGCCTCAAAATCAGTTGTATTACGATTGATGAAGCCCATTGTATAAGCGAGTGGGGGCACGATTTTCGTCCCGATTATCTTGAAATTGCTTCTTTCCGCGAACAGTTTCCCGGTGCCGTATGCCTGGCACTGACAGCAACTGCGACGAAACAGGTCCGGGACGACATTGTAAGGAACCTCCGCATGAAGTCGCCGGAAATACTCATTGCGAGCTTTAACCGCGGAAATATTTATCTTGATGTGCAGCAGAAACATGATGCTTTCAGACAGGTTGTCGGCTGTATTGACAGGCATAAGGATGAAAGCGGCATCATCTACTGTTTTTCCCGTAAAGAAGTCGATACACTTACGCATGCACTTAGTGATATGGGGTATTCCGTTCTCAATTACCATGCAGGGCTGTCTGATGCGGAACGTTCAGAGCATCAGGAAAAGTTCATCCGTGACAGGGTTTCTATCATGGTTGCGACTGTCGCGTTCGGCATGGGAATCGACAAGCCGAATGTCCGATTTGTAATTCACTATGATATGCCTAAATCGCTTGAACAGTATTATCAGGAAATAGGGAGGGCCGGACGCGACGGGCTCCCGTCTCATGCGCTGCTTTTATACAGTCCCGGCGACATTCATAAGATACGTTATTTTTTTGATGAGAGTGCCGACAGCAGTAAATCGGAACTTCTTCTTCAGGGAATGATTTCGTATGCTGCAAGCAGAACGTGCCGCCGCAGGATGCTGTTGAAATATTTCGGCGAGGATCTTGCCGATGACAGTGAACCTGCTGCCTGCTGCGATATATGCGCTGCAGGGCCGCTGCCCTTGGTAGATGTGACAATTCCGGTACAGAAACTGCTTTCCTGTATTATCCGTACAAAGGAACGGTTCGGAACTGCCTATGTTGTTGACGTTCTTCTCGGTTCCCGGAACAAACGTATTGTCGATAACGGTCACAACATGCTTTCTACGTGGGGGATTGGCAGGGAGTTGTCTAAAAATGACTGGTTTGAACTTACAGAACAGCTTATAGAAGCAGGCTGTCTTTACAAAACAGGCGAGTACAACATTCTTACTGTTTCATCAGAAGGCCGCAGTCTGCTTGTTTCCCGGGGAAAGGTTGAGCTTCCGATACAACTTGAAGGAGGAGCATCCGACGGCACAAAGATTGCTGCGGCCCGTACGCCTGCCTTCGTACTGCACAAAAAGGAAAAAGAGCCTGTTCCCGCGAAAACGGTCGATAAAAACGATGATGAAGCCGTCCGTATAGCTTCTGCGCTCAAAGAATGGCGGCGCAAAACTGCGGACGAAGAAAATGTGCCGCCATATGTGATTTTCGGGGACAGAACAATTGTCGATATTGCTGCAAAAAAACCGAAAACAGACAATGCGCTTCTTACCGTTTACGGCATCGGTACGGTAAAAGCTGAAAAATTCGGTTCCGCTGTTTTGCGCATTGTGAAAAGCGAGGAATGAAGACCGCTCTCATTGGGCAATTACATCCACTTCGCTGCTGCTGTCTGTTTCAATGCGGATAAATACTTTGTTCGGAAGACATGCAATCCATTCATCCTGTCTGCTGATGGGGGTGCATTGCACGCAGGTTTTGTTCCTGCACGGCGATTCAAGGAAGCGGGCTCTTCCCGCTGTGATTTCAATGCGTGATATGCCGAGTATGCCTTTTGCTTCGATAATTCTGTCTTTTGCCATATCATACGCGTATATCCCGTCGGGAGTCTGCACCAGAAGCTGAGTATGTCCTTTTCCGCCTGATTTGTATGCAATTCTGAAAGCGGCGACTGTAGCTGCCAGTGCTGCAACAAGAATCAGGATATCTAGTACTTTTATCCGGTATTTTCCGAGACCGTTTTTCATAGATTTTATTATTATACTCATTTATATGAAAAAAAAACAGCGTTCCGGGATGAAATCATGAAAAAAAATAATTTTGTGTTATAATAATTATTTAATATATAAAAAAACTAAATTTTCTTGACAATAATCTGTTGATAGAGTATGTTATACATAGCTTGTAAATAAGCTGATAAACTCTCTCCGATGTCCGGCTCTGCCGGACGGTAGAGGCTCTGGATAGTGTTACTATTCGGAGCCTCTATTTTTTTCCTTTCATTTTTATCTTGACAACTATCCAAAGGGATATATACTTAAAAAGCGCGGTAACGTAAACGCAAATGCGTTTACGTTACCACAAGTACATATTAGGAGGATAAATATGAAAAAGGTTGTAAGCGTTTTGACGACACTGCTCCTTGCGGGATCTCTTTTGTTTGCCGGGGACAAAGGCAAAAGCGGAAAAAAACCACTTATCGGTGTATCAATCTGGAGTTCGACAGATACTCTGGGGAGTCAGTGTAAAAGGATCATTGACGCAGCTGCAAAAGCTCTTGATGTCAATGTAATGTATGTCGATCAGGGACATATCTCTGAGCAGGTTACAGGTTCTGCCGAAACTCTTGCTGCGGCAGGATGTGATGGCATTATTATCTGCAATTCTGCATCTGCGGAAATGGCGTCAGTCATTAAGACTTGTACAAAAAACAAGGTGTATTGCGCACAGTTTTTTCGCATTATTGACCAGAAGGCAAATCCCATAGAATATAAATTTGCATGCCAGTCACCGTATTATGTCGGCGCTGTTCATGAAAACGAAATCGACAATGGTAAGAACCTTGTATCAATTCTTTGCAATAAAGGATGCCGCAAAATTGCTCTTGAAGGCTGGGAAGCCGGCGATGCAACATTTCTGCTCCGCTGGGCCGGATATAAAGCCGGTATAGAAGACTGGAATAAAAACCATCCGTCCGACAAAGCTGTATTATTTGATCCTCAGTACGGTGGAACAACATCAGACACAGGCCGTGCAACAGCAGAAGCTATAATCAATTCACATGCGGATGCGGATGCACTTATTGTAGCCGGCGGCGGCGGAGACACTCTTGTCGGAGCGCTTGCTGCTATTGAAGCAAAGGGGCTTAAAGGTAAGATAAAAGTCGTATCGACTGATTTCCTTGCTGACCTTGACAAACAGCTTGCAACAGGTGGTATGGCAGCTGAATCCGGCGGTCATTATTGCGATCCTTTATTTGCATTCATGCTTGTTTACAATGCAATAAAGGGAAATTACAAAACTTCAACTAATTCTTTCTATGAAATTACATTCCCGTATTTGTATGTTGCTTCATCTGCCGACTATGCGGCATATGCAAAATATTTTGTAGCCGATCTTCCGTATAACGCGGATGAGCTTCGGGCTATGGCTCAGTTGAGCGAGCCTGAACTTGCAAAGAAAGCGGCGTCATTGTCCATTCAGGATGTACAAAACCGCCGCAAATAGTTGTGTAATACGGGGCCGTACAGTCCCGTAATTTAAAAAGGCCGGCAAATGGCATAGCCCTGCCGGTCTTTTTTGTACAAACATGGGAAAAAAAATGAGCAAGTTATTAAGAAAATTTAAAACAGGCAGATATTTTGGAATAACTGTTCTTGTTGTTATGGCTGTGTTTTTCTGGGGTATTTTTAAAATCTCCTCACCGGATAATTTTGGATCTCCAAAACTGATGACAGATTATCTTCAAACAAGTATCCAGTATGCAGTAGGCGGATGCGGTCTTTATTTTATCGTCGTAATGGGGCTTTTTGATTTCAGTATAGGAGCCAACATTGTTCTTTCATCGATTGTCGGGGTACTGCTTTCGCGGCAGTTCGGTTATTTCGGCTTGATATTCGGCTGCCTTTTCTGCGGAACTCTGATCGGCTGTTTTAACGGAGCGCTTTATTCAAAGCTGCGGATTCCGTCTATGATTGTTACTGTCGGTCTTATGCTAGTTCTTGAAAGTGTTGCAAATTATGTTGTTACTCTCGATACGTCCGGCTTTCCCGGAAAACTTACCGACAGCAACATCCTTGCATTTAATCATGCACCGTGGAATTACATTGTAGCAGTCTCGACATTTCTGTTGATGTTTTTCATTCTCAGATTCACAAAAATCGGAACGTATTGTAATGCAATCGGCAGTAATGAACTGGTTGCAAAAAATATGGGTATTAATATAGAAAAATATAAATTTATTGCATTCGTTCTGCTTCATTTTTTTGTAGGTATTATGGCCCTGCTGACAGTCAGTTATGGAAGAGGCATGCTTGCTGTTACCGGTATGGAATCTATGGACAGGAACTTCAAACCTCTTATGGGAACGTTCTTCGGTATAGCTTTTAAGAAATACGGATGTCCTGTGACTGCGATTGTTATTGGAGAATTTATTATCACCATGATATTCAACGGCTTGGTCGCGCTGAATGTACCGACGACAATCAATGATTTTGTAACAGGAGCTGTGCTTCTTATTATCGTTACCCTTACGAACAGGGGCCTGAAAGGCAGTGTAGTAAAATAACGGGGCAGAAACATGAATAAAGTCATATTGAAATCAGAAAAACTGTGTAAACAGTTCGGGCTTATGGCAGCTGTGAAAGATGTTTCTCTTGAATTTTATGAAGGAGAAATACACGGCCTTATTGGTGAAAACGGATCCGGAAAATCGACTTTTTGTTCAATGCTTTGCGGCATTTATCCCATTACCAGCGGACATTTTTTGCTCAACGGAAAGGAACTGAAAGTAAAATCCCAGGTAGAAGCAAATCGGAACGGGGTTTCCATGATAGTGCAGGAAATGGGAACACTTCCCGGCCTTACAATTGCCGAAAATATTTTTCTGGGTGAGGAAGACAGGTTTATGCACGGTATTGTCAAAAATACCGGTGCAATGAACAGGGAAGCGCAGCGTCTGCTTGATTCATACGGATTTAACCGTATCGCTGCAAGTCAGATGATAGATAATTACAGTTTTGAAGACAGAAAACTGATAGAAATTGTAAAGGCTACGTATTTTAACCCGAAAATCGTCGTAGTTGACGAAACGACAACGGCATTGAGCCAGACCGGACGTGAAGAGTTGTTCAATGTAATGGATCGGATCAGAAAGAGCGGAAATACAGTTATCTTTATTTCTCATGATCTTGAGGAAGTTCTTGATCATACGGACAGGATTTCCATTCTGCGTGACGGCGAACTTATTGGAACGGTGAATACTAAAGAAGCATCGTCAGACGAATTGAAGAGGATGATGGTTGGGCGTGTACTTGACAACCGCTATTACCGCACTGATTATAATACGCCTGTTTCAGACGAAGTAGTTATGCTGGTAAAAGGAGTATCCGTTCCCGGATCTATAGATAATATCAACTTTTTGCTCCATAAAGGTGAAATACTGGGCATCGGAGGGCTTTCCGAGTGCGGTATGCACGAAGTGGGTAAAGCTGTCTTTGGTGCTTCTTATAGCCGGAAGGGCAGTGTAACGCTTGCGGACGGTTATAAAGTCAATACGATTCAGGGGGCTATCAAAAAGAGTATCGCGTATGCCTCAAAAGACCGTGATAATGAATCCGTTGTCATTGCTGATTCCATCAGGGATAACGTATGTCTTCCTTCCATTGATGATTTGTCAAAAAAGGGTATTCTGAAAAATAAGAAGCTTGACGGCTTTGCAAGCAAGTATGCAAAACTGATGAGCGTCAAAATGACAAGCATACAGCAATATGTGTCGAATCTTTCCGGCGGTAACAAACAGAAAGTTGTTCTTGCCCGCTGGATTGGAAAAGGTTCCAATATTCTTGTGCTCGACAGTCCGACCAGGGGAATCGATGTAAAGGTAAAAGCTGATATTTATGCGCTTATGACCGATCTGAAGCAGCAGGGAAAATCCATCATTATGATATCGGAAGAGCTTCCTGAGCTGCTTGGCATGAGCGATCGGATTTTGATTATGAAAGACGGAAGGATAAACGGAGAGTTTAAAAGGAATCCGGAACTTGATGAAAAAGATCTTATCGCAAAAATGGTTTGATGGGGGGAGCAACAGAATGAATATAAATGTAGAAACAATACTGGGGAAAAGAAGCGGAAACGGACATTTTCGTGATTTTATGCCGCTTTTTGGTTTTGTTGCAATAGTAGTCGTATTTTCAATCCTGACCGGGGGTAAAATTATCAGGCCGGGAAATATATCCCTTATGCTTAGTCAGGTATATGTTCTGATGATTGCATCTATGGGTGTTTTTATGATTATGACGGTAGGCGGACTTGATTTCTCGCAGGGAGCTGTTCTGGGGCTGTCTTCCATCGTGTTCTGCTGGGTATCCTCATACAGCATTGTTCTGGGAATTATAGCGGCAATAGCTGCCGGTGCCGTGATGGGTGCATTTAACGGTTTTTTCCATGTTAAGTTTAAGATAGCATCGTTCATCGTTACAATCTGTTCTATGTATTTTTTCAGGGGACTCTGCAAATATATTACGACGAATGGTCCCGTTCCTGCAACTTTCGAAGTAATGATGCTTGACGAAACATGGCTCAAAGTTCTGCTTACATCTGTCGCTCTGCTTGCAGGCTTCTTTGTGTGGCATTTTACCCGTCTTGGATGTAATCTGCGCGCAATAGGTGCCGGTGAAACTGCTGCGAGGTTTTCAGGATGCCGTCCTGATTTGACAAAATTTCTTGTTTATACGGCATCCGGTGCTATTACAGGATTTGCGTCGTTTTTAAATGTCATAAAGGTCGGTTCCATTACGGGGACTGCCGGCAGTCAGCTTGAAACGCAGATTCTTATTGCGCTTGTTCTGGGAGGTATGCCCATCTCCGGCGGTGCGAAATCCCGGTTTCCGAATATCATAATCGGTACGCTTACCTATTGTGTGCTTGAAAAGAGCCTTCCGATGGTTTTTCCTGTTTCCGCGACTCAGCAGCTTGTAAAGGGAATTATTTTCCTTATCGTCGTTGCTTTGACAATCGACCATGAATCCCTTCGGGTAATAAAGTAAGCAATCCAGAAAAACAGCGGTGCAGTTCAAACTGCACCGCTGTCCGGATCTTATGTGCTGCCCTTTCTGGTACTGCTATTTATTCCGTTTTTCCTGCGTTATGACACTGTTTGCAGGTACAGAGTGAGTAAGCCATGTGTTGCCGCCAATCGTGCTGTCGTGCCCGATGACTGTCTCTCCGCCGAGGATTGTGGCACCTGCGTAAATTGTTACGTTATCTTCAATTGTGGGATGACGCTTTTTATTCATCAAATCCTTCTTTACGCTGAGTGCACCGAGCGTAACACCCTGATATAGTTTTACGTTGCTGCCTATGACGCATGTTTCTCCAATGACGACACCGGTACCATGATCGATGAAGAATGATTCACCTATCGTTGCTCCCGGATGAATATCAATGCCTGTCTTGCCGTGAACATGCTCACTCATAATGCGGGGGATAATCGGCACCCCGTTTACAAATAGAAAATAAGCGATTCTGTGGACGAGTATTGCCTCAAGTCCCGGATAGGATAGTATGACTTCTTCTGCGCTTCTGGCTGCCGGATCTCCCTGAAGCATGGCATTTGTGTCGAGCTGTGTTTTTCTGCGGATTTCGGGTATTTCTTCAACAAGTGCAAAAGACACATCTTCGGCTAGTTTGAAGCAATGTGAATTTTCTATATTATCGGCATTGCCCTTTTGCTGCGTAACAGTGTAAACGAGTGCTTTCTGTATTTCCTTCGTAAGCATGGCGATGATATTGTTTACGCGCATTCCGGTGATGTACCGTATGTTTGAAGGATTTATGTCTTCTGCGAACCTGAATCCGGGAAATATGAGGCATTGGATGTCCTGAAGTACGGAAACTACGTTTTGTCTGTTTGGAAAATTTTCAGCTTCCGTACGATTTATACCGCCGTAGCGGTCGTAAGAATCAAGAATCCCGTCAATCAGCATATCTATATTCATAAAGAATCCTCTCTGTACAAGTTGTTTACCATTTTAATAGACAATAGCACATTTCATATCTTTTAGGAAGCTGGGGGGGTAGCTATAGGTGCAGGTGCTTCCTCAGTTTTGGTATTAAAGATGTAAGAACACCTGCCATGCTGCTCATTCTGTTGGGCATTATGCTGAGATTATAAGTCGAAGGTAAAAAACAGTTTACACTGTTTTTATTTTATAGGAGACGTAAAAACATAATGCCCATTCCGTTGGGCATTATGTTTTTACTCTTGACATAATTTGCGCTCTCGTATATATTTCTAAAACGCGTTATCGTCATTCACGCGTCGACTTGCCCTTGTAGCTCAGTCGGTAGAGCGCAACCATGGTAAGGTTGAGGTCTGCAGTTCGATTCTGCACGGGGGCTCGAAAATGCTATCTGTTGTTTTAGGAGATATAGACTATGAGTAGCAAGAAAAAAGGTGCTGTAGAGATTATCGCACTTCAGTGCACAGAGTGCAAACGCAAGAATTATACAACTACGAAAAACCGCAAGAACACTCAGGGAAAACTTGAACTGAGTAAATATTGCCCGTTTGAACGCAAGCATACGGTGCACAAAGAAGTGAAAGTAAAATAGTTTGTTGCTGTCCGGTTTCGGGCAGTTGCTATATTTAGGCCAGTAGC
>DCFX01000072.1:0-15313 GCA_002314445.1 Treponema sp. UBA1793
TTCCACAAGAATCCCGGAAGAGCCAAGAAAATAATAGTACGGTCGAAACAATAGTATTGGCAAAAATGAAAATAGATGTTTGCTTGGGCTGTCGAAAATGTTTTGATGAAGGTGAAAGCGCCTGTCCGGGAAAAGATGATGTAATAGAATTATACAATAAAATAAGATCAGAGGATTTGATAATTATAGGCGGACCTGTTTATGTGGAAGATGTAAACGGCATATTGAAAAATTGGATAGACAGAATGGCTTTTAACTGCCACAGGCCGGAATTGTTCAATCAGAAAGCATACGTCGTATTAAATTCAGGAAGCGGAGCATCCTGGCATGCAGTAAAGACGATAGAAAGAGCGTTAATGTCCTGGGGAATGACAGTTTTAGGAAGAAGAAAATTAGTGCTGGGTGCACACAGTGACGCAGGGTTGGTTAATGAAAAGTATAGAGAATTATTAAAGACCGATATGGAAAAAGTGATTAAAAAAGCAAACAATAAAAATAAACCGACATTGCTGCAATTAATAACATTCTCTATACAACAATGCTATTATAAAAATAAAGCCGATAAACAAACATATGATTACAAATACTGGAAAAACAAAGGCTTTTTAGAAGACAGGAATTATTATTTTTCACAAGCGGATGGAAATACGTTCACAAGAATAATCTCTCGGATGACAGGAAAAATTATAGCAAAGGTATTACTTAAATAAAGCATTAGAAAAGCGCTTGTTAAGCAGATGATGTATCGGAAGGCTTTCCGTACAGCAGAATCCGGTTGCAGTTGTTACAGTCCGGAATCCTGCTTGTACAGAGGACTATTCCGTGAACAAAGGTGTAGACAGATAACGGTCTGCCGAATCAGGCAAAAGGACTACGATTGTTTTCCCTTTAAACTCGGGGCGTTTTGCAAGTTCAAGCCCGGCCCATAATGCCGCACCGGACGAAATACCTGTGAGTATACCTTCCGTTTTTCCAAGTTCTTTTGCAGTTGCAAATGCATCTTCATTCTGTACGGGAATGATTTCGTCGTAAATTTTTGTGTCGAGCGTATCCGGTACGAAATTCGCGCCGATTCCCTGAATCTTGTGGGAGCCTGCGCGGCCTTCAGAGAGCAGCGGTGATGAGGCCGGTTCAACGGCGAATATTTTGACATCCCTGTTTTTTGAGCGGAGATATTTACCGACGCCGGAAAGCGTTCCACCGGTTCCCACGCCTGCGACAAATGCGTCCACATGACCGTCGGTATCTTCCCAGATTTCAGGGCCTGTAGTTTCAAAATGAGTCTGCGGGTTTACGGGGTTTGTAAACTGACCGGGAATAAAACTGTTCGGTGTTACCTTTGCAAGTTCATCCGCTTTGTCTACGGCACCTTTCATTCCGAGAGAACCGTCTGTGAGAACGATTTCTGCTCCATATGCTTTAAGAAGATTGCGGCGTTCAACAGACATTGTTTCCGGCATTGTAAGCAGGATGCGGAGTCCGTAGCTTGCGCATACGGAAGCCAGCCCGATTCCGGTGTTGCCGCTTGTCGGTTCAATAATAACGGAATCCTTTGTTACTTTGCCGTTCCTGATGGCATCGTCTATCATTGCCTTGCCGATGCGGTCTTTGACACTTCCGGCCGGGTTAAAGTATTCAAGCTTGACGAGAATACGTGATTCAAGGTTCAGTTTTTTTTCTGTATTCGAGATTTCCAGCAGCGGCGTATGACCTACGAGATCCGTCACTTTTTTCGCAATTTTTTCCGACATAAAGTACCTCCAAAGTAATAAATCGATTATCCTAAAAACCTATTATTTAAGTATGTAATTAATGTATAATAACCTACTTGTTTTGTCAAGTATTTATTATAAAATACCCTTTTCTAAATAGTATAATCAAGTGTCGCGGGATTTGCCGTCAGCTGGTCAAGTGTGATGCCGTCGAAATACGAGTTTACTATTTTTTCAAATCCTACCCATAGTTTTCGCGTAGGGCAGGCCGGACTCCGTTCACATTCAGAGGCGTTCGGCTCAAGGCATGTTACGGGAGCAAGGTCGCCTTCCGTAATGCGGAGAATTTCACCGACTGTATACTGTCCCGGTTCGCGTGCAAGTTTGTATCCTCCCTGGGGACCGCGCACACTCTGAAGAAGACCATATTTGCTGAGAAGCGAAGTAATTTGTTCAAGGTATTTTATAGATATGGCCTGCCGCTCGGATATATCTTTGAGCGGCGTAAAAGCATCCTGCTTGTGCTGTGCGAGATCAATCATAAAACGGAGAGCGTATCTTCCGCGTGTCGAAATTTTCATATTTTCCTACCTAAATAGTAATATATAATAATAGTAGGAATTTGTCCAGTTTTATGACATTTTTGCTGATGCTCAGCAGTCTGACAAAAACAGTAAGTAATGATACTATCTGCATATATGAATACCGTCATCATTCAGCCGCCTCTTGTGCAGCTTAACACTCCGTATCCCGCAGGTGCGTATCTTGCATCATTTTTCCGCAGGACGTACAGGGAACGAGGCATTTCCGGTTCCGTCGTCTGGTATGATTTTAGTGAAGGTCTTTTTCATGAAATTTTCTGCAGCAGCGGACTGCGCCGTCTGTTTGAGAGCAGCTCCGGCACTGCGCTAAAAATGGCAGCTGAAGCTGAAATACAGGGAGATGAAAATACGGCATTCCAGCTCAGACGGTATGTTTCGGAACAGGATATATGGTGCGGATGGATAGATACGATTGTGGCTGTTGTGTGCGGTGCAGCCGGATGCGGTATGCCAGGAGAAAGCGGCGCTGAGACGAGTACCCGTTTTTCAGGGCATGAATTTGTCCACGAATTTGTGCGTTCCGCACATGTGCCGCGCGGAATGCGTATGGAACAGTATTTATCCGGGCTTGGACGGGAGCCGGCGGCAGACGATGCAGAAGTACTGGCCAGCCTGGCCCTTGCAGATATTGCCGATTACATTACCGCCGTGTTTGATTCAAATTTTGCGCTCATCCGGTATGCAGAATCGATTGCGGCCAGCACTGCTGCTTTCAGCGATGTTGAGCGTGCCCTGGAATCTCCTGTACTCACTGATTTTTATGCGCCCCTTCTGGAGAAGAAACTTGCCGGTGTGAAAGGACCCGTGTTGTTCTGCATTTCAGTGCCTTTTCCAGGGACGTTTGCCGCAGCTCTTTTTACGGCACGGTACGTAAAAAAGCAGTTCGGTGAAGATGCAGCGGTAGCAATCGGCGGAGGGTACGTAAATACGGAACTGCGGGCAGTACACGAGAAAGGTTTGTTCCGGTATGTTGATTTCATAAGTTACGACCGCGGGTACGGCAGCTTTCTTGCACTGCTTGATGCAGCCGGAGACGCACCGCTTAAGAGCGTTTTTAACGGCAGTTCATATTATAAGATGAAATACCTCTACAAGGGAAAAATTGTTAATCCTTCGGGAAATGAATACGTATCAGCGGAAAATAAACTAACGCATGAAATAATTCCCGATTATTCCGATATCGACTTTTCACAGTATCCGCATCTTGCTGATACATCCAATCCCATGCAGCGCATCTGGAGCGATGGTACATGGATGAAAGTGTATCTTGCATACGGCTGCTACTGGCACCGCTGCGCTTTCTGCGATACGACGCTTGAATATGTGCGCGGATACTGCATGACCGACGTCCGGCTGCTGTACTCCGGGCTGCGTGAACAGGCACGGAAAACAGGTGTGTACGGCCTGCACTTCGTCGATGAAGCATGTCCTCCTGCCGCTCTTGAGCAGGTTGCACTGTTAAACTGTATGCAGAACAGTTCTCCCCGTTTTACATTCTGGGGCAACATCAGGTTTGAGAAAACATTTACGCGTGATCTGGCAGACCTGCTTTCATATGGCGGTATGACTGGCGTTTCAGCCGGTATTGAAATTGCAACGGGCAGCGGACTTACAGCCGTAAACAAAGGTACCGATATGAAGCACATCGTGAGTGCATGCTGTGCGTTTAAAGAAGCGGGTATTCTTGTCCACAGCTACATGATTTACGGTTTCTGGAATCAGAGCGAACAGGATTTGATAGATTCGATGGAAACACTGCGCCAGCTTTTTGCAGCCGGCCTTCTTGACTCCGCGTTCTGGCATAAATTTACGCTGACCCGTCATTCGACAGTGCACCGCGAGTGGGAGGAAGGCAAGCACCCCGATCTGCATCCGCTGCCCGGTGTGCCGGATGCGTTTGCGGAAAACGATGTACGGTTTGAAGGCGAGAAAAAAAGCGGACGGTATGCCGCCGGCTTGAACGCGTCACTCGAAAGCTGGATGAACGGCGAAAAAATTTCTGCACTTGTAACCAGCTGGTTTTCGTTCAGAATGCCGGAACCGGCTGTAAAGAAGGGTTTTGTTGATTCACTTATTGCAGAATACGAAAAAACTCGTGACAAATCGTTCTGTGATACCGATGCAGGACGGTATGTATGGCTGGGCGGAAAGGTCATTGTGCTTACAGGCAGCAGCGGAACGCAGTTGTGCTGGTCGTATATGGGCGATCTGCTGTATGCCGGTATCGGCAGAACCACGGCTCAGGAGGCTGCAGATGCACTGAATAAAGCACACCCCGATTCTGCCATGCCGTCGGGAGATTTTGGAACTGACGGCGGAGCGCTTTCCGTACTGCTGGGCAGAAAAACGTTTTTTGAACTCCGCGGAAAGGGATTGTGCAGGCTGCTGTAATATTGACCTGCAGATACTATTGTTTCCTCTACACTCCAACCGTATACTTTGCGAAGCAACGCAAACAAGGAGAACTGCAGAAATGGAATTACGGCTTGAAACAAAGGCTGATGAACACGAAGTGGAGAATCTTACACGGGAATCGTTCTGGGATGTATACCGTCCCGGATGCAGCGAGCATTACGTGCTTCACCTTTTGAGAAAATCTGCTGCTTTTATCCCTGAACTTGATTATGTAATGTGCAGCAGCGGAAAAATCGTCGGCAGTATTGTATACAGCAGAATGTTTTACGCAGGGAAAAGCTCTGCAGCCGGAGAGGGCTCTTATACAGAAAACCCCGATGTCGTTATGTTCGGGCCCGTATGCGTTGCAAAAGAATACCAGGGGCAGGGAATCGGCTCGCAACTGATACGGTATACGCAGGAGAAGGCGAAAAGTTTCGGGTACAAGGCTGTGCTCATTACCGGTAATCCTGCATATTACAGCCGCTTCGGATTCAGGACAGCTGCAGAGGAATATAACGTGCTGCTGCCCGGTATGTCCCTGAATGAAGATACGTCATATTTCATGGGCCTCGAACTTGAATGCGGTTATTTAAAAACGCATGCAGGCGTCTATATGTACGATGTATCGTTTGAACCGCCTGCGCATGACACGGAAGAATTCGACAGACACTTTCCGCCGAAGAAAAAACGGGAGCCTCTTTCCGGGGATTTATCTATAGAGAACTTCTGAAATTGCATAACCGAACCGATTGTATAACCCTTAAAAAAAATGTAGAGTGTCTCCGTGTATTTCAATGGAAGCAGGTGAAAGGCCTGCACTGGATGCTTAACTGTAACGGAAGACGACGGCAGCAATCGGAAATCAGCTCTTTGGGATTTCCGGTAACACTCACTGCGGAAGCGGGAAGAGTGCTGTCCTGTACGAATGTACTTGTTCCGGAGTCAGGAAACTTTGGTACACGCTGAGACTGGCTGCATCAAAAGGAGCAGGCAATTTCATGTTACCCGTACGGGCGGCAAACCGTTTATTTGGAAATTCAGCAATCGGGTTTCCGGAGAACTAATCATGTTTACATCTGTTTTTTCTCACAAACGTGCAGGCAGGGCATTATCTGCATGTATGGTGCTGTTTACAGCAGTGTTCGTGTTCAGCACTGTTTCGTGCAGCCAGCCGGCAGAAAGCGATTCCGGCACCGACGCAAGTATTTATGGCACATGGACATCAAGTTACGATTCTTATGTGATTACTTCATCAACAGTAACATACGATGACGGCGGCTTCGGTTATGGATGGACAGGATCTCTTGCATCTGTATCTGCAACGGACAGTTCATCGGGATATATATATGTAGAATATACTTCCGTGGGTGATGCTATGTCTTCATCACTTGAGGGAACGTATACAGCTGTATCTTATAAATCTCTTGGAAGCTCTTCCGTGCAGATGGCAACTGCGTATAAATCGGGTGGTGCAGACAGCGAAAGTTCGCTTGCTGAAGCGGCGGCGGAATTTACCATAGATAACGGATATTACACATACTATGGTGCGTATTCAAAATAAAGTGATACAATGATGCGTTTCTGGTTTTTCGTTATAGTATCATGTCTGTTATGCCTTTCCCTTTTTGCTGAAGACACAACTGTACAGGCTGATACGGCAGCCGTTCCTTCGCAGGATGCTGCCGCAGCAGATATGACAGGAGCCTCAACAGAGGATGCAGCTGATTCTGCCGGCGTAACCGTTCTCCCTCATTTATATACATACATCGATGCGCCCGTTGCGGAACAGCGCATCGTGTATACGCATGACGATATTGAAAAACTCCACGTAGAGAGCGTGCCGAAACTTCTTGAATCCGCAGGTATACAGACACTTTCATACGGTGCATACGGAAATCAGTCTGCGCCTTCAATCCGCGGTTTTACCGGCAGTACCGTAAAGGTCGTTATCGACGGCGTGTGCGTTAATTCTGCGCAGAATGGTACGTTTGATTTTACATCGCTTAATCCCGGCAACATAGAAAAAATCGAAATCATACGGGGCGGCTTTACGGAGGACGTTTCCGGCGAAGGAGCAGCAGGCGGCGTTGTGTATATTACAACGAAGAAACAGACGCTCGGGAATAATTTTTCCGCAGACTTTTCCGCAAAAACGTATTTCAGTCCGGAAACACCGTTTGATACTGCCTCGACTGCATTCGGATACAGCGGACAGGTAGGGGAAAATACTTTTTTCAAGACTAATCTAAAAGGTACGTTTGCCCGGAATGCTTTTCCGTTTACGGCATATGACGATACCATTAAATACCGCAGAAATAATCAGGTGATTGACGGTACAACTGATTCGCAGATCACGCACTTTTTCGGAAACGGGAACAGTTGGTATGCAGGCGAATCTACATACGACGGATACAAACATATTCCCGGTACGGAGACGTCCACGACATCCGGAATTCAACAGGATTACAATACCAGGATTGCAGCAGGCTTTTCGCTCCCTGCGGTGTTGGATCAGTTTAAAATTGACGGAACGGCTGCATGGCAGTCTGATAATCAGCTGTACGACGAGGCATCTGAATCCAGTACGCATCTTCTGAACAGCGTCTCATATACGGGAACTGCGAAATGGTACGGCAGTGACAAACTAAGTCAGTCGATTGGAACTTATGTAAACGCCTCATTCCTCAATTCGACGAACGACGGCCGCCGCAGTCTTGTTTCCGGATATGTAAAAGAGACGACAAAACTGTATGCGGGTGATATATTTTCATGCAGCATTCCTGTTTCTCTGTCTTTTTCGGGAGAAAGTGCTGCTGTCGTGCCGAAACTCGGATTCCGTGCCAATCTGCAGCGTGTGTCGTTTGTGCTCGACGGGTACCGCCTGTGTCTGTTTCCGGATATGAATCAGCTGTACTGGAAAGATTCGGGGTATGGAGAGGGAAATCCCGACCTGAAGCCCGAGGACGGGTGGGGAGGAGAAGCGACGTGCAGCGTACATGATGTTTTTATTCCGTTTTCCGTGTGTGTATTCAGCAATTACTATTTTAACAAAATTCAGTGGCAGACAGTCGGCGGAAAATGGAAACCTGTAAACGTTGCATCGGCGTTTTACCTGGGGTGCGACGTCAACGCTGCCGTTACTTTGTTTTCCTGCGTTACGATAAAGGGCAGCTGGGAATGGCTGTATAACAGACTGCTTGCAGAAGGTGCTGCGTACGGTAAAAGGATTATGTACACACCCGACAACGTCGCTTCCTTTTCTGTAACATATGACAAAATGCCCGTGATGGTAGCATTTGAAGTGAATTATATCGGTTTGCGGTATACAGACAATACCAATTTGTTTTATCTTGATCCGTATGTTCTGTTGAATGCGGTTGCTTCTGTTCAGGCAGGAAAATATATTTCGCCGTATGTACGTGTGGATAACATTCTTAATACGGATTACGAGTCGGAACCGGGCTATCCTATGCCGGGAATTTCACTGGAATGCGGAGTGAAGGCAAAATGGTAGAAAATGAGATGAAAAAAAAATCAGACTGTAAACTTGTTATTGCAGTCCGGCGCGATCTGCATATGACGCGCGGCAAGGAGATTGCCCAGGCATGTCATGCAGCCGTGGGCGTACTGCTCGGCGGGAGCGGATACACATACGATGAGGAAAAGTGCGAACTGGACCACGTCAGAATGGATAGAGATACGCTTGCATGGCTCGAAGGCGGATCTGCAAAAATCTGCGTCAAAGTCGACACCGAACAGGCTCTTTACGATCTGGAAAGGAAGGCGGGGGAAGCTGGTATTCACAGCTGCCTTATAATAGACGACGGACTTACAATGTTCCATGGAGTAAAAACACCTACGTGTATTGCAATAGGGCCTGCGCGTTCAGATATGCTTAATCCTGTTACGGGCGGACTGCAGTTGTATTAAATCTGTAAAAACTCTCCAGTTATTGAATAAAGGCTGTTAAAAAGATATTATCATCACTATGGGACAGGGACAAACAACGGATGCTCTTATTGAAGAGTTCGTCGATAAAGAAACAGTCAAAGCACTCACAACGTTTATAGAATCGGATTTAGAAGCGGATTTTTCCAAATCAGCAGATATAATTGTAAAAATCTTCGGTTCTGATGCGGGATCTTTTTCGCAGGAATGTGTTGATGCCGATAAGAAATTAACAGTGAGCTTTAAGAATAATCTTACACTGCTTATTCAGAAGACATGGATAGAAAAGACAGACGTTGAATTGAAGGAACAGGTGCTTTATCAGTTAAAACATTTCCGTTCAGACGAAGAATCTTCATGGAAAGGTTCATATAAACCGTTTTTGGAAATCCTGTATAATGCTGTGTACCTTATGTTCGGCCAGCAAGTTAAATCAGACGATTTCAGTGAATATGCACTCCGTATAGACCCCGAATTCGGAATTTTCTGGTGGTATGTAATGAATCTCCCGCAGGATGCCGACTGGCCCGAAGAAAAGAGCCGTGATGCGATTCTGCTTGGAATGTATTTCCTCGCGAATTATTAAGCTGACGGCCGGGACACGTGGTTCCCGGCTTTTTGTTTAACAGGGGCAGTAGTATGGATATCGACAATGTGTGTGCCGGGCTCCGCTCCGGCGCAGAAAAGCTTTTACAGCAGACGGCGGCACAGAAAAATCGTGCACTGGAAGCGGTGTCTGCGTATATTGACAAAGACCGCGGTGCAATTCTTGCAGCAAATGCCTGCGACGTTGAAAAAGCAAAAGCAGGCGGAATGTCTGAAGCTCTTGTCGAGCGTCTTTCCCTTGATGAAAAAAAAATAAACGGTATTCTGGACAGTATGCGGATTGTCATCAATCAGGATGATCCTATAGGCGAAGAAACTGCCGGCTGGAAAACTCCTAACGGAATGACGATCCGCCAGGTGCGGGTTCCTCTCGGCGTTGTTGCCATCATTTATGAATCCCGCCCTAACGTTACCGTAGATGCATTCTGCCTTGCATACAAAAGCGGCAACGCAATTCTGCTCCGCGGTTCGTCGTCCGCAGTTGAATCGAACAGAGTGCTTGTCAGGACAATAAAGCGTGGTCTGCAGGCGGCCGGTCAGGACGGCGTTCCCGGTGCTCTTGAGCTTTCTGAAAGTAAAGACCATGAGGATGTAACTCAGATACTGAACGCGGTTGGAAAAATCGATGTCGTTATTCCCCGCGGCGGTAAAAAACTGATTCAGACTGTCGTGCAGAATGCACGTATTCCTGTCATAGAAACAGGCAGCGGGGTATGTCATCTGTATATAGATGACGCCGCTGATTTGAACATGGCGGCTGCCATAGCGGAAAACGCAAAAATTCAGCGTCCCGGCGCATGTAATGCAATTGAATGCATCCTCGTTAATAAACGGATAGCATCTGATTTTCTGCCCCTGCTTGCAAAGACATTTGCGGGGCGTGTGCAGCTGCATGCCGATGAAGAGTGTTACCCGGTACTCTCTGCTGCCGAGGAATGTGACAGTGCCGCTGCTGTAAAAACGGGCGGCAGATACGGGCAGAACTGCGTCGTACACGCGGAACCGGGAGATTACGGTTTTGAATTTCTCGACTATGTCTGCACCGTTCATGCCGTTGAATCTGTAGATGAAGCGATTACGTATATCAATACACATAATACAAAACATTCAGAGTGCATCGTAACGAACGATTTGGAGCATGCCCGCCAATTCCAGTCACAGGTTGATGCAGCGTGCGTGTATGTGAACAGTTCGACCCGTTTTACCGACGGCGGCGAATTCGGATTCGGCGCCGAACTGGGCATCAGTACGCAGAAACTCCATGCACGCGGTCCTATGGGAATCAAGGCTTTAACAACGACAAAATATCTGATTGACGGTGAAGGACAAATAAGATGAGTGCAGAAACCTCGGCAGTAAACAGCATCAACATAGCGAAAATTATTAAACAGTCCCGGAAAATAGTCATAAAAATCGGCAGCAATACGCTTGCAAAAGAAGATGGTACGCCGAATATTGATTTTATGAAAAGTTTTGCGCGCCAGTGCAGAACACTCGTTGAACAGGGAAAACAGATTGTGCTTGTATCTTCCGGCGCTCAGATAAGCGGGCTTGCTACAATTAAAGGCTGGGCAAGAAAACGCGACGTCCACTACCGGCAGGCACTGTGTGCAATAGGACAGGTTGAGCTGATGAACCAGTGGCGTACGGCATTCGGTGAGCAGAACCTGCATATCGGTCAGCTGCTTCTAACGAAGGAAGATTTTGAGGATGATCACCGTACGCTTAACATGCGCAACACACTCTTTACGCTCGTCGACGAAGGCGTGGTGCCGATTATAAACGAAAACGATTCTGTTTCTTTTGATGAAATCCGCATCGGGGACAATGACAATCTGAGCGCGCTTACGGCCATTTTGTGGAGTGCCGACTTATTGATTTTATTCAGCGATATAGACGGCGTATACACCGACAATCCCAAAATGAACAAGGAAGCAAAACTGGTCGAAACGGTAACCGACATCTGCGCTCTCCGCCAGTCGATTAAAATAGGTTCGGCCAATTCTTTCGGGACAGGCGGTATTGAAACAAAACTTGAAGCGGCAGAGCATTCAACATCATACGGCATTCCGCTACTGCTTGCGAACGGCGCCGTAGCAGACATTCTTGAAAAACTGGCAGCAGGCGAAGCTCATGGGACTCTGTTTCTGGCTGATGAAGAAAAACTTATTCAGGATATCAGAAAATAGGAGGTTGTGTATGGATGACATGACG
This sequence comes from Treponema sp. UBA1793, assembly GCA_002314445.1. Taxonomy (GTDB): domain Bacteria; phylum Spirochaetota; class Spirochaetia; order Treponematales; family Treponemataceae; genus Treponema_D. Next base: position 11,480 of record DCFX01000072.1, read on the forward strand.
GTCAGTTTTATCGGCTGCGGTTCAATGGGCGGCGCGATTATCCGTGCAGTCTGCGCGAAGTATGATCCTAAAACAGTAACGATAACTGCAAAACATTTTGAACATGCACAGAATATTGCATTCGACGTAAAGTGTTCCGCCGTTGATTCAAACGCGAAAGCGGCTGCTGCCGGCAGATATGTTTTTATTGCAGTAAAGCCTGCATTCGTTGCGGATGTCATGAAGGAAATTGACGGATACCTCCGCGGTGATGCAGTCGTTATTTCCATGGCAGCCGGCATTTCCCTCGAAAAACTCCGCACCATGACGGACAGCAAGGTGATACGCATTATGCCGAATATGCCTGCGCAGATAGGCGAAGCAATGACAGCGCTTTCCTGCGGAAGCGACGTGGGCGATGACGACCTTGCAAACATAACAGCGCTCCTTGAGTGTGCGGGCAAAGTGGAAAAGGTTGACGAAAAACTTATGGACTGTGTAACTGCCGTAAGCGGTTCCGGTCCTGCATATGTATTTATGTTCATTGAAGCGCTTGCAGACGCAGCAGTCCGGTTCGGTATGCCGCGTAAACAGGCTTACATCTATGCTGCTCAGACCGTAAAAGGTTCGGCTGCAATGGTGCTTGAGGACGGCCGCTGCCCGGCAGCACTCAAAGACACTGTATGCTCGCCGGGCGGAACGACCATAGAAGGCATTGCAGCTCTTGAAAAGACCGGATTACGCAATGCCGTGCAGGATGCCGTGAAAGCTGCATACGACAAATCCGTAGCGATGGGGAAAAAATAATAGTATATGACGACAACTGTAGCTCTGCAAAAATGCAGCGGATATGATTTTGATACAGTATATGAGGCGGTACAGCAGCTTCTGCAGCTTGTTCCTCCGCCGGATGTCCGCGGAAAAACGGTATTGTTAAAGCCGAATATTCTTTCGCCGAAGAAACCGGAATGCGCGGTCTGTACACATCCAGTTGTCGTGGGGGCTGTCGTAAAGGCTTTTGCGGGGCTTGGCGCATCCCGCGTGATCGTCGGCGAATCGCCTGCAGTCGGCAGTTCCATTGCCGCGGCAAAAGCAATAGGTATGTACGAAGAAGTTATAAACAACGGCGGTGAATGGGCCGATTTTGGTGCTGCCCAGATTAACGTCGACTGCGTGCAGGGGAAGCTTGTTAAATCGTTTATGTTTGCCGGGCAGTTTGCACAGGCGGATATAGTCGTGTCGCTTGCAAAGCTAAAGACACATCAGCTCATGTCGTATACCGGCGCAATGAAAAATCTGTTCGGCCTTATGGTCGGTTTGAAAAAAGCCCAGACCCATTACCGTTTTCCGTCAAAAAAAGAATTCGGCATGTTCCTTGTCGATTTGAATATAGCGGCCCATGCCACATATTCCATTATGGATGCCGTCGTCGGAATGGAAGGACGCGGCGGTCCCGGCAACGGCGATCCCGTTCATCTGGGATTTCTTGCAGCGTCTGACAACATCGCGGCGCTCGACTGGGAATGCTCATCGATTGTCGGGTACAATCCGCACGATATTGTCTATCTGGAAGATGCACTGCAGCGCGGCATATGGTTCAAATCTCCTGGGCAGATACAGACTGCCGGGTGTGCAGTTGAAGATGTAAAACCCGCATCATTTAAAATTGTAAAAGATGCGGTTCCTGTATTAAGGGAAATGCTTCCGTCCTGGCTTGATACCGCGGCAAAAGCGGTATTTTCGCGTCATCCTGTCTTTACCGGAAAATCATGCGTGCACTGCGGCCGCTGCATTGAAATCTGTCCGGTGCATATACTTTCGTTTGCTGCGGATAAAAAAAATGAAAAGCATGTTGTAGCCAGCGACAGAAGCAAATGTCTGCACTGCTACTGCTGTCATGAAATATGCCCTGCGAATGCCGTCAGTCTGAGACATTTTTACTGATTACTACATCCGCTGCAACCAGCGGATGTAGTGGCGGACATATTTATCTGATAAACTGAGCTGTATACAGATTGTAGTATGCGCCTTTCTTTTCCAGCAGTTCCTTCGGCGTGCCCTGTTCTTCGATGCCGCCGTGATCTATTACCATAATGCGGTCTGCATTCTGAATCGTTGATAAACGGTGTGCAATGACAAACGACGTCCGGCCTTTTAACAGCGCCGCTATTCCTTCCTGAACGAGCTGTTCCGTGTGTGTATCTATACTCGACGTTGCTTCGTCAAGAATCAGAATCCGCGGCATAGACAGCATCGTACGCGCAAATGCAACAAGCTGCCGCTGTCCGTTGGAAAGTTCGCCGCCGCGGGCTGTAAGCTCCGTATCGTATCCCTTTTCCATTTTTGAGATAAAATCGTCGGCATGAACTGCTTTTGCAGCATCAGCAATTTCCTCATCGGTTGCATCAAGCCGTCCATAACGGATGTTGTCCCTGATTGTACCGGAAAAAATGTAGTTGTCCTGCGTCATAATTCCCATCTGCCTGCGCAGGCTTTCTATAGTCACGCCTCTTATGTCCGTACCGTCGATTGATACCGTTCCGCTGTCAGTGTCGTAGAACCGGCTTATCAGATTGACAATTGTCGATTTACCGGCACCCGTCGGTCCCACAAGTGCAATCGTTTCTCCTCTCTTTACACTGAAGCTTACATCGCTGAGAACGGGCGTTCCTTCATCATACGAAAATGATACGTGATTAAAACTGACGTCACCCTGTACGGCGGTCATTTCCGCTGCGTTTTTTTCGTTTTTAATGACAGGCTGCGTGTCCATTATTTCAAAAATCCGTTCCGCGCCTGATATAGTCGTTGTAAGCTGATTATAGAAATTGCTCAGGTTCATAATAGGCTGCCAGAACATACCGATGTACGTACCGAATGCAAGATACATACCGACGGTCACGCTGCCCACACCGAGTATCTTTATACCCGCATAATACAGTGCAAGCGTGCCGAGTCCCCAGCATAAATCAATGACCGAACCGAACGCGTCACTCCAGCGTACCGCGCTTATAAACGAATTACGGTGTTCCCCGACGAGCATGGTGAACGTTGCATCAGTTTCGTCTTCGGCGTGGAAACTCTGAATGACTTTTATGCCGGACAAATCTTCGTTGATAAAGGCGTTCATGTTCGACGCTTTCTTACGGAAGACCTGCCAGTGGGCGTGACTGTGCCGCTGAATGAAAATTATACCGACAATCATGAACGGCAGGCTCCACAAAGCCGCTGCGGCAAGTTTTGCATTTTTTGCGAACATAATAATCATGACGCAGATGACGGTTGCCATGTCGGGGATAAGCGTCGTCACACTGTTTTCAATAACGTCCTTAAGGGAGTTTACGTCGCCGATGATACGTGCAAGAATTTTTCCTGTCGGGCGTCCGTCAAAAAACGTAAAGTCAAGTGTCTGAATATGATTGTACAGCTCCTGTCGTATTTCTTTTATAACACTGTTACTTACCGTCGCCATAAGATACATGCGGATTTTCACCGCAATGACCATGAGAATGTTAAGTGCAGCGGCAGCAAGCAGCAGCCGTACAAGTCCCGGCAGGTCGCTTTTCGCAATGTACGTGTCTACGGCACGCTGAATGAACAGCGGATTCACGATTGATACGCCTACGCAGAATGCCATGAGGAAAAGTACCGCAGTAATGCGCGCGCGGTGTTTTAAAAGATATTTAAAAAGCCTGAGCAGCGTTACCTGTTTATTTATATCAACAGTCTGCTCGTCGTCCTTATATGAATTAACAGCCATTATAGAGTCTCCATTGGCATGCTGCCGTACTGTGTCCTGTATGTCTGATAATACAGTCCTTTCAGGGCAAGCAGCTCTTTGTGTGTTCCCCGTTC
>DCFX01000072.1:15444-17075 GCA_002314445.1 Treponema sp. UBA1793
TATCAACAGTCTGCTCGTCGTCCTTATATGAATTAACAGCCATTATAGAGTCTCCATTGGCATGCTGCCGTACTGTGTCCTGTATGTCTGATAATACAGTCCTTTCAGGGCAAGCAGCTCTTTGTGTGTTCCCCGTTCCGCAACTTTACCCTTGTCCAGAACGATAATTTCATCCGCATTGCGTACGGCACTGATGCGGTGCGCAATAATGATTTTCGTCGTACTTGTAAGTCCGTAGAGTGTTTTTTCTATTTCCTGTTCCGTTTCCGTGTCGAGAGCCGATGTAGAATCGTCAAGTACAAGAACGGGTGCAGTGCAGGAAAGCGCACGGGCTATAGTAAGCCGCTGCTTCTGTCCGCCGCTCAGACCAACACCGCGTTCGCCTATTACCGTATCGTATTTTTCGTCCATTTTTTCCACGAATTCATCTGCATGGGCGCTGTGGACTGCCGTTTTTACCGCATATGTATCAAGCAGATTCTTGCGTCCCAGTTTTACGTTGTCACTTATCGTATCGGAAAACAGAAACACGTCCTGCATGACACATGCGATGCTTGTACGGAGCTGGCCCAGAGATAATTCCCTGATGTCGACATTGTCCAGCTTGATAATCCCGCTTGTTGCGTCGTACATGCGTTTAAGCATATTGATGACTGTCGTTTTTCCGGCTCCCGTTGCACCCATAATACCGATTGTGTGCCCAGCCGGAACAGAGAACGAAATATCATGCAGTATTTCCCGTGAGTCATCTTTAACAAATGACACATGACTGAATTTAATAGAACCTTTTACATCCTGCAGAATTACCGGATTTGTATTTTCGACAATCTGCGGCTGTTCCGCATAAATTGCATTGATTCGTTTTGCCGAAGCCCTTGCAGAGGAAAGCCCGTTTGTAAGCCAGCCGAGCATCTCCATCGGCCACACGATGTTCATCGAATACTGCACAAATGCAGAAAGTTCCCCGAGTGTCAGATTTTTGCGGATAACCATAAAACCGCCGGACAGGAGGACAAGGCAAGGCAGAAGGTGCGTAACTGTCTGAAGGAACGGATAATACGTGACGAACACCCTGGACTGCTGTACGTTCAAATCATAGTATCGTTTGTTATGACCGAAAAACTTACTTATTTCGAACTGTTCACGTGCAAAAGATTTGACCGTGCGCACTCCCGCAAGATTTTCCTGTGCAGTATTGTTAAGTACGGAGTTTTCCTGCGCAATATCTTCATATACATTGCCCAGTTTCTGTTCCATAAATACAGCGACGCAGCCCGCGACCAGCATACCGATTGTAGGGATAACGGCAAGCTGCCAGCACAGGGAATACATGCAGTACAACACTATAACCGTATGCAGAACAACTTCTATTATAAGCATTCCGATAAAACCAAGACCATCCCAGATGCGGTCAATATCGTCCTTGACGCGGGACATGAGTTCGCCGCTGTTGATTTTATCAAAGAAATTTGCAGACAGAGATTGAATTTTACGGAATAAGTCAATTCTCAGCTGGCTGCCGATTTTTGCGGCTGTTGTATCAAATAAATACTCTTTTGTGTACTGAAATATGCACCGGCCGACGCCGACAGCAAGAAATCCGAGCAGCATTTTCCAGAGCAGTTCGACAT
>DCFX01000051.1 GCA_002314445.1 Treponema sp. UBA1793
TGATTGTGACGGCCGGCGATATGAAGATTGACAACCATAAATTTAAGAAAGAGTTTGCAAAGAAAGCGGAAATGCTTTCTTCCGATGGCGTTGCAGCCCGTACAGGTCATGCAGTCGGAGGTGTTTGTCCGTTCGGCATCCCTGCCGGTGTTGAAGTATATCTTGATGTATCTCTCAGGCGGTTTACGACCGTTTATCCCGCCTGCGGCAGCAGCAACAGTGCGATAGAACTTTCCATCCCGGAACTGGAAAAATATTCTAATTCCGGAAAATGGGTCGACGTCTGTAAATCAAAAGTCTGCTGACTGCACCGTGGCGGCTAAATCGGTACTCCTTTCGGTGTGGGGTTATTTGTATGTTTTCAAATCCGGCATTTTGTCGAGCGTGATGACGTAGCTGCTGTTGTATACGTCTTTTTTGTGCTGATTGTCGTTATAATATTCGCCGGTCCAGAAGCTGTCTTTTGAGTCAGCTCCTTCCCTGCCGTTTGCATCATTCCAGACCATAAACCATGACCACCATGCTCCGTCGTCTTTCATTTGTCCGGGCGAGGGTATGACGCCGCATTCCGACAGTGCAACTATTTTTGGATTTTTTTCCGGGTCACGGCACATTTTGCTGAATTTATAATAATCGGCAAACTGACTTCCGTAGAATTTCGGGGACGTATATATGTCATCGCCGATAATATCCACGCAGTCGTCGCCGGGGTACCACGTTTTGTCCTGCGCATTCCAGACCCAGAGAAGGTTGTGCAGTTTTTTTATCTGCGTGAAGTACGTGAACATGAGCCGGTACAGCGCGATATATGCTTTGCTGCCGCTTGCACCCCACCAGAACCAGCTGCCGCCTGCTTCATGGAGCGGGCGCCAGAGTACGGGGATGTCTTTATCCTGAAGAATCGAAAGTTGTCCTGCCATAAAGTCCATATCGCGCATCATGGCATCGTATGCCGCGTGGTTTTCGTATCCGTTTTCCGCGCTTTTCCATTTTTCTGCATCAACGTCGTAGGGAATGCGGAAATTTGTGTCTTTCGTATAAAATCCGCCTGTCTCTTTGTTTCTGCCTGTCGGATCACGCCAGTGATACATGAGCTGGATGATTCCGCCTTTATTCCACCATGCAGCCGCTTCGTCAATCTGCTTAAGCCCGCTGCCGCTTTTTGCCTGCGCGTTCATGAGATCGTATCCCATAAGCGCAGGATATTTTCCCGTGTCCCTGTATACGCGTTCCGCCATATCTGTACCGTCGTTCCATGTAAGGTCCATCTGGCCTGCTATGATATGTCTGCCGTAATTGTCGGCTAGAAATTTCATAAGGCGTTGTGCGCAGGGCCGCGCTTTTGTATCACAGGGCAGGGGGGATACAACTGGTGCCGGCAGCCCGAGGTCAAGGGAGAATGCTGTGTTACACATAAGTATTCCTGTAATTAATAATGTATGGATGATTTTTTTCATAGAAGTACCTCCGTTTTATATTTGCAGTTTATTTGTGCAGCGGGTCACATTGCTCTCAGTAAGATGTAAGATCGGGAAGCCCGTCGAGCGTGATGACGGAACTGCTGCCGTATACTTCCGCCTTGTGCGAAGCCGTATTGTAATAGTCTCCCGACCAGAAATTTGATGGCGAAGTATCTGTCGTTACGGAATTTGAACCGGAATCATAGTCGCCGTCGTTCCAGACCATAAAGTAAGACCACCATGCATTATCTGATACGATGTTTGCAGGAGAAGGTATATTCCCTGTTTCGGTAAGTGCAACAAGTTTTCCACCTGATGTGCCGGCATAGCCCTGAAACGTCGTGAAAGCGGAAATACTGCTTGAATAGTCCTGAGCATCACCGTAAATATCGTCTCCGATGATATCGACATAGTCGTCACCGGGATACCAGTCTGCATTTTGTGCATTCCATACCCAGATGAGATTGTGCAGAGACTTTGTCTGTGTAAAATAGGTGTACATGAATTTCCACAGCGCAATGTATGATTCTGCATGCTGGATGTCGGTCTCTCCGCCATTCCCCCACCAGAACCATGCTGTACCACCCGTGTATTTTCCGATGTTGCCGCTTGCTTCATGGAGCGGACGCCAGAGTACGGGAACTCCGGCGGTCTGCAGTTCCGCAAGTTCCGCTGCGATAGTATCGAGATCGGAGACCATTTCAGTGTAATCTGAGGAAGTTGTTTCCCATGAATCAGTTGTTGTATCGTACGGTATTTTGTATGTGGTATATTGACTGGAGTTACCCGACTGCGTATAGAAATAACCGGTCGTTCCGCTTGCTGCCGCAGGATCCCTCCAGTGCCACATGAATGCGACAATACCGTGTATGCCTGATGCGATAGTCGTTCCGCTGTAATTTTTTCCGTTCCAGAAATTGACTGCACGTTCAGTCTGTTCATTTTCAGCGGTGTACCCCATGCTTGTATAATTCATAAAATCAAATCCCATGAGCGCAGGGTATTTTTCTGTGTCGGTATATACCCGGCCGAGCATATTGCAGTCGTTATTCCATGCGTTTTCCATCTGCCCTGAAATTATTCTGCTGCCGTATATGTCTGTAAGATACTGAAAGAGATGCTGTGCGTTTGCTGTCGCACTGGAATCTGACAACGATGCTGCCGGCGATGTTTTTGGAACAGTAATTGTACATGCTGCACTGCACGTTCCACTCACTGCAGTGATTACAACAGATTTGCTGGTCATGGCCGCATTTATTGCAGTCACGGCAGCTGTAGTTCCACTTCCGCTGACTGTGACATACGCAGTATTGTCGCTTTTCCAGGATACGCCCTCTGTACTGTTTGAAGGCGTAAGCGTTGCAGTGAGCGTCAGTGAAGCACCCTTATTTAAAGTGTACGCAGACTGGTTCAGTTTTACTGCTGTTGTTGCAACTGTTGCTGTTCCCGTCGAATCTGCATTATCAACATTTGTTTTGCATGCTGCCAGAATTACTGCGGCAAGCAGTATGCTGGATGCAGTGACTATACGTACACATTTGTTCATTGGTTTTTATGTCTCCTTAATGTATATAAGTTTTCCCTGAAAATCCCCCCACATTTGCGGCAGCGTATAACCTGCGTTCATGAGCGTGCTGCCCGTGAAAGAGTCAGGCATTTCTCGTTTGTCAGCTGCGTCGTCGGGGTATGATACTTTGTACTTTTTATCCGGATCGAGCCCTTTGAAATATAGTTTCCGGCTGTGGTAATTAGGATGATTGAACACCTGCACGAATGTAACGATAGCTTCCTTTTTGTCCCTGCTTACCGATTCCCAGCAGTCGTATTCGTTGTTTTGTGAGTATGATGCGACACGGTAATAATCTCCCGTACGCACAAGGCTGTTGAATTTTTTGTAGAGTGCGACTTGTCCCGGAATGAGCGCGCGGTCTTCTGCCGGTATTTTGGTAATATCCAGTTCATAACCGAACGTTCCGGACAGCGCAACGTATCCGCGCGTTTTAAAAGGCGTTACGCGGCCGCAGGCATGGTTTGGGCACGTACTGACGTGTGCGCCCATCGTCGAAAGCGGGTAGACGAGTGCCGTTCCTTCCTGAATGGAAAGTCGTTCGATTGCATCGGTGTCATCGGAGCACCATATCTGCGGACTGTAATAGAGCATGCCGGGGTCAAACCTGGCACCGCCGCCTGAGCAGTTTTCAAGAAGAATGTGCGGAAATTCGGTGATAAGGCGTTCCTGCATGCTGTATACGGCAAGTACGTACCGGTGGAAAAGCTCGCCCTGTCTGTCTGACGGCAGTGCTGCGCTTCCTATGTCGGCAAGCTGTCTGTTCATATCCCACTTTACGTATTCAATGTTTGCGCTGTGAAGAATTTCTGCAACCGAATTATATGCGTAGTCAACCACTTCCGGGCGTGACAGATCGAGTACGTACTGGCTGCGGCTGAGTCCCGCTGTTCTGCAGGGAATGGCAATCGCCCAGTCAGGGTGGGCGCGGTATAAGTCGCTGTCGGGGGATATCATTTCCGGTTCAAACCACATGCCGAATTTCAATCCGAGTTTATTCACTTCACTGACGAGACGGTTGAGACCACCCTTAAGTTTTTCTTCGTTTACTTTCCAGTCGCCGAGCGAGCAGTTGTCGCTGTTTCGTTTTCCGAACCAGCCGTCGTCCATAACGAGCATTTCAATTCCGTCTCCGGCCGCTTCCTTTGCAATCGAAATAAGTTTTTCCGTGTCAAAATTGAAATACGTTGCTTCCCAGTTGTTGAGGAGAACCGGACGCATTTTATCTCTGTATTCACCCCGGATAAGGTGTTCCCTGTATATGTCGTGGTAGATGTGCGACATGCCGTTCAAGCCTTCCGGAGAATAGGCGAGAACGACCTGCGGACAGGTAAACGTTCGGCCTTCTTCTAGCTTCCAGCAGAACTCTTCAGGATTAATTCCCATCAGCAGCCTGACGCTGTTGAACTGATCGACCTGCGCGTCTGCAATGAAATTTCCGGAATATACAAAGCTGAAACCGTATACTTCGCCTGAATCTTCGTCGGCGTTGTGAGTACATACGGCCATAAACGGATGTTCCTGGTGGCTGTCTTCTCCGCGGATTGAACATACTCCCTGCTTTCCCGGAGTGAGCGGCCTTCTGTTGATATGGCGTTCGCGCGCCCATGAACCGTGCAGCGTCAATAAATCAAAATTCCGGTTATCCATGTCGAATGAGGCGGAAAGTGCCTTTGTAAGGTACAGCGGCTCCTTTCCCTTATTGCTTATTCTCACGGCACGGGCAATTGCATCGATTTTTTCATATACAGTGTAGAGGAGTGTGACCTCAAGTCCCGTAACGTCGTCGCGGCAGAGAAGTTCGAGTGTCGAACAGTCGCGCGTAGTACCTGTAACAGAGGGAAGGCCTTCAAGTTCTGCCGCCCCCTCTGTAATTTTGTGAGAGACATACTGAAGGCATACTGCATTATGCCCTCCAACGGTACGTACATTCAGGGCGCTTTCCCTGAAATCCCCTATGCCGCCGCACGGATATTCGCACGGGAATGTATCGTAAAAAGATATCCTTTCCCGCTCATTTTTTGACGGAACAAAAGGGGGTTCGTTAGTGCGCAGCAGATAGGCAGCGTTGCTTTCCGGGATTTTTTTCCCGTAATATGCATGTCCGGCGAATCCATCCGCAATCGCAATAATATATGACGAATTCGGAGTTTCAAGCGAAAAAACATCATGTGCCTTATTAAACGAAATACTCATATAACCTCCGGCAAAAGCCGCTGTCAGTATATACAGAAAAAGTCGGTTCGGTACAGCGGATGCCGTTTACCTCTGCTACATGAGTCCCTCGTCGCCGTCGAGACCGACTAGTTCACTGTAATCTTTCGTATACTTGATTATTTCGTCGACAGTCGTGAATGCAAGTGCAACGACAGTGTCTGCCGCGCCGTAAAATATGGCGATGCGCCCTGTTTCCGCGTCGGAGAGCGTTGCTACGGGGAACGCTACATTTGGAACAAACCCTGTTGTCTCATACAACTCTTCCGGTGTAAGGCCATATCTTCCGCACCGGTACAGGACTTTCGACGGGCAGTCCCTGTCGAGAATTGCGGAACTGAACGAATAGACGAATCCGGAGCATGTTGTGGCAACTCCGTGATAGAAAATGAGCCAGCCTTCGTCAGTTTCGATCGGTGCAGGGCCGCATCCTATTTTAATTCCCTGCCACCAGCCGCTTCCACCTTTCTGCATGACAACTCTGTGTTCACCCCAGTATTTGAGGTCAGGGCTCTGGCTCAGCATGATGTCGCCGAACGGCGTATGTCCCGAGTCGCTCGGACGGGAAAGCAGGATGTATTTATTGTTTACTTTGCGGGGAAAGAGAACGCCATTCCTGTTGAACGGTAGAAACGGGTTTTCAAGGCGTATAAAGTCTTTAAAATCCTTTGTGCTGGCAAGTCCTATCGCAGCACCGTCAAAATCTCCGCACCAGATGATGTAATACGTATCGTCAATTTTTACGCAGCGCGGGTCATATGCGTAGTAGGGATCCCGCGGATAACCGTTTTCATCATGCATATGAATCATATCATGTTCAAATTCCCAGTGAACTGCATCTTTACTGTGCCCCAGGTACAGAAAGGGACGTCCGGTCGTCGTTTCCGCGCGAAAAACACCAAGGAAAGCACCCTGCCACGGGACGACAGCGCTGTTGAATATACGTCCGATGCCTTCTGCAGGATTGCGCGGAATGACAGGGTTTTGATCATAACGCCATATAGGCAGCTTCCATCCGTCCGGTTTATCCTGCCATGGAATATTTGGTAGATTGTCACCAAGAATTTTGCTCATTATCTATCTCCTGTTAGAAAGAATTATAAAAGCATCCAAGCTGCTTTCTTGTATTATTAATTCAATATTAGAAGTTAAAATTGCATATGTCAAGCTAATATTAGTTAAAAAATAAGTATTTGTAAAGCATATAACACTTTATTCATGTACTATAATCGGAAGTAATATACTAAAAAATGTGTATAGATTTAATTATAATAAATTAAAAAAGAATTTGACATATAAACTAAGTAGGCATACAATTTAGCAAGCTAATAAGTTTATGTTACTAGAATAATAACTTTAAATTATTAGCTAAAAATTAAGAGAGGAGGTTCATTATAATGATGAATCGGAAATTAGGCGTAATGGCGCTGATTGCATTCTTTACTGCAGCAGTGGTATTTGCTGCAGATGTCAGTCTTTCATTCGGGGCTACTGTAAATGCCTGGAGTCATAAGGAAAACTCGGATGGAACTACGTATGACGGGCCAAGTACTCAGTCCAAAACAAATTTCGCCAGTGACGACTGCGAAAACTTTATCAAAATTTCTGCTTCGGGAGACAAGGCTGGATTTTACACCAGATTGTGGTACGGAAAAAACAGTAATACCGGCAATAAAACTGTTGGGTATACAACAAGTCTGGTAAATGCGTACAGCAACCTGAGCAGCGACGGCGGCAGCGGTACACCGCTCTGTATCTTTGATCTTGAAGGATGGGTCCGCCCGTTTGACGACCTTAAAGTGGTTTTGGGAAATAATCTTGGATATTCACCTTTGCAGGAAACTATCAGCTGGAACCCGATTGGAAACAAACTTAACGGTTCCACCGGTTTCAGACTTGAATACAGCCCGAATTTCGTACCGGGGCTGACTGTCGCTGCAGCCCAGGCGTTCAACGATATGGGTACAGACAACAGTTCCTACAATGCGAATACAGCCGATCAGGAGTATAAAGCACTCGGACAGGGAGGCCTGTCTGTCAAGTATACATATGATACGTTTACTTTTGCGGCAACGGGAACGTACAATGACTTCCTTGCGAACGTCGGCGGTTCATATGCCAACAGCTGGAAAAACTGGTCAGCCGGAGGCGGCGTTCAGTGGAACGGTCCGTTCACGCTTATTGCCGGTGCAAGTGCGGAAATCGTAAACAGCAAACTGTACTGTGTACAGGGCGGTGTATTTTATACGCAGTCTGCCGGCATTTTTACAATCAAACTGTATGATTCTCCGATTTATGTTTCCAAATACGTCGTCGAAGATCAGTTTGCGAACATTGCCAAACTTGATGTTACCGCGCCGCTGACTGACGTTATCTCCGTTGATTTCCGTGCAAAGCATGCATACAACCGTAATTCAGGTGATGCGAACGGTTATGACACATGGGGCAGTGCAGAGCAGTTCGTAGAGGGGCACCAGAGTCTTTTTCTTGGCATCCTTTTCCCCTGCACATTCGGTTCAGCACAGTTTATACCGGGCTTCTATATCGATATGACTATGAACAAAGATGCAGATGTACTCAAGACGTGGTACATCCCGCTCTCTGTTAAATTTACATTTTAAATAAGGGAGGAACGACTATAATGAAAAAAATTATAAGAAATCTAGCCGTTACCGCAGCAGCGGCACTGTTTGCGTTTATTGCAATATCCTGCAGCGGTATGTACGGCGAACCGGAAAGCACTTCGACCAATACGGATAATTTATATACTTTGTGGACAGGAAGTGTTGCCAGTGATGATTCGTCATGGCCTTCAATTCTTGTTGACGGCGTGAAAGACGCGATTAATACGAACAGCTATGCCCGTGCAGAAATTACGCTTGTTGTAGAACCTACTGCAGCAGGAAAATCTGCCGGATACTATCAGTATTGTGCTGTTCAGTCTGACCAGACGAAACTTGTTGGTACTGCCGATGCTGTTAATAATAATGGCTGGGAACTTGCAAACGGCTCTGAATCATGGTCATTCATGCCGACTGCAGCTGACTGGTCATATATTACGACGACGGGTTTTTATATCAGTGGATGCAACTATAATCTTGTCGGCGTATATCTGAGCAAAGTCGTCCCCGATTACGACAGTGATGTAACAACGACATTCCCCTATACAAATACGACAGGTTTTGCGACCGGCTCGGAAGGCAATGGCCATATAGCTTTTGCCAACAGTACGATGAAACCTCTTAAAACGACATTTGATTCAGGAACACCGGTTACAGTTGCTGTTGAGTATATACTCGATTCGAGCCTGTCTGCAACGAGCGGAACGCTTACCATAAAGACAAATCCTTCGTACGGGGAAACTGCTGTTACAATTTTGAATAAATCAGTTTCTGCGTCAGGTACGTATACTTTTGATCTTGATGATGAGACAGCAACCCTTTTTGCCACATATGGAATGATTGTAAGCGGTACGAACATCCGCATTAAGAGTATTAAGTACAGTGCAATTACACTTGATTTTGCAAAATATACGGGAACAATTCCCTCCGATGCCGTTTCAAAGACGACGGTTTATTCCAATCCCGTTTATTTGACAACTGATAATGCACATACGTTGCCGTATGTCTGTTCCTGGGGATACGCTGCATATGCAGGTGCTGCCGTTGGAGATACTGTTTACGTGACTGTTAAACCGACTTCGAGCGGTACTGCCGGACAAATCGGCATCAAGTACGGGTGGACAGACGAAACAACGTATCTGACTACGAGTACTACGGATACAGAAGTCTATACCTTTAATGCTACGGCGGCCGCACTTGCAGGCGGATTCGGCGTATCCGGTGATGGGATAACAATTACAGCATATCAGGTTGTTCCGGCAAATTAACAGGAAGCTGCTGCCTGTCCTCTCATTGCGGACCGGCAGCGCTGTCAGAATGGAAATACAGAGCATTTTACAACGGAAATTGTTCTGCGTTTTATATATGCGTTGACGGTTCTGCAGGATTCCTCCTTATTCCTTCAGTCCCCGCGTCGTATGTATGTCCCGTATAGCCGTTTTTTTGTTTTTACCGGTTATGCGGGACATTTTTTGAGAAAATAGGGAAGAATTATTTTCAGTTGATTTTTTTTACGGAATCCCGCAGTATCAGTCTGCCGCTTACGACATGATTTCCGGGAGTATAGGCATTCCCCGTTATTTTTTTTATGATAAGGTCTGATGCAAGCCGGGCCGTCACCGACTGAGGTACTTCAATTGTGGTGAGTGTCGGGCGGAATGCATTATCCCTCACGTAATTATCAAAACCCACGACAGAAATATCTCCGGGAACGTTTAAATTCTGTTTCCGTAATTCATTTATGAGTTCCACCGCTGTATCGTCACAATTGCAGACGAATGCAGTCGGCATTTTGTCGGGCAGCGTTATGCATATGTGTCCATGTGAATCGCGGTCATTGATTATGCCGGACGGCGGCGCCGGCAGTCCGTTTTCGAGCATCGCCTTCATAAAACCCATGCAGCGGTCGGCTATGGATGTTGTGGCACGGAACGTTCCGACAAAACGGATATCCTTATGTCCCTGCGAGATGAGATATGTGGTAATCATGTATTCGCTGTAGAAATTGTCTGTCGTTACCGTATCGATTTGTTCATCATTTATATAAAAATCAAGGAAAATAAAGTGAAA
The DNA here is from genome assembly GCA_002314445.1 of Treponema sp. UBA1793. Taxonomy (GTDB): domain Bacteria; phylum Spirochaetota; class Spirochaetia; order Treponematales; family Treponemataceae; genus Treponema_D. The sequence goes on from DCFX01000051.1 coordinate 9,933, forward strand.
ATACTGCTTTATAAAGTAATATACGTAATCCATGCTAAGCTGGCCAAGTACAATAATGCCGTCAACTTTTTTATCACGAATCATATGGGGAAGGGAAAGGTCGAATTCGTCTGTTTCACTCAGCTGTTCCAGTATACAATAGTAACCGCTGCGCATAAGCTCACGGGACAGGGCACTGTACAATGTCCAGTAAAAAGAGGTGTTTACGCTGAAAAATCTTGCAGGAACAAGGATTCCGATATTGCCGGTCGTTGTTTTTTTTTCATTGTCAAAAACGTGTACTTTCTGCCGGTATCCCATCTCCTTTGCAAGCTGATTGATTTTCCGGCTCAGCATATTGCTGACTCCCTTTTTGTGGGCAAGCGCTTTGGAAACAGAGACAATACTCACATCAAGCTGTTGTGCAATATCTGCAAGTGTTACGTTATTTGTACTTTTCATTTTTAGTATCTAAAAGTAAATTATAACATAATTTACGGCAAATAAAAAGTTAATGCTGAACTGGAGGTCAGAGAAAATGAAAGTAATTTTTCCGGGAAATATACCGGAACTTCACATTCTGGGGCGTACTGTACGGGATGCAGGGAAAGAAAAACCGGTTGTTTTTTTCTGGACTGCAAGCGGAATTGAATGCCGGATAAAGGCGCCGGAACTTTGGGTTGAACTCGAAAGCGATTACAGTTTGTATGAACCGTGGGTAAGCGTCCGGCTTAACGGCAGGCAGATTGCCCGCTTTATGGTGGAAAAGGGGCGCCGCTGGTATTGTTTATACCGCAATTTTCCTGACGGCAGCGAAAAGACTGTACAGCTGCTTAAGGACACGCAGGCGATGTCGGACGATCCTGAGCACATACTTCTTCTGCATGCTGTCGGCACGTCCGAAAATGCTGTCTTCCTTCCGCTGCCGCAGAAAAATCTTACCATTGAATTTGCAGGCGACAGTATAACGACGGGCGAGGGCCTTGCAGGCGCTCCCTGTGAAATGGACTGGAATACGCCGTGGATGGCGACTGATGCGGATTATGCACGTCTTACCGCGGATGCGCTCAACGCGGATTTCCGCATCGTGTCACAGAGCGGCTGGGGAATTGTTTCAGGCTGGGACAATAACGTGCGCCATACAATCCCGCGGTATTACAGGCAGATATGCGGGCTTGTTCCGGGTCCCCGGTATGAAAGTCTTGGCGCTCACGATGTATATGATTTCAGTGCGCATCCTGCTGATATTGTAATAATAAACCTTGGGACGAACGATTACGCCGCTTTTAATCAGCCTGCATGGACTGATAAAACAGACGGCGCCGTGTACAAAATGCATGCAGACAGCGGCGGACGTCCGCTTCCCGGTGATGCGCAGAAAGTTGCCGAAGGTGTAAAATACTTTCTGCGTGTTGTAAGGGAATGTAATCCGCGTGCGTTCATCATCTGGTGCTACGGCATGTGTTCTATTCAGTATCTTGCTCCGTACATCAGGCAGGCCGCAGAGGAATATTCGGCAGAAGCGCATGACAGCCGTGTCGGAATTGTCGAGCTTCCTTCAATGGATATGGAGACCGCAGATGAACACGGTTCTCATGCGCATCCCGGCTCCGTGACGCACAGGCGTGCGGCAGACAGGCTTATTGCGTATATCAGGGAAAGAAAACTGGATCAGCAGCAGTAAACAAAAAAAGCCGTCATATACGTATGACGTATATGACGGCTGCCGGAAATTGTACTATGTGCGATTATTTATACAGCCGGATGTTTCCGACGTAGAAATGACCGCCGGGATTTTCGTTCGTGCTCTGGAAAATCGCACGCTTTACATCTGCAAGGGCGGCCGTAATTGCCGCATTGTCAGCCTGTGCATTGTCTTTCATGAATTTTGACATGTCGAACAGAACCGTGTGTCTGCCTGCCGGAACTTCGACAGCAGGGGTCTGGAGCCATGTCCATGCGTCTGTCGCCTGAATGACCCATGAAAGGGCGAATGCAAAATTTTCAGGATTATAAATATCGATTGCGACGTATTTGTATCCCGTCCAGTCTGTAAACGCAAGTGAGTCACAGAACCAGCATGCCTGTTTTGATGATGATGCAGGAGCTGCGTCCATAGCACAGTCAAGCGACTGCGTACCGACTGTCGGCCAGTTTTTGAATGCAGCATCGGAAAGCTCGCAGCTGAGAGACAGGTTATGCGCGCCCCATTTGTCCCAGCTGTTTCCCACTGCCTGCCAGTAGTTGCCGTCGCTCAGGTCGTCAAGGACAGCCGTTTCTGTTGACGGAATCGCCGGCTCTATATACGCAGATTCCTCCGCCGCTGCATCTTTTGCTGCAGCGGATGTTGTTCCGCATCCTGCCGCTGCAAACAGCAATACTGTGCATGCAAGAAAAACAAAACTCTTCTTCATATTGTTCCTCCAAATTTAGTTAGTTATTTAAGTATACCACGACTTAAATAAAATGCAATAATAATATTTTTTAATCATACAATTTAGTATTATGACTTAAAAAATATACGAAAAAAGCTGTTTTTTTATTGCTAAAATTAACTAACGGGTTTATCATAGTACCTGTCAGGAAGGAAAGATAATGATGAAATCAAAATTAATGGTCATGCTTCTTTCTTCGCTTATGTTCATATCATCTGTACCGCGTTTACAAGCGGCGGAAGCAGTCGGCGTAGAAAAAAAGGCAATACGATGGTCCCGGGGCAGTTCAATCAATGCTTATCTTGATTCTCATAAAGATGCGCCCGAGCCGCATGAAGTTATTCTGATTAATGCGTCTTCGTATAGTGAAAAATCACCGGACGCTGAAATCGAAAAACTTGCTGAGTATCACGGGGTACATGATGCTCTTTTATGGACAGGAGAAGCAGGAACTGTCGGCTGGGATATAGATGTGAAAGAAAGCGGTATGTACCACATGGCGCTTGAGTATATCCCCGTTCCCTACAAGGGAATGAGCATTGAATTCGGCGTAAAACTCGACGGAGCATATCCGTACGACGATTTTATGAGCGTGCGTTTTTCGCGCATGTGGAAAAATGCAACGGATATACAGAAGAATACGCTGGGCAACGACCTTGTCCCTGCACAGGAAGAAACTCCGCAGTGGTCGACTGCTGATTTTCTTGATACGCAGGGATTTTACAATAAAAGTCTTCCGGTCTATATAGAAAAGGGACGTCACAGACTTGAGCTTCAGCTGAAGCGAGAAGCTGTCGTGCTCAAATCGATAAAATTCTACAACGCACCTGCGCTGAAAACCTATTCGGAACTTACATCGGAATATGCATCAAAATCAAAAACCGGGAACGTCCTTGTAAAAGTTCAGGCGGAACTTGCTTCATGCAAATCAGACTCAACGCTTATTCCGACGTATGACAGGAGTTCGGCGGCGACCGAACCGCAGGATGCTGCAAAAATCCGCCTTAATACGTTCGGCGGCAACTGGGTATGGAAACTGCCCGGGCAGTGGGGCGAATGGAAAATACAGGTCCCTGAAGACGGTATGTATTGTATTTTCGTGAAAGGCCGGCAGAATTTTCAGCGCGGTATGGCTGCCGTGCGCAAAGTATACGTGGACGGCGTCGTTCCGTGCAAAGAGTTCGAGAACCTCGAATTTGCCTATTCCCTGAAATGGGGAATCTTTACGCCCAGGGATGGAGCAACCGGAAAGCCTTGCTACATCTTTCTCAGGAAGGGCGAACATACTGTCAGGCTGGAAGCAACTATCGGACCGCTTACGCCCATACTTACCGCAATCGACGACCTTACCTATGAAGTCAACACACTGCGCCGCCGATTTATCATGATTATGGGAACGGAACCTGATCTTAACCGCGACTATCAGCTTGAAAAGGAAATTCCGGGGCTTACCGATAAACTCCTTGAACTTTCCGACAGTTTTAATAAGGAAGCGGATGATTTTGAACGCATAACGGGACAGAAGGGCTCTGAAGCTGCAACGCTCCGCATTATTGTGAATCAGCTCGCCGGTTTTGCGAAACAGCCGCAGTATATTCCGAACAAATCGAACAGTTTCAGGGACAACATTGCAAGCCTTGCGACGTGGATTCTGTACCGCAAGGAAACACCGCTTGAAATCGATTATCTTGGTGTAGCCTCTCCTGACGTGAAACTGCCTGAAGCAGCTCCGATGTGGATTGTACAGCAGTATATGAATGCCTGTTCATTCTTTGCATCATTCGTTGAAGATTACGACAGCATCGGCAAAAAGGAAGACGATGCGGTTACGGTGTGGATTCAGTCGGGACGCGATCAGGCTCAGATTCTCCGCAATCTCATTACGAATGATTTTACTCCGAAGACCGGAATTAAAGTGAATCTGAGCCTCGTGCAGGGCAGCCTTATAGAGGCAACAATGGCAGGGCGGGGACCTGAAATTGCGATAAACGTGTCGCGCGGCCAGCCGGTGAATCTTGCCTGCCGTGGTGCGCTGTACGACCTTTCTTCGTTCAGCGGATTTGATGCTGTGCAGAAATGGTTTAATTCTACCGCCTTTGTGCCGTACAGGTTTCAGAACGGTGTGTATGCGCTCCCAATGACGCAGGATTTTCACATGATGTTTTACCGGACTGACATTTTCGATGAACTTGGGTTGAAGCCGCCGGAGACCTGGGATGAGCTGTATGCAATTATTCCGGTATTGCAGCGCAACAACATGCAGGTGGGACTTCCGTATCAGTCGACAGATGCAATCGATCTGATTGATGCCGGAATGGGTTCACGCAACCTCTTCCCGACTCTGTTATCCCAGAACGGCGGTACGTTTTATAAAAACGATAACAGGGAGACCGGTCTTACCGATCCTGCGGCATATAAAGCATTTAAGAAGTGGGTTGATTTTTATCAGTCGTACGGCTTTACGCTTAAGTACGATTTTGCAACCCGGTTCCGCTCCGGTGAAATGCCATTGGGAATTGCTTCGTACGGTGTGTATAACCTGCTCAGCGTTGCCGCTCCCGAAATCCGCAACGAGTGGGCAATGACTGTAATTCCGGGAACGCCGCGCCGGGACGGAACGATAGACCGTTCGGAGGCTGCAAGCGGATCGGCTGTCATCATGTTCAAAAAGATTAAAAATCCGGAAGCCGGATGGGAATTTATGAAGTGGTGGATGAGTCCGGAAATACAACTCAAGTACGCAATCCAGCTTGAAACGCAGATGGGTACGGCAGCCCGTTTGAATACGGCGAATATAGAAACATTCAGGAAGATGGGCTGGTCTCGCGCCGAACAGAAAATTCTGAGTGAGCAGTGGAACAATGTAAAGGAAGTGCAGGAGATTCCCGGAGGATATTATACGATCCGCATGCTCGATACCGCCTTTTCAGAGGTTTACTACAGCAATAAAAATGTGCGGGCTACGCTTACAAAGTACTGCGACATGATAAACGAAGAGATTACCCGCAAGCGGAAGGAGCTTGGAATACATGATTAAATCATCAAGTTTAAAAAATCAGATGCGTTATGAAGAAACGAAATCAAGCTATCTTATGATGGCGCCGTTTCTCATTCTGTTTACGGTATTTACTATTCTGCCGATTCTCGGCGCAATAGGTTTGAGCTTTACAAGTTTTGATATGCTCCAGCCGCCCCGTTTTATCGGCCTGAGCAATTACACTCGGCTTTTACTTGACGACAAGATTTTCATGCAGGTTCTCAAGAATACGCTTATTTTTGCTTTCGTTACCGGACCGCTCAGTTATGTGCTGTCGTTCCTGCTCGCATGGATGATAAACGAATATAAGCCTGTTGCACGTTCAATCTGGACGCTCATTTTCTATGCCCCGTCGCTCGCCGGCAACATATTCTTTGTATGGACGCTTATTTTTTCAGGTGATTACTACGCTCCGCTGAACGGCCTGCTTATGTGGCTCGGCTGGATTAAGGAGCCGATAGACTGGACGGGCAACACTGATTATGTTCTCAGGGTGGTACTTCTTGTACAGGTCTGGTTGAGTTTTGGAGCAGGATTCCTTGCGTTTATTGCAGGCCTTCAGGGAATTGACCGCAGTCTGTACGAGGCGGGCCGTATCGACGGTATAAAAAACCGATGGCAGGAACTGTGGTATATCACCATCCCGTCGATGAAACCGCAGCTGCTTTTCGGGGCCGTCATGCAGATAGCTTCGTCGTTCAGCGTTTCCGAAGTCATTAAGGCCGTTGCAGGCTTTCCGTCGCGCGGTTATTCCGCGGATACAATCGGTACGTACATTATAGATTACGGTACCGTACGTTTTGAAATGGGATATGCATGCACGCTTTCCGTCGTGCTTTTCATCATCATGCTTCTGACAAACAAAATAATAATGAGACTGCTTAAGGGGGCGGACAATGACTAGTTCAACTCAAAAAAATGCTGCAGTCATACGGCAAACTTCTGTTTCCGTAAAGCAGCCTAAACTCCGCCGTATGCGGCGCGGAGCTGCAAAAGCAACGCGCTCCCTCGGTATGGACATACTGCTTTTTATCTTTCTCGGCGCTCTGGCGCTTTTTATGCTCATACCGATTCTGTATGTCGTTGCAAACGCATTTAAACCGCTGTCGGAATTCTTCATCTTTCCGCCTCGTCCGTGGGTCGTACATCCGACGCTTGAAAATTTTGTCCAGCTTTCGCAGCTTCTTTCAAATATGTGGGTTCCGTTCAGCCGTTATCTGTTCAACTCAATCGTTGTGACGGTGAGTGCGACGCTCGGAAATGTACTTGTGGCAAGTATGGCGGCGTATCCGCTTGCGATGCATAATTTCCGCGGCAGAAAACTTATTAATGAAGTGATTATCCTTGCCCTTCTTTTTACGCCGCAGGTGTTGTACATTCCCCAGTATATCGTTATTGCGAATATCGGCCTTATTAATAATTATCTGGCGCTTATTCTGCCGGTCGTGCAGACAACGCTCGGTACGTTCCTCATGGTGCAGTTCATGCAGCAGGTGCCGCTGTCCCTTCTTGAAGCCGCGCGCATAGACGGGGCGGCTGAGATGAAAATCTGGTGGGAGATTGTCATGCCGACTGTAAAACCCGCATGGCTTACGCTTATGATTCTTGCGTTTCAGCAGATATGGGCGCAGAACGGCAATCTGCTTATATATAAGGAAAATATGAAAGTCCTCCCGGCGATTATGACGCAGATACAGTCCGGCGGCCTGGCTCGTGCCGGTGTTACATCAGCCGTTATGTTTGTCCTTATGATTCCGCCGCTCGTTTTGTTTGAGTTTTCGCAGAAAGCCGTTATTGAAACGATGGCGACATCAGGTATTAAGGATTAAAGGAGCAGACAGCAATGAAAAACATAGTAACCTTTATAGCCGCGGCACTGCTTACTACCACAGTATCTGTATTTGCAGTAAGCCCTGAAAGACCGCCCGTACCCTGGTTGTCATACAACTATGGAGTATGGGATAGAAGCATTCCTGCACAGCCTGCTTATGAGTCGGTTGCAGCCGTGACGGGAGCTGATCTGGGGGTGGGGACAATTCTTCTCCCGAATGATTTGTGCACTGATGCGGAAGGAAACATATATATACTGGACAGCGGTAATAAGCGGATCATCATGATGGACAGTGAGATGAAATTTGTCCGTGAAATACACATGACGGGAGCTCCTTCGTCGCTTGTCGATCCGCATGGAATCTGTCTCGACAGCAGGGGCATGCTGTATATAGCCGACAGGGGTGCAAGGCAGGTATTTGTCTGCAATGCGGACGGCGCATATCATCATTCAATTATAAAACCCATAACAGACCTCATAGACGAAAGAACTGATTTTCTGCCTGATAAAGTACTTGTAGACAGGCTCGGTGTCGTATATGTTCTGTCGTTCGGTTCGTATGCAGGTGCATATACATTTGACAGTAACGGCGACTTTCTCGGTTTTTACGGATCGAACAAAGTAAAAGTCACTGCACAGTTGAAAAGCGATAAGTTCTGGCGCATGCTCGCAACTAAAAAACAGCGTGAACGCATGTACCGGTATGTTCCCGTTGAATATGTTAATTTTGACATAGACAGGGACGGATTCATTTATACCGTTTCAAACTACGGAGACAACGAACAGCGCGGGCAGGTGCGCAAGCTTAATCCTCTTTCACAGAACATTCTGTTTGCGGGCCAGAAGCCGTATCTTATGTTCTTCGGCGACTGGGAAACGACATACACGAACAAAGTCGAAAAATCATCTCTTGTTGCGGTGAATGTCGATGACGACAATTTCATCAATGTTCTTGATGTGAACCGCGGGCGCATATTTCAGTATGACCCGCAGTGCAACCTTCTGACTATATCAGGAGGGCCGGGGGAACAGGTTGGCACATTTAAAAATGCAGTTGATATTGTAAGTTCTCACGGTGATATGTATGTGCTAGACAACGTAAAAGGGACTGTAACACAATTTAAACCGACCCGGTTCGGAACTGCCGTCAGAAAAGCGACGACTCTGTACGAGGATGGTTATTATGAACAGGCTCTGGATCCGTGGTTTGAAGCGCTGAAAATCGACCGCACCAATTATCTTGTTCTCCGCGGAATCGGGCGCGCGTACGACCGCATGAAGCAGTATGACAAGGCTATGGATTATTACAAGCAGGCCGAATATCACGGGAGTTATTCGGATGCGTTCTACGAATACCGCACAGCCTTTCTGCGCAAACATTTCTGCCTTATGTGGTCCGTAATCCTTTTTATCATTCTGCTGTTTTTTATTGTCCCTTCGCTTAAAAAGAAATACGGCAAAAAGAAATCCCTGCAGCACGTATACGAGACGAGCAGAAAGTATTATCCGTTCTACCTTATGCTGCATCCCTTCAGGGGCTGGGAAGAACTGAAATATGACAACCGCGGTTCGATCATGTATGCAAATAGTATTATCGTACTGTCGTTTATTTTGAGCGTGCTTGAATATCAATACACCGGATTCGTATTTAATGTGAACCGACTTGATCAGATGAACATATTCGTTCTCGCCGGCTCGACAATCGGCGTGTTCATACTCTGGTGCGTTGCGAACTGGGGCATGAGTACGCTTATGGACGGTAAAGGTACGTTTCGGGAAGTGTGGATTTACACAGCATACAGCCGGATGACTGCAGTCGTATGGACTATTCCGGTTATTCTTTTAAGCAATGTGCTTACGCGGGATGAAGGATTTTTCATTAACCTGCTTGTGTATGTGGTTGATGGAATTACATTTCTGAATCTGCTCCTTGCAATCAAGGCTGTGCATCAGTATACGATGAAAAAAACAATCGGCTCCATACTGCTTACGGTACTCGGCATGATTCTCATTGTCATCATCGGGCTGCTGTTCGTCTCCCTGTTCATGCAGATGTGGTCGTTCATTACCACTATCGTGCGCGAAGTAATGATGCGCATGTAGTGCCGGAGGAAAAAATGAAAAACAAGAATGATAAAAAACTGATATATGCCCTGGGTCTGCTTTTTCTGCTTAGCACGCAGGGCGTGTGTGCAGAAAATTATGAAACCTGGTCAAAGCAGGCGCTTGAAAAAAACGGTTTTGAATGCGCGGCGGCGACGAAAGAGCTTGAATTATATGTTGATGAAAAAAACGGAGTATTCGCAGTCCGGAAACTGGACAGCGGATATGTGTGGTATTCATCTCCGGTAGACTGGGAGCATGATACGAAATCGTCCGGCTTTAATAAAAATGCGCTCCCGTCGCTCCTTTCCATTACGATGAAGGATGATCAGGGTTCCCTTTACCCGGCAAACAGTTATGTTAATGCCGTTAAGAGAGGCGGCCTCCATGTTGAAAAAACTGACGGCGGCATAAAATTTACGAACACGTTCAAACGTGAAGGTGTTGAGATTCCTTTGTACGTGACGATTGAGGGAGACACGCTGCTCCTTCAGGTGAACTATAATGAAATCTGGGAAGATGAAGAAGACGTTATGCGTATTCTCGATTTTAATGTGGCTCCGTACTTCGGTGCGGCTCCTTCAGGTGAAACAGGATATCTGTTTGTCCCCGACGGGTCGGGAGCCGTTATTAATTTTAATACTAAGTCCGGAACTCCATACCAGCAGTACATATACGGCAGGGACAAGTCGATTATCCCGTCGAAAGTAAAAGATGTAACGGAAAATGCCGCTCTGCCGGTATTCGGCATGAAACGTGAGAACGGCGGATTTGTTGCAGTTGTGGAGCATAGTGCGGCAAGCGCTTTTATTACTGCGGAACCTGCAGGTCAGAAGACAGGCTATAATGCAGTAAGCTCATCATGCATTGTCCGTGATTTTGATACGTTTACATTCCGCGAGCGGACGGGAACGCCCCGCGATATCCGCATTTTCCAGCAGCAGAATCTACCGGACAGCAGCGAGTATTTTGCCGTGAGATACATTTTTCTTGACAAGGAACATGATTCATATGCAGATATGGCGAAGGCGTATCGGAAATACCTTCAGGAAAACGATGCATTCCCGAAGGAAAAGACACTGCAAAAGACATCCCTTCTGCTTAATTTTATCGGAGCCGGCATAAAAAAGAAACCTGTTGCCGGAATTCCTGCTGATGTAGACTATCCGTATACTCCTTTTACGGATGTGCCGCAGGTAATTGAAAAACTGCAGCACAGCGGTGTCGGCAGTTTTACTGTAAAGTACGATGGCTGGGTAAACGGCGGAATATTCGGGAAATATCCTTCAATTCCGTCGCCGGAAGGTAATCTGGGAGGAAAGGCCGGCATGAAGAACCTGCTGAAGTATTTGAACGGCAACGGCATACAGTTTTATGCAGGTGCGGATTTTGTTAATTTATATTCGCCCGACATCAGGCATATTAAGGAACTGACCGCTAATCGTGCCATTAACCGTTCACCCGTAAAGATTCCCGATTATCGGCTTTCAACATTCGATGAAAATACGTCGGGCGACGCATATCCTTATTGGATACTCCGTGCGCCGGCAATCAAGACGTGGTATGACAGGTTTCTTGAAAAATTCAATACGCTGTATGCAGATACAGGTTTTGCTCCCGATTCTCTCGGTAATGTGGTCGGTTCAGATTTTGGGAAAAAGAACGGCCTGACGCGCGGCGGAACTGCGGAACTATTCGAGTCACTCCTGAAAGAGGCTCGTGATGCAGGTCATCCGCTGATGCTCAGCCGTCCCGATGATTATGCGCTTGGGCTTGCATCCTATGTGTCAGACCTGCCCGCGCAGTCAAGCAGATTTGAAGTGGAAAGCTATTCCGTCCCGTTTTATCAGATTGTACTGCACGGATATATTCCTTTTGCAAATCTTCCGGCAAACAGGACGCCTGATCCAGAGACATATCTGCTGGGCCTTCTCGAAAGCGGTTCGGATCCGTCTTATCTGTGGATTACACGCCATCCGGAAAGTGTCCGCGATTCAAAACTCCAGTGGTATACGAACGTGTACGCCGGCGACTGGATTGATGAAGCGGCTGCGCTGTACAAAAAGATACAACCGGTTCTGGACAGCGTTGCCGGCTCGGAAATTGTTTCCCACACGGTCTTTCCGTCGGGAGCACGAATCACACTATATGAAAACGGTGTAAAGGTGCTTACAAACTATTCCGGTCATGAAGTGACGGCAGAGGGGCTCACGGCTGCTCCTTATTCTTATGCAGTAGGAAGGTAGCATTATGGAGAAAAATAAAATCAGTAATAAAAATATTTCAGTACAATACCCTGGTAAAAAAAAGGAAAAGACGCGCAGAAGCGGGCTTATGGAACGGCAGTCCCGGAACGGCTGGTTCTTTATAGCTCCCTGGCTGGTGGGTTTCGTTTACTTCTTTGCTATACCGCTTCTGAAATCGCTGTATTATACGTTCACTAAAATCAGTATTACAAACGACGGGCTGCAATTTCAATTTACGGGTCTGCAGAATTATCTTACTGCATTTACAGTCGATCCGGATTTTATGCGTGCAATAACAGCGTCGATAGGCAGCATTATATATCAGGTTCCGATTATCGTGTTCTTCAGCCTGTTCATTGCAATGATTCTCAAACAGGATTTTCACGGCAAGACACTCATGCGTTCAATCTTTTTTCTTCCTGTTATTATTTCATCAGGTGTCGTCATTACTATCCTTAAAGAAAATGTGTTTGCAGGCAGTGCCGGACAGTCAGTAACTTTGTTCCAGACAGGCGTTATAACGGAACTTCTTGTAAAGTCGGGGATGGGGATGCCTGTTGTAAAGATGATCACAACGACTGTTGGTGCCGTATTCGATTTGACATGGAGAAGTGGCGTCCAGATTCTTCTTCTTCTTTCCGCTCTTCATACTATACCGGACAGCATGTACGAGGCTGCGCGCATGGAGGGAGCGACTGAATGGGAGACATTCTGGAAAATTACATTCGTCCTTATTTCTCCGACGCTTGTCATGACAATCATTTATTCGATTATCGATTATTTTACGGATTATTCGAACAAGGTCATGCGTATGATTGTCACGTACGTTAATCAGGGAAAATATGAATACAGTACGACAATATCGATAATTTATTTTGTTATAGTTCTGCTGCTTATCCTGTTCGTGGACAAAGTCCTGTCCAAACGTGCATACAGCGCAGTGAATTGACGGGAGGTTCAAAATGACAAATGGTTTTAAATTCAAAAATAAAAAAGCCGGTGACCGTATCCTTGACAGTATAACAAAGATACTGCGTACGCTCTTTCTTGTTGGTATGGCATATGTTTTGTTGTATCCCGTACTCTTTCTGTTGTCCAATGCATTCCGGTCTCCTGTCGACAGGCTTGATCCGACCGTCATCTGGATTCCAAGGACGCTTACTTTTAATAATTTTGTCCTTGCGGACCAGCTCATCGGATTTAAGGATTCAATACTGAAAACATGCACGATTCTTGTACCGTCAGTCATGATTCAGGTATTTGTCTGTCTTATGGTCGCATACGGTTTTGCCCGGTTCCAGTTCAAGGGCCGCGATGTTTTGTTTTCGTTTCTGCTGTTTACAATAATAGTTCCTACCTCGACGATTATCATTCCGCTGTATGTGCAGTTTCGTTTTTTTGATTTCTTCGGTATCGGGCAGCTGCTGCGCATATTCAACCACGGTCAGCCGCTAACAATTAATATTCTGAATACGAACTGGCCGTTTTATCTTATGTCAGCGACAGGTGTCGGAATCAGGAGCGGTCTGTATATTTACATGGCACGGCAGTTTTTTAAGTCTATGCCGAAGGAACTTGAAGAGGCTGCATGGGTCGACGGGTGCGGTACGTTCAAAACGTTTACCCGCATCATGCTGCCGAACGTCGGCAGCATCGTTATAGTCATTCTGCTGTTTTCCGTCGTGTGGCATTGGAACGATTATTATCTGTCTGTTATGTTCTTCGTGGACAACTACCCGTTGTCGGTCGGCGTGACCGTCCTTCAGGACCGCCTGCAGCTGCTTACGGAGAGCATGAGTGCCGCAGACATAGCTCTTGGGGAGTCTTCAATTCTGGAAGCGGCATGTTTTGTAGTAATACTTCCGATGCTCGTTATGTATATTTTTGTGCAGAAATATTTTACGGAAAGTATTTCGCGTTCTGGTATCGTCGGATAACCGGTTCATAAAAATTATTCTGTTTTATTATTTTAGTCAGACGAAGAAAATATATTCAGGAGGAAAACATGAAAAAGATCAGATTTGCTGCAATTTTTGCTGCAGCTGCAATCGCTGTCGTATGTGCGGCGGGCATAAGTGCCAGAGAGAGTGCGGATATTACTGTATTCAGGCCTGCTATAAACCCCCGCAATCCTAAAGATCCGATGGTACGAGCCAAGGCCCGTTATGAAAAGGAGACAGGCGGGAAGGTAACGCTCATACTTGGAGACTGGGGAAACTGGCAGTCGAAGGTACTCACCTATATGGCTGCAGGAAATCCTATAGACGTCGTATTTGCGCGCGATGCTGATTTTCCAAAGTTTTACGTAAAGGGATATGTTCAGCCGCTTGAAAAATATGTTGATCTTGACCCTGTTGTGAACGGCGTCCATATTATCAACAAACAGGGTATGGACAGTTGTTTCAAATACGACGGACATTATTATCTTGCGTCTCATAAGACGTCAAACCATTACTGGATTATTATTTACAACAAAACTTTAATGGAAGAGGAAGGAATTCCGGAAAGCCAGCAGCCGCTTGCGCTGTATGAGAAAGGGCAGTGGACATGGGAAAATCTCCGGAAACTTGCGATAAAACTTACAAAGGACACTTCCGGCAGCGGGACTATAGACCGCTGGGGATTCGGCAACTGGTGGACACAGGGGTTTGCGTATATGAACGGTACGTCGTTCGTGAAAAGTAACGGAAACGGCAATATGTCGTTGAATTTCTCCGATCAGCGTATTCAGGAAGCGCTGTCTTTCCTTGAGCAGGCAAAAAAGGAAGGATGGTACCAGCAGGATAACAATATTGCAAAAGACGGAATTCAGAAACGTACGCTTGCAATGTTCATGGAACGCGAGTATATGGCTTCGACAATTCTCAGGGACAGCAGGGATGAACTGGCGTATGTTGCGCTTCCGGTCGGGCCCGGCGACAAAAATCCCAGGAACGTTTTTGAATGCGACGGGTATGGAATCGGCAACGGTTCAAAAAATCCTTCGTATGCAGGAAAATACATTAATTACTGTCTTGAAGAATGGTATAAAGATGATATAGCGAACCGCAAAAAATCATGGCCGCAGGAAGTGCTTGATATGACTCCCGCAATGGAAAAGAAGGCATGGTACCCGGGAACAACGGACAGCGCACTTGTCGACATTATGAACGACTTCCTCGGCGAAATTATCTGGACAGGAAACTCCCCGTCGGCAGCAATTGCCGCATATACACCGAAGGCCACCGTACTTGTTGCCGATGCAAACAAGCCGATGGAAAAAATTGAACGCCTGCCATTCAAGACAATATCGCTTGATTTCCGCAGCGCAAAGGAAGTTTCCTATTTCCCTGCTTATGAGCCTGATAAACATCCGGGCGTAAAAATTGCGCAGGCATCAGGGAGCGACGCAATAGGAAAGGGCGGGCTTAAGATTTCCATGGATTACACGAAGGACGGTTCCGATATCACCGCGACAATCAGCGATATAAAGAACGTTGCTTTGGTCGGCTGGCGTGAATATAAAGTCGACTTTGATGTAAAAGCTGTAAAAAAGCCGGGTGATGGCGCATACGTATTCATTCAGGCATACGGCGACGATGCAAACAGTTGGGGATGGAATACGCAGAATATTAACGGTGTGAATGAAGTTGTTCATGTTACAAAATACATAACCGGTATACTCCGGAACGGAAAGATGGCGTTGAAAATCGGTGGTCACAATATGAATGATTTTGTTATCGGCAACCTTGTTATTTCCGAGAAAAATTAAAATCTGCGGATATGCCGCGGAATCATAAGACACTGCGGCATGTTTTCCAGTAAGCAGTAAGGAGTATCCCTTTGCATATACGGACAATAATCAGGAAAATCAGCGTACTTTGTTTATGTATGACTTTCTCTTATGTTTCTGCCCAAAGGTACGAAGCAGAGCACGGCGATTTTTACAGCGTCCGGATGGCATCGGATCAGGGCGGATATTCTGCCGACGGGTATGTCGAATTTTTAAGTTACGATGAGAGCTCCGTCGGCATATCCGTAACCGTTCCTGCCGACGGGCTGTACTCGGTTGTGCTCAGAGTTCTTGCTGTTCCCGGTCAGGCGGTATCGTCCCGTGTGAAAGTCGAATGCGATGAATCGACATATGTATGCTCGCAGAGGCTTCCGCCTTTGGGACAGTTCGGCAATGTGCAGGTGAATGCTCCCGTACAGTTAATAAAAGGCAGTCATGTTTTTTACATTACAGGACTCGGCGGAAAGTGGATGCTTGATTATATAGAATTGAACAGCGTTTCCGGCGGCCAGGTTTCCAAGATTAATTTTTCACCACTGGTGACTGCCCATCCGTCGAAAGAGGCACAGTCATTATATGCGTATTTGTGCTCAATGCGCGGAAAAGGAATACTTTCCGGACAGCAGATATATTCCCGTACGCCCGAAATAAAGGCGATTGCAGATATAACAGGAGAATATCCTGCGGTACTTGGAATCGACTTTATAGATTATTCTCCGTCGAGGGTGGCATTCGGAACGCACGGTTCCACCACGCAGGAGGCCCTCAAATGTTGGGAGTCAGGCGGCATAGTTTCTGCATGCTGGCACTGGAATGCACCTGCAGGACTTATTAATAAAAATGAACCCGATAAGCACTGGTATGACGGTTTCCGGACAACAGCGACTACGTTTGATTTTGTTAAAGGACTTGATGATCATGGAAGTGAGGAATATAAACTCATGCTCCGCGATATTGATGTGATTGCAGGGCAGTTGAAAATTCTGCAGAAGGCGGGTGTACCCGTTTTATGGCGGCCTCTTCACGAAGCGTCCGGCGGCTGGTTCTGGTGGGGCGCAAAAGGTAAGGATAATTACATACGCCTGTACAAGCTTGTGTTTGACAGGCTTCAGAACTATCACAAGCTTAATAATCTTATCTGGGTGTGGAACGGGCAGAATCCCGAATGGTATCCGGGTGACGAATATGCAGATATAGTTTCATATGATGTCTATCCTGATAAGCGGGAATATTCCGCTCATACGGATAAATTGTCTCTCTTGCAGTCGTGTACGGAGCATCCGAAACTGCTTGCTTTTTCAGAAAACGGCACGCTGCCGGATATAGAAAAACTTGCGGCGGAATGCGCACCCTGGTCGTATTTTTGTACGTGGGATGGAGAGTTTGCGGTAAATAAACAGGGGAAATATTCAGGCACATATACCGATGAAGAGACCTTCAAGCGGTATTACGCGGACGACTATGTCATTACGCGCGGTGAACTGCCTGATTTTAGGAATAAATGAATCCGCGTCCTCCGTGAAGAACGCGTTTGAATTGCTTTGTCACAGGAGCGAAATGAGAAAGATACTGATTGCAGCGGCTGCGTGCCTGCTGCTGTTTCCGCTTTCGGCGGAAGGAGATGCATCGTTTATGAATGAACAACCGGAAGTCCGCATACAGAATGCGTTTGCCAAACTCCGGAGAGGGGAACGTCTGACGGTTATTACGCTCGGCGGTTCAATTACGACAGGATTTGCCGCAAATCCGATAACGGAAAACAGCTGGGCCGCTCTCACAGGCAGATGGTTTAAAGAGAAGGCTTTGTCAACCGGGAGTGACCTTCATTATATGAACGAAGGTGTGAGCGGAACTGATTCTGCATTTGCCGCAGTGCGGGTAAAAGACCATGTAACGGCTTATAACCCCGATCTTGTTATTCTTGAGTTTGCCATGAACGATCAGTGGCTCGATTCGAAAGTGCGGCGCAGAACGTATGAAGGCGTCATACGTCAGATTATGGACGGCACAGACTGTGCAATTCTTGCGCTGTTTGTAAACGAACGTAATCCCCCGTTTCCCGGGCAGCAGTATGAACAGCAGCCGGTCTGCGAATATTATCATATTCCGTTTGTCAGCTGGAAAGACTGTGTCATGGCGGACAACAAAAATACTGACTGGAACAGTTTTTTTGACGGAGAGGAAACAATCCATCCCAATAATGCCGGCCACGCGTCGATTGCAGAATACATAACAGCAAAACTTGAGTCATATTACGATATGCTTCCTGCAGACGGTGCGGTTCCCGTTCCCGTAAAACAGCTTCCGAAGGCGCTTACCGATACCGGCTTCCAGTATGTAACATACTATTCCATGGACGACATAGTCCCTGAAACAAATACAGGCTGGCAGAGGGGAAGCCCCGTACATCCCGAATGGGTACAGCACGGACAGGTAAAGCAGGGCTGGCAGACGGACAATCCCGATGCAGTTATGACTTTTAAAATAACAGGCTCTTCAATCGGCATTACATACTGCGAGAGCGATCAGTTCCGCAATGCAGATGCATGGGTAACAAAGCCCGACGGCTCTGATTCGCCGCATGTCATGCTTGAGTGCTGCAACAGCATCCGCAACGGATATCTAGGATGGGCGTACAGGGAGATTGTAAGCGGAACGAATGTAGAAACATATACACTTCATGTCGCAATGAAAAAAAGAGGGAAGGCTGGCAGTTTTGCAAATATAACCGGCATAGCCGCGGCGGGAAAAACAGGGCTGGAAAAATGAGAAGACTGATCATGCGTACAGCCGTTTTAGTCATACTGTTATGCCCGGTTCTAACCGCACAGGATATACACACCGGATTTGAGGAAGTCGTGCAGCGCATACAGCCGCTGGAAAAGGCGGAATGGAAAATTGTAACTGAAGAACTTGACGATTCTCTTCAGTTTATCAGAGCGGATAACAACACGTTTTTATATACCGGACGTATTGATTTCAGCGATAAAACCGCACCCGTACTCATATGGGAAGGCAGCACCGTACGCTTCAATTTTACGGGAGAAAGCCTCGGTCTCCGGTTTAAGCCGTCAGGGTCGAACAGCGCGTACTACAACGTACTGCTCGACGGGAAAATATACCTTCTGCATCTGGAAGGAACGTATGAGACTGATTATATCCTCCAAAGAAAACTGGGAAGCGGACTGCATACATGCGAAGTATTCAAACGGAACGAAGCGCAGTCTGACACCGACTCATTCCTGGGTGCGGATATTGCCGCCGGCAGCAGAATGAGTGCAAAACCCGCTCAAAAATCTCTGCTGATTGAGTTTTACGGTGATTCGATTACCGCAGGTGCCTGCAACGAAATCCCCGGAAAGGATAATTACGTTGATATGGTGCAGCATAACTGCTATACTAGTTATGCTGCAATGACCTGCCGTGCTCTTTATGCGGACTTGTCTGATATTTCTGTCGGCGGAACGGGCGTGTGCGTAAGCTGGAACGAAGTCATCATGTCAAAATGCTGGAAAAATCTGTACTGCTCACCGTCGTCCGTTCTCTATGATTTTGACGGCAGAACGCCTGACATAGTCGTCGTCAATCTTGGCCAGAACGATTTCGGCTGGACGCAGAATGAACACCTGCCGTTCCCTGACGGTTTTGAGTCAGCCTATTTGAATCTGCTGCGGGAGATACGGGCGCAGTATCCTGATGCATGGATTATTTCCGCGACAGGGGGCATGAGCGCTGTAATGCAGAGCCGCCAGTTAAGCGCAGGAATTGCACATGCTGTCAAAGCTATGAATGAGCCTAAAGTATTGTCCATGAAATTCAGGGCATATACATATGACCATCCCCGTGCTGATACACATGAAAGAATGGCAGACGAACTTGAAACTTTTATAAAAACAAACGTAACACTTCCCGGCCGGTCCTGGTGAAATAACTGCTTTCCGGCCGGTTTCTAGAACCGTATGTCTATTACGGTGATATCGTCGGGAAGCATTGTGTTCTGAATCCATGAAGTAACGGTATGTTCTATAGTAGAACATACATCTTCATCTTTTGTGTTATACAGCTTGATAAAAAATTTCTTTGCCAGGTCGTCTTCATAGCGCATTCCATCGTCGTTTTTCATGTCCGTAAAACCGTCTGTGTATAAATTAAGGTGAATCCCTTTTTTCAAAGGCAGAACGGTAAAAGGCAGTTTTGCAGAAGGATCTGTACCTGTCTGGTTTATTGCCGTTTTTGCTGCTCCCATGCCGAGCGGCGGCAGTTCAGGTTTTATTGAAGCAAGTTTTCCGCCAGCAGCAGAAGGCGAATCCTTGTATATTGCGTATGTAATAGTATGTCCGCAGTTATATATATACAATTTGCTTGCGCTGAGATCCGCAAAACAAATCACGGCAGTGATGAAATTTCCGGAAGGAACTGATTTTTGAAGATATTCGTCGAGAAGCGATATTATTGCAGACGGATTTTCTTCTTTTTTTGAAATGGACGGCATCAGTTTGAAAAACGAACCAAGCGCAATTGTCAGAAGCGACGCCGCAACATTTTTCCCCGAAACATCGAAGCAGCAGATAAGGCTCTTGGAATCTGACAGCGGATACAGCTGGTAGAAATCTCCGCCAAGCGCATTTGCCATCTTATTCCATGCCTGGAACTTATAGGGAAGGGCAGACGTTACCGATGCATCCGGGAAATAGTTCTGCTGGATAAGACCTGCTTTCTGCAGATCCTGCTCTCTTATTTCGGCAATGCGCGAAAGGAAACTGTCAAGCGAAACGATTCCGTAGAAACTTCGGTTGTTGAAAACCGGAAAAAAGATAATACCGTATTCCCTGTTGATATCGGAAACCTTTTGCAGCGTCTTCTCGATGAAGTCATGGGCATACAGTATTGTTGAAACCCGCTGAGCATAATCGATGACGTTCTTCGATGTAAATCGTTTCCATGCGGTATTTGTTGCAGCAGCAGCAGTCTTTCTGTCTATAACGCCGATGACATGGTCGTATTCCTCGACAGGAACCGCTAGAAGATCTTCCTGCTGCTTGAACATTTCTATAAGATTTTCTATAGGACTGTTGCCGCTTATTGGTTCCACATATTTTGCAATGGAACCTATCTGTTTCTGAGAAAATGTGTTTTGTATGGAAGCAATAACATCATTATCTTCTTTCCCGTTTTCAGTTTTTCCGGTGAAAAAACTTTCATCGACAAAAGTACTTTCCGAATCGCTCATATGATTCTCCTCTGACAGAATTGTTATTAGAAAAAAGCACCTTTATTATAGTATGGATTTCTCATTTTGTAAAAAATTTATACGTTTTTACTCTCCTGCGGCTGTTTTGCAAATGCGCTGCGGAGATTTTCTGCAAATGGAGGACGGACTATACCGTTTTCTGTTATGAATCCTGTTATAAGTTCGTTCGGCGTTACATCGAATGCCGGGTTGCGCACTTTCATGCCTTCGGGACCTGTCCGTCTTTCGCCAAAAAAGAGTACCTCATCAGCACCGCGTTCCTCTATGGGAATGCCGTCGCCGGCCGGAGTGTGCATGTCGAATGTTGAAGACGGGCAGGCGATGTAAAACGGGATGTGGAAATGATTTGCAAGTATGGCGACTCCCATAGTGCCTATTTTGTTTGCAGTGTCGCCGTTCGCAGCAACGCGGTCCGTACCGGTAATCACCAGATTGATGAAGCCCTTGCTCATCATGAACGCAGCCATGTCGTCGCAGATAAGCGTTACATCTATACCGGCCTGTTGTAATTCCCAGCTTGTAAGCCTGGCTCCCTGAAGAAGCGGGCGGGTTTCGTCCGCGTATACTTTAAATGAACGTCCCTCGCTGAACGCAGTGTACATCGGTGCTGTTGCCGTTCCTATGCCTGTCGCACAGAGCGCGCCGGCATTGCAGTGGGTAAGCACGCCCGTTCCGTCCTTTATAAGTTCTTTACCGTTTTCGCCGATTCGCCTGCATAACTCTTTGTCTTCCATATGAATTGAAACAGCTTCTTTTTCAAGTTCCGTCCATATTTCGCGTGAAGTTCTGTCTTTCAGCGATCCGGCTTTCGCCACCATGCGTTTAAGCCCCCAGCTTAAATTTACTGCAGTGGGGCGTGATGAACTCAGATATGAAGCCTCTTTTTTCATTTCTGAGATAAAGGCATCGGACGGAAGTTCCTGTTTGTCCTTCATCCCCAGAAGGATGCCGTATGCACCTGCCACTCCGAGTGCCGGAGCACCCCGTACACGAAGCTGTTTTATTGCGTCCCAGACCTGCTCAATATTTTTTTGTTTTTCATATGTCACTTCAACGGGAAGTTTTGTCTGATCAAGAAAAGTAAGTGTTTCATTTTTCCACGAAATGGTTTCAATCATTTTTTTCTCCGGAAATTATTTTTTCTGCGAACCCATCATGAATCATTTTTACCATTATTGCAACAATTTCAGGATCGAACTGAATGCCGGAATTGCCAATCAGCTCTGCTTCCGCCTGTTCCACCGTTGACTTGCCGTGATAACACCTGTCCGATGTCATTGCATCGAATGAATCAGCAACGCAGACAATACGGGCCGCAAGCGGAATGGCTGCTCCCGAAAGATGATCCGGATATCCCGTGCCGTCATATCTTTCATGGTGATACAGCGCTATATCCCTGATACCCGGCATTGATGTAAAATCTTTCAGCATGTTTGCGCCAAGCTGCGTATGTTTTTCGATTATTTTACGTTCCTCCTGAGTAAGGGGAGCCGTTTTATTCAGAATTTCGTCAGGAATACCGATTTTTCCGGCATCATGCATCAGTCCCAGATAATACATCTCATGCTGTTTCTGCGCGGGAAAGCCAAGCCGTCGTGCAATTTCCCGGGAATACAAAGCGACACGGACAGAATGTCCCTTTGTGTTTTTATCCCTTACATCGACAAAGTTCGCAATAGTTCGCAGTGCCTGGTCGATGATGATACTGTTTTCTTCATTTCTTTTCCTGCTCTGTTCAATTTCTCTGTTTATGCGCCGCTGCCTTATAGTTCCGGTTACAGACAGAAATATGATGGGAAAACATACTATGATGCACGCCGCAAGAAGAATTCTGAAAAGAATAGTGTCTGAAGAAGAATAGATGAATCGTCCTGAAAATGAAGTTTTTGTAATAGTGAATTTTTCAGGCGTATACATGACCATACCGAACGTTATTTTCTGCCCGGAAGGTACGGATGCGTTGAATCCTTCAACAGGCGGGAGCACAGTTATGAAATTTGATTCCTTTGTATACTGCCCGTTCCACGAACTGTCTATCCTCGATTTTTCCGGTACTGAAATTTTTATACGCCAGTCGGTAAGGGCGTGTTTTGAATTGTTTCTGAAAACGCCGTCATATTCAGCGCCTGTCGAACCGTCCGCTTCCGTCCATGATTTTGATATTGAATATGTTATGTACGGGATTGACGAGATGCCGCGGACAGGAACAGTATCCTGTTCGTAGTGAACGATTTTTTTACTTTTTACTTCCGCAGATACGGCAAGAGATACCATGCAGATAACGATTCCTGCGACAATAACACTGCATATCTGTACTGCAGAAAGTTTACAGGCTCTTACTTTTTTCATAGGAAACTCACGTCATTACAAAAACAAACTTTATTGATAATTAAGTATACCTCAAAAGAAACATAAGAGGAATACAATTTCAGTAAAAAAAATTTGACAAACTGAAAAAGCGATGTATAATGATACGTATGAGCAACCGGTTGCGCACAACAGGCCGGATAACTATGGATGATATTGCATCAGAACTCGGCCTGTCAAAAACTACAGTTTCGCGTGCCCTTTCGGGCAAAGGTCGTATCTGCCAGGATACCCGTGACAGGATACTTACATGTATCAGGGAAAACGGATATCAGCCGAATCAGATGGCACGTGGACTGGCAGCATCAAGAACATTTAATATAGCCATTGTGATTCCTGATGAAAGATCAGGAGGAGAAGCTCAGTTCTTTTCCGACTGTCTTGTCGGAATTACGAAAGCTGCAGTGGTTCATGATTACGATACAGTACTTGTAGTAGTCCCTGACAACGACATGTCAGGACTTGAACGGCTTGTAAGAAACTGCAAGGCTGATGGTGTTGTCGTTACACGTATGAACAGGCAGGACAGAATCATTCCTTTTTTGAGAAGCAAAAAGATTCCGTTTGTGCTCATCGGTACAAATACAAACGATGATATTCTGCAGATTGATTCCAATCAGAAGGAAGGCTGCAGGGAACTCACAAAACACATGATATCGGGCGGCTGCAGAAAGGTAGCACTTTTGGCAGGCGATAAAGAACATCTTGTTGATGCCATGCGGTACGAAGGGTATAAAGAGGCCTTTTCAGAGGCAGGTTTGCAGGTTGATGAATCGCTTGTGTTCTGGAATGCTTCGCTGAATTGTTCCGGCGCCGTGAAAGCTGCTCTTGAGGCGCATTCGGATTGCATTGCCTGCATGGACGATACGATTTGCGTTGCAGCCATGGATTATCTGTCTGTCGGGCACATCCGTATTCCGGAAGATATACAGATTGTATCTTTTTACGACAGCAGCGCACTTGCTTCCGGCAGAATTCCTGTGACAGCTCTTCATGTCGACAGTTTTGATTTGTGTATGCGTGCAGGAAATCTGCTTATTGATGAAATTGAAGGCCGCAGTCCTCCAAAACGGAATACTGCGGAGTATTCAATATTATACAGGGGTTCATCCCTATAGGGAATCAGGAGGATTTTTTATGAAGAAAACGTTGATGCCATTGCTTCTTGCGGTAATTCCTGCTTTCATTCTTTCCGGCTGTAAAGCTAAAAAGAGTGCAGGCAGCAGCAAACCTGTTACGCTGACCGTATGGGAGTCAGACAAAGGACCTGATGATTTTATCAACCAGGCCGGTGAAGAGTACACAAAAAAACATCCGAACATTACTATTAAGTATGTTCACGTTGAACTTGGTGACGCGGCAGGGCAGATTGCACTCGACGGACCTGCCGGAGTCGGCCCTGATGTTTTTGCCGCACCCCATGATAAACTTGGGGAACTTGTTTCAGGCGGACACGTTCTCGCGACAGTGAATCCTGACGAAGTAAAAAAGAATGCGCTTGCAGCATGTTCTCAGGCTCTTACCTATAACGGTTCTATGTACGGATATCCTGTTGCTGCGGAAACGTATGCACTTTTCTACAATAAAGCCCTTATAAAAGAAAATGAGGTACCGAAAACCTGGGATGAACTTGCAGGTTTTGCAAAAAAATTCAATGCAGCAAACAGCGGTAAATACGGTTTTGTGATGGATGTAGGCAATGCGTACTACACTATTATTTTTACAACAAAAGAAGGAAACCGTCTGTTCGGACCGTCCGGAACCGATACGACTTCCACAAATATTAACTCTCCATCTTCCATACAGGGTATGAAATTCTTTCAGAGCCTCCGCAGCTCTCTCAATGTACCTGCGCAGGATCTTACTACGTCAGTTGCGGATGCAGCATTCGCAGGCGGGAAAGCTGCAATGCATATTACAGGCCCGTGGAATATCAAGAACTTCAAGGATGCCGGGATTGATTTCGGTGTAGCCCCTCTTCCGTCTCTTCCGGGAGATAAAACACCGTGCGCATCATTCAGCGGTACCCGTGCAATGTTTGTCTCTGCATACACGGATCATCCGGAGGAAGCCGCCGCATTTGCAGCGTTCCTTATGACACCGGAAATGCAGCAGCTCCGCTTTAAGGTTACCGGTGCCATGCCTGCAATCGATACGAAGGTCGACAGCCCGTACATCCCGGGATTCCTGCAGCAGCTTAATTATGCATTCCCGATGCCGTCCATCCCGCAGATGGGCGCATACTGGGATGCCATGAACAGCGCGAGCAAGAACATCTGGGACGGCCAGGATGTAAAGGCTCAGCTTGATGCCTGCAACTCGGCAATTCTCGGAAAATAATAACAGAGGGATTTTTGTGCCATAGCCGGCATGAAAATCCCTCTTAAATTTTATAGGAGGATGTATGGCACAAATACTGCCCGCAAACGGAAGCGCTGGTGAAAAAATAAAACTTACGTCATTACTTTTTATGGGTCTCGCCCATATCCTGTATTTGAAGGAATATCTGAAAGGTATTCTGTTTGCAGCGATTGAAATTGTCTTTATCTGTTTTTGCCCTGCAATCGTACGTAAGATTATAGCCCTTATTACGCTCGGTTCGCCGCAGCTTGATATTCCGGTAAAGATGCGCAGCAATTCAATTTTTATGCTGATAGACGGCATCCTTGTACTGTCATTAGTTGTGCTGTTTATCGTAGCATATGTACTTTCCGTTCAAAGCGCGGAAAAGTCATACAAAAGATATTGTGTTTTAAAACACTTTCCTTCACAGAAAGCATCTATCGAGTCTATCAGCGGGACGGGCTTCCCGATCGCGGGTCTTGCTCCGATTATTGTTCTCCTTCTCATATTTGTAGTAGTTCCTCTGGTTTTTTCAGTTGCAGTTGCATTTACAAATTATTCTGCACCTGACCACATTCCGCCGGCAAAAACGGTTGACTGGGTTGGATTAGCCAACTTCAAAGATTTGATTGGAGGCGGATCAAACTGGTCGCACGGCTTCGGCCGTATTGCATTATGGACACTCGTGTGGGCATTCCTTTCTACGTTTACCTGCTATTTCGGCGGACTCATCATTGCGGTTATGCTCCGTGAAAGTAAAATAAAGATCGCGCCGTTTTTCCGTATTATTTATATTCTCCCGTATGCAGTACCGGTCGTAATTACAATGCTTGTATGGCAGAATCTGCTCAACGGCACATTCGGTACGGTAAACAGGACGCTTATGGCTTTCGGCCTTATTTCAAAACCGATTCCCTGGCTCGGTTCGCCTCTGCTCGCGCAGGCAACATGTATAATTATTAATCTGTGGGCGGGATTCGGATATTTCATGCTGCTGGCAATGGGAACAATGACAGCAGTTTCAAATGATTTATACGAAGCGGCAAAAATTGACGGCGCAAGTCCCCGCCAGATTCTTACTTCAATTACAGTACCCCTTGTCATGTATCAGACCATGCCGCAGATAATCATGTCGTTTACACACAACATTAACAATTTCGGTATCATTTTCTTTCTTACAGGCGGAAACCCTGCAACCGCAGACAGCACGACGACAATGGCAGGTGCGACGGACATTCTCGTTACATGGATTTATAAGCTGACGATAACACTGCTTAAATATAATTATGCTTCAGTTATAGCTGTCCTTATCTTTGTTGTTATTGCACCGTTCGCAATACTTTCGTTCCGCAGTACAAAATCATATAAGGAGGGAACTGTATGACAAATTACAAAACAGGGCAGTCGATAACCAGGACTCTGCTTATGATATTTTTCATTATACTCTCACTGTTTGTTATTTATCCGCTTGTCTATCTGGTTTCTTCATCGTTTACGCCGGGAAACAGTATTGCAGATATAGACATCAAACCATTTGCGAAAGGTTTTACGACAGCTCATTTTACGTACATTTTCCATAAAACGGATTATAAGATATGGTTTTTAAATACGCTGCAGGTTGCGGCGGTGACGACAGTCGTAACGATGTTTGTTACTGCTTTGTCAGCATATGTATTTTCCCGTTTTACATTCCCTCTCAAAAAGCATCTGCTGATGTCGCTTCTTATCCTGCAGATATTCCCGTCATTCGTCGGCATGATTGCAATTTATGTTATTCTTCTGCGTGTCGGAGGGTTTGATACATTGTGGGGACTGGAACTTGTATACATTGCGGGAAACATTCCATACAACTGCTGGATGGTCAAAAGTTACCTCGACACCATTCCGAGAAGTCTTGATGAAGCTGCCCGTATTGACGGTGCAAGCCATTTCCTTATTTTCCGCAAAATTATTATGCCTGTTGCCCGTCCCATCATGATATTCCTCGGCATCACGAGTTTTACCGGCCCGTGGATGGATTTTATTTTCCCGAAGATGATTCTCCGTTCAGCCGACAAGCAGACGCTTGCACTCGGACTGTTCAGTTTTGTGACGGACAAAAAAAATGATTTTACGCTGTTCAGCGCAGGTTCTCTGCTGATTGCAATTCCGTTTGTTATATTCTTTATCTTTACCCAGAAAGCAATGATGATGAGTATGGGTGCGGCGGCAGTCAAAGAGTAACCGTCCGCTGTTTTGTATGAAACTGCTTCTGAAAACGGTACCGCCCTGATAAATACTATCAGGGCGGTACCGTTTTTGAATTAGTAAAGAGGGGCAGGAGACAGATTATTTAATTTCGCGCACACCGTCGCCGCTCTTGCAGGCAAAAAATCCTGCATCGTGGCCGATAATCTTCGTATACTTTTCCTGAACTTCATCGATGAAGCTGTCAACACTGTCTTTGTGAACAAGGGCTATAGCGCAGCCGCCGAATCCCGCACCGGTCATGCGTGCACCGATGCATCCTTTCTGCGCATTCGCCGCATCTGCCAGCGTATCAAGTTCAATGCCCGTTACCTCGTAATCTGTTTTGAGTGACTCATGGGAAGCTTTTAACAATTCACCAAGCCGGTTCAGGTTGCCTGCCTTTAATGCTGCAACAGCTTCCATTACACGGGCGTTTTCCGTAACACAGTGACGGACACGGTTTCTGATTACATTGTCTGAAAGAACTTTTTCACATGATTCAAACTGCGGGACAGTAAGGCTGCACAAATCGGGAATATCTTTCGTATTTGTATACTTTCCTGCAGGCAGCGGAACGGCCGCGGCTTTGAGTGCTGCAATCCCCTGTTCACACTGCGAACGGCGTTCGTTGTATTTTGAATCAGCAAGCTGCCGTTTTTTCTTTGTGTTCATGACGACAAAGCGGTAGTCGCCAAGTTCCAGAGGCACGTATTCATATTCGATTGTCGCGCAGTCAAGAAGCTCCGCCGTATCCTTTTTTGCGGTTGCAATGATAAACTGATCCATGATGCCGCAGTTTACGCTCATAAACTCATGCTCGCTCTGCTGCCCGATAAGCGCTATGTCCCTGCGGGAAATGTTGAAACCGAACAATTCCGACACGGCATATGCAAAACCGCACTCAAGTGCGGACGACGATGAAATGCCTCCTGCCGGCGGGACGTTACTGACCATAAGAACGTCAAAACCGCAGGGAAACGTACATCCGCGGCGCTTGAGAATTGACATGATTCCGTTCAGGTAATTTGCATAATCGTTTTCTTTCCGGTATGAAAAATTGTCGTTTACGTCGAATTTATATGTTCCGGGAAATTTGATGTCGTTGTAA
Organism: Treponema sp. UBA1793; assembly: GCA_002314445.1. Taxonomy (GTDB): domain Bacteria; phylum Spirochaetota; class Spirochaetia; order Treponematales; family Treponemataceae; genus Treponema_D. Next base: position 38,634 of record DCFX01000051.1, read on the forward strand.
GTTATTGCCGTATCCGCCCGTCTGCGGATTGCGACATACATGTATTTGTCGATGGCTGCGGGGAATACTTTTCCGCCATTATAATCTATATGCTCGCCGATAATATTAATACGGGCGGGAGATGCGAATGTACGGGCATCCTTTTCATTTCCGCCGTATATTTTTACAAATTCTCCGGGCAGAAGCGCGGGGTCAAAATCTGTGTTTGAATTAATCATATTATTTATTTTATCAGGATTATACATACCGTGCAACTGGTATACGAGGGTGTACAACCCGTGTGTATTATTCCTGATAATTTTTGATGTCATATTTGACAAAGCCCCTTATTTGTACGAATATACTGGTTATGGAAGATAAAACTGTTTACGTCATTGGTCATAAAAATCCTGATACCGATTCAGGAGTGTCTGCAGTTTCTTACGCACGTCTCAAACAACTGCTCGGATACAAAAATTACATCGCAGCACGCGCCGGACATTTTGCACCTCAGACGGAATATATTTTCAATAGATTCAAAGTTCCTTATCCGATGTATATTCCGGATCTTGTTCCGAAAGTTGCTTATTATATGACAGGTTCCTGCAATTCAGTTCAGGAAGACGAATCCGTATGGGATGCAATCGGAAAAATGGATGAATCTGCAAGCCGCGTTCTGCCTGTCGTTGACAGGGACGGCAGATATATGGCCCTGCTGCATTACAATGTTTTTGCGCAGAATGTTTTGGCTGTCATGAATCCCGAGCATAAGACTGCGTTTCCGACGAGTATAGCTCTTATACTGCACACGATGAATGCACAGCCGATAATTGTTAAAAATGAAAATGACGTATTCAAAGCAGGCGTCCTTGTCGGGGCTGCAAGTCTTGATACGTTTAAACAGATGCTTGCGGAACATCAGAGCGAAAACGTCGTTGTCATTGCAGGCGACCGTACCGAGATACAGGAAGCGAGTATTGACGGCGGCGTAAGGCTGCTTATTATCACATCGGGACATCCGCTTAACAAAGAACTGCGCGATAAAGCAGAGGCGAATAACGTTTCGGTAATTATAAGTCCGTACGCCACTTCGTCGACGGCCATGCTTATTGCCTATTCTACGCCCGTTTCCGTAATGGCCGATATGGACATTACTCCTGTCCATCCGGAAGATACAGTGTCGCGTGTCCGCCCTCTTCTTCAGGAGTCGCCGTGCCGCTGCCTTCCGGTAATAGACGCCGACAAAAAAATCGTAGGCATCCTGTCGGAGCATGACCTCCTCCGTGAACCGAACATAGAACTCATCCTTGTAGACCACAATGAAATGTCTCAGGCTGTCGATGGAGTCGAGCATTACAGAATCCAGGAAGTGATAGACCATCACCGGCTCGGCACCCTTTCTACTGATTATCCTATTACGTTCATCAATAAACCAATTGGTTCGACGTCGACGCTTGTTGCCAATCTGTACCGGGAGAACCGCGTTCCCATCCCAATCGATATCGCGAGTCTTCTTTTATGCGGCATTCTCTCTGACACACTTATACTCCAGTCGACAACGACAACTGATGTTGACCGTGAAACTGCTCAGTATTTATCCGATATTACGAATCTTAACCTCAAACAGCTTGGGAAGGATATCATCACGGCCGGAAGCCACGTAGAAGGTCGGGAAGCAGGGGAGCTAATACATCAGGATATGAAGGAATATACGCAGGGTAAAGAAAATTATACCGTCAGCCAGATTGAAGTTGACAACACAAAAGAAATTCTTGACCGCAAAAAAGAATTTCTCGGGGAACTTGAAATCGAACGCAGGGCGCACAAGGCCATTTTTACATCATTGCTCGTTACCGATATCACGCAGCTGTCGAGCATCCTGCTGTTTACCTGTGATCAGAAATTCGAACCTTTCGTTACATTTCCCAAACTTGAAGAAAATGTGTTCTATCTGAAAGATGTTGTATCACGTAAGAAACAGCTTATCCCTCTTATGGCCGAACAGATAGATAATTACGAACGATAATACCCGCGATGTAGTTGTAACGGCAGAAAACCGTTCTGCCGTTATCCTTTTTTGTCTGATTCGTGCCAGAATCCCAGATACAGATATATTCCGAGAACGGCATTGAACACGACGGCAGAGAATACACTGCAGCGTTCGACAATACCGAAATAAGCGTGCGGAACAGCACCTGCACCGACTGCTCCTGCAAACATAAATGTAAGTGCTGTTGTGGCCCATACGGCAAGCGATGTATATTTTTTGTTGCTGTAACCGCCGATCATGATGAGAACGAGCGAGGCGATGGAAAGGACAACAATCAGCACCGTCACGACATACACGTGCATGATATCATTAAATGTACCCGCATAACCGCTTTCTGAAAGGGGGAAGAGCGTGTATCCGACAGAACTTATCCAGTTCATCAATGCGAATGCATAAATCCCGTGACGGATTGTTTTGTTAATTTTTCCCCTGATGTAAACGCATACCATCATAATGCTTACAAGTCCGCATACACCATAGAGTGCAGACAGTTTCTGCCATTTCTGCAGCGACGGAGAATTTACAGCACTCAGGTCACTTACGGCCTGACTCATCCAGTTGTATCCCGGATAATCAAGGGGAGAAAAGAGTACGGCTATTGTATAAGAAATAAGGCTGACAATACCAAGTAAGCCCATGTAATTAATACGGGTTCGTTTCCATTCATGATTTTCCATTTGCAATCCTCCCCCTGTCGTTTATCCTTTTATTATATTCTTCGACGCGCTTTTTCAAATCGGTATAGTTTTCCGGATAATAGGCATATTTGAAAATAAGATGTTTCTGACCGTCTTTATACCCGTATAAACGCAGCTCGTCAAACTGATCGTCACTTTGGAAACCCAGAGGAGAGTCAAATGCCGTAAATTTCGTTACAAATTTCCATGTCCGGTTCTGCTTCGCCCTGTCCTTTTTCATGGGGGCATCAAGAGGTATTACAATATAATCAGAGTCTGCTTGATACCCCCGGTGATGATGCAGTGCACGAAGCCGTATAAGTTCAAGATGTTCATACCGGATTTTTACAAGCTTTGCGCGGCCGTCATACGTTTGTATATCTGCCCGCCATTTAGACTCTCTGATAGTAATACCGACAGACACAATGACAGAGACCGTTACAATGCAAATTATAATAACGATAAGTATGCCGTTCATGCTTTCAGTATACACTAGTATACCTGGATACGTAAATTGTTTACAGCACGGCGGTGTACTCTGCTGGTCATTTCATTTTTTGACACGCTTATAAAGTTCAACATATTTTTTGTCTTCAATCAGAATATGATTGTCAAACAAACTTTTCAGTTCATTGGTTATCGCCTTGGATAGAACAAGCTTGTCCATAAAAATTTTGTCCTTGAAGTCCTCAATTTTGTCCTCTATATCTGAATGCATTTTTTTCTGATCAATTAATGCTGCATATCCTATATCCTGCATCATTTTTTCTTCTTCAGAAAAATGGTAATGAGCATAATCGATTGCTTCATTCAGCAGGGCAAGAAGCTGATCTTTTGAATCCTGTTCAATAAGCCCGTCGTAAAAACGATTCAGCAACTCAAGAAAGTGTTTGTGCTGTTCATCAATTTCCTTAATACCGAATTCATAGTCCAATGACCATTTATAAAAAGACATAACGTACCCTCCAATATAAAAGCTATCACGCTATAATTATAAACCCAAAAAAGCGTATGTCAATTTTTGGACAGTATTTCATGACTGGCAGAAAGAATTACAAATCCGATATAGTTTTCAGTTGTTTCAGCATTTTGTGTTTAATGCCTGAATGACAGTGTGCATGATAACCCGGATGACAAAGGAAGGGAACGTGATAGTTTTATATTTTAGTAATTTATTTGTGTGTAAGGACTTACAGTCGAACTAGAAACGGTCCCTACGGGAGTCGAACCCATCTTTAAAGATTGAGAATCTTTCGTCCTAGCCGATAGACGAAGGGACCTAATCAAGCTAAATGGAAAATCGCAATTTTCCATTTAGCTTGATTAATGAATTTTCCGCAAAACTCATAACGTATACACAAAAAAAGCTGATCCGCTTAGCCGGGTCAGCTTTGCAACGGAACATATTTTCGTAGTTCCCCAAGGAGGATTCGAACCCCCACAATCAGAACCAGAATCTGAGGTGCTACCATTACACAATCGGGGAATGCAATGTTCCTAGAATATACAGATTTCGGATAAAATTGTCAATATAGTTGCTTGCTTTCCTGAAAAACTGCTGTTAGAATAATTTGTATGATTCTTTTTCTCACGCTGGTGAGCGGTTTTTGCTGGTTTTTTGTCTGCATCAAAATGGTATATCTCGGGAAGCGCGACAAAACATATTGTATGCCGCTTTTTGCGCTTGGGCTGGATTTTGCATGGGAAACGATTTATACGCTCGAGGGTGTATCGAATATTGAATTACAGACTTTCATCAATGCTGTCCGGTTTATCCTTGATATACTTATTATTGTGACATATTTCAGATACGGACGGGAACGATTCCCTGATACATTAAAGAAACAATTCATTCTGATAAGCATGGGCGTTTTTGCAGTCTGCTTTGCATTTCAATTCGCCTTTTATTTCCAGTTTGATTTGCGTGCGGCGGCATTGTATTCTGCGTTTATGCAGAACGCGCTGATGTCCCTGCTTTTTATATATATGTTTCTTACACGTACCGATACACGGGGACAGGCACTTTCTATTGCTGTTGTAAAATGTATCGGTACGCTCATACTTACGATTCTGTATGGATACATTGAAATAATAAATCCATACGTTTTGATTTGCGGAGCTGTCAGCTTTTCAGCTGACACATGTTATTTTCTGCTTCTTCTTTTCCGTCAAAAAAAGGCAAAGCCCTGATCCTCTATTTTTCCAGTGCTATTTCTTCACCCGGCTGCATAATAAGTCTGTTCCGGGCGGTAAAACCGTCCGCTATTTTGTTGTCAAACAGTTCGCCGGGTTTGGTGTGTACGGGAATTGCGTGTCTGGCGCCGATGATGTCTGCGCATCGTGCTGCTTCCTTTGCATCCATGTTGAAAATACCGTCGCATGGAAGGAGTGCATAATCGATGTTCATTTTGCTTAGTGAGTCATTCATATAATCGGTATAAGATGTGTCGCCCGCAGCATAGATTTTCATGCCGTCCTCAAGCGTGATTACATAACCGACACATTCGCTGCGGTTATGATGTGCATTATATGCTGGAACGGCTTGTATCGTAATTTTTCCGGCAACGGTTGTCTTGTATTCTCCGTTTACGAGTAAATTCCGTTCGCGTATAGTTCTGCACGTTCCTTTTTTTGTGACAAGGTTTACAGCCGTATGATCGTAATGCTCGTGGGTTACAAGTATGAGATCTGCCGGTACGTTGTATCCTTTGCCCGCATACGGATCGACGTATATGACAAAATCCTCTGATGTTCTGATACGGTAACTGCCATGTCCCTGATATAACAGCTTGGACATATATTTTTCCTCTCCATATGCTGCTGCAGTTGCAAGGACTGCAGACAGTAATACCAGTAATTTACGCATACGGTGAGTATAGCATAAGTCATGCGGATAATGTAGAGGAAATGGATATTATCTTTCAGGCAGCCAGACCCGCATTTCGTTTTCGCCTCGGTTTGCCCATGCATAGTATGGAATAAGCGTAATAGTACACGGTGTTACAACCTGTGGTACATCGGAATAGAGCTGCCCGTTATCTTCCGTGCGCATGCCTTTTACCGTGATTTTTCTCACCCCGGACAGCAGATCAGGTTCATATGCGGCTACAGACGGGACGTCCGTACGGTCTGTACTCAGGCTCAGGACGCTGCCGTTGTTATCTTTACCCTCTGCGCAATAGACGAGGGGCCCCCTCATAAAGGCTGCCTTACCGGAATCTGCACTGACTTTCGGCGATGCGTACAGCCTGCGTACGCTCATATCGAATTCGATTGTGACTGTGTCTGATACTGTAAAAGGTCCCTGTATGAAAGCATATCCATTGCTGCGTCTGCAGTTTATCTCTTTTCCGTTCATGCTGATTTTCGTGCTGCGGTTCCAGGAGGGAATGCGCAGCGCAAGTGTCATATCCATGCTTTCATTGACTGGTTCGAACGAATATGTGACAGTACCTTCATACGGATATGCCGTGTCGACATGAACTTTTCCGCCAAGCTGTTCCGTGCCGTCAAGTGTTCCGCCTATGTACAGAACGGCATACGCTGTCCTGTTCTGTACGCACCACGCATATCGTCCTATCGACGTGATAAGGCGTGCAACGTTCGGCGGGCAGCATGCGCATGCAAACCATTGGGGGCGCTGCGGCAATGCATGCCTGTGGGTGACTGCTTTACCGGAAATGCCGGGCAGGGATTCAAGTGCGTTGACATAGAAGAATCTCTTTCCGTCGAGCTGCATGCCTGCAAGAACACAGTTGTACAGCGCGCGCTCCATGACATCCCCGTATTCGCCGTCCTTGAACAAATCGAGCATGCGGCGGGCAAAAAATATGAGTCCGACTGATGCACAGGTCTCTCCGTATGCAGTATCGTTCGGCAGATGATAATCTTTTGTAAATGATTCGCCTTCATATGCAGAGCCGATTGCACCCGTTACGTACATCCGCTTTTGCGTGATGCTGTTCCAGAGCGTAACGCAGGCTTTTTTGAGCGATTCATCATTTGTTTCCGCTGCAACGGATGCCATACCCGAATACAGATAAACCGCGCGGACTGCATGTCCGACTGCATCTTCTTGTTCTCGTACAGGTTTGTGGCTCAGCGTATATTCCTTGTCGCCGTTCCACTTTCCCCATACCTGCCAGCCGCGTGTTGCACTTTCATGTTTAAAATAATCACTGTCAACGCCACGCACGTTAATAAAATGTTCCGCAAGCTCCTTGTACTTTCCGTTTCCTGTTGCGTGGTACATGCGCATAAGAGCAAGTTCCACTTCCGGATGTCCCGGGTAACCGGGGATAGTATGCGTTATAAAGTGATTGTAAATGTGATCAGCCATACGGCTCATGATGTCGAGCAGCGTCTTTTTACCGGTGCATTCGTAGTAAGCGACGGCGGCCTCCATCATGTGGCCGGCACAGTACAATTCATGCGCTTCCTGGAGGTCGGTCCACTGCCGCCCGGGTTCTTTTACCGTAAAATACGTATCAAGGTAGCCGTCACTTTTCTGTGCACGCCCTATGAGCGCAATCATAGCGTCACATCGTTTTTCCAGAGCCGGATCGGCTTTCTGCGCCAGAGAATAAGCGGCCGCTTCCAGCCATTTTGCGACATCGCTGTCCTGAAATACCATGCCATAAAATTCACTGCTGCATTTTCCGGATTCGTTCATCTCAGCTGCCTGAATGAAGTTTTCAACCGCGTGGCTTTTCTCTATTCCCGGGATTGCATCATTAAGTATTTTTTCCTGATACGGTATGACCGTGTCGACGACAAGCTTTTCATATCTCCCGAAAAAAGAATCCGATACCGTGAACATTTTCAACGCGTCTGTCATAATCTGCTCCTGTATTAATAATTTGTTTCTATCTGTTTCCTGTAACTGCTTGGACTCATTCCGCAGACTTTGTGGAATGTCCGGCTGAAATACAGCATATCGGAATATCCGAGCTTCCCGCTTATTTCCTTTACAGAAAAAAGTGTTGTCCGGAGCAGCCTGCATGCTTCGTCAATCTTCAAATCTGTATGATATTTCTGAAGCGGAATATGCTTCTCTCTTTTAAATACCAGCTCAAGGTATTTCCCTGTCAGATTGAATTCATTTTCGAGCACATGAGAATCGAACGGCTCAGAGACATGTTCCTTCAGATATTCGGAAAGCCGTTCCGCCAGTACCGATTTCTGAGAGAACATATGCTGCGGATAAAAAGCTGCATCACAAAGCAGGGAAAAGAGCAGTGCACTGCTTTTCCATTTAAAAGCAGGCGTCCTGCAGATATACTGCTCGGTAAATTCCCTCAGGCCGTTTTCAATTTCCGAATGCGCAAGGCCTGCCGTCTTTTTGGGAATCGTTAGAAAATCCGTTTTTCCCGATTCACATTCCGACAGCATAAAATGGATATAATACCATGAGGTACCTGTCTTTATCTGCTTTTTACCGTAATGATGCACACCGCACTTTAAAAAAAACAGTTCACCTGCGTTTATTACGTAGTCGGCGCCATCTTCCGTTACGGTAATCTGTCCTGCAGTCACATAAATGAGTACGTTGAATGGAACTGTTCTGTCCGCATGTACAAACGGAGCATGACAGACAAGAAAATTGCATTCAAGAACAGAGGGAAATTGATTTTTTTCCAGCGTTATTTCATGCATATGTGTATATATTCCATAAATACCCTGCAGTGTCCACTGTATATGCGTGTATAATCCATATATCTGCGTGTTTTTGCATTATATCCGGCTAAAAGGAACAGATATAGTGTAAACCTGCAGGTCATATCCCTTGAAAATTCATGGTCTTTCTACTAACATATTTTTATGCAGGGAATCGTTCTTGACGGGGCAAATAATTATTTCAAAATAGAATGCAGCGACAACATCACTCGTTCTTGTTCAATTAAAGGGAAAGTGTTGAAAATCGATGTTCACTATTATAATCCTCTTGCCCCCGGCGATATCGTCGAAATTGAGCCTGATAAGCTCGACAATACAAAAGGGCAGGTGATTTCATTAGTGCCGCGGCGAAATGAATTTGTGCGCTGGAACGTCAAAGGCCGGTGTCCGCAGCTGCTTGCAGCAAACCTTGATTACCTTATCCTCGTTACAACGCCCGATGAACCGCCGTTCAGGCCGCGCTTTATTGACAGGGAGCTTGCACAGGCTGAATATGAAGGGCTCACCCCTGTTATCGTATGCAATAAATATGATTTGGCGGACGACGATGATACTGATTTTCAACTGCGTATGAAAATATGGGAAGACCTTAACTATAGGGTGATGCATATCTCTGCAAAAACGGGCGAGGGTATGAAGGAATTTGCAGAACTGCTTGCAGGCCGGTTAAGTGCTTTTGTCGGTCAGTCGGGAGTCGGAAAATCGAGCCTTGTGAATGCGCTTGACAGCAATTCCACGCTTCGCACGGGCGGGCTTTGTCTGAAATACGACCGCGGTTCTCATACGACGTCAAAGGGAACGCTTAACCGCCTTGTACTCAATGAATCGCTCATCGGGCAAAGCGATGTAACGGCCTCAATAATTGATACTCCCGGAATCAGACGGTTTGTGCTGCACGATGTCGCCGCAGAAGATATTGCGCTGTATTTCCGTGAGTTCAGGCCGCTTGTCGGCACGTGTACTTTCGGCATGAGCTGTACACACACTCACGAACCGGGATGCAGGATACTTGAAGCTGTCAACGCAGGTGTTATCACTGAAGAGCGGTACGACAGCTGGCTCCGTATTAAAAATGAAATACAAACAGGAAGCTGGGAAGATTAACGATTATTAATCAGCAGAATTAACAAAGATGGATAAAACAACACTTACAGAACTTGATTACTACCGCATACGTGATACAATCGCAGGCTATTGCGTAAGCAGAGAGGGAAAGGCCGCACTGCTTGAACGCGAACCGTTTACAGATCCGGTGCAGATTGAACAGTTGAAAAACGCAAGCCGTGAATGGAGGGCATACAATACATCGACTCGATCTCCGGCTCTCTCTTCGTGGCCGGAAATACAGTTTCTTTTTCAAATTATGAAAGTCGACGGAGCAGCTCTTACGCTCGAACAGGTATATGCACTCGGCCTGTTCTGTACATCTGCTAAAAAAGCTGCATCCTCCGTACTCGGAGCAGAGACAGAACTTACGCTCACCTGTCTGGCTCAGGCAGTACGGAGTATTCCTGACCTGAGTGCAGCATCTTCTGAAATATTCCGCATCATCACACCCGACGGTGAAATAAAGGAACTTCCCGAACTGAGGGAAATACGTGTGAGAATTGCAGAACTTAATAAGAAAATCAGGATTCTAATGCATGCATATACTTCCGACCAGAAGCTTGCCTCCGTGCTTGAATCGACGGTGCCTGCATTCCGTTCGGGACATCAGGTACTTGCAGTCCACGCATCACAGCGCAACCGCATTCCCGGAATTATACACGAAGTATCGCAGTCCGGACAAACCGTATACATTGAACCGGAAGACTCAGTGAAGGCAAGCAACGATCTCGTTCAGGAGGAATTCAACCTTCAGCTTGCAATCCGCACGATACTGAAAAGACTGACTGCTGCGCTCGCTCCCTTTGCGGATACGTTTGCAGCGGCTCTTCCCGTCATGATTATGCTTGATACGACATGTGCCGCTTCCCGGTGGGGAATTGAGCGCAACTGCGTATATGCCCTTCCCTGCGACGAAAGCCAGCCTCTCAATATAGTACAGGCACGTCATCCGCTGCTCGGGGATAAAGCCGTGCCGATTGACGTACGTTTTATGCCGGGGAAACGCGTACTCATCATTACGGGGCCGAATACAGGCGGAAAGACAGTTACGCTTAAAACCATCGCACTGTTTTCAATGCTCAATCAAAGCGGTTTTCCTGTTCCTGCAAAAGAAGGAACACGACTCCCCGTATTTTCGGGAGTGTTCGCGGATATAGGTGACGGGCAGTCGCTCGATCAGTCTCTCTCCACGTTCAGTGCACATATGAAAAATATTGCACGTGCGCTTGCTGAATCCGTGTCGAGCAGCCTGATTCTGCTTGATGAGCTTGGAAGCGGTACAGACCCGCAGGAAGGAGCCGCAATCGGTATGGCTGTCCTTGATACGCTCATCGAACGCAACGCGTTTGTACTTGTCACGACACATCAGGGGGTATTGAAGAACTACGGCTGGACACATCCGACGTGCATAAATGCTTCAGTCGAGTTCAACAGCAGAACGCTCTCTCCTACATATAGGCTTCTCATGGGCGTTCCGGGAGAAAGCCGGGCGCTCGATATAGCCGCAAAAAGCGGCCTCCCTGCAGGCGTCGTTTCAAAAGCACGGTCATACATTGTAAATGAACAGGCTGATATATCTGCACTCATCAAAGGACTTACAGCAAAACATTCGGAACTTGACGTACTGCTTATGCAGTACAAACGCAGCGAAGAAGAACTCAACGAACGCAGACGCAAAATTGATACAAAAGATTTAATGCTGCGGCAGAAAGAATATGAACTGAAAATCGGTTCCCATACGGAAACTGCACAGTTCCTTGCGGACAGCAGGAAGCAGCTTGAAAATCTTGTGCGCACGCTGCGTGAAGGTGAAATCACCAGAGAAAAAACGCTTTCAGTAAAACAGTATATTGCCAATTTGACAAAAGCCGTGAGTGAACAGGAATCGCAGCTGGAAGCGGAAAGCGCAAATCTTTCGGATGATGTGAACGCATTCCGTAAAATAGCAGAATTGACGCCTCATCCGCACAGCAGCAAGCCTGCAAAAAAGCGGATGAAAAACGCCGAAGCACTCAAGCTGGTACACGAGGCTGATTCAGCATTGCCGCCGGCAGCGGAGAACCGGCAGAAGGTTGTTGCAGCAGTTACTGATTCAGTCGGCAAAGGCCTGCAGAAACGGCTTGTATTCAAGCCCGGTGCGTCCGTCCTTGTGGGAAAAGAGCGCAGAAGCGGTACCATTGTTTCAGGAGAGGGGAGGGGCAGCTGGCTTGTACAAATCGGCAGCATCAAAATAACCATAAAGCAGAAAGAGCTTGAGCTTGTCGCGCCAAGCAGGCATGTAAACACTCCGTCCGTTACCGTAGACATTGCCCAGAACGACGGTGCAGGCGAACGTCCCTTGTTTGAGCTTCGTCTCCTCGGCATGCGCGAAGACGAAGCTGTAAGGGCCCTCGAACACCAGCTCGATTTATGCACAGTGCAGAATTTCCGCAATTTCAGTATCATCCACGGAAAGGGCAGCGGTATACTCCAGCAGGCAGTACAGAATTATCTGTCTCATTACGAGGGGGTCAAGGAATTCCATTTTGCGCCCCCTGAGGACGGTGGTACCGGTAAAACATACGTTACGCTGAGATAGCAAACAGGCATACATCCGGCAGTTTTTTAATCGTCATTCTGGCCATTTAGATCGTCAAAGTCGTCTGAACCGTCAGGATTGCATTTCCATCCGGATTGTTTTTCCTGAAGCATGTCAGCATCTTCGCGTCCCTGCCAGTTTTTGCGCCGGGGTAATTTTGAATTTTTTGTTTTGAACATACCAGTTTCGTCATCAGGTGATTCATCATCAAGCATGATTTACCTCCATAAAAAGAAACCTGAGTAATATACTATAAAGTGAGATTGTTTTTGAGTCAATATTTTTAATAACGCTTGACAGTATCACTTTTTTTATACACAATATTGCATAAATATACATTCTAAAAGGTGACCATGAAAGAACGGCTTACACGACTTAAAACTATACGCAAACTCATAAAGAACTACCGGATTGAAAGCCAGGAAACACTGCTGGCATATCTGCAGAAAGAAGGATACGAAGTAACTCAGGCTACTCTTTCCCGTGACTTGAAACTGCTTAAAGTAGGAAAGGTGTCTGACGGCAACAGCGGTTACATATACACGCTGCCCGGAGAAGATGAACGGGCCGAATCGGAACAGATTTACGTGCAGGATTTCCTTCGCGGCTATGTGAGCATAGATTATTCCGGCAATATCATCGTTATAAAAACATTTCCCGGACACGCAAATACAGTCTGCAATGCGCTTGACAACATGAATATGGACGAAATTCTCGGCACTGTTGCAGGCGACAACTGTCTGTTTGCCTGCCTGAGAGAAGGAATAACAGGCGAAAAATTTATGGAAGAGCTGAAGCGCAGAATTCCTGAGCTGGAGGATTAAAACTCTGTGCAGCCTTACTTATAGTCCGAATGTAACGTTTACAGCAGAGCGGACTGCGGGGCAGGACTCTTCTGTATACATTTTGTCCGGTTTTTCTGCCGGTATCCCATAAAAATTGATATTCACCTGGGATGTCAGGTTGATATCAGCATGCCATTGAGATGCGTTTTCATGTTATTAATGCACCACCGGAACATCATTAATATTGGTAGTGTATTCCGGTGAGAGCATTTTCCTGTCCATAATCCAGTCAGCTTTTTTTCCGTCCGCTTTAGTTTCTTTTGTAAGATTGCGCGTACCCGGATGAATGCATCCTCGCCCGTATTTTGCGTTGATACAGTCGCATGCACTCATGACAGCTTTGTTCTTTTTATCAGATGCCTCATTGTCACAGAACAGATCCGGCTGTGCTTTTGCTTCATCCTCAAGCGCAATCAGGTTAATCATGATTTTGCGGTATTCATATCCGTCCCGGAAAATCGACCGCATAAGACGTATTGCTGCAGCAAGTATATCAGGCAGATAACTCGATGAAGACGGGAGCTCTGCAGTTGCTGCGTTAAAGTATTCTCCGGATCTGTCCTCTGTTATATAATTATGCGCGGTCATGAGATATACAGAAACGATTCTGCACGCAGAACCCTCTGCCCTCATCCGTTCTACTGCAAGCTGCGTATATTCCGCAAGGGCTGTTTCGAGCTCACTGAATCCGGTAACACCGTGAGCGAATGATCTGCCAGTACCGATGTTCTGCTTGTTATTGAGTTCATTTCTGTCCAGTGCCTGAATGCCATTGAGTTCCTGTACCGTGCGGAATCCTGTAATGGACAAATACTTCTTTGCCTTATCAAGCGGAAAATTGGCAAGGTCGAATGCTGTATGTACTCCCAGTCTGGCAAGTATTTCGGCCTTTCTCTTTCCTATTCCCCATATGTCGGCGGCATTATAATCTGCAAGCACAGCATTCCTGTCAAGTTCCTGCCAATTGCATATACCGCCGAATTTTTTTGCAAGTTTGTTGCACATTTTTGCAAGAGTTTTAGTTGGTGCAATTCCAACGGATATGGGAATGTGTATTTCACGTAAAGCCCTGTCCTTGATTTCTCTGCCGATTTCCGAGTAATCGGCGTTTTTCCAGTCGGTCAGATAAACAAAACTTTCATCTATCGAATACGGTTCTGTTTCTAAACTGTACTCACTGTACAGAATATTCAGCCGCCTGCTTATGTCGGCATATAATGTATAATTTGAAGAGAAAACAAATACTCCATTTTCTTCGTACTGTTTTTTTACCTGAAAATACAAGTCACCGCGTTTGCATCCCAAGTCCTTACATTCCTGATTAAGTGCAATGACAACGCCATCGTTGTTCGTCAGTACAGCTATCGGCTTGCCGGCCAGATCTGGTCTGAATATGCGTTCGCACGAAGCATAAAAACTGTTTCCATCAATATGAAATATCATAAGATTCCCGTTCGTACGATTCCTGTAATTATGCCGAAGACTATACCTGAATTCTCCTCAATCCGTTTACATATGAATTCCCCATCCTCTTCAACTATACCAAGCATTCCCTGCTTTGGTTTTATTGCAGAGTCAATAATGATGAGATCTCCGGGAAAGAGACCTGAGTCTGAGAGTGTCTTTCCCTCGTACCGCATGGTAAACGTTGCAGACGGATGCTTTGAAAGTATTCGGTTAAAATCAAAAGTATCCTTTTCGAATCCCTGTGCAGGAGACGGAAAACCTGTTGTATTTCTGGTATTCATAGATGATAATACTATACCTATGTATACCTGTTAAGTCAATACTATCATTTCCATAAATAGGAGACATATTTATAAATATAAATGGATTTTTTGAATCTATGTGATATAATAAGAATAATTACATGATTTCTGCAAAGGCTGTACTTGTTCATAGAATCACCCTGCACGGAAACGGAAGTTCTACAGCCAGTTTCGACGGCGTGGAACTTTTTTCTATTTTATATGCTTACATCAATGATTTTTTCCCATTGATGCATTGGGAAAGGTATGCACCTGATCATTTTATACGGATCAGCATAATTCTCAAAGATATAACAATTATCTTTTGTATTGTAACATTTTATATTTTTCCCCGGAAGTTATACTGACAGAAAATACATAAACATGCGAAATATGCGGAACAGGCGAATTAATGTTATGCAGACGGCTTTCGCCGCTAAAATAGGAGTAGAAAATGGCATTAATTAAGTGTCCACATTGTGGCCAAGATGTATCTGATAAAGCAACGAAATGTGTCCATTGTGGTACATCTTTGCCACTAGAAAGATTCTGTTCTGAATGTGGGCAAGTTGTTAAAGTTGATGAAAAAGTATGCAGTAATTGTGGGAATCCACTTTCGGTTGATGAAAATAAAAATACTAATAAGTTGCAGCAAGTTGAAGTTACTAAAGTAAGGTTTCCCAAAAAAATAATTCCAATTTGTCTAGGCGTAATTACATTGGTTATTGGTTTTATTTTTGTATCTAAATATTTCCACAACAGTAATTATTCAGCAAAAATGAAAACTGTATACGAAAAAATATTTAAGAGTGCTGTAGATGTGGAAACGTCGGGGAATTTAATTCAAAGTGTTTGGTATAATGCAGTTTTTGAAAAATCTGATTATAAAACTAATAAATATACAAAATCTTCAGTAGATTCTTATTCTTTTGTTGGTTTTAATACTGCTTTGTTGTCGTTGTTTAATGATTCAACTTTCGAAAATGATATAAATAAAATAGGAAATGATTCAGAAGAAATAACAAAAATAATGCGAGATCTTACAAATCCTCCTGATGAGTATAAAGATGCTTATGTAAAATTAAGTAGTTGTTATGATTCTTATATTAATTTTGTCAATTTAGTAAAAAGCCCCTCAGGAAATTTATCGTCATACACAGAAAAAATTAATGATTATGACTTAGGCGTTTTAAATTCATTAAATGCATTAAAACCATATATAAAATAATAGTTATTTAGCATATTAGAATCTATTTCATAGTGAGTAATTGCATAACACAGTTTTCAACCTGACATTTGTATTGTCATAAAACATGCTAAACGTTGCGCGTTCTTTACGCAGGTTTTACGCCAATATTTGTCTGCGGCAAAACACACTA
>DCFX01000082.1:0-3524 GCA_002314445.1 Treponema sp. UBA1793
CCGGGTTTTGCATAGCAAAACCCGCACGTCTGCATGAGAAAATATGAAGCCACTCTGCGCCGCCGTAACTGACTGCAGGATGGTGCTGATTCGTACTTACGAATCAGCCTGTCGAATTATATTCTTGAGCAGGGAGAATATAGTTCTCTCCGTTTTATTTTTCCCGTTACCAGTCTGCCACATTCGGCCACGGCGGTGGATTCCCGTTCGGGCCGTCGTACAGGTTGTGCACGAACGCTCCGAAGAACCAGCCTTCCGTTCCGTCAAGAAGGCGTACTTTATACCACACGTTCTTCTGGCCGCCGATTGTCTCTTCCACCGTTCCCTTTTCAAGGATCCGGAAGCCTGTCTTTACAGGATATGTTCCGAGGCTTTCGGTTGATGTTGAAGGTCCTTTACGGAGGCGTACCTTGTCGTCGTTCAGACGGCCGAAGTACTTCAGGTGGTTACGCACTACCACGAGTTCGGATGAAGAATCTTTAGGAGGCCAGTCTTTTCCTTTAACAGATAACGGTGCTATCAGACAGTAAAACTCTCCCCAGGGACCTAATCCATAATTAAACGGATTATATTCCGTCTTTCCATAAACAGGCGCCCATGGAAAAGTCAGATGGCACTCTATATTACCACCCGGCGTTGCAATATAAAATTCGCTTTCCATAGCTCCCCGTCCACCAGCCCAAATTACATGGCCGGATGCCAGGCGGCCCAGATATCTGTAATCAAAGGGTTTCAGTTTCTCTGGTTTTACTGCAGACCACAAAACTCCGTTACGGTAAAGAAGCCCATCCTCTCCTATACTGAATCCTCCGGGCTGCGTCGGCAGCCAGGTTCTTGTTTCAGTTAAATCACGTACTTTTAATGTACGATCTGATAATACTTCTGTTGAATAAGAAAAACTTGGGGATTCAATATAATTGCCAAATGGCATAAAATAATTTGAGTATTCCCTCGTAATTGGTATTGAGCGTTCCTTATTAGCAGAAAAAAAGAATTCCCCATATCCTGGTTCCAAAACATAGATTGTTTCCCCTACCTTCACCTGTCCTTGTTGTGAAATAAATAAAATTTGATGCCCAGTAGTATTCTGTAAAAACTTAAACAACGGCACTGCTTCCCACTTTCCTTTATAGAAACATCTAAGTTTATCACGTGTTGTTGACGGGTAAAAATACAATCTTCCATTTTCATCAATAACAGGACCTTCTGGCGAATAAAATCCTTCTTCAGTGCCAGCATAACTAACTTGATCAAGTCCAGGTCCAATCATAATTGATGTTATTTTTTCTTTCTCTGCTTCAACCGTAGTTTGTGCATTAATAAAAACGGATATTACTGTAATTATTGTACTAATTAATAACAATCGTTTCACTTTTTAATCTCCTGACTGCCCATATTTGACAATTCAATTTTATTGCATCTACACCTCCCGGGGTTTTAAATTTATCTCCATAAATTTCGATATCCATTGGAAGTGAAACACCACTATTGTAGTCACCCAGACTCAGAACCTTTATTATACTCTGTATTTTATTAGTAAACTCTGCCTCAATCAGAATTATCTGATTCATATAATCAACAGGGTCTGATACTGCATATGGATCTCCCGGTACTGATGCAACAATCGCTATATGATTATCACAATAATCATTTTGATCTCCGGTCGTTCCCGGTCCATCGATACTATCCTTGACAAAAATATCTCCGGGAATTATTCTGCGTAACGCTTCTATATCAGGTTGCACATCATTGGCTTCAACATTCCGGCCTGCAACCTTTGCACTATAATTTGTTGACCTTTCATCTATCGGATATACTCTGGTATTGTCATATGTATTCATTTGAGTTTTTATATTTTCTACCCCTGTTTCAGCAAATCCTAATGGAAGTTTTTTCCAGTTATATATACGGGGGTCTTCATATCCCGCAGCCCGTTCTGCAAAACCTATACAGTCTGTTCCTGCTTCTATTGCCCAGTCCTCTGCCAGAATCGGTGTTGTTTTTGCTACAGTGAACACTTTTTTATCTTCACTGTCAGAATAACCTGCCTGATCAATCTTCTGGTCTTTTACCCCCTGCGGTCTGTTCTCGTCATAAGCATTTGAAAAACGCTGGGAACAAAATGTTGCTTTTAATAATCCAAGACTTGGTATAAAAGCACTTGTGCTTGCTCCTGTTCCCGGTTTCTTATCGGAATAATACCACCA
Organism: Treponema sp. UBA1793; assembly: GCA_002314445.1. Classification (GTDB taxonomy): domain Bacteria; phylum Spirochaetota; class Spirochaetia; order Treponematales; family Treponemataceae; genus Treponema_D. The sequence goes on from DCFX01000082.1 coordinate 2,208, forward strand.
GCTGCTACCGGGGGCAAGCGTATATCCAAACTGATTTGGCCCGGGTCCCGGATTTAAATTAATATTCCTCAATGTCCGGCCGGGCAGGAACTCATAGTCTTTCCAGTTTCTGCCTGATCCTCCGGCCACCCACGTATTAACCATCGCTTCTGTAATTCCTTCAGGAAGTCCTACATAGGCATTAAAACTGCTCACGGTATTAAAACGGTCTATATCAGCTGAATCACCATCAGGAAGTGCAGGCCACTGATTACGTGCCTGCTTGAATCTGTAACCATCCGCTCCCATCAGGTTTGCCCACGACGCAGCAGCATTTAACTCTGCCTGTAACGCCATTTTCTTATTGAAATCAAATGGCCCGTCCATGCTGCCTGCATCACCCCGGAGAGCTGCAGCATCCGGAGGTTCATGCCAACTGTCAGGAAAACTATAGGCTATAGTTCCTGAAATATACCCTGTATCTGGCTGCGGTGTGTTAGTAGTCGTCAACGGCCGCACTGGTGTAAAAGATGAAAGTTTTATCCCCTGCGTACCGTTGCCGACGGCCAATGCGGACAGCCCTGTAAAGGGAACCGGACTGGTAACCGAGCCGTCATGGTTTCTGTTCCACTCGTTATATCCCCAGGTGTCTTTATCCCATGATCCGTCAGCCGCCTTTCCCCATACAGGATCAAGTTCCGTCGCACGGACACCCGCATCAGGTGGTGCGTTCCACGGATGTGCATTGTTCCAGTCCTGACTACCCAGTGCAGATTCTGTCTGCTCTATGTACAGATTCGCCCGCCACAGCAGTTTCTTGTCATATACCGCTATGTAATCACTGTCTTTCGCCGTAAATATCAGTTTCGGGCCGTTCTCTTTCTTTTCTTCTGCTGTAAACGTAAACTGCAGGTCATCTCCCGGATATGCCTTCGTTGAACTTTCCGGACGTATTCCAAGCAATACATTTTTTCCGTCTGCGGTAACGATGTTTCCGGATGTGTCCGTAGTAAGTACGGGCGTCGTTCCATCCGTTATCTCAAAATCATACTGCCTTTTGGTATCACTGTTCTCATGCGGATTGTACAGCCTTCCTTTGTTTTTCACCGTATTGTCATCATCAAGCAGTGCTATATCAAAGTTATTTGCTTTATTGTTGTATACGTTTCCTTCATCACTTTTATTTTTGTCATAATTTCTGTCATATGCCTCGGTGATTGTCACTTTGTATGTGCTCCCTGTCATCGGCCCCAGTTTCATCCCGCTTTTATTTTTCAGCTGCAGTTTGAGTCTTCTCAATACTAAATATTCTCGCCGCAATCCTGCTCCGCAGTCTTG
>DCFX01000082.1:3816-32710 GCA_002314445.1 Treponema sp. UBA1793
CCCGCTTGTCTGAATGAGAAAATATGAATTCACTCTGCGCCGCCGTAACTGACTGCAGGATGGTGCTGATTCATACTTACGAATCAGTCTGTCGAATTATATTCTTGAGCAAGGAGAATATAGTTATCTCAGGTTTGTCTTCTTCTTCCCCTGTTACCAGTCTGCCACATTCGGCCACGGCGGCGGATTCCCGTCCGGGCCGTCGTACAGGTTATGCACGAACGCTCCGAAGAACCAGCCTTCCGTTCCGTCAAGAAGCCGCACTTTATACCACACGTTCTTCTGTCCGCCGATTGTCTCTTCCGCCGTTCCCTTTTCAAGGATCCGGAAGCCTGTCTTTACAGGATATGACCCGAGGCTCTCGGTCGAGGTTGACGGTCCTTTGCGGAGGCGCACCTTGTCGTCGTTCAGGCGCCCGAAATATTTCAGGTGGTTACGCACTACCACCAGTTCGGCAGGTTTCGATGTATCTGGTGTAAAGAATTCCAATGTATCAGGTCCTGCAACATAATCCGGTGCAGCTTTGTACGGGGGAGGAATCAAACAATATATTTCACCCCATGGCCCTATTCCATAATTATATGGTCTTCCCTCGGATTGGGACCAGCGCTTTTCATCTGACGCCCATGGTATATACAAATCTGCCTCAATTTCACCTTTGGAATTAGTAATATAGAATTTCCTTACACCAACTCCGCTGTCTGACCCCCAAATAGCGTGTCCGGAAGCTAATCGTCCCAGATATTCACCCGGGTATCCATCAGGCTGTTTTGCAGACCACACCATTCCGTTCCGGTATAATAAACCGTCTTCTCCTACACTGAATCCACTGGGTTGCGTCGATAGCCATTTACGTGTTTCTTCCAAGTTACGTACTTTCATCGTATGACCGTTTTGTGCTTCTGTTGAATATATAAAAGGAGGACTTATTGATTCCATATATGAACCAAATGGCAACGGATAATATCTTGTCTCTCTTGATACAGGAATGTCTTCAATTTCATGGGGATAAAAAGCTGAGCCATATCCGGATTCTGATAAATCAATACAGACATTATTCAGCTGGATATACCCCTGCTGGGAAACAAGCTGAAGCGATGTTGCTCCTCCCCATTCCTTCATAATGGGAAACAGTTCTCTTTTACTGACTGTTCCGTTGTGATCTATTTGAAGCAGGTAATCATATGCACCATTACCTGCTTCTGGATATAACAACATATTGCCTTTTTCATCTATCATTGGACCTTTCGGAGAGTAGAAACCTTCTTCATTACACTCATAACTCAGTTCCAATTCAGAAGATCCCAGTTTTAGACTGGTTATTTTTTCTTTTACAGCGGTTATTTTTTCCTGCGAAAAAAGACAATTAACAGCTAACATCAATATAGTAACTGAAAAAAATAATTTTACTCTGTTCACTTTAATCTCCTTATCGCCCATGATTCACAATTTAAGTCTATTTTATCACCAATTTTTGGGGTCGTAAAGTTTTGGTATATTTGAAATCCCAATGGTATTTTACTCTCATTATAGTCCCCTAAACTCAGTACCTTAATCACACTTTGTATCTTATTATTATATTCTGCCTCAACTAGAATTATCTGATTCATCAAATCAGAAACAGATAATCCTGAAGCATCCGGAGGTACATATGCAACAACTGCTATATGTGCACGCTTTATACCATTGTCTTTTGCAAGGCTTGATTCCTTTACAAAGATATCACCTGGTACAACTAATCTCAATTGTGAAACAAAATCGTCCCCAATGGGCTCATCTTTTTGCTTCGATATAATTGTATCCGCCTCAACGGGAGCATACGTGGCTTCATTCTGATCACTCGGATAATGTCTGCACAAAGTTCCGTAACTATTCAAAACCGCCCAAATATTACTGAATGTCGTTTCTGCCCACCCTTTCGGTAACTTTATCCATGCATAGACATTAGAAATGGTGGTATTACTACTTGTATTGCTATAGCTTGCAGACCGCTGGACAAATCCTAAACAATCAGTTCCTGCCTCGATGACATATTTCTTTTTAAGAAAATCATCGACAGGTACACCCGTTATGGAAGCTTCATCAAAATACGTACTAGCCTTTCCATATCTCAACCCAAGAGACGGAACAAAAACATTTGTCGCAGGTGTCGTTGCAGCATCATTCCAACTGGCAGGGGCTGTTACTATATATCGCCACCATCTATCACCGGGAGGTGAATTGCGAGTCCATCTTTTTAACGCTTTTTTCAAATCAGAATTAGCAGCCCAATTTGATGAATTTGCATTTAATGCTGTAAAAGTTGCATCAGGAATTATCTTATTTTGATTTGAAGCTCCTGTGACATTTTCCTTAAATTGTCCCCAACTAGAAAAGTTTGCCGGAATCGTCGCGTCAGGAGACGGCCATGCTGATCTTGGTTTGGCAAAAGCAATTCCATCTTTATTATAGCTATCTTTCATGAGAGTAATTTCTTTTTGCATTTTTTTATTAAAATCAAACGGGCTGTCCATACTTCCTGCAAACCCCTTATTACTGATTGGTGGTTCATATTCATGATTCGGATAACTGTAAGCTATGGTATTACTTATTAAATTGGCCGAAGGTGGATTATTCTTATTACCCAGTGTTCTTACCGGAGTAAAGGTTGACAATTTAATACACTGGGTTCCATTACCCGCAGGAAGCATTGAAAGGTTCGTAATAGGAACTATCGTGTTTGACGTTCCATCATGAACTCTGTTCCACTCGTTATATCCCCACGCAGCACTCCATGACTTGGGACATGCACCTTCTTGTGCAACTCCTGCTGCAGGCGGAACATTCCACGGGTGCGCATTGTTCCAGTCTATATTCCCCAGTACCGTCTCTGTTTTGTCTATGTACAGATTCGCCCGCCACAGCAGTTTCTTGTCGTATACCGCTATGTAATCACCGTCCTTCGCCTGAAAATTAAAATATTTAATATTCCCTGATGTATCCGAATACACTGCCTGAAACGCCGGAATCAGATCGTCTCCCGGGTATGCACTTTCCGCACTCTCCGGCCGTATACCCAGCCGTACACGTTTTCCTGATGTCGTATATATGTTGCCAACCGCATCCGCATACATCACGGGTACCGTTCCTTCCGTCTTCTCGAATTTGTATAATCTCTTAGCTGCTTTTACTTCCGGTTTGTCCAGTTTCCCCCTGCACTGTACAGTATCATCTTCATCCAGAAATACAATATCATAACTTACTGCCTTGTTGTTATAGATGTTTCCTTCTGCTGCTTTGGTACTGTCATAGTTCCTGTCATACGCTCCGGCAAGGGTTACGCTGTATAAACTTCCTGTCACAGGTTTCAGTTTCATCCCGCTGCGGTTCTTCAGCTGTATACTCAGCTTATCCAGTACCAGATACTCTCCGGTATTTGGTATCCACCGCCATCTTTCGCTGCTCACCTGGCTTTCTTCCTTCATGCTACCGATTTCAAGTTCTGCACTTGCGGGTACTCTGTCGAATACATCCCAGCTTTCCGCATGCTCATATTTTTCTGAAGTTTTCTTTGTTTTCAGCAGCCTCAGGCACCGCAGGTCTCCGACAGCGTCGCTGAATGTCTTCCAGCTTGTACTCACTGCACATCCTGCTTTTCTGTCCATCCATACGACTTTCGTTTTTTCCATGAATGCGTCCGGGTCGGCACTGTTTGTTCCTGTATCCGTTATTATTCCGATGAGTTCTTTCCCGTCATCTGTTTCATCTTCTCCTGCTTTTTTCTTACCGTACAGTATATCTCCCTGTTGTACTTCACTCAGAGAGGGGACTATCATGCTTGTTTCTTTCAATCCCTGATAGTCATACTGCTTATCAGCAAACGCTTCGCTGTTCTTTCTGCTTCCGTCTCCGTATTGGCCTGCGGCGTCGTTGCGTATTTTTTCTGCATAGGCTGCAAGTTCCATTGCCGGCTGTTTTTTCTCTCCCTTTTCCGCATAGCTTATGCTTTCTGCAAGTCCTGCTCCTTTTATGCATCCTGTCAGCAGTCCCCAGCTGTCCGTTCCGCAGCCTGCTGCTGTTCCTCCGTTTATATCTCCCGGACGGTACAGCTTCTTATAGTATTTTGATCGGGCTGTCGTTGGTTTTCTGTAATAGTCTGCCTGTGTCTTCATTTTATACCAAAAAGTTTCCGGAGTATCTATACCATCTGTACTGTAAGGCAGGGCATTACCATTTATAGTACTGTCGTCTGAAGGATACTCCTTATCAGCAGAATTCTTATATATCATATTCTGCTTTTTCCCATTCCCCCATTCCACTCCGTTTGTTAAATATTTCTTTGCTTCTACTGCAAGTCTTTCCCCTTCGGTATCTTTTATTGATTCATACGCTTTTGGATTGTACAAAGGTTCATCTTCGTGCAGACCGTCAGCATAAATACTACGACTGTTATTATATACGTGTTGCAAATACAATTGTATATATTCGCTTCCACTTGCCTTATACAGATCATCAAATACATCTTTTTTTATAAGACTTTCAGCAAGCATTTCTGCCAGTTTTTCCGAGAGCGCAGGATAGGCACAGTTTTTCTTGTCTTTTGCATCAAGCCAGGCAAACATGTTATCACTTATCTTTTTTTTGGTAAGTTTTTCTTTTGAGTTTGCCTCGGCCTCCAGCTCCATGAAGGACCCGGACGTCTTGAACGTGAGAAGGTATGTTGTTCCTGTTCCATATTCTGCAAGGTAGAACCGCCCTCCGGACAGTGTCGGGATGGTTATACCGTCATACGCCTGTCCGCTTATCTCTGCAGGCAGCACAGGACTTTCACTCTGTGCTATATATCCCGCACTGGTCAACTCGGCGGCCGTTCCGTCTGTCGTTGCGATCTCCATATTCTGATTCTGTACCGGAGTGAACAGTTTTGCAAGCTTTCCCTTTTTTGTGGCATCAGTTACCTCATTCCACTCTGTCGTTTTGTCTTTTGGCTGCAGTATCATCCAGTTACCGTTATTGTCCTCGTACGCTGCGGTATACCCGCTGTAAGTATTTGCTGGAACAGTCAGATTGTACTGAACCTTATCTACGGACAGTGCGATGCTGCAACAGACTGTATTTTCTGTTTTTCCCTCTGCGTTTTTCACGTCTTTACGTATATCGTATCCCGTTTTTACGGGGATGTCTGCTGCGTGCAGGATGCCTGCTGCCTGGAGCAGAAGGAATGCTGCTGCTATATTCCGTATTAGTGTTATATGTTTTTTCATAATTTACCATCTCCCTCCGCTGTTACCGGTGCCGGGCTGGGGTGTAAAAAACCACCAGTCATCGTACGGCCGTTCTGCCGGTTTTGGTTCTGCCGTTATGCTGCGTGCTGCTGTCGTCACGATGTATCCGTCGGGCGTGACAAGTTCTGCGTACAGCGTTATTTCCGTGTCTTCCGTTACGGACGGCACTTCATATCCGTCACCGTCAACCGGCGTTTTTGCGCCGCCGGCAACGGAGTAATACCACCTGTCCGTAAGCGGAAGTTTTTCCGCGCTGTATTCGGGCCACACGACAACGTCAAGGTTCAGTATCGTTCCGCTCCGGTATGTGTCGGGCCGCGGCCAGTGCCACAAATCGTACATTCCCGGGAGCGTAAAGCTGAACGGGTTCCTTTCGGATATCGTTACGGCCGAATGCAGTTCGTCGACGCTTTGCGCTGCTATAAGCGGCAGGGCCTCTCCGTCCGCCGTTATGACTGTCTGCACTCCGGCTTTTACGCGTTTCATATATACTGAACACGTGCCGTTGTACCTGCTGCTGTTTACGTCTATTCCGTCCTCTACGAATGTCCATCCTTCCGGAACGGGCATGGTTCTGTCTGCAAACAGGTAGAGTACGGCATCCTGTTTTACGTAGAAGCGGGCTGTCTGTTTCGTCGAGCCGTCGTCCTCTGCGTTCCACTCGATATAGTCACCGCCGCGCGCATACCGCGTAAGCTGGTGCACGAACGGATCGGACATTCTCCTGCGGCTGTAGTCGTTCTGCCGGCCGTACTGTCTTTCATACAGCATCATGCCTTCATAGAGCGGGGCGCGTATGGTACGCGCATCTCCGTTCACATCTGCAAGTGCAAGTAGTCTTGCCGATCCCATGTTTCTGCTGACATACGCATAGACCTTTTTCCAGCTGCAGCTCCAGCCGCTCTTGTCGGTGGCGCGGTACTCTATCCGGTATCGTCCTTCTTTGAGCAGTACGATTGGTGCGTCATACTTCTGCGTATCGCCGTCGTTGATGCGGTATTCTATATAATCAAGTCCGGAACCCGTGTCGTTACCCGTAATCGTTACTTCGGCTATGCCGCTTTCGCTTCTCACGGCAGCCTGGGCATACGGCGCGCTCCTGTCTATTTTTATAACGACAGTCTGCGGCTCTTCTTCGTTCCCCGCGTTGTCTTCCGCATGCCATGAAAGCGTGTGGATGCCTTCGGCCGTATACGTAACAGGAGAGGCATACCTGCCGTCCTGTGTCTGTATCGACGCAACGCCGGAAAGGTTATCTTCCGCGGTTATGGCTGCTGTTACGTCGCTGCTGTACCATCCTGTTGCACTGAGCGTGCCGCTCAGCGTGCACGAACTTACAGGCTTTGTTATATCGGCCTTTATGGTGCTTTCCGCCTGAACGCCGCGGTATCCCTTTGAGTCGGTACCGTACGCCTGCGTGCTTGTCCAGCCTTCCTGTATCTGCACCGGTTCCGTATACGGCTGCCATGCTCCGTTGTCCCTGCGGAACTGAATGTCCGCCACATACGTTTCCGCATCTTCCGATGTGATGTACATGCCGGGCAGCGTCCGGTACCAGCCGTTCGTCCCGTCAGGCGCTGCTATTGTATACAGAATCTTTGTGACAGGTGCGGTTGCATTCACCTCTCCGTTATACATCATGACGCTGCTGTCAGTCGCAGCATACAGGTTCTGCCCGTACAGCGCGGCTGCCGTATATGTACCGACCGTCTGCCATATGCTCTTTCCCGTATACCTGTTGTACACGGTAATGCCGTTATCTCCGGCAGTAATAAGTTTCTCATACGCAAGCGCGAACTGGGTATCCGACGGGACTGACCAGCTGTAGGAGCCGGTATTCCTGTCGTACACCGCAACGGCCGTACTGCCTTTTACGGCAATACTGTCTTTGTCCATCGCAAGCTGCGTATCTTTACTGCACGCACAGTCAACACTCCGCAGTTCTTTCAGCGAAGAGTCAAGGAGTATGATTCCGTCCTGTACTGCAACGGCCGCTCCCTGAGCGTCGCACACTGCGGTAAAGACATCCTTTCCCGTCGTCCACGAGCTGTCCGTTCCGTACACTGCCGTTATACCGTGCGGTGTCACTTTCCACGCACAGCCGTTATTCCATATAATCGTATCCTTTGCGGTAAAACCGTTTCCACACGTACCGAGCAGCGTGCCCGATGATGCATCAAGTACACTGCACGTTCCGTTTTCCACCGCAAGCAGTACGGAGCCGTCTGACGATATGCAGTCGACATGCGCCCTGCTCCATACGGTCAGTCCAGACACAAGCGATTCAGAAACAAGCATGCCGTCGTTTCTCAGCCCTATAAATTCCGTCCCGGTAAGGAGGGAGTGTGTGTACACATTCCTGTCTTTCCACAAAAGTGCACCGCCTGCACTGAGCACCGTAACGCCGTTCTTCCGCACGGCAACCGTACTCTGAAAATTAACGTACAGCTGCGTAATGCCGGTGCCCGCACCTGCTTTCCATCCGAGACGGTCGGTAGACGGAGCCCCGGCAGCCGTTGAGCGGATGCCGCCTCCGTTCTTGTCTTTCTGTCCCCAGATATCGTCCTGCACCTGCAGCGTAAATTCTGCAGATGCCTCTTTTCCCGACTTCGTATACGCCGTAACCCCCACGGATTTGTCTCCCGCGTTCTGCGGCGTACCTTCTATGGTACCGTCGGACGAAAGACTTACTCCCTGCGGCAGGAAACCGGAAGATATCTTCCACTTTACCGTCGAACCGCCGTCGTTCGCACTTGCAAGTACGATATGATACGGCACTCCGACCGTTCCTGCCGGTAATTTCTTCGTTGTTATTTCAAACGCATCTCCTATCTGTACTTCCGCCGTTACGGAAGAGGAACTGTCTTCACACGTACCCGTTATCGTAAATTTCCAGGTACCGTTCGGTGCATTGTCATCAGGCAGAACGTTCACCGAAACAACACCGTTCGGCACGCAGCTGTCGGACGACAGCTGGACTTTGAACGGAGATTCGGGCGGAACGTTCACGGTAAACGCAACGCGTTCCGCATATCCGTTTACGGCAAGGTTCGTCTGCACGGACTTTCCGGCCGGAACATCAAGCACCGTGTCCTGGAGATGCATGACAAAACCCCGCTGCCGTACGCTGAACGGAATTTCATTCGACGTGCCGCTGTCCGTTGCTATACGGAGTCTGCCCTTTCCTGTTTTCATTTCTGACGTAACGGTGAATGTCACCGCCTGTCCGTTCCACGTATCGGTCTTTACACTCTCCCCGTTCCACGAAAGCGTTCCGCCGGTACCGAACCCGTATCCGAATACGGTAACAGCCGTTCCCGCGTATCCCGTTCCCGGAGATGCGCTTGAAATGACAGGCTGTATACGTTCCGTCGTCACTATCGTCGTGAGTGTTATAATTTTACCGTCACCGCCGTCAAGGACAGTCTTATATGTTCCTGCCGGGCAGCCGGACGGAACCGTAATCAAAACGGCTCCTGTTTCATCAAGGGCAAGATTCCCCTCTGAAACCTGCAGGCCCGCTTCCGCCGTAACCGTAAAGGAAGGCGTTCCGGTATACCCGTCAAGACTTTCCAGCTTAACCGGATATTCCGCTGTCTCTCCGGGATGAACCGAAGCTTCAGACGTGTACACGACCGCGCTCCAGTCAGGGACGACGACATTCAGTTCCGCCGTGACGGTCTTTCCGCCGAGGCCTGTAATGACAAGCGGCCTGCTGCCGCGGTGCGTACACACCGGCACTTTGAGCGTCATGCATCCCATACCGTTGTTTTCGCTTTCCGCTGCTGCAATTTCCGCACCTTCAAAATAATAACGTGTTCCCGATATAAATCCGCTGCCGAACACCGTAACTTCGTTTTCTTCCTTTCCGTTGATTGTCGACGGAACGACTCTCGCCACCGCCGGCTGCGGATACGTAACGGTCACTTTGACGATAACGTCTGCCGTAAGTGTATAATTTCCCTCATTAACAATTTCGCAGGGGATCGTATATGTTCCCGCAGGGCACTTGTCCGTCATGGAAATATACGCTGACAGGGAGGCTGTCTTTCCCGTTACCTGTACGTCCTTCACTGAAAGCATTTGAATATCATCTTCAGGTTCGTGCTCTTCGTGCTTTACGTACTTTCTGCGCAGCATCAGATAATCAGAAGACGTACCGGAAATATAGAAATTCCCGACAGTCACCGGTATTGAAACCTGCACCGAGTCCCCGCTGTCAACGGAAACTTCTATCGTACGTTCTGCAGCGGAAGGACTGTTGTAGGTGTCTTTTTCCGAGCCTATCAGTACCGATACGGGAGCAGACTCAGCGCTTTCCGCTCCGCTGCCGTCGTATGCGCTTACCGCATACTGCATGTCGGTTTTATCCGCATAGTTTTCTATAGTGACTGTCGTTATGTTTCCGATATTGGATTTCGTTTCCGTACCAGCCGTCACGTTCTTTGTAATCAGGTAGTAACCGGCATTCCGTGCGCCGTTCGTATTCTTCCACGACAGCTGTACCGTTCCCGCTGCCGTTTCCGCAGCGCGCACGTCTTCCGGTGTGTTCAGTACAAGGCCTGAACGGTCGATGCGGTATTTACCCGCTGAATACGCTGCCGGTGAATAGAAACCGTTGTCCGTTTCAGCGCGGACGGCAATTCTGTATTCACCGTCTGCAACAGCAGAAGAAGAAACGGTTCCTTCATATCTGCCGCTGCCGTCTGCAGTAAGCGTTCCCAGTTCCATATCAGGATCTGTATCGTTTTCGCATGCAAAGACATGTACCTTCGTCCCTGCCGTCGTTACGGTACCTGCAACTGCAAGTGTACCGGATGCACTCTGAACGCCTGCACCCGGCTCCGTTACGGTAACATCTGGTGCGCTGTTCACGCCGAGCACCGCTATTTCATACGATCCTTCGTCAAGATTGGATACCGTTATGCTCCATTTTCCCGTTTCAGGCGCTTCAACACTGATAATCATTCCGTTTTCGATGTATGAAGTTTCAACGCCTTCATCACCTGCTTTATATGTTTTTCCACCAGGGGACACAACCGTAAAATCGGGAGAACCTTCCTTATACCCTATAGCGAACACGGCTTTCCCCGGCCCGCTCTCCGTATAGGAAGCGTCAGCCGGACTGTCGGAAACAGCCTGTCCCTTCAGCGTCTGAGCACGTACGCTCAGGTTATTCTGCAGCACGGGTGTACCGTCAGCAGCATGTGAGGTTCTCCTTGAGGGAATCGTGACATAGTACACGTTTCCTTTACTGTCTGATCCGTTTCCGTTCAAGCCGTTCCCCAGTCTGCTCATATCGACAGTACGGACACGCGCTATATTTTTACTTAAATCGATTCCGTCGGGTTTGAGTATCTGATAGCTCGAAACATCGACGTCGAGCCCGCCGTCGCCGACGAACGCACCTACCCTTCCCAAATCAAATCCGCAGATATTGATATCTATATATCCCAGAAAGCCACGTTTTCCGTTCGTAAAATCACCGAACATCGTACCGATTTCTCCGAACCATATGTCCGAACTCGGTATTTTCAGAATAGGTCCGTCGTGCAGGTACGCCTTAGGCATACCGAAGCTCACAGCTCCCTTGCCGGAGAACTTCAGCTGCCCGTCCTTTCCGAATAGATACAATTCAATCGAGCCTTTTATGAACAGAATGCGCACGCTCAACCCGGTCGCGAATGCGTCATTCTTTATGATTGCCGCTGCGCGTGCATTGATGTTGAGCGTCCCGCTCAGAATAGTTGCGTTTCCTTCAAACACCCAGGCGACTTTCGTTATGTCAACCCATGCGTCTGCCGTAATGTGGGCAAGCTTTCCGCCGCTCTGGTCATTAACCGTAAGCCCGAGCTGTATTCTCGTTCCTCCGTCCCCGAATATACTCCGGTACCGTGCAGGTATCTCGTCGGGGAAGCCGAAGGCAAGACCGCCTCGTATCCCGCACAAATACAATCCTGTCGAACCGAGCGGAATGCCGCCGACGTACGCTTCATAGCTGAAATACGCATACTTCAGGCCTATCGGATACGTTGCGGAGACGTTCGTAAACGACATCGCAACCTCTATGATTCCAGCTCCGGGAATCATGGCCCCCCCGTGGCCCGCTATAAAATAATTCCCGTCGGAATCGAAAGCAAACTCTGCACCGACATTGAAGAAACCTGCCTCGCCGACTTTGAAGTCCGGAAGCGTAAAGCCGCCGCCGCCCACCTTGAATCCGTTGGATGCAGACACTTCAACGCCGGACAGGGAGACCAGTCCGTTGCCCATGAATTCGGGCATCTTCAGGCTTACCGTAGAGAAATTAATGGCACATTTTTTGAAATTGATTGTCGGCTTGTCAAGTACAAGCGTAAAGCCTACTATGGCGCATTCAAGCTGCGGCGCTTCAATATCGCCGTCAAAATCGCCGGTAGAAGGATTGAACGTCGCATTTTTCAGTGCAACATCCTTTCCACCAAGAGAACCGAAATTCTCGGGCATCGTTATACGGCATTCTTTCAGTGCTACCATATATCCGCTTGAGCTGTTCAGGACATACAGTCCGCTGATTGAGCCGGTGAATCCCGCGATTGAAACTTTCGTCTGCTTTATACCGCCTTCCAGAGACTTTATGGAACCGTCCCATCCCATCTCAAGCCGCTGCAGGCTGAACGTCGTATCCCCAAAATTGACGGAATTGAAATTCACGCGCACATCAGCTCCCACGGTAAAACCCGTTTCCGAGAATGCCAGCTGCGTCACGGTAAAATCAAGGCCTCCCAGCATTGTAAACTTCATGGAAGAATGCATGCCTGCCGTAAATTTCTTAAGTCCCGTTCTCGTCGAGAACCGCAGTTCGTCTATTTCGAATGTCGTATTTTTAAGTCCGTCGGGCATACTGTCGCTCGTAAATGCGAGCTGACCCGTTACATTGATGTCAAAATCGTTGTCATTTCCCTTTGCAAAATTAACAGCACCGTTGTTCAACGCAAGCGCGTTGAACAGCTTTGCATTCATGTTCTCCACGCCGATATTAACGTCGATGATTTCTCCCGTCGCTGCTATCGTAAAATTCCGTATCGCAACTTTTACCCCTGAAAGTCCGCTGGGGAATGAGTCGGGAAGGAGCAGCGAACCGCCGAAGCTGAACACAAGCCCTTTGTCATTTTCTTTTTCGAGCTGCAGCCTTACTCCCTGCATTTTTAGCGAGTTCATAAGCAGCTGGTCGGGTACTGAGCACGCAGCATACGCGGATTTTATCTGTTCGGCAGTAAACACAAAGTCTGCCTGTGTGGTAAGGCCGCCGATTCCCTCAGGGAATGACGCCTTTGACAGCGTCATTGTCGCCGCAACGGCATATTCAACAGTACCATTCTTATACGCTGCCGCAAGTTTTACGCCGCTCAAATCGATTGCGCTTATGGAAGTTTTATCAAGGGCGTATGACGCGCCGAACGATTTTATGGAACCGTCAATTCCTATTTCAAACGAATCAAGCCGTACTTCTGTCCCGGCAATTCCCTGCGGAAGCGATTCAGGAAGAATCAGTCCGCCTGCCAGTGCAATCGTGCCGTCGTTACGCGCACCGTCCCAGTCGAACGACACGTACACATCGTTAAGCTGCGTTCCGTACAGGACAGGATCAAAGTTTATGACAGCCGCATCTCTGCTCCATGAACCGTCGGGCATCTTTCTGCTGAGCCGTGCCGACAATGCGGTAATTTCAGGTTTTGACGCATCGATGGTAAACGTATCTACACGGAGCGCCACGCCGTTGCCGAGACTCTGCAGACATTCCGGCGCATTTTCGGTAAACGACAGGGCTCCGGTAACATTCAGATACAAATCCGCCCCGTCTTTCTTTTCAACACTGACACTGCCGTCCTCAAGCCGCAGTGCCTTCAGGTTCGGCGCTATTTCACCGTCAAGCCCGTCAAGCGTAATTGAAATACTCCCGATTGTTCCGTCTTTCTTTATTTCAAATTTCTTTATTACCGCACTCTTTCCCTTTATAAATCCCGGCAGCGAATCTCCGGTAAATGCCGCACTGCCGCTGAAGCCCACAGTCATTTCTCTGTCTATCGTAAGCTGCGTCAGGTTGAACTGAATGCCCGAACATTCCATAGCTATCGATGTATCTGCGGTGATTTTGTTAAAATCAAACTGGCAGTGCACCGGGTCATACATAACGTTGTCTATTTTTACCGCGTCTACAAGAAATCCCGACGGGAAAATCAGTCCAGCTTCGTCAAGCGCTACATACGGTGCGCCGTCCTTATATCCCACGCCCACGCCTTTTAACGAAAGCGCCCAGTTTTCAAGGAACGGGACGACGAAACTTCCTTCCATCCGCGCATCAAGTTCCTTCACGGTACCGTCAAGGCCTATGCGGAATTTCCGTATGCCGAGCGTCCTGCCCGACAACGCACCGGGCATTGCTTCGGGAAGCGTCAGGCAGCCTGCAATGCTTATTTCATTATTTTCTACTGCAAGATTACTGATGCAGTACGTCATGTTCCACAATGTAAACGGAGACGTCGCCGCACCTTTCAAAGATACGTTTCCGTCGTTTCCGATATTCAGCCCGCGGAGTTTTATCTGCGTGTTGTCAAGAGCCGTAAGCGTTATAACAGAATCGGCAATTTCAAGCCCCTTTTCTGTCAGCAGCATGTGGTTGAATTCAAATTTAACCGCGCCCAGGTCAACCGTATAATTTTCGATTGCCTGATTTATAAAATACGTTCCGTCCTGATACAGACGCACGTCCCTGTACAGCACGTTGTCATTGTTGAACATGTCGGGCAGGACGACATTGACGACAGCCCTGATACCCTCGTCGTCGACGATAGTTTCCCGTATCCCGGACTTGTCCGTCACTATCGGAACGTTTACCGACTGATACTGACAGTCTTCTCCCAGATGCACGCCGTCAGATGTAAAATACAGCGTCCCAAGGTTCATCGTCCTGCCGTTGTAAACAACGGTATTGCCGGTTACAGACGCACTGTCGTCGTCAAACTTAACTCCCGTGCCCTTTATATTCCAGCCTTCGTATTCATAGGTTATTTCAGTGCTGCTGTCAGAGAACGTTACCGTACCGTCATCGTGCAGGTTAATACAGGTACTGCCCGTCTGCACGTACGAAGTCCACGTTTCGGGTTTTATCTTTCCCTCTAAACACACGGCATCAGATACGAACCGCGCATTCAGAGCCTGCACTGAATAATTATTATATGAAACAAAATCGCTTTCTTTTGTGCTTTTCTCCGATACAATCACTTTTCCGGCTGCATTGAACGCAATTTTTCCCAATGCCACCGTATCGTCGCAATAATCAAACGCGACAGCAGGTTCATCGCAGTGCATCAAAAAGACGCCGTCAGAATCCTGCTTCATATACGCACCGGGCAGACTCAGATAATACCCCTTGTGACACCACTGGTATACATCGTCCTTCAGCTCACTCTTTCCGGGTGTTACACTACCGTCAGCCGCTACGGCAAAATCCGGGAAATAAACGTCCCAGCCTTCTCCGCTTTCTTCATTCATCGAATGAACGTACCCCGAGCCGTGCAGGCCGTCGGATGCAAGCTGCAGCGCACTGTATATATAGTTCCAGCCCGAGAATGAATACGTATAGGTGTTTTCCTTTCCTGCCGCAACAGTACCCCCCGAAAGAAGTCCCGTTCCGTTAAAGGCTATATGCTCCATCTCCAGTTTTCCGGCGCTGAAAGTACCGGGTACGGTTACGTATCCTTTTTCAATTACGACACGCTCTCCGCTGAATGTACTCTTTTCATTCGATACGGTATATCCGCCTATCACAACAGTCTGTGCTGCCGTACTGGCACCGCTGCAGGTATTGTTGCTGGAAAGGGATACCTGTTCATATTTCCATACGCTGCCCTGCGTACCGGGAAGCGGAACATCCATTTCATCAGCAGACACGCCGCTTCCGGTAACGGAAAGGCCCTTAATTGTCACATCCTTCGTATACTGCGTATCAACGGCAAATACGTCGCCTGAAGTGCCGGTACGGTAGACGCTGTCTTTCGCCGTCGTCCGCAGTCCCAGTCCCGCAATATGCCTGTCGCCGCCGTACACGGAGAGCAGACCGTTCCGTATATACACACCGCTGTCAGTAATAAACGCATCGTCCGATTTCAGTTTGAACCCGTACACCGTCGTTTCAAAACCGGTAATGTGTCCGCCTGTTTCCATATCCGCACCGTTGTTCGTGAGCAGTATGTTCTGCGCATCAAAACTGCTGCCGTATACGCCTGCGGAAATTTCACCGGAAGCGTATATATGTCCCGCACTGTCTATCGTTATGCCGCTGATTGTAACAGTCTGCGCCGTACCGGAAATACTCGTTATCTTACTGCACGCAAAATCGGCACACTGCGTGACGGTACCGTCAGCATCGTTTATCGTAAAATTGCGCAGAACGAGGCTGTGGTTATCTTTGTCGCCGTCGATTTCATACGTATCGGGCAGTTCAAGGACAGCTTCGTACACTTCATACAGACTGCCGTTTATTCCCGACTTCTTTACCGTCAGGACCGTATCGTTCAGGACGAGCTTTATGGAATCGCTCTTTACCGCAGCGCGGGGAACGGAATCAGCTGCACCGACGTTTACATCATTGAGCGGTATGGCCCTGCTTCCGTCTGCACAGCTTACCGCAATATGCTCAGGCGTAAACGTCACCGGCTGTCCGGATGTACCCGAAAATACCGTCTTTGAACCGGAAAGCGTAAGCCCCTTTACCTGTTCCAGCGTGAATCCGTCTGTAGCAGCCTTTATAATAGAAGAAAGGGAAACAAGCGCTGAGTTTACAAGCGGATAGTCTCCCGATCCCAGATTGACTGTTCCCGGTTTGACGGAAATTGTCGTCTTTTCATTTTTCTTATTGTAAACAGCAAAACTGTATGTGCTCTCCAGGAGCGAAAGCCCCTGCGTTCCCGCAAACGAAAATCCCGTTCCCTGCAGCACAAAACCGTTCAGCCGGACAGTATATATTCCCGTTTCGGAAAGGGCACTGCTTATGCTGCGGCTGCCGTTTATGACTGTATCATTCTGCAGCGGCAGTTCTTTGAGTACTTTTTCAACAGTCTGCCCGTTTTCTTTCACGGTTTTTGAAACAGTTACGGAAGCAGGCAGTTCAAGCACACCGCCTTCAAGCAGTACTTTCCCCGTCCCGTCCGCTGTCTTTTCAACCGCCGTTCCCTTTATGACATACCCGTCAACCGTCTCCGCATATGCGGTGCGTATTTCTGCAGGAAGGACAGCCGTACCTGTCGTAAAGTTAGTCCGTACGACGCTGAAGTTTCCGGCTTTGTCATACCCCTTTACGGATACCGCATACGCTGCATTATTCTTCAGCGTGGAAATTGTGTAGGAAGTACTTGTTCCGTCAAGCGTAATGGAACGCGATGACGTATCGGACGCAAGCAGGCCCGTAATGTCGAGCGAAATATTCTCAATACCGGCACAGGCGTCGGCCAGGGCGCCCCATGAAACCGTATATGCATCTTCCTGTTTTTCAACTGCAGCACCGGAAGCAAATACAGGGCTTTCCGTATCGATTTTAAAAGAACGTGATGTCTTTTCACTGTTTCCCGCGTAGTCAAAAGCTTCAACGGAAGCTTCAAATTCTCCTGTCAGCTTTCCGTCAGCAAGTAAATCGGACAGCCCCGCCTGCATCTCCGTCGTTCCGGAATCTGCCGTATAGGTCCTGCTGCTACCCGATGCCGTATCCGTTACAGTGAGCACATATTCCGAAATGCCCGTTTTATCGGCAGGCTTGTTCCACGTGAATACCGTCACCGCTGCATTGTAATACGAGTCTGCATCAGTCTCAGGAGATATGTGCAGGCTTATTCCCTCAGGCGGATTGGTGTCGATACGGAACGGATACACACTCTCCCTTCCGTCCGCCCCCGTTCCCCCGATGCACGATACTGCAAGGCAGTAATAATCGTCAGATTCGTTATCGGGCAGCGCATCAAATTCAAGCGAAAGCGTTCCCTTCTGATGCACGACGGTGTAGCCCGCTGTATTGTAATCGCTGAATGCCGCAGCCGCTCCGTTTACGATTCTGCACTTTTTAAGTTTCCACTTGTATCCCGATATACCTGATTCGCCCGTACTCCGCGGCTTTACCGTAAAGACCGCGTCGCTGCATAATTCAGCATCTTCCGGTTTTGAAGCCTTGCGGTGTGAACTGCTCGTCACGACAGGCGCCGTCGGTATGCCGATATCCTTCAATACCTCGAACACGGCATATGCGCTTTTGTTGCCCGCAGCATCGGATGCCTGCACGTACACATAATTCAGCCCTGAAAAAAGAGGCACCGCGTCGTTGTTTACGACAATATCCTCTGAAGCGCTGAACGCGTACCATTTCGACGGCAGCGTACCTTCCTTATCCGAAATCCCGACAGCCCACGATTCAACAGTACCGGAAACGGTCTTTCCGCCCGCAGCATAAGCCGTATCGGAAGCGTCCGGAAGAATCGTAAGTTCATTTGTGTCTTCGGAATCCTTTACATATTCACCGACAAATTCGCCGGAATCCAGGGAACTGCCGTTATACCGTGCACGGACTGCCGTAATCTGAGGGGCAGTTTTATCGTTTATAAACGTACAGGGAGACGAAACATAACTGTTGCCGTACGCATCCACCGCTTTTACAGAAAGCGTATGTCTCCCTTCCGACCAGCCTGCTGCGGAAAGAGTGAATGTTTCGCCGGAATAGGAACTTTTTGTCTGTTCAAATGCCGTCCAGACAGAACCGGAAACATAATCTACTGAATAGAACAGTCTGGAAAGTCCCGACACTGCATCAGCCGCACTGAAAGAGGAAAGCGTCAGTTTCCCCCCCTTCACACTGTCTGCACAGGCGAACGACACGACAGGAGGTGTTGTATCGACGGTAACCGTATACCGTTTTTCACTGCTCACGTTCCCCGCCGCGTCGGAAACGGTGAACCACACGTTCCTGTCTTTCCCGTCGGAAAGGACTGCCGTCTTCCCGGCCGTATATGCAGCCTCTCCCTCCCTGCGGTATTTATATGATGAAGCGTCGATTCCGCTGTCCGTATCTTTCGCGGACGCGGTAATTTTATTTCCGTCCTTCACACAATCGGCATCAAACTCAGGTGCAACCCTGTCTATAGACACACTCACCGGCTGGCTTACACCGGTATTTCCCAGAACGTCGTCAGCATAAAAGACGACCGAATACTTTCCGTGTCTGTTCAACGTTACCGAAGAACCTTTTCCCGATGTCTGTGCACTGCCGGCCGTATCTACCGTGTACCGCCAGGTGGAAACTTCAACATCAGTATCGGAAGTCGTTGCGGACACCGTATTTTCCCGTGCCCATTCCGCACTCACGCTTTTGTTTACCGCAATAACGGGTCCGGTGCAGTCGATTATAACGGAGCTTTGTGCCGTACCTTCATTTCCAGCGTTATCCTTTACGGTAAACACGACAGTATGCGTACCGTCGGTATTCAGCACTACGCTTGAACCGCTTATCGCACTGCCTCCGTCAACCGTATATTTCCAGGAAGAACCATTGATTCCCGACAGCTGATCGGATGCGGCACCGGAAAGTGTACAGCTTTTCACCGTTTTTTTGCTGCCTGCAGATGAAGTAATCGTTACCACCGGTTTCTGGTTGTCAAGATTTAAAGATGCGGCCGATGAAACACCCGTAACGCCTGCATTGCTTGCAACTCTGAACTGTATTGTGTACGTACCGGAGAGCGAGCTGCCGAACGTATACGCATTTTTCGGCGTACCCGTACTCGTTTTGTACGACTTACCGCCGTCAAGCGAATATTCCCACGTCTCCCCATTTATGCCCGATTTTCCGATTGAAGCCGAAGCCGTGACAATCACCGCACCCGACCTCCACACCCCGGCTGCAGGCACACCTGAAAGCGTAATCTGCGGCACCGACGTGTCTATATTCACCGTCTGCACAGGGGAAATACTTTCGTTACCCGCATTGTCCGAAACTTTAAACAGAACCTTGTACGGATTATACCCCGCATTGTTTTTGGACAGCGTCAGCGTATACTTCTCAGGAGACACTTTTGTCCACGTCATTCCGCTGTCATCAGCAGACGCTGCTTTCCACGTCGTTCCGCCGTCAGTCGAATAACGCCACGATGCCGCATTTATACCGGAATTCCCGTCCGAAGCAGACACCGTTAATACGGCCGACGCATTCCATCCCTCAGAAGCCGTATTCTTCACGGGATCAAAAGACGGGCTTGCAGTATCAATCAGTACCGTATGCGCATCCGAGATGCTCTCGTTACCCGCATTGTCCGAAACACGGAACCGCACCGGATACGTACCGGAGTCCGACAGCGTCACGCTGCTTCCCGCCGCCCACGTCTTTCCATTGTCAATCGAATACTTCCATGATGAAGTATTCACGCCGGACAGCGCTCCGTCTCCGGCAGTTGCCGACACTGTTGCGGACTGTACCCACTTGCCGCCGGAAGTATCATCAATCTTATCTATTGTTGGAGGGGTTTTGTCGATATTGATAGTTTTCTCATATGTTTTTTCAGCTTTCATTCCGGCTAAATCACATACAGAAAACGTAATTGTATGACGCCCTTCTGCAGAAATTTTTGCGCTCTTTCCCTGTAATTTTGTACCACTGCTGTCGATACTATAGTTCCAGCTTGAACTGTCAATTCCCGACAGTGTATCTTCCGCTTCGGCGACGACAATTACATCATCTTTTGACCATTCAGTTGTTGCGGAAGGTATAATGTTTTTTATGTTAGGAGGTGTAGTGTCTATAATGAGCGTTTTTGAGGTTGTAAAAGAATTGTCGAGTTTGTCTTTAACTGTTATTGCTATAGAATGCCTGCCGGCTCCGGTAACATAACAATCAAATCCGCTTGTACCGTCATTTTTTATTTCTGCTGTATGAGAGACACTGTCAACAAGGTATGAAACAGATTGAAGTCCGCATCCTCCGTTTCCACCGGTATCTTTCGGAACAGAAACGTGCAGGTCCATACTGTTCTGTGAATAATATGTGTTATCGATGTATTTTGCAGATTCTGAAGCGGTTATCACAGGATCCGGAACAGAAACATCAGGAAATACGTAATGGGATACAGAGCAATCATAATACCAATACTCTGACTCATCATGAGGTACTCGCCGTATCACAGTAAATACAGCTTTACAATAATATAGTATACAGTTGTTATTAAATGGAGTAGATGTTGAACTTATAATATCTGCAGCATTTGCTTTACGATCCTTAATTATTGCATTAGAACTAATTGTCCATTCATTTCGATTGACCCAACTGTGATCACCTTCTGTATATATCTTTTGCACACCTGAGATATAAAGATGCAGCGAACCAAGTTCAAGGTTATCATTTCTTTTACATTTTACATAAGCCAGTTCATATGTCTCTGCATATATACCATATAAAAAAAATAAAAAAAACAGAATTCCACAAAGTGCTCTTTTATTCATTTCTCTCTCCGATTTTATGTACAATTATTTTAGCATTACTGTAACAGGATGCAAAAAAAAGTCCATTACAGTTACCGGCATATGATGATTCCGTGCAAGATACTACTTCAAAAGATGTATTCTGCTTATTAAAAACAAGCATGGCGGAACCGGGATAGTCTATAATAATCTCATCAGTTCCGGTAAATATGCACCGGCCGACACTCACAGCAATCCTGCTCATCTGTTTCTGTACGGTTTCAGACAAAGGAACTGTAAAGCTTTGTACAGCCCCTTTTTCAGTAATGCAAACATACTGCATATGTTTACTTTCCTTGTTCCGGAAGAGAGAACACAACTCACCGGCATAGGTACAGCACAACATATCTGATTCAGCCGCCATATTTGAAACAAGGTTATCGTTTGTATTTTCATTATTTAGCGGGAAAGAAACAAGCTTCCAGTTTTTTTCACAGCCATATATAATTCCGGCTTTATCTTCTGAAAGCAGAACAAATACAGGGGCATCTGTTATAACCGATTCAAAACTGCATACTCCGCCGGTTCCGTAATAAACATGCCGTAAATCAGAAGCGTCAATATAATCGAGAAAACAATATTCCGTATCTGCAGTCTTTATAATATTAAAACTGTAAACTTTTTTGATTATATTTTTCAGTGTTACATACGTAAGGTTACCTGAATCAATGTTATACAGAGAAGCCTGTTTGCCGTCCGTTACACAAAAATAAAAAGAATTCTTTCCGGTACATATTTCCTGTACTTCCGGTTTTTCTGTAAAAGTCCTTTGAATATCGTAAAACATATACAAATTGTCTGATTGACTAAAAAAAGAAACGGTATATTCTGAAGAACTATTTTGTGATATATAATATCCTTTTGTCGTTGATTCAAACCGTTTGATTCCGTATTGATAAACCCTGCCCGTACCCTCTCGTATACAGGTGTCCGTTATCACAGAACAATCATTTCCGTTCAGATTCTGACAAAATAATGTTGATTTAGAAATGTACCAGATTCTTATATCACCGTTTATTAATTCTTCATAAAACATATCAGCCGCATCAGAAGGCAGCAAAAACGGAAAAAAATGGAAAACACCAGCCTTTTCTTCAAAATCAATGTCAAGTTTGATTATATAAAAATGTCCGTCATTTGTGGCAATAATTCCGAACGGAAAACCTGCTTCTTCATGCATCGTAAGTGAAGCGATATTTTGTACATTCCGGGCAGCTTCAGGAAGCAGACATTCTGTAAGCGAATCATCAGGATTTTCATGCAGTGCTTTCAGACTGCCGTTTTGAACGTACAATACATACGCTCCGCCGTTAAAATCATGCATAACAGCAAGGTCTTCTACACCCTCTCCCGCAAAATACTGCGCTGCATGACAAAAAAATACCGTGCAGAAAAAAAATGCACAGAAAAACAAACGCTTTTTCATAAACTCTCCCTCTTTTTATTTTGTAATGGGAACCTCTAAAAACTGAAGTTTTTAGAGGTAACTCTGAAAATGCGATGTTTTAAGTCGTGATATTACAACGACTTAAAACTCGACGGCACCTCTAAAAATTCACTGAAAGTGAGTTTTTAGAGGTGCCCTAATGTATACAGTAATTAACTTACCTGCCTTTCAGGGAAGTTAATTGCTGTTTCAAGTCAGAAAAACCTGTAAGAAACTTACTTTATTTTTTTGTAAGGTTACTGGATTGTCCCTCGTAGGTCAGTGTAAGTGTAGTACCTGCCGAGTCAACAGCGTATCCATATGTCTGGGTAATACCAATGAGCATATTAGGCATCGTGGAATACAGCAAATAAATAGAACCTTTTTCCTTGTCGACAGAGTAATAAAAATCCATACTCTGTTCCATATTGTTTATTTTTTCGTACATTCTCTCTATGCCGTCAGATGTAAACGTCATATTTTCGGTAATACCGGTTTGATAGAGACTCCATGTTCCGGTAAGACTGGGATC
This sequence comes from Treponema sp. UBA1793, assembly GCA_002314445.1. GTDB lineage: Bacteria > Spirochaetota > Spirochaetia > Treponematales > Treponemataceae > Treponema_D. Next base: position 26,570 of record DCFX01000082.1, read on the forward strand.
TTCAGTAAATCCCGAGACAGTCCCCTTTGCAGAAGCTTGTGTGAGTGTATTTTTAACGCCTCCCGAAGTAGTATAAGACGTCCCGTCATATACCATCGAATATCCATAACTGTTGCCGTATCCACCCGAGAGATACACGACAGATTCCGTTTCTGAAGTTGAAGCATACCATGTTCCCTGTATATCAAGACTGAATACATAGAAGTGATACGTTCCGTCTTTATCAAGATACAGTGAATACGCATCCTTATTGCTGCATGCAGCAGTACCGCCGTAATTGTAGTAATGCCCCCCGAGCGTGTCATAATCGAGTTTCTTCTCTCCGGAAAGCGTCATAACAAGATTCGAGTCATCGTCGAGCAGGCTGAGCAATGAACCGTCCCTGCACCACTTTCCGCTTACGGATACGGTCGTATTATCAGTCGACGTAAGCGTACAAGTATTGTCCGTATTAAGCGAAAGCAGACTGCCCGTCACATAGTATGTCCCGCTGTCATTTCCACCCGCAGTTTTGGATTCAGACGGACGCGCGCAGACAATACCGTTGAACGTAAGCTCTCCGGAAGCTGATGTATAGGTATACGGATATGAGCTCGAACCGACCGTAATCTTTGTGTCGGTCACTGTAACCTGCTTCAGACCGTATGCAAGAGAATCATCATATATAACACCGGAACCAGACTGGGTATCAAGCTTCATAAAACAGTTATCACCGTTCGTATTTGTATACAGCCACCATCCGTTTATACTCGTATCAAGTTTTGCCCACTGAGCGAACAGCGTAAGACTACTCACGATTTTGGTTGTATCAGGTATTTTCATGGTTCCAACCGCATCGTTTCCCCAGCAGGAAAGGACATATCCCTCCCTTACCGGTTTTGCATTGTACTCATTCATGGCGGAGGCTAACGTCTCACCCTCCGCCATCTTTACAGTCTTTGCTGTAGTCGACGAATCTGAAAATTTTCCCCCGTTGGGATATACCGTCACAGCATACAGCCGGATCATTTTAAAATAGAACGTTGTTGATTCAGCGGCAGTATATGTATCACCGCCTGTATACCTGTTTTCGTAGTTACTGTCTGTATACACATGAGTCTGTGTCGTAAAATCAGGATTAGTCGAAGAGTATATCATCATCTGAGTCATATAATACGTTTCCAGTTTTACAACCGAACCCTTCTTCGCTATAAGAGGATCACACACCCATCCGCTTGCCCCCGTATCAAACTGTATGCAGCAATAGTCCGCCTCTGACAGCCAGGACGCATACAGCGTTACGGATGATGTGACCGTATCATTACTGAAATCCCAGGCAGTAACCGCGCCGCTTTCTTTATACCAGCCGCCGAAGTAATAACCGCTTCTGACAGGTCTTTCAGAAGGTTTCGTTATCTTTGACTCCGGCGCAATGCCCGTAATGGGTGACGGCAGTGAAGTCACCGTATCCGTTTCCGCGTTCGCATTGAACGTAACCGTATACGTTTCAGCTCCCTTATCAGGATTACTCAATATGTCGCACCCTGTAAAAAAGAGTACGACTGCACATAAAACAGCAGAAAATGAAAGAAATGCATTTTTTTTCATAAAGACTCCCGGAAATATTATTTTTACCTTAACACTATTTATTTATGCCTATATGGATAAATTGTCAATACACAGTATATCAATTTTATCTAAAAAAACAGGAAAAAATTGATATTATTTAAAATTTAACAATAATGGATGTTTTATAGAGCCATAAATGATGAAAAATACAGTCATACTGCCGTATTTCTTTTTATAGTATGTAATAAGGTATATTTTAAGAATCAAGCAGCCCAGTTGTCAGATGATTTTTTACATTCCGCATATAACGTACGTAATTGCGTACGTGTTGGTAAGATCATTTCTGCCCGAAAAACTTTCCCTTAAAAAAATTTTCATTTCCAAGTTTTTTTGCAGTCATTCTGAACATAACGCAGCCGTCAGGACATACAATATCCTTGCAGTATCTGCCGGTTCCTCCAATATTCTCTAAATCGCCGCCGCTTCTGACCGCCTCCATGACGGGAAACATCATCATCATTACTTTTGAGCAGATACCCTGACCATCCTTATTTACGGGACAGCCGTACGTACACGTGTATTTATCCCCGATTTCTTCACCGTTCCGGCAATACCGTTCCGTATGGTCGCTGTTGAGAAAACCTGTCACTTCGATTTCCCATTCATATTCTTCATCATACCATTTTTTCATAACCGACCTCCTGTCTGCTGTATGATTATAGCATCAGAACCATGACATCTCTATGTCATTATTATGCAATTTACTGCCGATTACTTGCTTTCCGTGTAGTGATATGCTATATTTAACGGGATGAAGGATTGATTTACAATCCGTTTCCCGGGTTTACGTCGTAACTGGAGGCAGGTAAATGACAAGAACATATCATATTGTTCCTTCCGTTCAGGGGAAATGGTCTGTTCTGAAAGGCGGTTCCGACAGAGCAATCCGGAATTTTTCCAATGAATATACAGCAATAGAATACGCGAAAAAAATTGCAGACAAGGAGGCTGTTCCCCTTTATCTGCATCGAAAAGACGGTTCTGTTGTAACAAAAATATCAGAAATTAAGATATGACAGTCTTTATAAACTGTCCGTTTGATGAACAATATAATTCCATGTTGAAGGCTATGATATTTACTTTTAAGTATTATGGCTTTAAAACGAGCATATCATCAGATACAGATGACTGCATGGAAGACAGGCTTACTAAAATTACAAAAAAATAAAAGAATCAGATATAAGTGTCCATGATTTATCACGAATAAAATCTACAAGAAAGAATGAGTACTACAGGCTTAATATGCCTTTCGAATTGGGAATTGATTACGGAATAAGGCAGGAAAGTCATTCATATAAGAGAATACTTGTTCTTGAAGGTGAAAGACGAAGCTATAGTATAGCCCTGTCCGACATTGCCAGCAGGGATATTCATGCACATGAAAATAAACCGGAAAAACTTGTAGGCGTTATCAGAGACTGGTTAATCAACAATGAAATGACAAAGAACAGGGATGGAGAAAGAAAGATTTGGGCATATTATCTCAACTTTCAGGCATTTCTTTTTGAAGAACTTGTCAGTATACGGGGATTTAGTGAGGAAGATACAGAAAAAATCAGTGTAAAAGGATATACTGAATTAGTTGAAAAATGGAAAGAAAATCAATAGTTTCGTCATACTAATAATTTTCAGCTGTGTTTTCCGTACTGTCTGTATCCCTGAACAGGTTCAACCTGTATTCCCCGGGGACGGTTTCCCCTCATCCCCATCCGTCGTGTTTTACACCCTGCATTCCACTCCTGTGCATGCGGCTTCCCTTTCCACTCATGCGTCAGCAGGTAAAAAAACGGCACTCTATGTCAGAAAGCTGTATCCACCCGGAAATACAATAAGTGAAGAACAGTAAAATTATCAGCTAAAATGTAATATGATATCACATCTTTATTTATTCGTTTTTACATGTTTGTATAGTGCAACATATTTTTTATCTTCAATCTGAATATGATAAATAAACCAGCTCTTTACTTCATTGATTACATCCTTAGAAACGACAGGTTTATTAATTAAAAATTTTTCTTTGAAGTTTTCAATTCTGTTTTCGATATCTGAATGCATCTTTTTCTGATCAATCAATGCTGAATATCCTATATCCTGCATCAGTTTTACTTCTTGTGAAAAGTGGTAATGCGTATAATCAATTGCTTCATTCAGAAGTGTAAGAAGTTGATCTTGCGTATTCTGACAAACAAGTCCCTCGTAAAAGTGGCTCAGTAATTCAAAACAGTGTCTATGCTGTTCATCCATTTCAGGAATACCGAATTCATATTCTGCAGACCATTTTAAAAAAGCCATAATCTACTCTCCTTTAAAATCAGCATACTATAATTATGATTCAAAAAAAATATTTTTCAATTTTATTAACACAAAATAATGATGTCCGTATGCCCCCATGACTATGAACACAAGAGGGCACAGATGGAAACGGAAAAGACAATCAACAATTATAGTCAAGAAATTATTACGCGGAAACAAGACTGCCTGTTGAGTTCCATGTATGCAGATATCTGAAAAGCAATCTTTAATTTTCCATTCAGCGTATAAAATTAAAGCTCATCTATCCAGTCAGAACCAGTTTTCACATTTGTACAATTTAATTTTCATAAATATTTATTAATCATGTTGTATATTCATTATTGCCAGTCAAAATAATATGACCGACCAAACAGCTTCTTGCTGCCTGAATTTATTTCAAGGAGTCATTCTATGAACAAATCTTTACTAAAACGCCTCGCAATTGTAACCTTGGTTGTATTTGCGACACTTCCACTATTTGCAAAACAGCCGGCAGACAAAAACATGCATGGGGATAAAGACATGCCGGAACAATATGACAATTCAGATAACATGCACAGTCAGGAAAACGGACGTCCCATGGGCATGGAAATGATGAAGGTAAGAACGATGGGAGTTGTTACATCTGTAGACAAAGACATAATCACTATTACAGACGCTGATGGGAAGAATATACAGATTCATGTAAATCCGTTTACAAGAATAATAAAACAGCCATTAGAAATGCAGCAAGGTTCTAAAGAGATCCCTGATGAAAAACAGAATGGCAAACCTGAAGGAAAACAACCTGATATGGCATCAATCCAAGACATAACACAAGACAGTTGGATTCTTGTTTCAAGTTTTGATACAGGTACCACAGTTATTGAAGCAAGATTTATCATGCTTGCTGCTCCTGCTAAAAAATAGATAAGATACACAGTAATTATTTCCAAAGAGAGGCTGTCCCAAAAAATCACTACGGGACAACCTCTTTCTTTTATATATAATATTAACAAAAGAAAATGAAGATATGTTTTTATTCTGCGCGATAACAAAGCTGAAAACGCAGCTTGCAATATAAAGCCGGTTTTATGACGGTTAATCCGACTGATTCCGCAGACAGCACAACAGGAACTCCGGCGCAGACGGTAAATGTAAACGGTAAAGTATGTACATCACATAAGCAGAATACAGCTAATATATTTGTCGGGGATATAACAGATACAGATTTCCGCAAAATCAGGCTGCCCTGTTCCGGGGCACAACGACGTAAATTTCGGGCAGTTCAGCATGACCATATAGTCGTTGTCCGGATGTTTATTCGGGAACCGCTCCAGCAGTTCCGGTGTGTAATCATACTCATACCTTGTATCTTTGTTGCCAAGCAGCGTAACGCCTTCCAGTTCTTCTTTTGTCCGGCTCATAAATGCTCCTGGTTTTACTTTAAGACAGGATGGATTTCGAACTGTCTGTTTTTCATGAACACATACATATTCCACAGAAAAACTGCCGGTACTCTATCACAAAAACACATAAAAGAAACAGTACATTTATTTGGAGAGAGAGAACCCCTCTACTTTCAAAGCGCACGGACATACGCACCTGCTTTGTCCGTGCTCTCTCTCCAAACCACTTACTTTTCCCAGCATGACCAGGGGATACCCCTGGACCCCGTCTTTCGATTCTTCTAAACGACGCTTCTTAGCACATGGCATTCAGGTAAACAGATACTTTGCATATCGTGTGTAAAAAGAAATGCAGAGGGAAAAACAAGTCCGCATGCGACCAATAATCATGCCGGCTGAACAGAACGCCTCACAGCAAAATCCGTTTCCTTCATAACTTTTTCAAAAAAATGAAACAAAAACGCATGTCCCTCTTTGTTCAAATGAATACCGTCATTGCATATAAGCTTCTGATAATTACGCTCCGCAAGAAAAGCGCTCCTGATATCGAGCAGAAAACAATTCATTCTGAGTGCCAGATTTGCAGCTGATTCGGAATACATTTCCTGCCAGCGGTAAAGAAATCCCTCATCACCAAGAAAATCACGTATAACATTTTTATCGCGATGCTCTGAAATCGTTTTAAAATACCGCTCCGGAACAAGCGGCGGTAACGTCATTATTACCGGTTTGATACTATTTTTATATAAAAGCTCAATCATATCCTTCATATATGCAACATATGTATTGAGCGGTGTACGGGGACTATGCTCTTTTTCCGGTTCCCTGCAAAGTGCATCCCAATCATAGTCAC